>DATFGQ010000051.1:0-27218 GCA_035249305.1 Blastocatellia bacterium | reverse complement strand
CTATAAATGTCTGGACAGGGACTCTAGTGCCGGCAAAGACTGGAGTTCCGCCCATAACATCAGGAGATGAGGCTATAATCTGCTTGTCCATACGCGCATGGTATTCAAAGAGCGTTCTAAAGATCAAGACTGGTATCTGACGAGCACATGCATCGGAGCCGCGGCCCTGATCCCGGAAGCTATCGCGGCAGACAATATTTATTAAGTTGCTCAGCCAACAGTCATCATTAACGCATTTATCTTTCACTTATTTTTTGCTCTTCCTGTGAAGTTTAGATTGGATTTTCTTGGCCTGCGCCTCAATTCTTTGCGCCTCTCCCTTTCGATTCATAGCCTTTAGTATCTCTGCCTGGACCGCCATAGCTTCTACAACCCTAGGGTGCTCTGGCCCAAAAATCTTTTTGCGAATTGAAAGCGCACGTCGAATGAGTGGCTCCCCCTTATATGGTTTTCGCAATTCTTTATAAAGCAAGGCAAAGCCATATAGAGTGTTTGCAACTGAAATGTGTTCTTGCCCGAGCACTGCCTCTGCAAGGCTTAACGATTTAGAGTAAAGTTCTTCTGCTTCTGCAAATCTGCCTTGGGTGCTGCGTAACCTTGCCAGAGTGTGGAGACTATTTAGTGTGTCAGGATGCTCCTGCCCCAGTGTTTTCTCTCTAATTTCCAACGATCGAGTAATAAGAGCCTCGGCTTCGGCATATTTATGCATATCCATATAAAGCGCCCCTAGATTATTAAGACTAGTGGCTACAAAAGGATAATTAGCTCCATGTATCTTCTCGTCTATTGATCTAGATCGCAAGTTCAAGGCTTCTGCCTCATCCAACCTACCACTTCGTCTATAAAGTAAGGCTAATGAATTGAGGATACCAGCTACTTTATTATGCTCTGGCCCCAGCGTCTTTTCGATCGCTTCTAGCGAGCGCATTAAAAGCTCCTCCGCTTCTGTATCCTTATACAGGTCATAAAATAGATTTGCTTGAACAATCAAGACATTAACAACGTCAAGGTGTTCATGCCCCAGTAGCCTCTCTCTGAGCTCCAACGACCGAGCAATGAGAGGCTCAGCTTCGGCATACCTACTCATTTCAATGTAAAGGGCGCCTAACTTGTAAAGACTCGTTGAGATATCGAAATGATTGGGATCTATAGCTTGCGCTCTGATAGAGAGCGAGCGAAGATAAAGTGGCTCGGCCTCTGAATACCTGCCTTGGTCATAGTGAAGCCAGGCCATATTATGAAGACTTGAAGCGATTTCGCTGTGATCAGCGTCCAAAAGACTTTGCCTAATCTCCAGGGATCTATTATAGAGATGTTCGGCATCCTTTAAGCGTGCACGGAAATGCAGATAACGCCCTGTGTTGTTAAGCAACTGGGCGGCCTCTAATGACACAACCCTCCATTTTACTATGTGTTCAGAACACACTTGCACGTGTGGAAGAATTCGCTCAATCTGATCCAACATTGAGAGATCATTTAAATCAACTTCAGGAAGCACGCGAGCCATAGCGTTAACATTACGCTCAGCCCATTGTCGTTTGTCTTCATTGCTCATCCCCTCTTTCAACACAGCTTGTACCAAACGATGAATGTCATAGGTCTTCGATTTGCGGTCGCGATGTATGAGCGAGTAGCGAATGAGCGGGTTTAACACCTCGTCAAGGAGGAGCGGGTCGGAATCGACGTCTGCGAGAGCCGAAGAGAGCTCCGGCCCAAGTTCACTTGCACCCATACTGATAAACTCATATGGGATTTTGTCAGGGCTTAAGAAAGCACTGACTCTTAGCAGGTCTGCCGCGGCCTTTGAAGTGTCTTCTACCTGCTGAAAGTTCAATGACCAGGTGGTTCTTACTGATTTACGGTTCTTGCCGGTTGGAGAGCCTCTTTCAAGTAACTCAAGCCCCCGTTTGCGATAGCTAACAAGATAATCTTGAAAGCTCGCGCGTAATTCTTTTATGTAAGCTCCTGCCTGTTCCAGAGCTAGTGGTAAGTAATCAACCTCGCGCGCAAGCTCATCAATAGCTTTATCTTCGTCGTTTTCAAGATTGCGCCGCCCGGTGCGCCTCAATAAGAACTCCCTGGCGTCCTCGGGCGACATCTCTTCCATCTCTATTGGATTTGTGATCCCGATACTGTCAAAGACTTGCGCTCTTGAAGTTAAAAGGATGTGCCCATTGGAACCGGAGGGCAGAAACTCATCAACCAGCGTCGGCTCGTCAGCATTATCAAGTATCAACAACCAATCTCTGTTAGCCTCAAGCCATCTTTTTACGGCGGATACGACAAGGCTCTGATCCTGAATGTTCCTTTCAGGTAGATTGAGCAGGCTAGCTATTGCTACGAAATCCGATATCAAGGATTCTCTTGATTCGGCAACCACCCAAAATACCGCCCTATAATCAGCGCGATACTGATTAGCGTATGCTATAGCAGTCTGCGTCTTTCCAATTCCGCCAAGTCCGCTTATAGCCTGCCGCTGGGCTAGGACGGCAGCTTTACCCTCGATAAGAGCCTCATGCAGTTTATTGAGCACGTCCTCGCGGCCCGTAAAAAACTGCACGACCTGCGGCACATTCCAAGGGATTTCTGAATAAGGCTCTTCCGATGAATTCTGAGCAGTCGTTGATCCTGGGAATTCGACAGGGTTTGGAATGACACGTTCGCTTATACTTTTACTCGTGCGCTCGTTCAATCCGGGGAAGTTCGGTGCTTCATTAGGTTTCGCGCGGTCCTTGAGCCCTTCAAGAATCGTATCGCGAGCTTGCTTTTCCGAAAGCCCGACAAGATCGATATAGATAATGGGGGCGAGTAGCCCGGTAGCGTTAAAGGGCTGTACCCGAATTGGAATTAATGCGCGCTCCTCCCCTTTAGGGTCACGGGTGAATGCCGCAGCCCATTCGGGCTGCGTGTATTCAGCATCTAGATAACTCTGAGATAAGACCGCTATTGTTTTCCTTGTTCCAGATGCAGCCTGATCCATTTGCAGTGCAAAGTTACTGCCAGGACGGAAATCCCAGGCCTGAATTACAACAGAGTAGCCGCTTTCCTCCAACGTCCATGCGATCCATTCGGCCCAGGATTTGTCGGCCTTGTTGTAGCTTATAAAGAAGTCCTTCATCTACTCACTCTCATCTAAGCTGATCCCATTGGGAATTAGAATTCATTACTAAGAGTTAACCGCCTGGCTTCATGACCAGTTCTCTTCTGATTTCCTATGAACAGGTTATAGCACAAATTACTTATTATTCACTACGGAGGCACTGGGGCAGGTCGTGGCGTTGGGTTCGTTTTGTTTCGACTAAAGCCGGGTTGGTACGCTTCCTCAAAACTGAACGCGGACAGCCAAACGTAGATTGTAAAGGATTAATTCCGGAATAATCAGCGCCTCCTTCAGAGTGCGGTGACTTGTCACCGCTTTGGTGTTAGCCATCACGGCTTCTCCTAACCCGAAAGCGCCGACGAGTCGGCGCACTCCGAAGGAGCCGTCGCACTCACAGGTGTCGTTCTGATCTATGGTCTATGCTTTCCGGCCAGGCCGCTCATCGCCGTGCGGGCCGCGCTTATCGTCTTGTCGATCACTTCGTCGATGTGGGCGAGGCTCACGAAGGCGCATTCGAACTGCGACGGCGCGAGGTAGATCTCCTCTTCCAACATCGCGCGGAAGAAGCGCGCGTAAAGCTCCGTGTCGGATCTCTTCGCGCTAGGCCAGTCGGTCACCTCTTCCGCCGTGAAAAAGGTCGTGAGCATACTGCCTACGCGGTTGATCGTAGTCTGGACGCCCGCCTCGGCCGCCGCGTCGCGCAAGCCTTGTTCGAGCTTAGCCGCGCGCCGGTCAAGCTCTTCGTAAGGGTCTATCTCTTTCAAGAGTCTCAACACCGTAAGCCCTGCGCACACGGCGAGCGGGTTGCCCGACAGCGTGCCCGCCTGATAGACGGGGCCGAGCGGCGCGATGTGTTCCATAACGTCCGCGCGGCCGCCGAACGCGCCTACGGGAAGGCCGCCGCCTATGATCTTGCCAAGGCATGTCAGGTCAGGCTTCACCCCGTACAATTGCTGCGCGCCGCCGTAGCTCAGGCGGAACCCCGTTATCACTTCGTCGAAGATCAGCAATGCGCCCGCCGCGCTCGTAGCCTCGCGCGCCGCCTGCAAAAAGCCTTCGCGCGGCGCCACGCATCCCATGTTGCCCGCCACGGGCTCTATGATGAGGCAGGCGATCTCATCGCCCTGCTCTTCAAAGGTTCGCCTGAGCGCTTCCGTGTCGTTGAAGGGGAGCACTATCGTATTTCGCGCGAAGTCTTCGGGGACGCCTGCGCTGTCGGGCGTCGCGAAGGTGGCGAGGCCGGAGCCTGCCTTCACAAGAAGGCTGTCGCTGTGGCCGTGATAACAGCCTTCGAACTTGACTATGCGGTCGCGCCCCGTAGCGCCGCGCGCAAGACGGATCGCGCTCATCGCGGCCTCGGTGCCCGAGCTTGTGAGCCGCACGCGCTCGATCGAGGGGAAAGCCGCGATGATCTCTTGGGCCAGCTCGATCTCGATCTCCGTGGGCGCGCCGTAGCTGGTCCCGTGGCTCGCGGCCTTCTGTATGGCTTCGGTCACCGCCGGGTGGGCGTGGCCGAGTATCGCCGGCCCCCATGAGCAGACATAATCAATGTAGGTGTTGCCGTCCGCGTCGGCGATGTTCGGGCCCGCGGCGTCTTTGATAAACAGCGGCTCGCCGCCTACGGCGCGGAAAGCGCGGACGGGGCTGTTGACGCCCCCCGGTATGACGCGCCGAGCGCGCTGGAAAAGCTCGGCGGACTTGGTCGTATCAAGTTTCTTCATGCGGTCACGCTCCAATATAATTAAGTGCTGAGTCCTGAGTCCTGAGTCCTGAGTACGGACATTAACTCAGCACTCAGGACTCAGCACTCAGCACTGAGAGAGTATAGAACCGATGAAAGCAAAGCACCACTTCTGGTCATCGCTGGCGGCGGGCGGCGCGCTCTACTGGGCTACGGGGTCGGGCTGGGCTGTGGCGGGCGCGATGGTCGGGGGCTTTTTGATAGACGCGGACCATGTCTTCGACCAGCTCTGGTCGATAAGGCGGGGCGCGCCGTACCTGGGCAAGAAGCGCGCCGAAGCCGCGGCCCGCGACGCTCATAAGACCGGGCTCGCGAGCCTGTTTACGCGCTTCATGCGACGGCGCAAGCTCGTACGCCTCCCGCTGTTGTTCCACTCTTTCGAGCTACTCGCGGCTCTCATCGTACTGACATTAATTCTGCGCACACCTTTTCTGATCGGCCTCGTTACCGGGTACGCGCTCCACATCGCGCTCGATCTCACGAGGCATTACCACGAAGTCTGCTCGCCGCTGTTTTATCTCTTCTCTTTCAGGATGGCGCGCGGCTTTCGCCGCGAGAGGCTTGTCCGCACCGAGCATCTTTGAATTTATTTGGCGTAGATATTCTGTGAGCAATCGCCTATAATCCGCCTTCGTCGTGGCTGCCAAAATAGACAAACGCGACCTGCCCTGGGTCGCCCTCATAACATCATCCTTCGTCGTTGGCCTGGCCGTCTCGTGGCAGCGCTGGGGCAACCTGCTCGTAGACTGCGGGCGCGAGATGAATCAGCCGCTGAGGCTCGCGCGCGGCGAGATGCTCTACTCAGAGGTGCGCCACATCTACGGCCCGCTGTCGCCTTACCTCAACGCCACGCTCTATCGTTTGTTCGGCCCCTCGCTCGGCCTCCTTTACGCCGAGGGGATAATCACCGCGGTCATAATACTGGCCATCGTCTACTACATCGCGCGGCAACTGATGAGCCGCGCGGCTTCGACGGCCGCTACCTTGAGCGTCATCTGGCTCTGCGCCTTCAAGCAGGCGGGCAATTACTTTTTGCCGTACTCATACTCGGCGCTGCACGGCTGCGCTCTGGGTCTGGTGACGCTCGCCTTGATGGTGCGCTTCGTCCAGACGGAGAGGCGGCAGGTCAACACGTCGCCGCGCCTGCCGGTCGTAGCGGGTATTGCGGCGGGGCTCACGCTGCTGGCGAAGACCGAGATGGGGCTGGCCGCCATCGTCACGGGAGTCGTCGCCGTGGCCCTGGTCGATTACCCCGACATGCGGCGCTTGATGCGGAGGGCCGCGCTCTTTCTAGGCCCGGCGGCTCTCTTAGTTCTCGCCGTCTACGGTTACATCGCGTCGCAAGTCGGATGGCAGACTCTCTCGACCGACAGCTTTCTTTTCTTCCGCAACCTGCCCGAAGAGCTCATCTACTTCAACAAGCACATGTCCGGCTTCGACAGCCCCGGCGAATCGATCGCGCAAATGGTAGGCATGGCCGCGAGGATGGCCGCGCTCGCAGCCATCGTAGGCGTGATAAGCATTCTCGTCACTCGCCGCAAAGGGCCGCGCCCTGCTCGCGAGATAGCCGTGGCGGAGACGGCCACGGGCGCGGGCCGCGCCACCTACACGCAGCTCTGGGTGCTGCTCGCCGCGTCGCTCTTGCTGTTCGCGCTGATACCGTCGACGGTCAAGGTGAGCTGGGAGAAGGGGCCTTACCTGGCTATGCCATTGCTGCTGGTCTGCCTGCTGATCCCGGCCGTGATCAAGTATCAGAGGCAGAAGGCTGACGACCGCGAAGGCTGGAAGCAGACGGTCGTGCTCATAGTGATCGCCGTCTACGCGCTGGCGAGCCTGGCGCGCGTCATGCTCCGCGTGCGGAGCGGCGGGGCTTACAGCTCGTACCTGCTGCCCGCGTCGATCATCATCTTCGTCTACATCTGGGTAGGGCCGTTCGCAAACCTGTTCCGCGAGCGCCGCGCGCGGCTCGTGGCGCGCAACATCATAATCGGCGTGCTGATGATCCAGACACTCATCACCGCGGGTGTTTTAGCTTACAGATATCAGTCGAGAAATACTTACAAGCTCGTAACCGAGAGGGGTACGACGATAGCCGTGCCGGACCTCGGCCGGGGCTTTGAAGAGGCGCTGGAGTTCATCAACCGCGAGACGGCCGAAGGCGAGCCGGTGGCGGTAATGCCCGAAGGCACTTCGCTGAACTTCTTGACAGGCCGCCCCAACCCGCTGCGCGAGGAGATCACGACACCAGGGTTCCTCGACCCGCAGGGCGAGGAGCGCGCGATAAATCAATTGATCGCATCAAACACGCGGTTCGTGCTGGTGACCAACAGGCCGACGGGCGAGTTCGGCCCCGAAGTCCTGGGGCGCGATTATCATCGGCGCTTGATGCAGTGGGTGGAAGAGAACTACGAGCCCTTCGCAGTCTTTGGCCCCGACCACGACCTCGCGTCACGGATAGGCGATAAGAACTTCTTCATCCTCGCTTACAAAAAGCGGCATGAGAGCAAGCCTTCACAACAGCTCCTATCACAGCATTGATTCCGGTTGCCGCAAGAGTATGCAGTGTCCTAAAGGAGCGTTGGTGGACAAACCTGTAGGGACAGCCCTTGTGGCTGCCCGCGACCCGTCAGAACGGGTTCCCCGCGTTAGCGCCATGACATCATTGGCCGCCGTACGCGAAGCGCCGGGGAACCCGTTCTGACGGGTCGCGCCATCGCCCCTACAATTTCACCGGCTCCGGCTTTGACGACGGGACCGTCATTCGCGTCAACGGAAAGGAGCAAGGGACTTCACTCGACCCGTCGAGCCCGACAACCGTATTGATTGGCAAGAAAGCCTCGAAGAGGCGTCATTCAATAAGCCCCTGAGGGGCACGCTTCAATAGGAAGCCTCGAAGAAGCGTAATTCAATAAGCCCCGTAGGGGCGTAATTCAATAGCCCGGCGCAACGCGCCGGGTTACGCGTCATACAACAAGAAGCCCTGAAAGGGCGATATAACTATCGCGCCCTTTCAGGGCTTGTGGTTTATGACAACCCTTTTCCAGGGGCGATGCCCCTGGCTATTGAATTAAGCCCTTTCAGGGCTTTCGAGACAACCTCTAAACCATAAGAGACTCCCCACTCAATCAAAGTTGATCGAGCGAAAGCGGGCGGGGCTGCTTCCCGTCTACGTCGGCGAAGCCGTACTGCTCGCCGAGGCTCGCGGCGATCAATACCTTTCCCGTGCGCTCCATAACCTTCTCGTCAGAGGCGAGCGCGACGACCGCGCGCCCTATGAACTGCGGCGACTCGGAGTTGCTCAGGTCCAGCCAGGCCGCGGCCTCCATCACCTTTTCGGTCCTCACCAGACCGGGGTAGAGCGAAACGGCCGCGACGTTGTACTCCCTCAACTCTTCAGCCATGTCGGCGGTCATCTTGTCGGTCGCCGCTTTCGACACCCCGTAAGCCACATTACCTAGATGTTTCTGTGCGGCCCAGAACGAGATGTTGACGATGAGTCCCCGGCGTGCGGCAACCATCCTCTGAGCCGCCAGCCGGCTCGCGACGTAGTGAGCGCGCACCCCCGCCTGGAACATCGCGTCCCAGCGCCAGATGGGCTGTTGCCAGAAGGGCAGCGACCATGTGAACTGGCCGTTCTCAACCATATTCTCGTAGCCGCCCCAGACGTTGTTCACGAGAATGTCTAAACGCCCTTGCTCGTCAGCGACGCGGTTGAAGAATGCTTCGACCTCGTCGTCGTCGCGGTGGTCGCACTTCGCGGCGACGCCCTTGCCCGCCATATACTCCATGTCTTCGGCCGAGCGGCCCGTGATGTAGACCGTCGCCCCTGCTTCGACCAGCTCTAAGGCGATGCCTTTCCCCACGCCGCGACTCGCCCCGGTTACGACTGCCACTCTTCCTTCAAGGCTCATGATGACCAGACTACACCAACAGGTATTTGTTGGCAAAAGACTGAACGGGTCATAGAATACGGGAGAAGCGCGAGCTAACGCGCGTATGCCCCCAGGAGATCGAAATGAAAAAAGTGTTTGTTCAATCAGTCGCGATCGCTCTGTTCTCGACTGTGCTGGCGCTGGCAAGCTCGGGCCTCGCCATCGCCCAGGTGCAAGTGCCCGCAGGCATGTCGCTCGACGTTCAGATACCGTCGGCCCCGATCCCGGTCAAAGCTGATGGCAAAGTGCATCTCGCCTATGAGTTGCACATTACAAACTTCAGGGGCGTCGACCTCGCGCTCACCAGGGTCGAAGTGACGAGCGGCGACAATACGGCCGCCGTGCTTGCGGATTATCGAGACGCGGCGCTCAGCGAGAGGCTGGCGCGGCCGGGCGCTCGGCCCGACCTCGCCGACAAGCGCGTGATCGCCGGAGGCATGCGCGCAGTGGTCTTCGTGTGGCTGACGCTTGAAGAGACGGCCGTCGTGCCGGCGAAGCTTCTTCACAGAATCTCGTTCAACTTGATGCGACCGACGGGCAGCGAGGCAGGCGCGGTCGAAGGCGTGCAGACCAGCGTTCGCAAGGAAGCGCCCATAGTAATCGACATGCCGCTCAGAGGCGGCCCATGGGTCGCAGGCTTCGGCCCATCAAACGACGCGGGCCACCGACGCACCATTCTCCCGCTCGATGGCCGGGCGCGCATACCGCAACGGTTCGCCATCGACTGGATGAAGCTTGGCGATGACGGGAAGCCTGCTCGCGGCGACGCGTCAAAGATCACGAACTGGTATGGCTACGGCGCGGAAGTGCTGGCCGTAGCCGATAGCCGCGTGGCGGGCGTGAAAGATGGCGTCTCCGAAACCCCTTCGCTCGGTGTGATGCCGACTACGCCGATCAAGCTTGAGGACGCGGGCGGCAATTACGTCTCGCTGGACCTTGGCAACGGGCGGTTCGCCTTCTACGGGCACCTCCAGCCCGGCAGCATCCGAGTGAAGGTCGGCGACCGCGTTCGCAGCGGTCAGGTGATAGGGCTGGTGGGCCATTCGGGGAATTCGACCGCGCCGCACCTGCACTTTCATGTCAGCGATTCGAGCGCGGCGCTGGCGGCCGAAGGCGTCCCGTACGTCTTCAAAGGGTTCGAAGTTCTGGGCGCAGTCGAATCGTCAGAGGCGCTAGATAGGAACGAGCAGTGGAAGCCGCAGCCGGGCGCGGCCCCGCGCTCGCGAAGGATGGAGATACCGCTGGACAAGACTGTCGTCCGTTTTAGGTAATGCCACTTCTGTTAGTGACGGGCTCTTTCGACGCGTGCTCCAGGTCGCGGGTTGTTCTCTCCGTGACGCTCGGCGGGGCATCGAGCGAGAGCGGTTCTCTTGCGGGGCCGAGATCGTTTGTGTCGAGTGTTTGATTATCGCCTTTGAGCCCCTTTGGATTTCGGGTCATACGAAATATCTGCCACAAGCTCAAGGCGAAATTGATAGTGAACGCAGTCGAACTAAGAACGAGGTAAGCGATTATCAGCCCATCGCCGAGCTGAAGAACTTTCTTCATCAGGGCCATGCCGCCGAGGATCAACCCGAGGCCAAAGACAGTGATCCAGAAGAGCCCGTCGAGGTAATCATCGAGGCGCTTCTCAACGGGGTCAGATTTCTTGCTGTTTAGTTTAGCCCCACAGCGATTACAATACTTCGTCATCTGGGCCAGAGCCGTTCCGCAAGACGGACAATACATATCGGCTATCTCCTAACTGTCAGAGCCGGGTATCTTGATTCCCTTCTCTTCGGCCGTCTTTCTCGCGTCGTCGTAGCCCGCGTCGACGTGTCGCGCGACACCTATGCCTGGGTCGTTCGTCAGCACGCGGTTCAGTCGGCGCGCGCCGTCTTCAGTCCCGTCGGCTACGGTCACCTGGCCCGCGTGGAGCGAATAGCCTATGCCGACTCCGCCGCCATTGTGAATCGATACCCACGAAGCGCCGCTCGCCGTGTTTAACAGCGCATTCAAAAGCGGCCAGTCGGCTATCGCGTCCGATCCGTCGAGCATCCCTTCCGTCTCGCGGTAGGGCGAAGCCACCGATCCAGTATCTAGATGGTCGCGGCCTATCACTATCGGCGCTTCGAGCTTGCCCGTGCGGACCATGTCGTTCATCGCCTCGCCGAACTCAGCGCGCTCGCCATAACCGAGCCAGCATATCCGCGCGGGCAAGCCTTGAAACTTTACTCGCTCGCGCGCCAGCCGCAGCCACCTCGACAAGACTTGATCGTCCGGAAAGAGCTCCATCGCGAGGCTGTCTGTCTTCTTAATGTCCTCGCTGCTTCCCGAAAGCGCGACCCACCGGAAAGGGCCGCGCCCCTGACAGAACAGCGGCCTGATGTATTCGGGGACGAAGCCCGGTATCTCGAACGCGTCCGTGACGCCGGCATGGCGGGCCTGCGCGCGTATGTTGTTGCCGTAATCGAAAGTCACCGCGCCCATACGTTTCAACTCCAACATCGCGCGGACGTGCGCGGCCATCGCCTCCATAGCCCTCTGCTTATACTCTTCGCTATTCTCGCGCCGCAATCGATCCGCTTCGTCCAGGCTCATTCCGTTTGGCACATACCCGTTCAGAGCGTCGTGCGCGCTCGTCTGATCGGTCAGCAGATCGGGCACCACCCCTCGCCGCGCAAACTCCGGCAGAACGTCCGCGCAGTTGCCGACCAGCCCTACCGAGATCGCCTCGCCGCGCGCGCGCGCCTCTTCTATGATCTTTAGCGCGTCGTCGAGGCTTTCCGCCTTGCGGTCGCAGTAGCCCGTAGCCATCCGTTTTTCTATCCGCGCGGGGTCGACCTCTATGCCAAGAAAACATGCGCCGTTCAGAGTCGCCGCGAGCGGCTGAGCGCCGCCCATGCCTCCCATACCGCCCGACACCACCAAGCGGCCGTCAAGCGTGCCGCCGAAATGCTTGTTGGCCGCGGCGGCGAAAGTCTCGAACGTGCCCTGCACTATGCCCTGGCTGCCTATGTATATCCACGAGCCCGCAGTCATCTGGCCGTACATCGTCAGCCCCATCCGCTCAAGCCTGTGAAACTCGTCCCAGTTCGACCAATGGCCTACGAGGTTTGAATTCGCGATCAGGACGCGGGGCGCATACTCGTGCGTGCGGAAGACGGCCACGGGTTTGCCCGATTGGACTAAGAGCGTCTCGTCGTTTTCGAGCTCTCTCAAGGAACGGACTATCGCGTCAAACGAGCGCCAGTCGCGCGCCGCGCGCCCGGTCCCGCCGTAAACGATCAGGTCGTCCGGGCGCTCGGCCACTTCGCGGTCGAGGTTGTTCATCAACATGCGGAGCGCGGCTTCCTGGTGCCAGCCCTTGCAGCTTATCTCGCTCCCGCGCGGCGCTTTTATCGTCCTTGATTCGGTCATATGTCTCCCGGTCTGAAATTCCAGAGCGATTAGAAATCTCAAAAATAATGATATGAGATTACCAAATCGGGTCAGGATTTTAACACCCCGCAACAGAAGAAATACCCCGGACGGGGCATTGATCTACAATATTTTAAGTAGTATCTTTGGCACTGGCTTTGCCAGGCAATCTGTCGAGCGCGAGATTTTTGGGAGCCCCATTCCCGCTCGCGCGTTTAATTACTGGGCAGAAGAGGTGAATATGTTCAGGGCCGAAGTACGTTTCCACGATCGCAGGATGTTTGTGTACGTACTGACTGCGATCGCGCTGTCCGGCTACGATGCGGTGGCGACGATGTGGCACATAGGGCGCGGGGTGGCGGCCGAAGGCAACCCGTTAATGCAATCATTGATAGAGCGGCACGCAGTATTGTTCTTCTTTGTAAAGATGGCGATCACCGCCTTAGGCTTGCTCGTCTGCTACAACTACTCTCACAAGCGGACCGCGCGGCTTGGAATCCGCCTCGCCGTCGCCGCCTACGCGCTAGTCACGGTCTACCACGCGATGATTGTAATCTTCGGATAGTAGCCAGTAGCCAGTAGTCAGTAGTCAGTAGGCAGAATAACTGCTGGCTTGGAACAGGCTTTGGAAGCCAATTTCAAGCCTTCGATCATTCCGGCTACTGTCTACTGAGAGGGCGTCTGAAAAGCCCCTGCGGGGCTCTATGTCTGTAGAACAATTGCGTAAATGCACCCCAACCCCGTAGGGGTTGAATATCAGACATTCAACCCCTACGGGGTTGGTGGACCTGCCTTGCGATCAACTACAAACATCCGGCTCCTACGGAGCCGGGTAAGCTCCTACGCGGCCGAGTAAGTTGCCACTTCTCAGACGCCCTCTGACTACTATCCGATCTCCCGCACAAGCTCGACAAGCGATTCGATGAAGTTCGATAGCGGCGCGTCTCGCTCAAGCATCGGGACGCGCTCGCGCACGCGCGCGTGTACTTCTACCAGCCGCGGGCCGGGCTTGAGCGGCCTCAGAAAATCGAGCCCCTGCGCGGCGCACATCAACTCGATAGCCAGAATCCTCTCGACGTTCTTTACGACGTGCGCGAACTTGAGCGCGCTCGTCATGCCCATGCTGACGTGATCTTCTTTGTTGGCCGACGTGGGCAGGTTAGTCACCGAAGCGGGGTGAGCGAGCACGTTGTTTTCGGCGATCAACGAGACGGCCGCTACCTGCGCGATCATCATCCCCGAGTTCGTACCGGGGTCGGGCGTCAGGAATGCCGGGAGCCCTGAGAGATCGGGATTGACTAATCGCTCCACGCGTCGCTCGGAGATAGTGCCGAGGTCCGCTATGGCGACCGCGGCGTAATCGAGCGCGAGCGCGACCGGCTCGCCATGAAAATTCCCGCCCGAAAGCACCTCGCCCGCTTCGGCAAAGATCAGGGGATTATCCGTCGCGCTATTGATCTCGATCTCAAGCGTTCGGCGCGCGTGCGCGAGCGCGTCTCGGACTGCGCCATGCACCTGCGGCATGCATCGCAACGCGTAGGCGTCCTGCACTCGCGGGTCGACGGCGTGATCGCGATGAGACTCGCGAATCTCGCTCCCTTCGATCAATTCTCTTAACCGCCTGGCGCTCGCCATCTGGCCAGGGTGCGGGCGCACCGCATGAATCTTGTGGTCGAAAGCGACGGGCGTCCCCTTGAGCGCTTCAAGCGACATCGCGCCCGTTACGTCGGCGGCGCTCGCCAGCCGCTCGGCCGCGAGCAGAGCCAACCCGCCGACGGCCGTCATCGCCTGCGTGCCGTTTAGGAGCGCAAGCCCCTCTTTCGCTTCGAGAGTGAGAGGCTGAATGCCCGCGCGGCTCATCGCCTCGCCGCCCGCGAGGCGCTCGCCTTTGTAATAAGCCTCGCCTTCGCCTATGGCGACGAGCGCGAGGTGAGCCAGCGGCGCAAGGTCGCCCGACGCGCCTACGGACCCGCGCGAAGGGATCAGCGGGTGCACGCCCCGATTTAGCATTTCTAAGAGGGTCTCGGCGACCTCCATGCGGCAGCCGGAATAGCCTTTGGCGAGGACGTTGGCGCGCTGCAACATCATCGCGCGGACGACCGTTTCGGAAAGCGGCTCGCCCACGCCGCACGAATGCGAGCGGACGAGATTCACCTGAAGCTCGCGCAGCTTCGCCGGGGGGATCACGACGTCGGCCAGCGCTCCGAAGCCCGTGTTTATGCCGTAGACTACTTCGGCGCGCTCGATTATCTGCTCAACGAAACGGCGGGCGCGCAGTATGCGCTCGTGAGCGGACCGCGCGAGGGCCGCTTGCGCGCCTTCGGCGACCGCGGCGGTCTGCTCGAGCGTGAGCGACCCGCCATCAATCTCGACAATCTCCATACTCATTTTTCCTGTAAATCAAATCAAAGCGGCTTGCTCTGCATAACCATCTGCCAGTTCAGCGTGCGGCGCAACACGGCTATCTCGGATTTTGAGCTCTGCTCGAACATGCCCTCAAGCTGGTCCAACACGGCTAGCAGAAGCTGCGGCGCGAACTGCCGCGCATGGGTTATGACTTGCGAGTAGTAACCGAGCGCCAGGCGGTTATCGCCCTTCGTATGAAACCGTTGTACCTCGCCGTCGTCCATAGCGACGACTTCAGAATTAACTGGTATCACCGAGCGAGGGATCGTCTGGTGGGCCGCGCCGCTGCCATCGATCCAGCCTACGAGAAGCAACCCGATCAGAACGCCCTGCTCGTCTACAAGGTCCGGGCTGAAGACCGCGGTCATGTCGGCCGAGCCCGACAGCCGCGGCCCGAGCCTGTCGTAATCGGGATTGATCAGCAGCGAATTGTAGATGACGCCCACCATCGTTTCTGTTCCGGTCGGTATCGTGACGAACTGCCCGAACCTGTAATGCTCGGGCGCGGGCGGGCTTGCCGAATCGAGTCGGTCAAGCACCCGGCCGACGTAGTCGACATGAGAATTAGATTTGACGATCTTCGCTATCCTCATAAAACAGTTTTTAGTTTTCAGTTTTCAGTTTTTAGTCTTTAGTCTCGATGCTTAAAACTAAAAACTGAAAACTGAAAACTATCTTCTATGCGCTTTGCTTATGGCCTTGTGCGCGACGCGTAGGTCCAGCCGCTCGCGCTCGGCGAACTCTTGAAAGATCGAATAGAACATCTCGCGGTCGCGAGTCGTCAGCACCGCCGTCGCGTCGGCGGCCTCGATCGAATAAGGGTAGCCGTTGCCTACGACTACCTCGCCGCGCACAGTGTCCACGACGTAGTCGAGCAGCCCGCGCTCGTAGACCCACAACGGAATGTCGAGCCTCGAAGGCGGCGCGTCGCCCGCCGTCTTCAGATAGAGAAAGCCTATATGGCGACACCACTCGTCGCCGTAGGAATCGAGTATGCCTCGGCGGGCGCAGCGAAAAAGCGGCGAGCGGTCGCCCCACTTCATGCGCTCGGAGACCAGGCCCGCGTCGTAGAGCCTTTCGGCCGCCGGCAGGTCGAAAACTATCTGGAGCATGTTTATCAAGTCTCGCGCGAAGCTTGTGTCTATGTACCCTACGACCGGGATGCCGGTCTTTTTCGATACGGCAAGCAGCGAGACTATCTCCGAGACGTAAAACTGCCGCTGCTCGTCGGGCAGCAGCTCCGCGAAAGAGATTACAAGCAGGCTGTCGAGGAAGACGATGGGCGGGCGCGCGGGGTCGAGGCCCCGCTCGGAGGCGGCCTGCATGTAGTTGCGTATGGCGCCCAGCTCAAGCCCGTACCTGCGGCGGTGGACTATCTGCTCGGAGACTTCCGTCGCGCCGCCCGTGCGTACCATCACCTCGGCCGGGGTCAGTATCTCGAAGGCCGCATCCTTCACGTAATCGCCGCCCGGCGCGTGACGGTTTTCAAACCAGGCGACCTGCACGGCGGCCACGGGCACGGAGAAATCTTTCGTGGGCAGTATCTGGCTGCCGTCGGCGGCGAACGTCGTCCGCCCGATCAACGTCTCGAACGCCCACCGGCGGGCCTGCTCGTGGTTGCTCCACTCGTGGCCGAACGGGATGACGAGCGAGCGGGCGCGGTCGAACTCTTCCGTAGGCAGCGCGCCGGGCGCGTCCGTGGCCTTGAGCCGCTCAATCAATTCTGCTCCGCTCACCGAAGCCAGGCGGTCGAGCGCCTCGCGGTAGACGAAGAACTGCTCGCGCATGCCGCTTTCGAACTCTATGAATTCCGCACGGCGCGTGTTGAGCGCCGCGACTATTTTCTCACGGTAGATCATAAGGCTGTGAGGGAAAGCCTATTGGAGGCAGTTCGATAAGTCAAACCCCGGCCCGCGGCGCAAAACCGGACGGGCAAAATAGGCTGGTGCGCGACGGGCTCTGTTGGCGTATAATAGTCACTGACCCGGCGACGATGGCCCGAAAACGATTTGAAAAGTTCTCCGAACGAAGTCAAAGGTAGTCCCTGAAATGTGGCCCAGGTGGCGAAAGGGTAAGAACAATTCAAACGAGTCCATGATGGCGGCAGTGACCGAGCCTGTTGTAATGACGATGGACGGCGGCGACCTCAACGAGTGTTGGCGCCTCGACCAGCGTTGCTTCTCGGACGGCGAGGCCTACGACCGCGAAACGATCCGCTACCTGCTTTCTCACAACCAGTCGGTCTGTTTCAAGGTCATCGATCACGAAGGCGAGATGACCGCCTTCGTAGTCGGCATGATAGAGCCCGACGGGACGGGCCATGTGGTGGCGCTGGGGGTCGGGCCGGAATACCGCCGCCGCGGCTATGGCCGGCGGCTGATGCACGCCGTCGAGACGGGGTTTCACGAGCATGGCGTGTCGACGGTCCGCCTCGAAGTCCGCACCTCGAACGAGCCCGCGCAAAAACTCTACTTCGACCTCGGCTATAAGATCGTCCGCCGCATGCCGCGCTACTACACGAGTGGCGACGACGGATACCTGATGATAAAGACGCTCTGAGTGATTCCGCATTCCGAAATCCTGAAGCATAATTGCCTGCATGAGCCTGACCGTCAGAGAAGCCCTCACATTAAACATCCTTAAAGGCGCGGAGGTTGTAGCGGGCCACGGCGGGCTGGATAACCCCATCCGCTGGACGCACATACTGGACCACCCGCAGGTCGCCGAGTGGGTCAAAGGCGGCGAGGTGCTCATCACCTCGGGGCTCGGGATACAGGACGACCCGGAGGCGCAGGCGAAGTACATGCGCGAAGCCGCGATGATTAAGGTCGCGGCCGTCTTCGTCGCTAAAGAAGAGTACCTGCCTCACACGACCCCCGTGATGCGCGAGATCGCCGACCGTCACGACCTGCCGCTCGTAGAGCTGCCGCGCTCCACGCCATTCATCGAAGTCACCGAAGCCATACTCAGGCAACTGGCCACAAGGTCGTTGGACGCCGAGCGGGACTACTTGATCGACGCGCTGCTTGCCGGGAATCTCCCGGCGAGCGAAGAGACGCTGGCGAGGCTGGCCGAGGTCGGACTTGAGCCTGAGCAGTTCCACGTGCTCGCGCTCGCGCAGCGCGCGGACGCAACCCCCGACCAGCACTTGACGAGCGAGGAGAGGCGGGCCTTACGGGCCGCGCTCAATCAAGCGCCGCGCCGCGCCGTGTTGATAGACAGGCACGCGTGGGTGATCGCCATCTTCCCCGTGAGCGCGCGCGAAGCCTCTTCGGTCCCTTTCGCGCGCTCGCTGGGCGAGGCGTTAAAAGGGCACTCATGGGCGGGCGTTCGCATAGGCATGGGGCGGCTGGTGAGAAGCCTGCCGGACTTTCCGACCAGCTTCCGCGAGGCCCGCGAAGCGCTCTTCATCGCGAGCATCACGGGCGAGACGAAAAGCGTGCTGCATTACAACGACCTGGGGGTGTGGCGCTTGCTGCTGCGCATCCAGGATCAAAACGAGCTTGAGCGCTTCATCGATTATTATCTTTCCGCGGTCGCCCGCCACGACCGCGAGCAACAGACCGACTGGATGAGGACGCTAGAGACTTTCCTGGACCTGAACGGCAACCTGCGCGCGACCGCCCGCGCGCTCGCGCTGCACCGCAACACGGTCAGCTACCAGCTTGAGCACATCAGCAAGCTGTTGGGCCAGGACCTCAACAGCCCCGAAGTCCGTCTCAACCTTCAGGTGGCGTTGCGGGCGTCACGACTGCTTGCGGCGCGCGGGCCGGCCGCGCCGAAATCTTAATGTCCGATTGCAGGATCGCCAGTCTCGGAATAACGGGGCGCGGTATAACGGGTGGGGCAAGACGGCCCGCGCCCGCGCGTCCGGCTGTCGGACGCGCGGGCGCGGATTGTTGGTTCAACTGTTCAAAAGCTTGCTCAGGCTCGCGGCCCAATTCGCCGTTATCACGCTTCCGTACATCTCTCGCTCTTTCTCTCGTCTGATGGCGCAGGCCCGGCGCAGCGCTTCTTTCTCGCCATACTCGTCTATAGAGACCCAGGTCCGGTTCAAACGGCCGGGCCAGGGGGTCCACGAAATCTCGTAATAGCTCTTGTACTTCTTCTCCCCGTTCTCGCTCTTGACTTCTCGCTTCTTGCGGCGGACTCCGATGATGCCGGAGCTGTTTCGGGGACTGCGGGACACGACCGTCCTATCGGTCCGGGGCTTTCCTATCTCTTTCTCTACTTTGTCTCTGTATTTGATCGCTTCTTGGAGGGCTTTCTCCCTGCTTCCGCAGGATTTGTCACTGAAGAATTTGGCATGCTCGACGCCGTTGAAATTGACTCTCACATACCAGCCATACGTCTTCCTTTTGTCCTGGTCGATTCTGCTTATTCCTTTATGACCACTTCTCGCCATAATCTTGCTCTCCGACTCTCCTTAGAAAAATATTTACACACAAGTATCCGGTAGCATTTTGCTACTCAGAAAAAAACTGAAGCCTTGTTAGAAGCTCAAGCAATAATAGTGTAGCAAACGAGCCGCAATCTCCAAAGCCGATCCGTTGATTATTCGTCTGTTAGGCTTGTAAAAATCGACCCGCCGTCTGTGCTCGTGGCACAAAGCGAGCGGCGCGCGGCTGTTGTCTTCGCCCGTTGTGGAGCGCTTTGTTATACCCGACAATCAATCTATGAGTGCAAGAGTTATGAGCAGATCGCGGGCGTTGCAATCGAAGCTGACGAACGCCCGTTTCATAGGCAGGGCGCAGGCTTTGATATCGACGATAGGCTTCGGCGCGATCGCGACGTTCGCGAAGTTCGCTTACGGCGAGGGGATAGATTCGGCGTCTTTGCTGGCGCTCCGCTTCCTGGTTGCGGCCGTAGCGCTGTGGGGCTACTTTCTGATCTTCAACCGCCGCGCGATCCGCATAGGCCGCAAAGAGCTGGCGATCACGGCGGCGCTCGGCCTCGCGGGTTACGGCGTATTCTCGAATCTGGTCTTCAAGGCGCTTGAGACGACGCCGGCCTCCATCACGGGGCTGCTCTTTTTCAGCTACCCCGTCTTCGTGACGCTGATCGACTGGGTCGTGACAAGGGAGCGGCCCGACAGCCAGCTCGCCGTCGGCGCGGTGATGATACTGTGCGGCGTCGCGGTAGGCGTTTTCGGAACGCTCGCCGGGGGTCTGACGTGGGGCGTGCTGTTGGCCGTCGGGGGAGCCGCCTGGTATGCGGCCTACGTCGCGGCAAGCCGCCGATTGCTCTACAACGTCAAGCCGAAGACGGTCGCGCTTTACGTCACTACGTTCGCGGCCCTGGGGTTCTGGCTGATGGGCGGCGCGGGCTTGCCGCAACTGCAAATGCTCACGGTCAAAGCGACGGCGGTGGTGCTGGCCATCGGGCTTGTCTCGACCGTGATGGCGCTGCTCTGTTTCTTCTCAAGCCTCGAAAAGCTAGGCGCAGCCGAAACGTCTCAGCTCTCGACGTTCGAGCTGATAGTAAGCCTCAGCCTCGCCTCAATGGTTCTCGGCGAGCAGATCGGCCTTCCACTGATGGCCGGCGCGGCTTTCATACTCGTCGGCATCGTGACGAGCCAGATCAAGCTCTCTTCAAGAAGCGAAGCCTGCCCGGACGATGCGGCGTGTTAATAAGCTGTAGGGGCCATGGCGCATGATGCGCTTCGCGCGGCGCGGGCTTGTCCCTGCCCCTACAATCTATCCCATTCAGACTGCTTGTTGCCTTTTGCCTTCCTGCGAGCCGCTCTGCTAATATCACGCTCTTTCACTCTTTATTAATTTCAAGGGGATTCTTGATGCAACTCAACAAACGCATTGCCTCGACGCTGGCGTTGCTTTCTCTTGTCGCGGTCGTATTAGCCGGTTGCAAGGAGACGAAAAACAGCAACCAGCAGAACGCTAACCAGGCCGCAAGGCGATCGGCCCGGTGGGTCGCCCAGTACCGCGTGCCCGCCGCGGATTTGCCGAACGTAAACGCGCTGGTCCCGTTTTACACCTCGATCTCGGTCGTCTCCCGCAGCGTAGTCTTCGTCACGGGCGACATGAACAACCCCAAGGACATGAGCGAGCGCATGGGCATAGTCGCGCGAACGACCGACGGCGGCGCGACCTGGGCCAACCTCCCCATAGAGCGGTCGGGACTGATGCCCGAGGCATTGAACACAATTCACTTCATAGACGAGAATCGCGGGTGGGTCGCCGGGCTTGAGCACGGCGGGAAGGCGGTCGTCCTGCGGACCGTCGACGGCGGGGCGAGCTGGACGGGCGCGAAGGTCGAGGTAAACCAGGCCCCGACCACCCTCTTTTTCAACGACGAAAACAACGGGTGGATGGGCGGGGCGACCGCCGTGTCGGAAGACGAGCCGGAAGGCGGCCCGTCCAGCATGCTCGTGACGACAGACGGCGGCGCGACCTGGCGCGAACAGCGTAGGCTCTCGACATCGCTCAGCGACATATTCTTCATCGATAAGATGACGGGCTGGGCCACCGGCCACAAAGGCGCCATCTATCACACGACGGACGGCGGGCGGACCTGGGATTCGCAGAAGAGCGAGCTTGAGCTCCCCGAAGGGCCGTATGATTTAAAGAGCCGAGGCGCGCAGAAATTCACCGTCCGCGGGGTAGACTTCATCAACGGCCAGACCGGGTTTGCCGCCGCTAGCGGCAACGAGGAGAAGGCGGGGGTACTGATTGCGACCAACGACGGCGGCCAGGTCTGGAAGACTATGTGGATAGTGGGCGACTCGGGCGTCTTCGACACGGTGCTCGTCAGCCCCACCGAGGGGTGGGCCTCGACCAAGAACGGCAGGTATATCTTTCACACCGTTGACGGGGGGCAGAGCTGGCTCAGCGAGCCTATAGACTTCGAGGAGGAGGTCCCCATCTACAGGCTAGGAGCGGCCGACCCCGAGCACGTCTGGGCCGTGGGCGCAGGCGCGGTCTTTTATCGAGTGGCGGTTCAATAGAATCCACTTCACCCGCGGAGAAACATCTATGTCGCTTAGCAACAGGACGCGCGTTTTAAGAAAGCTCACCCTCGCCTTTTTAGTCACGGCTTCGGTCGCGGCGCAGTCCCTTGCCGCCCCGCCCAGCGGGCAGCAGCCCGCCGCGCCGCCGCCGCGCATTAAAGGGGTCGCCTCGCCGCGCGACGTGCTTGGGTTTACGCCCGGCGACGACCGCAAGCTCGCTTCGTGGACGCAGTTTGCCGAGTACTTCAAACAGCTCGACCGCACGAGCGACCGCGTACAGGTGCAGGAGCTCGGGAAGACGACGCTCGGCCGCTCGTTCCTGCTCGCCATCATCTCGTCGCCTTCAAACCTCTCGCGGCTCGACCGCTTCAGAGAGATTCAACGCCGGCTGGCCGACCCGCGCAGCATCGCGAGCGACGCGGAGGCCGAGCGGCTCATCGGCGAAGGCAAGACCGTAGTATTGATAACCTGCGGCATTCACTCGACCGAGGTCGGCGCGAACCTCGTGTCGATGAACATAGCCCACAAGCTCGCTTCGGACGATTCGGCCGAGACGCGCGAGATACTCGACCGCTCGATAATCCTGCTCGTGCCATCGCTCAACCCGGACGGCGTCGACATAGTCCGCGACTGGTACGAGAAGACCCTCGACACGTCCGCCGAAGGGACCAACCCGCCGGAGCTCTATCACCACTTCACGGGCCACGACAACAACCGCGACTGGTACGCCTTCACGCAGGTCGAGACTCAATTGACCGTCGACAAGGTTCACAACGTCTGGCGCCCGCAGATAGTCCACGACATACACCAGCAGGGCGAAACCGGCACGCGGTTCTTCCTCCCGCCTTACGTCGAGCCGTGGGAGCCGAACGTGTCGCCGATCATCCAGGCGGGCGTCAATTTCATGGGGAGCTCGATGGCGTGGGAGATGATCGCCGAAGGAAAGACCGGGGTGGTCATCAACGCGGTCTACGACGCGTGGACGCCTGCGCGCGCCTACCAGCATTACCACGGCGGGATTCGCATACTGAGCGAGACGGCCTCCGCGCGGCTGGCCACGCCCACCACGCTCGCGTTTGACAAACAGACCCCGCAGATCAACGTCAACCCGCAGCGCCGGAGCTGGAACTACCCCGCCCCGTGGCCGGGCGGCGAGTGGAAGCTTGCCAACATAGTCGATTACCAACTGTCGGGCGCGTTCGCGCTCATGCGCAACGCCGCGCGCTACCGCGAGCGGTGGTTGCGCGACTTTTACCAGATCGGCAAGGAGGCCGTGCGCGAGCGCAAGCCCGGCGAGCCGTTCGCCTTCATCATACCCCCGCCACAGCAGGGCTCGGCCGGGTACGAGTGGCAGATGGAAGGGCTCGCGCGCATGGAAGCGATTCTTAAGCGGGGCGAAGTCGAGGTCATCACCTCGGCTTACCCCTTCAGCGTCGAAGGCGCGAATTACCCCGCGGGCTCGAAGGTGATCCTTCTGGCGCAGCCTTACGGCGCGTTCGCGCAGACCCTGCTTGAGCGCCAGCGGTACCCCGACCTGCGCGAGTACCCCGGCGGCCCGCCGCGCCGCCCTTACGACGTGACCGCCCACACGCTGCCGCTGTTGATGGGCGTGAACGTCGTCGAGGTCGGCACGCCTTTCTCGCCGCCTCTCAGCCGGACGACGACCGCGGGTCAGGCTAAGGCGGTCAAGCCGTTCGGCCAGGCTTCGACGGCCGCCGCGCCCCGGCTAGGGCTTTACAAGAGCTTCGCCGCATCGATGGATGAAGGGTGGACCCGCTGGATATTCACTCAGTATGGCGTACAGTCTACGCCGCTGACAGACGCCGAGATCCGCACGGGAAGTCTCAGGGCGAAGTTTGATTCGATAGTCATCCCCGACCAGAGCGCGCGCCAGATCGTAGACGGGCTGTCGAAGGAGCGCTACCCCGAAGAGATCGCCGGCGGCATGGGCGCGGCGGGCGTTCAGGCGCTGAGAGAGTTTATAGCCGACGGCGGCACGGTCATCACCTTAAACGACGCTTCGGAGTTCGCCATCAGCCACCTGGGCGCGCCCGTGCGAAACGTCCTTGAAGGCGTCCCGGACAGGGATTTCTATTGCCCCGGCTCTATCCTGAAGATCAACTTCGACCCGACAGACCAGCTCTCGCAAGGCATCCCACTGCTCGGCCGCCCGCAGCCGGGCGCAACTCGCTCGGCGTCCGGCATCGCGTGGTTCGAGCGCGGTCCGGCCTTTGAGCCCGCAACGGGCGATGCGCGCGTAGTGGCGCGCTTTGCGGACGCGAAAGAGCTGTTGTTGTCGGGCTGGCTACTGGGGGCGGAGAAGATCGCCGGCCGCGCGGCCATCATAGAGGTGAAGCGGGGCAAGGGGCGGATAATAATGTTTGCCTTCAAGCCCCAATACCGCGGGCAGAGCACCGCGACGCTCCCGTTCCTGTTCAACTCGATCCTCACGGGCATGAAAGACCAGTAGCGCGTCCGGTATAATCAAGCTCTATTACAAAGAGGGGGTAAAAGTCGTGAAACGTTCTATTCGCGCGATCTGCGCATTAGTCTCGATCTCGGCCTTTGCGCTCGGCTCGCAGCAAAGCAGCGCGCCGAAAGCGGCTCTGGACCAGATCACGGCCGACGAGCTGAAGCGACACATCCTTCAGCTAGCGTCGGACGAGTTCGAAGGGCGCGCGCCCGGCACCGAGGGCGAAAAGCGCACGATCGATTATCTTACGAAAGAGTTCAAGGAGATAGGGCTCGCTCCCGGAAACACCGACGGCACTTACA
Organism: Blastocatellia bacterium; assembly: GCA_035249305.1. Taxonomy (GTDB): domain Bacteria; phylum Acidobacteriota; class Blastocatellia; order UBA7656; family UBA7656; genus DASUNP01. The sequence goes on along the minus strand of DATFGQ010000051.1, from coordinate 2,898 downwards.
CTCAGAGAGTGCCGCTCGTCGGCATCACCGCGAACAAAGACGCGAAGCTCGAGCTTGAGGTCAAGGGCAAGAAGATGTCGCTCGGTTTCGGCGACGATTTCGTCGCGTGGACCAAGCGGGTCAAAGAGCGCGAAAGCCTGGACGCGGAGATGGTCTTCGTCGGCTACGGCGTCGTGGCTCCCGAATACAACTGGGACGATTACAAAAACGTCGACGTGCGCGGCAAGGTGATCGTGATGTTGATAAACGACCCGCCGATACCTGACCCGAGCGACGCGTCTAAGCTCGACCCGAAAATGTTCGGCGGCCGCGCCATGACCTACTACGGCCGGTGGACGTACAAATACGAGATCGCGGCGGCCAAGGGCGCGGCCGGCGCGCTGATAGTTCACGAGACGGAGCCGGCCAGCTACGGCTGGGACGTGGTCAAGAACAGCAACTCGCAAGAGCAGTTCGACCTCGTGGCTAAGGACAACAACATGTCGCGCGTGGCGGTCGAAGGCTGGATGACGCTGGACCGGACGCGCGAGCTGATGACGGCCGCGGGCCAGGACTTCGACGCGCTGAAGCGCGCGGCCATACGCCGCGACTTCAAGCCCGTCCCGCTCGGCGCGCGGGCGCGCGTCTCGCTCGTCAACCAGATACGCCGGATCGAATCGAACAACTTTCTGGCCAGGCTCGAAGGCTCGGACCCCGCGCTCAAGAACGAGCACGTCGTCTACATGGGCCACTGGGACCACCTCGGCGTAGGCTTCGCGAATGACAAGGGAGACAGGATCTATAACGGCGCCGTCGACAACGCGTCGGGCATCGCCGGGTTGCTGGCCTTGGCAAAAGCGTTCAAGGCGCTCCCCACGCCGCCGCGCCGATCAATTCTGTTCCTGGCGGTGACGGCCGAAGAGAAGGGCTTGATCGGGTCGAAGCATTACGCGGAGAACCCCGTCTACCCGCTCGACAAGACCGTGGCCGCGCTGAACATGGACACGCTGAACCTGTGGGGCCGCACGAAAGACATGGTCGTCGTAGGTCTGGGCGCCTCGACGCTGGACGACGCGCTGGCCGAGGCGGCTAAAGAACAGGGCCGGACGCTGACGGCCGACCCCGCGCCCGAGAGGGGCTCTTACTACCGCTCCGACCATTTCAACTTTGCCAAGCAAGGCGTGCCCGCGCTCTATTCGGATTCGGGGAGCGTCTTCGTAGGCAAGCCCGAAGGCTATGGCAAGAAGGTGAACGACGAATACAACCGCAATGATTACCACAAGCCTTCCGACGAGGTGAAAGCCGATTGGGATTACTCGGGCGCGGTCGAGGACATGCAGTTGTTGTTCACGGTGGGCTACAGGCTGGCCAACACGGACAAGTATCCCGAGTGGAAGCCTGGCAACGAGTTCAAAGCCCGCCGCGACGCGATGATGAAGAAGTCTAAGTCAAGGCGGTAAGGCTTTAGGACAAATTGAAATCGAGTGCGGTCGCGGAAAGCGGCGCCTCCTTCGGAGTGCGGTGACTTGTCACCGCTTTTGTGTTAGGCAAAACGGCACGAGCTAACTCGAAAGCTGCGACAAGTCGGCGCACTCCGAAGGAGTGGTCTTTTACTTCGCCGTATTTCGTTCCCAGCTCGCCGGCTCAATCTCTATACTTGAAAACAACTCTTCGCCTAGCACGTTCTTTATCAGGGTATCGATCTTGCTTGCGTTAGGCACGTAAATGAACGCCCTTCTCGGGTATATCCGGTCGTTGACCCAGTACTTGCTCCAGTCCGAGCAGGTCTTCAAGAACGTCTCCGCAAACCCTGCTTCCTTCGCAAGAGGGTATGTCGCTTCCAGCTCCAGGCAGCCGTTCAAACAGATGTCTACGTACGACTGTACTATCGGGCACACGGCCGAAGCGTAGCGCTTCTCTCTATTAGCATAGTACCAAATATCACCCTCGGGGGCGGACTTGCTGCCGTCGAGCATGGTGACGTTGTTCCGGTCTATCTTTTTACGGTCGTAACCTGTCTCACGTTGATCGAACGCGTCGCGCTGCTGTTGAGAGACCTGGAATATCACCCCGTTGCATTTGGAGTCTGCGTCGGGAACCGCCCCAAGGTAGGTGGTGCTCAGACTGACGCCGCCGACCTGATCGAACCAGCCTCGCTTGATGCCCGCGACCAGCACAGGGGCAGCATACAGGGCAGACGGCGAGGTCCGGGCTCTCGACTGAGATTCGACTAAAGAGCCATAACCGAAGATGAACTGATTTGTATCAGACATACTCTCCTCCTTCGCTGCAAAGCCTTAAATCAGAGTGATGGTATTGATTTACTTGTCAGCCTGAGCTATTGACCGGCCGCAAAGTGGTGCTGATTGTATGCTTAAAAAGAGTCGGGTTCAAGCGACGGTAGGATTGATAATAGACATGGGGCCGCTGAAGCTAAAAAGGCCGGCGCCACCCGGCCTTTCATTATATTGTATCGGCAGAGCGAGCTACCACCGCGGCTCGCGGCGCTGGCCGCGACCGCCGCCACCGCCACCGCCATAGCCACCGCGACCGCCGCCGCCGCCGCCGAACCCGCCGCGCTCGGGACGCGGGCGAGCCTCGTTGACGTTGATCGCTCGGCCGTTCAACTCATAGCCGTTGAACTGCTGTATGGCTTTTTGCGCAGCGTCGCGTTCCATCTCGATGAAGGCGAACCCGCGCGAGCGGCCAGTATCCCTGTCGGTTACTATCGTAGCCGACTCTACCTCTCCGGCCTGTGAAAACAGATCGGTGAGTTGATCCTCTGTCGTCTGGTACGACAGGTTTCCAACGAATATTCTCATTGTTTCTCCTGAGTCTCTTCAGAAACTAGTTAGAAGGAACTCGCTTTGGCTATCCGGCAAGAAGTCGAGCAGAAGAACTAGCAGACATTTCCGAACA
>DATFGQ010000050.1:0-21856 GCA_035249305.1 Blastocatellia bacterium | reverse complement strand
CGGCGCTAAACGTGAACCTCCCCGTAAGCGAGCTCGCCGGCCGTCTCCCTGTGCTTGAGCATGATGTAGAGCATCCACCCGTAAAACGAGACGACCGCTATAATCACCAGCCAGCCGGGCATATACCCTATCGAGGCATTGCGGAACCAGTCGCCGAAGGAAGGTATGACCGCGGCCGTCCCCTGTTTCGGCTGAAGCATGCTCGTCGTCGTCTTGAGCACCCACGCCAGCAGCAGTATTAGAAAAAGCCATGAGTAATTCCGCCGCAGTCGGCGCGCCATGGCCTGGCTGAGCGTTATAGAGAAGCGCGGCAGCCTCAGATCGTCGCCCAGTTGGCTCATCCAGTGCGCCGGGTCTATCATCTCGCGCGGCGAGAATATGCGGGCGTAGTAGTTGCGCTCGATCATGCGGACGCGGCTGCGGTAGACGTGAAAGAAGCGGTAGCGGCGCGACTCTATACCGAGCAGCAGAAAGACCAGCACGATCGCGAAGAGCAATACGCCGTGGTGGGCTTCGGGCGAGGCCAGCGATACGGAAAGCATCGCGCCTACGCCGGTGATGGCCCAGTTAGTTGTCCTGTCGAGGCGGTCGCGCCAGCTCATCATCCTCGACAGCTCGCCACGGTAGTAGTGCGAAAGCGCGTTGACGAACTCGACCGAGTTGGTGGGGAATATCGGCTGCGCCGTCTTGAGCTGCGGCTCCGGCCTGATGGTCAGATCTCTATCGGAAATCATAGCGTCCTCACACGGCCATCTGAGATCTCAAATCTCAAATTTGAGATCTCAGATGGCCCCTGCTCGTCATGGCTTCGGAGGTGGAGTCTGCCAGAGAATGTTAACTATCATCCACTTGCCATCGTACTTCGCCAGATGCATGTAATCGACGCCCCAGACGGCCGTCAGCTTCGCGCTGGCGGTCTGGTCGAGCACGTCATATATTACAACTTCTTTCGGGGCGTCCTTCGGCACTCTGCCATTCTTGTTGTACGACTTGGCGAGCTCTACGAGCTGCGCGAAGGTCATGGGCGATCCGGTGTAAGCCGTCTCACCTTTCTTTATGTAGAAGCCTCGCTTGGCGAGCTCCGGGTGGACGCTCCGCTCTATCCTCTTGTGGTCGACATCGTATATGCCTTCTACGTAATCGAGGACGGCCTGTTTGACGGCCTCTTTCTCGGCGTTCGATTGCGCGCGGGTAGCGGCCGGCCAGACCATTGCGAAAGCTATCATCACGAAAACCAATCTCTTCATGTAACCTCTCCTTTATCGCTGCCAGGTTGATTCAAGCCACACGCCGCCGGTCTCTCCATCGTACGGCGGGCGCAGTGGTCAGGAGTCATGAATAGACACCTCATAACGAACGTATTATGAGAACGTGGAGCGTATCAGCGAAGTTTCTTCCGATCAAGTTATCCGGAACACTCTCCTGAGCGCGGAGCGCGCCGCCCAGTAGCCGCACATCCCGTGGACGCCGCCGCCGGGCGGCGTCGAGCTTGAACAGATGAATAGCTTTTCGTCAGGCGTCGAGTAAGGATCGAGCTTAATGATAGGACGGGCTAAGACCTGCAACAGCGTGTTCGCCCCGCCCCCCAGGTCGCCGCCGATCATGTTTTCGTTGTAATGTTCATAACCCGCGGCCGAGATCGTATGCCGCGCGATTATAAGGTCCCGAAAACCCGGCGCGAACCGCTCCACCTGCGATTCGATCTTCTCAGTCATGTCGTCGTCGGACCCGTGAGGGACATGGCAGTAAGCCCATGCGGTGTGCTTTCCTTCGGGCGCGCGCGCGCGGTCGAAAAGAGATTGCTGCGCGAGCAGCACGAAGGGGCGCTCAGGGTGTTTCCCCCGCCAGACCATTGCTTCGCCCGCGGCGATCTCTTCGATCGTTCCTCCGAGGTGCACAGTCGCCGCCTGATTACACTGCTCGGCCCGCCACGGGATCGGGCCGTCGAGCGCCCAGTCTATCTTGAAGACGCCGGGGCCGTATCGGAAACGCGAAAGGCGTCGGCGGTAGCGTTCGGGCAATCGATCGCCCGCCACTTTCACGACCTGGCGCGGCGTGAGGTCGAGCAGGTAGCAGCGAGCGGCGGGAAGCTCCGATAACGAGCGGACGGGCCAGTTGGTCTTGATCTCTCCGCCCATGCTCGTCAGGCACGAGGCGAGCGCCTGAGCGATCTTCTGTGATCCGCCGCGCGCGCACGGCCAGCCGATCGCGTGGCCCGCGAGCGCGAGTATGAAAGCGAAAGATGCGGTCCCTGCTTTTTCGAGCGGGAGCAGCGAATGTGCGGCGCACCCGGCCAGCAGCGCCTTCGCCTTGGGCTCGCGAAAGCGGCTGCGCGCCAACCCCGATGCGGAGCGCAAGGCGAGCAAGCCGAAGCGCATCATAAAGAGCGGGTGGCGCGGCACGCGCATGGGGCGCAGTACTTCGCTGAAGAGCTTTTCGGCATTCTCGACCAGCGGCTTCATCAGATCGCCGTAAGCGCGAGCGTCCGCGCCGAGCGTCTTGCCCGTCTCTTCGAGGGATTTGTAGAGGAGCGCGGCCGACCCATCGTCAAACGGGTGCGCGAGCGCGGCCGGCGGGTAGACCCACTCGACGCCCCACCGCTCAAGCTGCAAGGTTCGAAAGAAAGGCGAGACGACGGCCGTCGGGTGAATAGTAGAGCATATGTCGTGAATGAACCCTTCGCGGGTCAGCTCGGCCGAGCGAGTCCCGCCGCCGATGCTCTCCTTCGCCTCGACGACGCAGACCGATAAGCCTGCTCTCGCCATCTCGATGGCGGCGCTCAAGCCATTAGGCCCTGACCCGACTACGATTGCGTCATAAGCGGTTTCCACATCCTTCGTCCGCGACAATCCTATACGATGAGTTTCGCTTTCGCAAAACGCTCTGCTAGAATGAATCTGCATGCGGTCGGCCAGATACCAGCTAGCTGTCGTAGTATCAATCGCGCTCATTGCGGGGCTGCTCTATTCGCAGGTCTGCGCTCTGAACTGCACGGTCTATGGCTGTTCGACGCCCGCAAGCGCGACTGACAAGAGCGACCAGCCCGCTCACTGCCACGAACAGCAATCCGAACCCGCGCCTTCTCACCCTGACGATCGGCGAGACTGCCCCGCGCACGCTGAGTTGTCGGCGCTCATCTCTTCTACAGTTGTCACGGTCGGAACATTCAGCTTGAGTCTGCACGCGCCCGATACAACGCCGCAGGCGGAGATTATGATAGCTCGCCCGGCGAGCGGGCCGAGGCTCTCGCCGGATCAATCACCTTTCAGAGCGCCGCCGACTCATTCAATCCTGCGAATCTAAATTCTCCCCTCCGTCTGAACGCATTGTGAGCCGGTGAGGCAGTTGTGTCCTCTCTGGCCTGTAATCCATGGCTGAAGACTGAAGGAGAATCGTTATGCGTTTCATCAGACCGCGTGTAATCAATCTCGCGGTGATCGCCGTTACGCTCGCGCTCACGCCTGCCCGCGCCCAGCAGCCTGCGCAGATGACTCTAGCAGAGATAGAGCGCCTTGCCTTGCAGAACAACCCGACGCTCGCGCAGGCCGAAGCATTGATGCGAGCGGCGCAGGGCAGACGAAGACAAGCCGGGATGTTTCCCAACCCCGTGGCGGGCTATCAGGGCGAAGAGTTCGCTTTCCGCGCCTTTAATGAAAAGAGCGTCCACTCATTCTTCATCGAGCAGGCGATACCGCTCGGGGGAAAGCTCTCAAAGAGCCGCCGCGTCGTCGAGCAGGAGGTGGCGCAGGCCGAGAGCGAGTCGGCCGCGCAGAAGCAGCGCGTGCTGAACACGGTCCGCATTCTTTATTACGAAGCGCTCGGCGCAGAGCGCAGGGTCGAGCTTCGCACGGAACTCACTCGGATTGCGCGCGAGGCGATAAAGACTACATCAGAGCTTCTCAACGTGGGCCAGGCCGACCGCCCGGATTTTCTTGAGTCCGAGATGGAGGCTCAGCGCGTAGAGCTTGAGCTTGTCAACGCCCAGAACGACAGGGAGCAGATCTGGCGTCTGCTAGCCTCGGTCGTGGGCGTGCCCGCCATGGAGCCTTCAAGGCTCGCGGGCGATCTCGAAGCTAACTTGCCAAAGCTTGACCAGCAGACTCTTATGGCGACGCTCCTCGGCGGGAGCCCCGAGATACGAAGCGCCAGGGCGGAGGTCGAGCGGGCGCGGGCGGTCGTTGCGCGTGCGAAAGCCGAGCGCGCGCCTGACCTGTTTTTGCGCGGCAGCATAGGCTACAGCAACGAGCTGCTTGAGGGCGCGGGGCCGGCGAGGAAGACCGGGCCTGAGGCGAGCGTCGAGATCGGCGTCACGCTCCCGCTGTTCAACCGCAACCAGGGCGGCATCGCCGCGGCCGAAGCGGAGCTCGTAGTGGCCGAGCGCGACCTCAAACGCGTCGAGCTCGCCTTGCGGATGAGGCTCGCACAGGCGTTTCGCGACTACAACACGGCGCTGAACGCCGTCGAGCGTTACAAGCAAGTGATACTGCCTCGCGCCGCGCGCGCCCACGAGCTTTACCTCGCGAGCTTCAAGCAGATGAGCGCGTCTTACCCGCAGGTGCTCATCTCGCAGCGCACCCTGTTTCAGGTCAGGGAAGATTATTTGAACGCGCTTGTCGCGCTGCACCAGAACGCCATCCAGATCGAAGGGTTTCTTTTGACCGGCGCGCTCGACACGCCGCGCCTCAGGTCGTCTGAGAACGGACTGATAAAGGAGCAGAATCATGAATAAAGGGAGACGAAACTTCTTGCGCAGCTCGGCATTGTTCGGGACGGGCATTCTGGCCAACAAGACGGCCGCGGCTCAAACGCAATCTCCGCCAAAGGTCGCTCGTCCTGCCGCGCCTGTAGGGAATGTTCCCGTCATCACGCCCGACCTCCCGAAGCTTGAGTGGACGATAGAGAACGGCGTGAAGATGTTTCACCTTTCGGCCGACGTGGTGAAGCGCGAGTTCCTGCCCGCAAGCTCGATGGGGCCGGCGAAGGTAGTCGACGTGTGGGGCTACAACGGCAGCATGCCCGGCCCTACGATCGAAGTGAACGAAGGCGACCGCGTGAGAATAATGTTCCACAACAACCTGCCCGAAGACACGACGATTCACTGGCACGGGCTGGAGGTGCCGTTAGAGATGGACGGCACGCCTTACATCAGCCAGCCCATGGTCAAGCCGGGAGGCGTCTTCTTTTATGAGTTCACGCTCAACCAGCACGGCACTTTCTTTTATCACTCGCACGGCGCGATGCAGGAGATGATGGGGCAGATAGGGCTCTTCATCATTCACCCCAAGAAGCCTCATTCGCCGCCCGTTCATAAAGACTTCGGTTTGATCTTGCAGGAGTGGGCGGTCTTGCCGAACAACACAGTGCCGAACACGATGGCGATGGAGTTCAACTGGCTGACGATCAACGGCAAGGCCGCGCCCGCGACTACTCCGATGATCGTCAAGCAGGGCGAGCGCGTGCGCATTCGTCTGGTCAACCTCGGCATGGATCATCACCCGATACACATCCACGGCCACCAGTTCTATGTCACGGGGACCGAAGGCGGGCGCATACCCGAGTCGGCGTGGTATCCGGGCAACACGGTGCTTGTCGGCGTGGCGCAGGCGCGCGACATCGAATTCGACGCGGTCTACGCGGGCGACTGGATGTTGCACTGCCACCTGCCGCATCACATGATGAACAACATGGTTTCGATGGTCGGCCCGATGTCGCACGCCGGTCACGGCATGCAGACGGGCGCGGGGATGGAAGAAGGCATGGGAGTCGTCCGCGAAGGAAACGCGCTGTCGGAACACCTCGGCCCGGCGATGGGGCGCGGGATGGGGATCACGGCCGACCGCGAACGTAACGTCTCTAACACCGTAGGCCAGCACCAGCATCAAGGCGCGGGGCCGAGCCAGGAAGAGAAGAAGAAAGTGCCCGGTTATCCTCAAGACGACCTGATGATGACTATGTTCATGGACAAAGAGGTGGCCAAGCCTGAGACGATGGGGCTCGCGCCGGGATGGTCGGCGGCGTTGCAAGGAATGATGTCACTGATCCGCGTGCTGCCGCCCGATAAATACGAAAAGATCATGGCCGCGATAAAGCAGGGGAAGACCGAAGAGCCCAAGTCTGCACCTTCGCACAAGCATCACGATGATTAAAGCGAATTGGATATGAGGTCTAAGACATTTCACCGCAGAGACACAGAGGACGCAGAGTTCGCGCAGAGCAGAATTATGTTCTCTCTGCGCACGCTCTGAGCTCTCTGTGTCTCTGTGGTGAAACTTTCAGATTCCTATAGCGGTTTGCGATTGGAAGAAACCTGTAGGGGCGATGGCGCATGATGCGCTTCGCGCGGCGCGGGCTTGTCCCCGCCCGGCGGCGCGCAAGCGCCGCACGTCATCGCGCTAACGCGCGATCCGGGCAGCCACAAGGGCTGCCCCTACAATCTTCTACCATTCGCAAATTGCCATAAAAGAGGATTTGCAGTATGCCAGTCGACACGCAAAGCGGTCAGACCTTCAAAGACCCGGTCTGTCACATGAACGTAGCGCCCGAACGCGCGGCCGGTTCGTGCGAGTACAAAGGCGATACGTATTACTTTTGCAGCAAAGGTTGTCTCGGCCGGTTTCAAGCCGACCCCGAAAAGTACCTCAACAAACCCGCCCCCGTCGAGCATCCGGCCATGCAGGTCGTCACGCTATCGAATGCACCAGCTTCAGATGAGGCTCTCTACACCTGCCCTATGCACCCGGAGGTTCAACAGAGAGGGCCGGGCTTCTGTCCGAAGTGCGGCATGGCGCTTGAGCCTGTGGTCGTCACGGGCGAAGAATCGAGCGCGGAGCTTATAGACATGACGCGGCGGTTTAAGATCAGTCTCGTCCTTACCGCTCCGCTGCTGTTGCTGGCGATGTCGGATTTGATTCCGGGCCAGCCCGTCCAGCACGCCGTCTCTCCCGGCGTCTTGAAATACATTCAACTGCTGCTGGCTACCCCCGTAGTGCTCTGGGGAGGCTGGCCGTTTTTCGAGCGCGGCTGGCATTCGGTCGTCAACCGCAGCCTCAACATGTTCACGCTCATCGCGATCGGGACGGGCGTGGCTTACTTTTATAGCGTGATCGCCACTTTCTTCCCCGCAATCTTCCCCGCGTCTTTTCGCGAGCACGGGGGAGAAGTCGGCCTCTATTACGAAGTCGCCGCGGTCATCGTGACTCTGGTCTTGTTGGGGCAGGTGCTTGAGCTTCGCGCGCGCAGCCAGACCAGCAGCGCCATCCGCGCGCTGCTCGGGCTCGCGCCTAAGACCGCGAGAATAATTCGTGCGGACGGGGCGGAAGAAGAAGCGCCGCTCGATTCGATTAAGCCGGGCGATATGCTCCGCGTACGCCCTGGCGAGAAGGTGCCTGTCGACGGGACGGTCATCGAAGGCCGCAGCACCGTAGACGAGTCGATGATTACGGGCGAGCCCGTCCCCGTCGAAAAGCAGAAGGGCGACCGCGTCACGGGCGCTACGGTCAACGGCACGGGCAGCTTTGTGATGAAGGCCGAGCGAGTCGGGAGCGAAACTCTGCTGGCCCAGATCGTCCGCATGGTGAGCGAAGCTCAACGCAGCCGTGCGCCCATCCAGCGGCTCGCCGACGTGGTCGCTTCCTATTTCGTCCCCGCAGTCGTCGTCATCGCCATAATCACATTCGTCGTGTGGAGCCTCGTCGGGCCTGAGCCTCGGATGGCCCACGCGATAGTGAACGCCGTCTCCGTGCTGATCATCGCCTGCCCGTGCGCGATCGGGCTCGCGACGCCGATGGCGATCATGGTCGCGACGGGCCGCGGCGCGGCGGCCGGCGTGTTGATAAAGAACGCCGAGGCGCTCGAAATTCTTGAAAAGGTCGACACGCTCGTCGTCGATAAGACCGGCACGCTCACCGAAGGCAAGCCGCGACTGACTGCCGTAATAGCAAGGCCGGGATTCGAAGAGGCCGCGCTGTTGCGAATGGCCGCGAGCCTTGAGCGCGCGAGCGAGCACCCTCTGGCCGCGGCTATCGTCAAAGGCGCCGCCGAGAGGGGAGTCGGGCTGACGAGCGCCGAACAGTTTCAATCGATCACGGGGAAGGGAGTCGTAGGAAGAGTCGACGGCCTCGACGTTGCGCTCGGCAACGAGAGACTGCTTGAATACTACTCCATCGATGCCGGAGAGCTAATCGGGCGGGCCGGAGACTTACGCAAAGAAGGTGCGACGGTCATGTTCGTCGCCGTCGACGGGAAGGCCGCAGGGTTACTCGCCGTCGCCGACCCCATCAAAGAGTCTACGCCCGAAGCTATCGCCATACTGCACCGCGAAGGGATCAGGGTTCGAATGCTCACGGGCGATAATCGGATCACCGCCGAGGCGGTCGCGAAAAAGCTCGGCATCGATGAGGTGGACGCGGAAGTGTTGCCGGACCAGAAGAGCGAAGTGATAAAGCGTCTTCAAGCCGAAGGGCGCATCGTAGCGATGGCGGGCGACGGCATCAACGATGCCCCCGCGCTAGCTCAGGCCGACGTAGGGATTGCGATGGGGAGTGGCACGGACGTGGCCATAGAGAGCGCGGGCATAACTCTGGTGAAGGGCGACCTGCGCGGAATAGCGCGCGCCCGCAAGCTGAGCCGGGCTACTATGCGAAACATTCGCCAGAACCTCTTTTTCGCGTTCATATACAACGTGCTCGGGGTGCCAATAGCTGCGGGCGTCTTGTACCCGGCGACGGGGCTGCGCCTGAGCCCTATGATCGCGAGCGCGGCGATGAGCTTAAGCTCCGTGTCTGTGATCGGAAACGCATTGCGATTGCGGAAGGTGAAGTTGTGAATGACGTTTGTAGCCCCAAAGGGGCGTGATTCAATAGCCAAAAGCCCCGTAGGGGCGCTATTCAATAGCCCGGCGCATCGCGCCGGGTATCGCACGCATACAACGAGAAGCCCTGAAAGGGCGCGATAGTTATGCCGCCCTTTCAGGGCTTCTGATTTATTACACCCCGTCTCCAGGGGCGTTGCCCCTGGCTATTGAATTGCGCCTCTTCGAGGCTTTGAGAGCTTCTAACGTTGCTGCGCTCTACATCAACACCCCACCTGGCCGAGCAGCCAGTAGACTATTATGAAGATGATGATCGTTGAAATCAGTCCTCCGCCGAGTTTCCAAGAGATCAAACCGGCGATACATCCGCGACCAACTCCCATACTGCTGTCCCCCTATCAAGAAGCATCGATCCTCAACAAGGGTCCTTATTCATTTCTAGAGTAGCAACGCTCCCCGTGTCAATGCGGATTCGCCCCCGCACGTTAATTAACCTGTTAGTTTACTGTAAGCTTATTGACTCGCTCCCATCGTTACAATTACATTTGCCCGAAGCCGTAGTTTGTTTTCGACCCAAGCCTCAAACGTATGAAAGCGACATTAGAAAGAACCGCGGAAGATCAATCCCCGATTGCGGGCGCGGGGCGGCTGGTCGCGCTAGACACTTTTCGCGGCATCACGATCGCCGGCATGATCCTGGTCAACAACCCTGGCACGTGGGACGCCGTCTACGCCCCGCTCAGACACGCCGACTGGAACGGGTGGACGCCTACGGACTTGATCTTCCCCTTCTTCCTCTTCATCGTCGGAGTCTCGATCTCGCTCGCGCTGGGGCGGCGCGCCGCAAGCGGCGGCCCTCAAGGCAAGCTCTACCTGAAGATCGTCAGGCGCGCGGTCATAATCTTCGCGCTGGGGCTGGTCATTTACGGCTTCCCTTACTATCAACTTTCGACCCTGCGCATACCCGGCGTGCTGCAAAGAATAGCCGTCTGCTACCTCGTCGCTTCGATCATATTCCTTAAGACAGGCTGGAAGGGGCAGGCTACGATCGCCGTCCTCTTGCTCGTAGCCTACTGGCTGCTGATGACGCTTGTGCCCGTGCCCGGCTACGGCGCGGGGGATTTGAGCATGGAAGGGAACCTCGCGGCTTACGTCGACCGAACGCTTTTGGCAGGCCACACCTGGAAGCCGCTTTATGACCCGGAAGGGTTGTTGAGCACCGTGCCCGCGATTGCGACTACGCTGTTCGGCGTTATGGCCGGGAGCTGGATCGCGTCAAAGCGCGAGGGTATGGAAAAGACCGTCGGCCTGTTCGTAGCGGGCGCGGCGGCGATTATCATAGGCTGGGCCTGGGGCGCGTGGTTCCCGATCAACAAGGCGCTCTGGACAAGCTCTTACACGGTGCTGACGGCGGGACTGGCCTTGCAGCTTCTCGCGCTCTGTTACTGGACCGTCGACATCAAAGGGTACAGGCGGTGGACAAAGCCTTTCGTCATCTTCGGCGTCAACGCTATCGCAGTCTACGTGCTCTCATCTATAATGGCGACGGCTTTAGAGACCTGGCACATATCGGGCATGACGATAAAAGAGTTTCTCTACAATAGAGTCTTCGCGTCGTGGGCGTCGCCGATAAACGCGTCGCTGCTGTGGGCCATCTCGTACGTGCTCTTTTGGCTGGGCCTGATGACCCTGCTTTATCGCCGTAAAATCTTCATCAAGGTCTGAGGTGAATAGTGGAACTGAATACGCTGGATTGGGTCGTCATCGCGGCTTACTTTCTCTTCAACCTGGGCATAGGCATCTACTACGCCCGAAGGGCGCGCGGCAGCACGACAGAGTTCTTCCTCTCGGGCCGCGACGTGCCCTGGTGGCTGGCGGGCACTTCGATGGTCGCGACGACTTTTGCGGCCGACACGCCGCTTGCCGTCACAGGGCTTGTCGCCGCCAACGGCGTCGCGGGGAACTGGCTGTGGTGGAATTTCGTCATGAGTGGGATGCTGACGGTCTTCTTCTACGCCAGGCTGTGGAGAAGGGCGGGGGTGATGACCGACGTGGAGTTTGCCGAGCTGCGATACTCGGGCAAGCCCGCGACCTTCTTGCGAGGGTTTCGCGCGCTCTATCTCGGCCTGCCCATCAACTGCATCATCATGGGATGGGTCAACCTGGCGATGGTCAAGATACTTCAGATCACGCTGGGCTTAGATAAGCGCGGGGCCATCATCGTGGTGATCGGGCTGCTGCTGTTCACGGCCTTTTATACGACGATCTCAGGGTTGTGGGGAGTGCTCGTCACAGACCTTTTCCAGTTCGTGCTCAAGATGGGGATGGTGATCGTGCTGGCCGTGCTTGCGGTGCGCGCGGTCGGCGGGATCGATTCTCTCAAGATGAGGATAGCCGAGATGGACGCGGCGAGCGGGCAGGCGGGCTCGCGCCTCGCCTTCTTCCCCGACACGAACTCCGCGTGGATGCCGCTGCTGACGCTCTTCGTTTATCTCGCCGTCAACTGGTGGGCGAGCTGGTATCCGGGGGCCGAGCCGGGCGGCGGCGGCTACGTTGCGCAGCGAATCTTTTCGGCCAAAGACGAACGCCATGGCGTGCTCGCGACGCTCTGGTTCAACATAGCGCACTACGCGCTCAGGCCGTGGCCCTGGATACTCACGGCGCTGGCGTCGCTGATCTTATATCCTGAACTTGCCGACAAAGAGGCCGGCTACATCAAGACGCTGATGGACCCGGCAGTCTTCCCGTCTTACCTGCGCGGCTTCATGCTGGCCGCCTTCGCCGCCGCGTACATGTCGACCATAGGCACGCAACTGAACTGGGGAGCCTCTTACGTCATCAACGATTTTTACCGCCGGTTCGCCGTGCGCGATAAAAACGAGCGCCATTACGTCATCGTCTCCCAGGTGGTGACGATGTTGCTGATGGTCTTTTCGTTAATCGTCACGCTCAACCTGGAGACCATAGGCGGCGCGTGGAAGTTCTTGCTGGTCATAGGCGCGGGCACTGGCCCCGTGCTGTTGCTGCGCTGGTTTTGGTGGCGAATGAACGGCTGGTCTGAAGTCTCCGCCATGGTGACGGCGACCGTCGTATCGATCTTCTTGCAGGTCGTAGTCAAGTGGAACAGCGATGATCCCAAGCAGTTCGCTTATCTTATGCTGACGACGGTCGGGATAACTACGGCGGCCTGGCTGACCGTCACGTTTATGACCGCGCCCGAGCCGCGGGAGAAGCTGATAGCTTTCTACCGCAAGGTGCGACCCGAAGGACCCGGCTGGCGGCGCGTCGCGCGCGAAGCGGGCCTGGCCGAAGCCAAGACGATGGGCGGACTCGGCGTGCAGTTTGCGAACTGGGTGTTAGGCTGCGTTCTGATCTACGCCTCGCTGTTCGGGATAGGCGCGCTGATATTCAAGGATTGGCTGCCCGGCATTATTTACACCCTGGTGGCCGTGGTTGCCGGAGTGCTCATATCACGGAACCTGTCGCGCGTCGGCTGGAAAGAGGTTGAAGCGGAAGCGGGCCAGAGCGAATACTCGGAACTCACGGCGGCCAAATGATCGCTTAAGGCTCGGCCGCTCTCAGCCCATGCAGCGCCAGAATCGATATCGTTGTCGGTATCCCTTTTTCGACCCCGACTTTTAAGAGCGCCTGGAAGTAACGCGGAGGCTCGCGCATTTGGGCGAGCCTCTGATTCAATTGGTCAAGGTAGGTCTTGTTCGTGACGTACTCGGAGGCGGCTTCGGTCCCCTGGCTGTAGACGCCCGCAAGCAGCATCACCTGATTGGCCTCCGATATGTTCGGCTTCACCGTGATGAGAGCGTAATCGACTAGCAGGTTCCCCGTCCGGCGGTCGAACTCCGGTATGTACTCGCGCTCCTCGCCCGGCAGAGGGTTGCGATTCTCTATCGTCCCTTTGTCGGTGAATAAGAAATCTTCGCTTCGCTTCAGCTTGCCCGACCACTCGTTGACCCACACGCCGCCGAGCATAATCACGTTATGCTTTTTCAGGTCTTCAGCGCTCAGCGTGCGGCTCTGTTTTAGCAGGATGCTGCGGCTCGACTTGCGGAAGAAGTCTGTCAGATAGTGCAGCCCTATGGCCTCGCCCATCCCCGTGTGCACGTTCGTGCTGACGATCAGCCGCGGCGTCCGGTTCCGCTCGATCACGCCTTCGCCGCTTGCGGGCGCAGCGCCGTCGCCCGCGGGACCGGCCGATTCTTTGAGAGTGACCTCGGGGTTGGTTACGAACTTTTCCTTCAAAGCTTCGACCGTCTCGGGCGCGAGCGGTATAGAGTCTTTCGTGAGGGCTTCCGGGTCGCTCGGGTTGATAAAGCGCAGGACCGGCGGGTTGCTCAGTATCACGAGCGGCGGGTTATTGTCCTTCATAAAAGAGGCCCAGACCGCCCCGTATGCGGCCGGGGCCTTCGCCTCTTCGGCGGCGTCGCGCTCCTTTACCAACTGGCGGTTCCACAAGGCGAGCCCTACGACCGCGCCGACCAGAAGAATCAGCGCTACGCCGACGCCTATCTCTGCGGACCAGAGGCTGCGCGCGGCCGCTGGGTCGGTTTTCGGCGGCGCTTCGGCGGGGGCCGCGTCGGCTTGAGGCGCGTCGGCCGGAGCGTTGCGCGTAAAGACGGGCTGATAACTGCCGGCGGGGATCTCTAAGCGTACAGGATCGCCCGTCCCTTCATTTGCGTAATAGGCCTCAAGTTTCTTGCGTATCTCGTGAGCAAAGACCCGCACAATCGGGTCGTCGGCAGGGTTGTAGCTGCTGTCGCGGCCGAATACGTCGTAGCCGAGTATATGCTCATTGAGCTCCTGCGCGCGGCCCTCCATGTAGAAATCGCAGATCAGGCGCAGAAATTTCTTCTTCTTGTGGGCGTTGACGAAATGCTTGCTGTTGAGAATATTCTCAAGCGCCTGGCGCACCTCATCCGGCTCACAGGTTGAGTGCGGCTGTTCTGCCATGTGGGTCTTCATAGGATACACCCCCGGCTAAAACGATCTCAGGTCCAGGCGTGAGGCCACAAATTACTGCAACCAATCGGGCGTTAAATTGTTAAGTTAACCTGTTAGTTTACTGTAAAGCTATTGATTCTATTCATGATCCGGTTTATGCTGGGATCGTCCGCACTAGTTCTCGCTTGTATCAATATTAATTTCTTCTTTATATTTGCCAGGGCCATTCTACGCCCAGAAGCGGGATGTGGCAATGGTGGAGATTCGCGCTCCCAAGCCGGGTCTTTATGCTCTCACATCAAGAGCAAACAAGACTGCATCAAGACTTTAACAGACTCAGAAGGGACAAGAAGGAGTAGCCGGTTATGCTAAGCAAACGAAATCCTCTCCCTCTCGGAAGGTCGGCCTTCCAGGCAATGCTGCTTTTGTTAGCCGCAGGCTTGCTTATAGGGGTTTACGCTCAGTCGTCGACCGTAGGCAACATCAGCGGGACTGTTCGGGATCAGAGCGGCGCTGTCGTCCCAAACGCCGAAGTGGTGATAAAAGAAGAGAATACCGGATTCACCCGCACGGTCAACACGGGCAGCGACGGCCTCTATTCGGCGCAATCGCTTCCGGTAGGCCGCTACACGATCACCACCTCGCCGCAGGGCTTCAAGACGACCGTGGCAAGCGGCCTTGAGCTGAACGTCGGCGCAAACCTTGTCGTCAACCTTACGGTCGAAGTCGGCGCGGTCAATGAGACCGTGACCGTGACGGGCGAAGCCGTCGTCGTCGAGACGCGCAACGGCAACGTCAGCAGCCTGATCGGCGAAAAACAGGTCACAGAGCTTCCGCTGAACGGGCGCAACTACGCGCAGCTTGCATTGGTAGTGCCGGGCGTTTCGCCCGAATTCCGATCGGGCGCGGGCGGGTCGTTCGCCAGCCGCGGCACGGGCCTGAATGCCGGCGTCGATATGTCCGTCAACGGCAACGGCTCGAACAACAACCTGTGGACCGTCGACGGCGTCAACAACATGGACGTGGGCTCGAACCGAACGCTGCTGGTCTTCCCCTCGATAGACTCGATTCAAGAGTTCCGCGTCGAGCGCAACAGCTTTAGCGCAGAGTTCGGCCAGGCTCAGGGGGCCGTCGTCAACCTCGTGACCAAAGGCGGGGGCAATCAATTCCACGGAGCGCTGTTTGAATTCATTCGCAACGACGCGCTCAACGCAACGAGCTTCTTCCTCAACCAGGCGGGGCTGGATAAAGCCCCGCTTCGCTACAACAACTTCGGCGGCAATTTCAGCGGCCCGATCATAAAAGAGAAGCTCTTCTTCTTCTGGAGCGAGGAGTGGCGCAGAGAGCGGCGCGGCATCGCGCTGCCGGCCCAGAAGGTCCCGACGCTGGCCGAGAGGACGGGCGATTTCAGCGGCAGGCTGACCGGCCCCGTGCCGCGCGACCCGCTGACGGGACAGCCGTTCCCAGGCAACCGCATACCGGCAAACCGGCTCAGCCCGGCGGCGCTCGCGATCTTGAGCGTCTACCCCGAGCCGAACTTTGATTCGGGTGGCGCGGCCAACTGGGTCGCCGCTCCGCTAGAGCCCATCAACACGCGCCAGGACCTGATCCGCGGCGACTGGAACATCAACAGCAAGATGAACCTGATGGTCCGCTGGATCAACGAGTACTGGGTCCACGAGGGAGCTTCGGGCAACTTCTGGGGCGACACGCCGTTCCCGACCCTCAGCTCGGATTGGGAGCAGCCCAGCTACAGCTTCGCCGTGAAGCTTGCCAGCACGCTCTCTTCGACGGCCGTAAACGAGTTCCAGTTCTCGCGCGCGGGCAACGACATTCTCATCAACACCAGCGCGCAGACCGAGGCGCTCAACGCGGAGATCGCCTCCAAGTTCCCGACCGTCTTCCCGAAAGAGGAGGGCGTGGGGCTGCCGACGCTGTGGGCCGCCGACGGCTACGCCGCTTTGTGGCACCAGGCGCCTTGGGCCAACCAGGAAGACCTCTACATCTGGAAGGACGATTTTTCTAAGGTCAAGGGCACGCACGACATGAAGTTCGGCGCGCTCTTTAGCCACAACATAAAAGATGAGAGAAACGTGGGCGCGAACGAAGCCGCGCAGTTCTGCGGCGGCAACGGCTTTACGGGCAACGCGATAGCCGACCTGCTCGTGCGAGACTTGCCGCTGCCTTGCTACGTCGAGCGCGACCACCGCGAGAACGTCTTAGGCCGGTGGCACGACTTCGAGCTCTACGGGATGGATACGTGGAAGTGGAAGCGCAACGTCACGCTCACCATGGGATTGCGCTGGTCCAGATACTCGCCTGCTTACTCGGATAATGACCGCATCACCAACTTCATCCCGAGGCTCTTTGATGGCGTTAACCCTCTCAGCGCTCTGGTGACGCCCGAGACGGAAGGCTTCAGCCGCTCGACGATCGATCCTTACAACGCAGGGTTCCAGCCGCGACTGGGCGTGGCGTGGGACATCAACGGCGATGGGAAGATGGCTCTCCGGTTAGGCTTCGGACGTTTCATGAGCCGCTCGCAGGTGATCGAAGATTTGCTGCGATTGTCGGGCAACCCGCCGTGGACCACGGTCGTCAGCACAAACGGTATAAGCTCCACGTCCAGGCTCTCGGATGACCCGACCTTCCGCAGCCTTGATACGATCAACCCTGGGCTGCGCAATAACGTCGCGGGCGTCGGGGCTAACACGACCTTCCAGGCCGTGAGCGAAGACTTCCGCCCGCCCGAGAGCTACCAGTGGAACATAACTCTGTCGCGCGAATTCATGGGCAACACCGTGGTCGAGACTTCATACATCGGCAACCACGGGCTGCACCTGTGGCGGCGCGGCATCAATTTCAACGAAGTGATTCCGAGCGCCCGCCGCGCGGTCGCGCAGGCCGCTCGCCTCGGGCAGGACACGACTGCGCTGATCGCCAACAACCGCCGCCTGCGAGGCGTCGGCCCCATCGTGATGGACGAGTCGACGGGCGATTCGACCTATCACGGGTTGCAGATCTGGGCCAACCGCCGGTTCACCAACCGCCTGGCCTTCCAGATGTCTTACTCCTGGAGCCATGCCATCACGAACGTGCCGCTGACCTCATTCACCAGCGCCACGACCGACGCGTTCAACTATGACCTCGATCGCGGCGACGCGGACCTCGACCGCAGGCACATCTTTACCTTCAACGCCGTCTACTCGCTGCCGTCGTTCAACGACTGGGGCAGCGTGGCGAACCAGGTCCTCGGCGACTGGCAGCTCAACGTGATCGGATCGTTCCTGAGCGGCCCGCCGCTGGATGTCATCAGCGGGACCAACACCGCCGGTACGGCCGCCGCGCCCGCCAACAGCGGCTTCCGCCCGAACCTCGTTCCGGGAGTGCCGATCTACCTCGACAGGCCCGGCGATAAGGGCGCGTACCTTAACCCCGCGGCCTTCTCGCTGCCGGCCGCAGGCGAGTTCGGCAACCTCGGCCGCGGAGCGATACGACAGCCCGGCATCGAGAACATAGACTTCTCGATAGTGAAGAACTGGAGATTGCGCGAGCGCTACGGAATACAGTTCCGCGCAGAGATGTTCAACGCTTTCAACCACACGAACTTCAACGGCTTCGACACTAACCTGAGCCTCAATAATCTTGCGGTGATCCCGGACCCGAACAATCCGAACCGGACGATACCGAACCCGGCCTTCGGCACTTCGGGCAACGGAGGCTTTGGCCGGTTCAACTCAACGCTTGCGCCGCGAGAGATACAGTTCGGGTTGAAGTTTACCTTCTGACATGGTTTTGCCTTGCAGACGGAGGGCCGAGCGAGGCGCCTCGGCCCTCCGTCTCGTTTTTTTCAGGCTCAAGAAGAAATCCAGGTGATGTACCCACGCTCGGCCTTTCTCCCTTTACCGCTTCCCGATTCCCCATCGCCTTTAGGAAGCCTCGCAACCGGGTGGCAACTTTTACATTTAGCCTGCTATCTGGCATCCTACGAGATAAACAGCGAGGAAGGAGGCAGGCTATGAGGAGTCACACGGCAACATGCGCCGCCTGCTGCATCGCGGCGGCAATCGCGCTGTTGGCCTCGGCGGAGACGGCCAGCGCACAGCGGCGGCCCGAAAACCCGGACCTGAAACGAGAGCAGCGCAACCGCGAGATCCGCGAGGCGAACCTGCGCAACGCCGAGACGAAGGCCGCGCTTGAGAGCATAGACCAGAAGCGCGTCGCCGCGGCCATCGAGCAGGTGAAGGAAGATTTCAAACAGATCCAGATAGTCCGAAACGAGATGGTGCGCAATCTGCTGGCGAACAAGCCGCTCGACTATCACCTGATCGCACACGAGACGGGCGATATTCACAAGCGCTCCGACCGGCTGAGGTCTTATCTGATGCCGCCCGTCACCGACGAGAACAAGGATCGCACGAAGAGCCAGATCGAGTTTAACGGCGACGAGATGAAGGACGCGCTCGTTCGGCTCTGTAACCTGATCGCGGGCTTTATAGATAACCCCGTCCTCAAGACTCCCGATAAAGTAGACGTGGAGCAGTCGGCCAAGGCCGGGAGCGACCTGCTGACGATCATAGAGTTGAGCGGCAACATAAAGAGAAGCGCCGATAGATTGAGCAAGCAGAGTAAGTGAGTGTGATGCAGAAAAAGAGACTCACCGCCCAGACGCAGAGAACGCCGGGGGAGCGCAGAGCAATCAATCCTGCTCTGCGCATTCTCTGTGTCCTCTGCGTCTGGGCGGTGAGTCTTCTTGTCGCGCCTCGCGCTTTGGCCTTTCAGGCCCCGACCGATTCGATCGAGAAGCATTACAAAGCCGCGCGCGATCTGCACGCTTCGGGCAAGCTCGCCGAGGCGGAAGCCGAATACCTCGCGGCGCTCTCCGAGGCCTACCGCGGCCTTGGTAAAGTCCTTCTCGCCCAAGGCGAATACAAGAAGGCCGTCGATGCGTTCGAGCGCGCGGCGGCGGGCGGCGCTGTCTCCGAGGCGGCCCTGATCGATCAAGCTACGGCACATTTCTACACCGCGCAGTACGAGAAGGCTATCGACCCGTTGAAACGGGCCGTCGCCGCCAACCCGCGGAGCACCGACGCGCACCACCTGCTTGGCAAGGTCCATTTCATGCTCCGCCAGTTCGACCGCGCGGCCTTAGAGCTTGGCGTCGCTTTGAAGCTCGCCCCCGAAGATTTCGACATAGCCTACACGCTCGCCCTCGCGCACCTCAAACAGCAGCAGCTCGCGCCCGCGCGGCAGATTCTTACGAGACTGCTCCAGAAGCTCGGCAACCGCGCGGAGGTCCATAACCTCTTCGGGCGCGCTTACCGCGAGACGAAGCATTACGATCAGGCCATCGAAGAGTTCAAGCGAGCCATCGCGCTCGACACGAAGCTCGCGCGCGCGCACTATAACCTGGGCCTGACCTACCTGCTCAAAGACGGCGCGCTCGCCCTGAATGAAGCCGCCGAAGAGTTCCGCATAGAGCTTGCGGTCTACCCCGAAGAGTTCCTCGCCATCTATAACCTGGGGCTTGTCTGCGTAGTCGAACGCAAGTACGAAGAGGCCGTCAAGTTGTTAGACAAGGCCGCCCGACTGCGCCCGCAAAACCCCGACGTGCGCCTCTTCCTCGGTAACGCTTATCACGGCCTGGGCAAGTTCGACCGCGCCATAGAATCTATAAAGAAAGCAATGGAGCTTAACCCGCTGCTCGACAAGATCAGCTCGCATGCGGCCGAAGCACATTTCCTGCTCGGGCAGTCGCTGGTCCGCGTCGGCCAGCTCGAAGATGGCGAACGCCACCTTGAGCGCGCCAGGGAGCTGAAGGCCAAGGCGTTAGAGAATGACCGGCAGAAGATCGTCGCCTACCTGAACACGGAAGAGTACCGCGGCTTTCAGTTCAGGCCGGAAGACGACGAAAAACTTTTCGGCGCGATCAAGAGCGCTGACTCGAAGGCTAAGGAGAGGTTCAAGGAGGCCGAGAAGTTCTTCACGGGCGTCGTCTCGAAGATACATAACCAGACGGGGCTGCTGTACGCCGACCGCAAGGATTTCCGCGCCGCGGCCGAGCATTTTCGCTTTGCGATCGATTGGGACCCTAAACTCGTGGGCGCGGGCTATAATCTCGGCCTCGCCTATTACCAGACCGAGCGGTTCAAAGAGGCGATCGCCCCGCTCGAATTAGAGGTCAAGAATGATCCGGCGAACGTGCCGGCCAAACACCTTCTCGGCCTCTCTTACTTCATGGCGGAAGATTACGCGAAGGCTTCCGCGGTGCTGACCGACGTGCTCCCGACCCGCCCCAACAACGTGAGCCTTCATTACACGCTCAGCCTGTCGCTGATAAAAGAGAAGAGGCTCGCCGAAGCGGGCGAGGTCATCAAGAGGATGTTTACGACGGCCGGCGACAGCGCGCAGATTCACATACTGCTGGGGCAGGCGCACCACGCGCAGAACGAGGACGAGAAGGCGCTCGAAGAATTGAAGAAGGCGTCGGAGATGGATGGCCGACAGGCGCTGGCGCACTACTACGCGGGGCTGATCTACATAAAGATGGGCAAGTTCGACGAGGCGGCGCGCGAGTTCGAAGCCGAGCTCGCCATAAGCCCGAAAGACACCCAGACGAAGTATCACCTCGCCTTCGTGCTGCTGGCCCGCGGGCAATCGGACCGCGGAGTGACGCTGATGAGAGAGGTGATTGCGGCGAGGCCCGATTACGCGGACGCGCGCTACGAGCTCGGCAAAGCCTTGCTCGCGCGCTCGGACGTGAAGGGGGCTATCGAGAATCTTGAGTCGGCCGTGAAGCTGGCGCCCGAAAAATCGCATGTTCATTACCAGCTCGCCCGCGCCTACACCGCGGCCGGGCGGGAGGCCGACGCGCAGAAGAGCTTTGAGACGTTCAAACAGCTCAAGGACAAGGAGCGCGACCGGACCAACCCTTGACCGAAGCGAGGTGGTCAGAATTGATTTATAGAAGACAACCTATAGCGGCCTTATTAATCACTATGCTTCTGCTCGCGTCGTTGACAAGCGCAAGCGCGCTCAACGGCGGGGTCCGCTTCGTAGACGTCACGGTCCAGTCGGGCATCACCTTCAAGCACATCTCGTCGCCCGAGAAGCGCTACATCGTCGAGTCGATGAGCGGCGGCGTGGCCATGTTCGATTACGACAACGACGGCTGGGTCGACATCTACTTCGTGAACTCGCTGACGATGGATCTTCTGAAAGCTTCCTCCAGGCCGCAGAGCGAGCTTTATCGCAACAACGGCAACGGCACCTTTACCAACGTCACGGTGAAGGCAGGGGTGGGCGACACGGGCTGGGGCATGGGCGCGTGTGTGGGAGATTACAACAACGATGGGTGGGAAGACCTTTACGTCACTTGCCTGGGGCCGGATCACCTCTTTAAGAACAACGGCGACGGCACGTTCACGGACGTGTCGGTTAAGGCGGGCGTGAGCGACCCGCGCTGGTCGACGGGCGCGGCGTTTCTCGACTACGACAACGACGGCAATCTCGATCTGTTCGTCTCCAATTACGTGGACTTCGACGTAAACAACCTGCCTTCAAACGAGCGGCCATGCCTGTACCGCGGGATAGAGGTTCAATGCGGCCCTCGCGGGTTGCGCGGGGCGGGCGATACGCTCTACCGCAACAACGGCGACGGCACGTTTACGGACGTGTCGGTGAAAGCGGGAGTCTCTGACCCCAACGGCTATTACGGCATGGGCGTGGTGTGCAGCGATTTCGACTTCGATGGGTTCGTAGACATATTCGTGGCCAACGACGCGACGCCCAATTTCCTTTACCGCAACAAAGGCGACGGCACGTTCAAAGACATAGGCTTCGTGTCGGGCACGGCCGTAAACGCGAACGGGAGTGAGCAGGCATGCATGGGAGTCGCGGTTGCGGACTACGATCACGACGGGCGGTTCGACATCTTCGCCACCAATTTCGCGCAGGAATATAACGTCTTGTACCGCGGCCAGGAAGGGAACATGTTCAGCGACGTGTCATATGCCGCGGGGTTTCAGAATCAGCCCAACGTGAGTTGGGGGACGAAGTTTTTTGATTTCGACAACGACGGCTGGGTCGATC
>DATFGQ010000049.1:0-21279 GCA_035249305.1 Blastocatellia bacterium | reverse complement strand
GGCCGCGACATCGGGACGAAAGTTTTTCCGGACGCGCAACTGAAACTCTTTCTAGACGCTGCGCCGGACGTGCGGGCACGCCGCCGGTGGGAAGAGGATCGCGCGCGCGGTCGCGACGTTACGCTGGACGAGATCAGGGAGGAGCTTCAATCTCGCGACCGTCGAGACAGCCAGCGCCTCGCCACCCCGCTTGTACAGGCAGCCGACGCCATCCTTGTAGATACTTCGGAAATGAATCTGGACCGCGTGATCGAACGTGTGCTTGAAATTGTAGAATCGCGACGGTAAACTTCTAAGGCGTTATGGTCGGAACGCTTGAGTTTCTCAATCTCTTAGCGGATATAGTCAGGCATTGAACCGAAAACTCGCCACCACAGCCGCGCTAGCCTTTCAAAATCAGAGGGCGAACTGTAATGGGCGCGTCTCGCAAGAATAAATGGGAATCTTTACGGGATTAATAATGGAGGTAGGTCGCGTGCGCCGCATTGACCGCCGGGCGGATGGCGCTTACCTTGTAATTGAAGCCGGCGCGGTCTTGGAAGGCACGCGGATCGGCGATTCGATCTCCATCGACGGAGTCGATCTTACGGTCATCGAGATGGGCCGAGATTTTTTCAGCGCCGACGCTTCGCTTGAAACCTTGAAGCGCTCTACGCTCGGCGACAAACGGGCGGGCGGCAAGGTCAACCTCGAACGCGCGCTCGCGGTGGGAGAGCGGCTGGGCGGCCACATGGTACAGGGGCACGTCGACGGGACCGCGGAGTTTGTGACGGCGACCCCCGAGGGGAACGCGCACCGCATGCGCTTTCGCTTCCCGAAAGAGCTTGGCCGCTACATCGCCATGAAGGGCTCGATCACCGTCGACGGCATCAGCCTCACGGTTGCGGGGCTCGGGGGCGACTGGTTCGAGGTCGCGATCATCCCGCACACCTGGCGCGAGACTACGCTGGCCGACCTCAAGCCCGGCGGCCGCGTCAACATCGAAGTAGACGTGCTGGCGAAATACGTCGAGCGGCTGCTTGAGCACGGCGTCGAGCGAGAGGGAGCGCGCGCGCTTACGGTCGAGTATTTGACCGAACGAGGATATTGAGAAGTGCTGAGTGCTGAGTCCTGAGTGCTGAGTGAAAAACTACTACTCAGGACTCAGCACTCAGGACTCAGGACTGGAGAACGTGATGCCATTTGCGACTATTCAGGAAGCGGTTGAAGATTTCCGCGCGGGCCGTCTGGTAATCATCGTCGACGACGAGGACCGCGAGAACGAAGGCGACCTCGCCTGCGCCGCCGAGAAGGTGACGCCCGAGATCATCAATTTCATGGCTCGCTACGGGCGCGGCCTCATCTGCTTATCGCTCACGCCCGAGCGGCTCGACGAGCTTCAGATACCTCTACAGATTTCGGAGGCGGACAACACGGCAACGCGCGGGACTGCTTTTTGCGTCTCTATTGAGGCGCGGCGGGGGATAACGACTGGCATATCGGCGGCCGACCGCGCGACGACGATCCAGGTCGCCGTCGACCCGCGCTCTAAGCCGGCGGACCTCGCGCGGCCGGGGCACATATTCCCGCTGCGGTCGCGCAGGGGCGGCGTGCTCGTCAGGCCAGGCCAGACCGAAGCCGTCATCGACCTGGCTCGCATCGCGGGGCTGACGCCCGCCGGGGTGATCTGCGAAGTCATGAACGACGACGGCACGATGGCGCGGCTGCCAGAGCTGCGCGTCTTCGCGGCCCAGCACGGGATAAAGATCATCTCGGTCGCTGACCTTGTGAGCTACCGGATGGCGAACGAAGTGCTGGTGCGCGAGTCCGGCCGGTCCGTGGTGCCGACCGTGTACGGCGAGTTCCGCGCGACGGCCTTCACCAACGAGATCAACAGCGACGTTCACCTCGCGCTCGTGATGGGGGAGATCGAGGCTGACGAGAGCGTGCTGGTCCGCGTTCATTCCCAGTGCGTGCTGGGCGACGTGTTCGGCTCGCTCAGGGACGACACGGGCTGCCAGCTCCACCGCTCGCTTGAGCTCATAGCCGCCGAAGGGCGAGGCGTTCTGCTCTACCTGCGCCAGGAGGGGCGCGGCCTCGGGCTCGTGAACCAGCTTCGCGCTTACCGCCTGATGGACGAGCGGGACAAAGACGCGGTAGAGGCCGACGCCGAGGTAGTCGGGCTCCATAACATGGACCCGCGCGACTACGGCATAGGCGCGCAGATACTCCACACGCTCGGCGTGCGGAAGATGAAGTTGATAACGAACCACCCGATCAAGCGCGCGGCCATCGAAGGGTTCGGTCTTGAGATCACCGACCGCGTGCCCATGGAGATCGAGCCCAACCAGTCGAACGAGAAAGTGCTGCGCGCCAGGAAAGAGAAGCTCGGGCACCTCCTCACAAAAGTTTAGAGTTCGCATTTTTGAATGTTAACCCATAGAGTTTGAATCCGCGCAGCGACACGGTCGCAACTCGGCCACGGAACCTTTATGCGCAAAAAGCTACTGATCGGCGCGCTCTCCCTGCTCGGCATAATTCTCATAGTCTTCATCGCCGCCATATGGTACGTTCGCAGCGGGCGGCTCGACCTGCTGCTCAAAGCCCAGATCGTCGCCGCGCTCAAAGAGATGGGCATACGCGCCGAGATAGAAAAGACCCACCTCGAACTCTTCGGCGATAAGGTGACGCTTGAAGACATCGAACTCTACACGGAGGACGGCAAGCGCTTGGGCCATATCAAACAGATTGTAGCGAACTACTCTATAGTCTCTCTCCTTCGCCAGGAAGCGAACATCACTGAAGTCACCGTTACGGAGCCAGAAGTTTGGATCGAATATGACGAAGCAGGACGGTCGAACCTCGACGCCGTACATACGCCTCCGAAGCGTGAGGGTGAGAAAGCCGCCATCACATTTCTCACGGCGCGCTTCGTTATTGATAAGGCGATCATCAACTATGAAGATCGTAAACGGAACATAATTGCCAGAGCCCCGCATGTGGACATCACCCTCGATCCGAAGGACCGCGAGGCGCTTGAAGACAAGATAAATCACACGCTGGTCGCGGAATTCACCGAGCCCGCGAGGGTCGAGTATCAAGGCCGTCCCGTAGAAAACATCACGCTCAAAGTTAATGCCCATGTCACGGAAGAGAACGCGAGTATTGATCTCTTCAGTCTTAATTCACCTCTCGGCGCGTTGAACGCGAGCGGCCGGATAGCAGAGTTCTCTCCATTTGATTATGAGTTCAAGATCGAGAAAACTAATGTCGATCTGAAAGAAATTTCTCGCGTCTTTGCGCCCGACACGCCGATGAGCGGCAAGGCTTTCTTTCAAGCGACCATCAAGGACACTTGTAATGGCGCGGCAACTTCGGACTCGCTCAGCTACTGTTTGGACGGAAGCATCTCCTCGCCCGAAATCGCAGCACAGGGTTTTCGAGTCGCGAATCTGAACATCAACAACCTTCACGTCGCTTCGGCGGGCAGCGTCGATAAGTACACGGCGACCGCCGACGTATCGACGGGCGCGGTGAGCGGCCAGGGACTCAGCATCAGCTCGATTCAGTTGAACGACGCGGACGCTACGGGCGAAGGCGCCGACTTCGAGGTGTCGGGCGCGCTCAACCTGCCGTCGCTCAAGAGCGGCAAGATCAGCGTGAGCGGGCTGCGCGGGGCGCTGTCGGCCGATCCGCAGAGCGTCACCTTAACGAACTTCACGGCCTCGACTCTCGGCGGGAGCGTTACGGGGACGGCAACGGTCGCTTACGGCGGAGGCCAGTCGAAAGTCGCCGTGCAGTTCAGATCGATAGACCTGAGCCAGGCGGCAACGCTCGCCGCGGCGAAAAACGTCGACGTGCGAGGGACAGCCAACGGCAGCGCACAGCTCTCGTTCCCCGGCATGAACTATCAAGCCGCGACCGGCCGAATAAACGCCACGTTTAACGCCGCCATCTCGCCGCCCGATTCTACGACCGAGAGCGCGCCCGCCGAGGGCGAAGTCAGCCTCATCGCGACCGGGCGCGGGTTCAACGTCCAGCGCGCCTACGTGCGGTCGGCCTCAAGCGAGGTCACGGCGACCGGGAGCGTCGGGTGGAACGGCGCGGGGAGCCTCGACGTTAATTTCAAGTCTGCTGACATGGCGGAGGTGCAGCGCGTCATCGACGCGTTCGGTCTTATACCGGATGACGTGAAGCAGGAGTACGAAGTCGCGCTCGCCGGGACGGGCGCATTCACGGGCCGCGTGCAGGGCAACCTCTCGAACCCGAATGTCACGGGTCACGTCAGCCTGTCGGATATCCAGGCGCACAACGAAACTGTCGGCTCTTTCGAAGGCGACATCGCCTATTCGCCCGCCGCCGTGCGCGTCGAGAACGCGGCGCTCGTCCGCCCCGATGGGTCGCGCGCGGACTTCACTCTCAACGCTCCGCTCTCGGGCGAGAACAACATCTCTGTGAAGGCGAACGTGCAGAACTTCGATCTGCCTTCGATAGTCCGCGCCGCCTCTCCCGGCCTCGCCGATTTCATAGGCAGCGGCACGGTCACGGGCACGGTCGATTTAAGAGGGCTCCCTGGCCCGCGCACTATCGAAGGGACCGCAGACATTTCGCTCAGCGCCGGAGAGTTCAACGTGCCTCAGGATGAGGAAGGCAAGGAGCCGAAAAAGATAAGCGTCCCAGTCTTCACTGGGAAAGTCACGCTCGCAAACAGCATCGTCAGCGTGCAGAACCTCCAACTGCAAACCGGCGACAGCACGATCACCGGCCAGGGCTCGTTCAACCTCGACACGTATGAGTACTCGATAAACGCCGAAGGGAAGAACATAGACCTCAGCCAGGTGTCGGCGGCCGCGTCAGACACTGTGCGCGTGACGGGCACGGCCGATCTGACGATCGTCGGTCAGGGCAAGTGGGACGAGTGGTCCGACATAAACGTCAACACGACGATCCAGGGCAAGAACGTCATGCTCAACGGGCGCGAGCTGGGCGACGCGAAGCTTGTGGCCCGCACCGAAAACGGGTTGGTCGTAATTGAAGCGACCGCAAACGTGCTCGACCAGCCGCGCACGCTGGCCGCGACCATAGACCTGCGCGACCGCAAGAACCTCCCGATAAACGCGAGCATAGAGTTCACAGACACGGAGCTCGGCCCTTACCTCGGCCTGATCTCGCCCGAGCTGTCGGGCATCACGGGCGTCGCGACGGGAACGATCAAGATCGGCGGGCCGCTCAACGAGCCGGACCAGATACAGGCCGTAGCCACTCTTACAAGGCTTGAGTTCGGAGGTCAGATCGCGGGCGGGCAACAGTACACGATCCGCAACCAGGGGAACATAGTCCTTTCGGCGAGCCCGAAACAGGTGACGCTCGAAAGCGTGACCTTCATAGGCGAGGGCACGAGCATCACGCTCGGCGGCACGCTCGCGCGAGACCCCGACGCGCGATCAAGCCTGACCGTCAACGGCGAGGTCAACCTCCGCTTCCTCTCCTCTTTCACCGACGTCGTCTTCGCCACGGGCGTGGCGCGCGTCGAGGCGTCGATAGCCGGCACGCTCGACTCGCCTCAGCTCCTTGGCACGGTCAATCTCAGGGAGGTGGGGCTGCGCGTAGTCGATTTCCCGCTCTCGGTCGCGCGCGGCAACGGTACAATAAGGTTCACGTCGAACCAGGCGCTGATTGAAAATTTCACGGCTTCGACGCCCGGCGGCGGGACCATCTCGGTCGCGGGCGGCGCGGCGCTCGCGGGACTTGTGCCCGACCGCTGGCGTCTGGAGGTGAACGCCGATCAGGTCGGCGTCGAGTACCCGCGCGAGACGCAGACTGTGATCGACGCCAACCTCGCGCTGCAAGGGAATCGCCGCGTACAGGTGTTGTCGGGCGACGTGATCGTGCGGCGCGCGGCTTACACTCGCGACATAACGCTTGAAGAGCTGATCACGGGCGGCGGGCCGCTGAGCGAAGGGTTCCTCGACGTAGGGCCAGGCGGCGGCGGGGGAGCGGTAGCGGGTCCGAACATAACGCTGGACATTCGCATAGAGGCCGACAACACGCTCGTCATTCGTAACAACCTCGCCGACGCTGTCGGGAGCGCGTACATCACGCTTCGCGGCGGCGTCGATAATCCCGTGCCGTCGGGGAGGATCGTGCTGAGCCGCGGCACGCTGCAATTCCGCAACGACCGCCACGAGCTGGTGCGCGGGCTGATCACGCTTCCTCCGCGGCGCGGCGCTGAGCCTATAATCGATTTCGAGTCCGAGGCCGAAATAAGCGGCTACCGAATAACGATCAGCTTCAGCGGCACCCCCTCAAAGCTGGAGACGGTCTTGAGGTCCGAGCCCGAATTGCCCGAGCGCGACATAATCTCACTCGTGCTGACGGGCAACGTGACGGGCGACCAGAGCACGGCCGCGGCGGCGACACAGACGGGGCTCGGCCTCGCGCAATCGCTGTTGGCCGCGTCGCTGTCCGAGACGCTACAGCGCGGCACGCAGAGGCTGTTCGGGCTGAGCCGGTTCTCGATAGACCCGCTGATAGTCGGCCGCGGCAACGACCCGACGGCGCGAGTGACGCTCGGGCAGCAGATCACAAAGAACCTGACGATCACGTACTCGCAGAACTTGACCTCCGGCCCTTCGGGCATAGACCGCATAGTCCTTGTCGAGTATCGATTGAGCAATCGCTTCTCGGTCGTCGGGTTCCGCAACGACCGCGGCGAGCTGGGCTTCGACGTTCGAGTAAGAAAACGGTTCTGATAGTGAAGGCAAGAGCAAAATGGAGAGAGGCGAGAGTCGGCGCGTTGTGCGCCATACTTTTGCTATTTTCACTGTCCGCCGAGGCGAACGACCTGGGTGATTTTATCGGCCGAAGGGTCGTCCGAGTCAACATAGAGATCGAAGGCGCGCCGGGCAGCAGCATCGGTGAGCTTCAATACCTGCTCGAAGTCTCAGTCAACCAGGAATACTCCCCCGTCCGCATACACGATTCTTTAGTCAGGCTCCATAAGTCAGGGCTGATCTCCGCGGCGCGCGTGGAGGCCGAAGCCGTCGGAGCGGACGGCGTGGCCCTTAGGTTCGTCGTCAGACCGCAGGCGCGCGTCGACAGCGTAGTCTTTGAAGGCGAGACGGTCTTCCCGTCCGGCGAGCTGAGGTCGCGCCTCAACGAGCTGGACCCCGGCGATAAGCTCTCGCCAGGGGCCGTCACGCGCGGGCTTGCCGAGCTGCAAGCCTTCTACTCGTCGCGCGGCTACCTCCAGGCGCGCATCAACTCAGACATCAGGCTCGACGGGACCGGGACGCGCGCCACCGTCGTCTACGTCATCAACGCGGGACAGCAGGCCCGCGTGTCGAAGTACAAGATAAACATTCAAGGCGCTCAGATTGATCTGAGCAAGCCGCCAGCCAAAATAGTCGAAGGGCAGCCTTTCGCACAGACGCTGGTCGGCGAAGAGATGGAGCGCATACGGCAGCTCTATCTGAAAGAAAATTACCTCGCCGTCCGCCTGGACAATATCGTGACGCCCGAACAGGAGGCTAACACCGTGGCCGTGACGATAAACGTAGAGGCGGGGCCGCGCATCACGGTCGAGGTCGAAGGGCTCAAGGAGCTAGACGAAAAGAAGAAGCGGGAGATACTGCCGTTTTACACGCAGGCCGGCGTCGACGATTTTTCGATAGAAGAGGGCCGCCGCCGTTTGCAGGAGTTCGCGCAGCAGAAAGGGTACTTCTTCGCCGAAGTGACAAGGCCCGAACCGCCCGACATCGCCGCGCCGACCGCGACGATAAAATATGTCGTCGAGCCTGGCCGCCGCTACAAGCTGAGCGACATCGAGATCGAGGGGCTCGACGCGATACCGTCGGCCGAGCTTCAGGCGCAGATGAAATCGAAAGTCGCTTCGTTCATCCCGTTCTTCGGATTGGGGCGCGGCGTGACGAGCAACGACATGCTCAGGCAGGATTCGAACGTGATCCTCAAGCGCCTGAGAGAGATTGGTTACCGCCGCGCGCAGGTCGAGGTGCGCAGGGGCGTATCCGTCACGGGCGAAGACCTGATAATAACTTTCAACGTCGAGCAGGGGCCGCGCACATACGTCGAAGAGGTCGGCATACGCGGCAACAACGTCTTGACGACCGACCAGCTTCGCGGTGAGATTAAAATAGAGCAGAACAACCCTCTGATCACGACGGAGGTGACTCAATCCGCTAACCAGTTGCTGTCGACATACAACACGCAAGGCTACGCCACGGCCGAAGTCGTGTCGGAGCTTGTCGACCTGGGCAGCTTTGATGGGCAGGACCGCGTGCAGCTCGTCTACAACGTCGCCGAAGGCCCTCGCGTGAGGATACGCAACGTCGTGACGCGGGGCACGGCGCGGACTAAGGCCGAGAGGTTAGAGCGCGACTTCTACCTGTTCAAAGAGGGCGATTGGCTCCGCACTGATCTGCTGCAAGAGACCGAGCGCGTGCTTTATGACACGGACGCTTTCACCTCGGTGCAGATCACGTCCGAGTCCGTGGGCCGGACCGCGAACGGGACTGAAGAGCACGACGTTACGGTCAACCTCGTGGAGGCGAAGCCGTACCTGCTGGTCTACGGGTTCGGCTATCAGACTACGGAGAGCGACAAGACGGTTCCCGGTTTAAGCTCGCTCAACGGCGTTCGTGGTCTGGTGCAGCTTACGAACGTCAACATGTTCGGGAAGCTTTACACGGGGAGCACCCAGTTGCGCGTGAGCCAGAACGAATTGCTCGGGGCAATCTCGTTTCAGAACCCTCGGCCGTTCGGCCACAATTATCCGACTTTGATCTCTCTGTTCGCGCGGCGGCTGGCTGAAAAGACTTTTAACTCGGACCGCTACACGGCCGTCATTCAGACCGAGCGCAGGCTATCGGAGCAGACGATCGTATACGCGAGCTATAACTTCGAGCGCATAAGCAATTACAATATAGACGGCGACGAGGAAGACCTGGAGCGCAATCGCCAATCTGTAAGGCTTGGTCGTATCGGGCCGAGCTTCGCACGCGACACGCGCAACAACGCGTTCGACCCTTCGACCGGCACGTTCACGATCGGCAGCTTCTACGTAGCCTCCACCATATTCGGCGGCAACGAGCAGTTCGTAAAACTGCTTGCGGAGCACAGCCGGTACTATCCTATAAAGAGGTTCCGCGAGACTGTCTACACCGTGTCGGGCCGGCTAGGTCTGGCTTCGCCGTTCGGCGGAAAGCAGACGCTGCCGATCTCCGAGCGGTTCTTTGCCGGCGGCGCGCGCGACCTCAGAGGCCTGGGCTTCGAAGAGGCAGGGCCGCGTGACAGCCGCGGCCGCGTGACGGGCGGCAACGCCGTCTTCATCATAAACAACGAGCTGAGGTTCCCGATCTGGAGGATATTCGGCGGCGCGGTCTTCTCCGACACGGGCAACGTCTTTCGCCGCGTGAAGGATTTCCGGCCGCAAGACCTTACGCAGACCATAGGCTTCGGCTTCCGCGTGAAGACGCCGATCGGTCCCGTGCGCCTGGACGTGGGGTATCTGGTCTTCAACAAGCCGGAAGGCTCGCGGACCCCGCGCTTCCACTTTTCGATCGGCCAGACGTTCTAAGAGGATTTCAAATTTGAGATCTCAAATTTCAAATATGCGACACCGAATAATCATCCCGGTCCTTCTGATCTGCCTTCTGCCTCTGGGGGCGCGCGGCCAGCAGGTCGTCGACCAGATACTGGTGCTGGTCAACGACGACGTGATAACGAAATCGGACGTGCTCTGGGCCATCGCGCTCGACCCGAAATCCCCGGACCCGGTCGGGAACATCAGCTCCGACGTGCTCCGCCGCATGCTCGACGTGTTGATCGACCAGCGGCTGGTCGCGCTGGAGGCCGCGCGCGTGCCTACGGCCGATGTCACGCAGGACGAGATCAGCAAGAAACGCGCGGAGCTGATCGCGGAGTTTCCTTCCGAAGCCGCGTTCCGGCGGCGCGTCGAGTCGGTCGGGCTCACCCCCGAGAGGATAGACGAGCTGCTGCGCCAGCGCATACTCATAGAGCGCTTCATAGAGTTCCGCTTCCAGTCATTCGTCTTCGTGTCGCAGCAGGAGATCGAGCGGTACTACAACGAGGTCTTCGTCCCCAGGATGCAGAAGGCGGGGCAGGTCCCGCCTCAGCTCGAACAGGTCCGCGACCAGATCACGGAGATACTCAAGCAGGAGAAGATCGGCCAGGAGCTTGACCGATACCTGACCTCCGCTCGCCAGCGCGCCGACGTAGTTTTCCTTGCCGAACCTTGAAGCCCGCGCGGCTCAGCCGTTATAACTGGCTTAGTAGGATCGCTTCTATCCGCGTCATAGCCTGGGAGGAAATCATGAAAAAGATTTGCGCCTTCGCTCTAATGCTCTCATTCACCTTGACGGTCGCGCGCGCACAGACAGCGCAGCAGCAGGACGAGCCTTTGCGGCTCAAGGCAGAGCTCATACAGATCGATGTCGTCGTGACGGATAAGAAGAACCGCCCCGTGCTCGGCCTCAAGAAAGAGGACTTCATAGTCCTCGAAGACGGCAAGCCGCAGGAGATAAGTTTCTTCTCTTTACAGCGGGCCTATGACACGCCGGTCCCCGGCGGAGAGAAAGTGGCCGAGGGCGCGCGCCCGGCTCCGCCAGTCGCCGACCTTGTGCCCGAGCCCGGCAGATTCATTTTTATTATCCTCGATCAATACAATATCAGTCCGAATAACTATCCGAGCTTGAAACAATCATTACTCCGTTTCATCACCGAAGACTTAGGGCCGCAAGACCAGGTCGCGATCATAGGGACGACCGGGAGCCTCGCCGCGTTCCAGCAGGCGACCAGGAATCGCAGGGCGCTTGAGCTGGCGATCAACGCGTTTCTGGGCGAGGGCGCTGACCTTAAATCGCTCCTGGCCATCGACCAGGCGCTTAATAACGCGCAGCGCGACATGGGCATACCGGCCTCGAAAGGCTCCGAGGCGTACCAGGAGTACATACTGCGGAGGACCTTGACCGCGCTCAAGAACATCGCCACGGGCGTGAGCGATATTCCTGGCCGCAAGATAGCAATATTCGTCTCCGAGAATCTGCCGGTCCAGCTTTCGACCACCGCGGGGCCTGAAGACAACCTTCTCTACGAGCTGAATCAGGTGATAAGCAGGTCTCGGCGCGGCGGGCTGACTTTCTACGCCGTAGACCCGCGCGGGTTGACGACGACCATCCCCGGCGGGAGCGCGGCCGAGGCCGTCGGGGGAAGCATGCTCGGAGGGGGGAGCACCAGGGAAGACCCCGGCGCGAGGGCTGACAGCCTGCTGGGCACGCGCTGGGGGATGATGGAGCTTGCCGCCGCTACGGGCGGGTATGCGATCTTTAACACGAACAACGTCCGCACGGGGTTGCAGCGCGTGATGGCCGAGAACGAGGCGTATTACCTGCTGGCCTATTACCCGCAGAACGCCGCGATGGACGGGAAGTTCCGCAACATCAAGGTCCGCGTCAAGGATTGGCCTGAGCTGGTCGTGAGGACCCGCAAAGGCTACACCGCGGTGCGCGAGAAGGAACGGAATCCTAAGACCGATAAGCAGGAGCGTATCACAGAGGCTTTAGGCTCGCTCGCCCCCGTGCGCAACGTCAAAGTCACGATCGCGAAGTTGACGGCCGGGACCAGCCTCCAGACCGGCGAGCGTTCCGTTAAGTTGAACGTTCAGATCGACCCTCGGTCAATATCGTTCCTGGATGACGGCAATAACCGGCCCGGCTCTATCGAAGTGATAGGCTTCGCCTACGACCTGAAGAACAAGCTGGTCGACGGGTTCAGCCAGACACTCAAGCCGAAGCCCGAGGCGTATCGAAAGCTGTTGACGGGCGGCATCACGGTGCCGGGCGAGATCAAGCTCAAGCGGGCGGGGCTTTACAGCATCCGCGTAGTCGTCATCGACGAGGCGAGCGGAGAGTTCGGCACGGCCAGCGAGTGGGTCGAGGCGAAATAAGAGAAAGTCTCTGCGGAGGTCGCGACCCGATAGGTAGCCTCGAAGAGGCGCAATTCAATAAGCCCCGCAGGGACGTGATTCAATAAGCCCCGCAGGGGCGTGATTCAATAGCCCGGCGCAACGCGCCGGGTATCGCACGCATACAACGACAAGCCCTGAAAGGGCGATACTTCTATCGCGCCCTTTCAGGGGTTGATTGATTTAGACCGCGTACACAGGGCGTTGCCCTGTGCTATTGAATTGCGCCCCTGCGGGGCTGGTACAATATCATGCAGTTTCTGATTGCCTCGCGGCACCGAATCCCATTACAATTAGATAGTAAACCGGCACCACAATATGATGGACAAGCTAAAGGAAGAGTGTGGCGTATTTGGTATCTTCAATCATGAGGATGCCGCGCGGCTTACCTACCTCGGGCTGTACGCCTTGCAGCACCGCGGGCAGGAGTCTGCCGGGATGGTTTCGTCCGACGGCGAGCGCCTGCACCCCTCGCGCGGGATGGGTTACGTCAGCGAGATTTTCAAGGAGGAACAGCTCTCGCGCCTGCCCGGCCGCTCCGCCATAGGCCACGTGCGCTACTCGACGGCCGGCAGCGTCTCGCTGCTCGAAGCCCAGCCCTTCCTAGTCGACGGCTACCGCGGGCAGATCGCGCTCTGCCATAACGGCAATCTTCCTTACGCTTCTGAAGTGCGCTCGCAGCTTGAGCTCGACGGCGCGATCTTCTCTTCGACCTCCGACACCGAAGTCGTGCTGCACAAGATTGCCCGCTCGCGGGCCGAAGACCTCGTCGGCGCTATAGTCGAAACCTTCACCGAGATCGAAGGCGCCTACTCGATGCTCTTCCTGACCAAAGACAGCCTGATCGCCGTGCGCGACCCGCGCGGCTTCCGCCCGCTGTGCCTGGGTCAGCTCGGCGACTCGTACATCGTCGCTTCCGAGACCTGCGCTTTCGACCTGATCGACGCCACCTACCTGCGCGACGTTCAGCCGGGCGAGATCCTCATCATAGACCGTGACGGGCTTCACTCGTCTTTCCCTCTTCAGAAAGAGAAGCCGGCGCACTGCATCTTCGAGCACGTCTACTTCTCGCGGCCCGACTCTTTAGTCTTCGGCCGCTCCGTAAACAAGAGTCGTCACAAAATGGGGCAGCAGCTCGCGCGCGAACACCCGGCCGACGCCGACATAGTCGTGCCCGTCCCCGATTCCGGCACGGCCGCCGCGATCGGCTACGCCTCTGAGTCGGGGCTGAAGTTCCGCTTCGGGCTGGTGCGCAACCACTACGTCGGCCGCACGTTTATCGAGCCGAAGCAGTCGATCCGCCACTTCGGGGTCAAGGTGAAGCTCAACCCCGTGCGCGACCTCATCGAAGGCCAGCGCGTGGTGCTGATCGACGATTCGATAGTGCGCGGGACGACTTCGAAGAAGATTGTCCAGATGGTCCGCCAGGCGGGCGCGCGCGAAGTCCATGTCCGAATCAGTTGCCCGCCTACGGTCGCGCCTTGCTTCTACGGCGTTGACACGCCGACCAGGGAAGAGTTGATCGCGGCGAACCTGTCCGTAGATCAGATCGCCGAGTTCATCGGCGCGGACAGCCTCGGTTATCTCAGCCTCGAAGGGCTGCTGCGCTCGGTCAGCGACCCGTTCGGCAACCGCCACTGTACTGCTTGTTACACGAACAGCTACCCGATTCGCGTCACCTCTGCGGCGAGGACAAAGACCGAGCGCGAGGAGGGCGCGCTCTCGCGCGAGAGCGTCTGGCCACGTACCTGACCCGCCTACTTCGAATGAGAAAAAGCTCAAGATCGCTCTTGATTCTATTGCTGCTCGCCGCAGCGGCAGTCGGCTACTACTTCTTGCGCCAGCGCCGCGAGCGAGAGCCCGCCCCAGCGCCGGTCACGGGCCAACTCGTCGTCCATTTCCTCGACGTAGGGCAGGGCGATTCTGAGCTGATTCGCCTTCCTTCCGGCGGAACCATCCTGATCGACACGGGCGCACGCGGCGCGCCGACCGTCGAGATGCTCAAACGATTAGGCGTGGGCGATATCGATCTTGTTATTGCGACGCACCCTCACGAAGACCACATAGGCGAGATGGTCGACGTGATGCGCGCGTTCAAAGTCAAAGAGGTCTGGGACCCTGGGTTCGCTTACCCGACTCGGACCTACTTGAATATGCTCAAGGAGATTGATTCTCAGAACATCAAGTTCGAAAACCCGAAGCGGGGCCATACGCGAGCCTTCGGCGATGTCACGCTTGAGGTGCTTCACCCCGGCGCGACATTCATCAGCGAAGACCGCGACGACGCCAACGACGCTTCGATGGTCGTGAGGCTCACTTTCGGCAACAAGCGGTTCCTCTTCACGGGCGACGCGGAAGAGGCTTCCTGGCGGCAGATGATCGACGCGAACAAGAGCTCGCTGCGCGCGGACCTGCTGAAGGCCGCGCATCACGGCAGCGATGATGGCACGACGGGAAATGTGCTCGACGCCGTGCGGCCTGAGATAGTGACGATCAGTTGCGCCATAGGGAACGATTATCATCACCCGCACCACAGGGTTGTGAGGCTGTTGGAAGAGAGGCGGTCGCAGATCAAGCCTTACCGCACGGACTTGCAGGGAACTATCACGGCGACCTCGGATGGCAACAGCATCCAAATGAGTACGGAAAGAACCGTGACGCAGGACAGACTTTACTTGACCGGCGATGAGGCTGCGGGTAAGGTGGCGAGCGACGACTCAGGGCGGGGCGGCGCGACCAGAAAGCGCGCCGCGAAAGGCTCGCGATGAAAAAGAGTGTAAGCATGGTCGTAGACCGCATAGAGGATGATCGCGCCGCGCTCGTCTTGGGCGAAGACGAGAACGTGAAGCTGAGCCTGCCCGTCAAGCTTCTGCCCGACGGCGTCAAGAGCGGCGATCACCTGGAGGTTACTTTCAAGATCGACAGGGGGCGCACGGAAGAGGTGGCCGGGGAGGTCGAAGACCTGCTCGAAAAGCTGAAGCGAAAGAGATGAAAGAAGAGATTAGCTACCGCGACGCGGGCGTCGACATAGATGCCGCCAACGAAGCCACGGCGAGGATTCGCCGCCTCGCCCGCGCGACGTTCACTCCCGGCGTGATGACCGACATCGGCTCGTTCGGCGGGATGTTCAGAGCGGACTTCGCCGGTATGAGCGACCCCGTGCTCGTCTCGTCGGCCGACGGCGTCGGCACGAAGCTCCGCATAGCCTTCTTGACGGGAGTTCATAACACGGTCGGCTACGATCTGGTCTGCCACTGCGTAAACGACATACTCGTTCAAGGCGCGCGGCCGCTCTTCTTCCTCGACTACATCGCCTCGGGCCGCCTGGTGCCCGACACTGTAGAGCAGGTGATCGAAGGGCTGGCGCGCGGCTGCAAAGAGGCGGGGTGCGCGCTGATCGGCGGCGAGACGGCCGAGATGCCCGGCTTCTACGCCGACGGAGAGTACGACATCGCGGGCTTCATCGTCGGCGCGGTCGACGCTGCGAACGTCATCAACGGCTCGCGGATCGCGCCGGGCGACAGGCTTGTGGGGCTGCCTTCGGTCGGGCTGCACACGAACGGCTACAGCCTGGCGCGCAAGCTCTTCTTCGAGGCCGCAGGTTACTCGGTCGACTCATACGTCGAAGAGCTCGGCTGCACCGTAGGCGAAGAGCTGCTCAAGCCGCACCGCAGCTACCTGGGCGCGCTCGACGGCCTGCTCGACGCGGGGATAATCAAGGGGCTCGCCCACATCACGGGCGGCGGGTTGTTAGAGAACCTGCCGCGAATACTGCCTGAGGGCGTCGCGGCCGAGATCAAAGAGGGAAGCTGGCCCGTGCTTCCCGTATTCAAGCTGCTCGCCGAAATCGGCAACGTGAGCGACGCGGAGATGTATCGCACGTTCAACATGGGAGTAGGGATGGTCGTCGTCGTCGCGCCCGATTCGCGCGACCGCTTGCTGGCCTATCTTGATGAGCGCGGAGAAAAGCACTACGATATTGGAGGGATAGTTGCAGGCGATCGAGCAGTGACGATCAATCGAATTGCGACCGAGTAGAGCGCAACAAACTGTCGGCGATCGTCGTTAACCAATGACGGAGCGAGCTGGATGGTAAAGTGCCCCAACTGTCAAACCGATATAGAAGAGGGCAAAAAGTTCTGCCGTAATTGCGGCGAGCCCATGCCTCAGGTTGCCGAAGAGGCGACGACGTGGCGGCTGCCGCCCGAGACGCGCACGCAATCGGAACAGCCTCGCGCGACGATGCCGGTCGCGCCCGGCCACACGGCGCCATCAACCCCGCCCCCGGCCTACGTCGCGCCAGTGCCATATTACCCCGCGCCCGTGACTGCCCCGCCCGCGCAGTACCAGCCGCCCGCAGAACACGGGCACGCGAACATCTCTATCGGCGAGTGGCTCTCTACGGGCTGGCAAGTCTATAAAGAGAACTGGCTGTTGATGTCGCTCGCCACGCTGCTGGGCGGGTTCCTGACCTTAATTACGGTAGGCATCCTCGGCGGCCCGATGCTTTTGGGCCTCTACCGCATGGCGTTCAAGACCATGCGCGGCGAGCGCCCGCAGCTCGGCGACCTGTTCAACTGGGAGGGGAGGTTCTTGCAATCCTTCCTCGCTTTCTTGATAATCTCTGCGCTCTACGGCGGCGTGTCGGGCATCGGCCAAGGCTCGGCCGTTTCGGGGTTGCTCAGCCTGGTGATCACACCCATCCTGACGATAATCCTGGCGCTCGTCATGCCGTACTTGCTCGACAGGAAGGCCGACATCGCCGCGGCGATAAACGACGTGGTGCGGCTGGTCTTCTCGCGCGACAGGCTGATGTGGTGGGTCGTAGGGCTGGTCTTCGCCACGATCATCGCGGGCGGCCTGTTCGGCTGCTTCGTGGGCGTGCTGGTGACGACGCCGTGGATAATATCGTCGGCGGCCGTCGCATACCGCGACGTGTTCGGGGTCGACGACCCGAATCGCACGCTTCATTGACAGGTTGTAGTTCTTATCGCACCCTTGAGTTCTCAGGCAAGCATTTCAAATTGATCAAAGAGAGAGAAGATTATGGAATCTAACTACCGGAATCCTGGTCCGCCAATGGGGTATAACGTTCCGCCGGCCGCGGCCGCGCCGCCCGTTCGCATAGGCGAATGGATAGGCGAAGGGTGGAGGATGTTCACCGAGCAGTGGAAGGGGTGGGTGACGCTCGCGCTCGGGTTGTTCGCGGGAGTCGTAGTTCCTATGATCATCGCAATGATCATTGCCTACGCGGCGATTCTGGGCCAGGCCATCGAGCAGGCGAGCCGGCCCAGCTCTTCAGCTCCGGGGGTGCCGCCCGGCATCTTCGTTTTCTACTTAGCCATCTTCGGCATGGCGCTGTTGCTGATGCCGCTGACCGTCTTTCTCCTTGGCGGCATGTACCGCGCGGCCTTCAAACAACTGCGCGGGGGCAAGGTCGAATTCAAAGACCTCTTCTCGGCGAAGGACTGTTACGTGCGCCTGCTGGGCGCGGCCGTGATCATGTATTTCGCCGTGGCGATCGGGAGCATGCTCTGCATCGTGCCCGGTCTGCTGGCCGCGGGCCTGCTCTTCTTCACCTTCCCGCTGATCGTCGATCGCAACATGGGCGTGATGGATGCGATGAAGCTGAGTTACGAGACGACGAAGCCGAACATGCTGATGTGGGCGGTCTTTGCGTTCGTCGTTCAGTTGATCGTCTCGGCCGGGAGCGCCGCCTGCTACGTAGGACTGCTCGCCACATACCCGTTGCTGTTTACGATTCACGCAGTCGCTTACAGAGATACCTTCGGCGCGCAGGGCGCGCGTAGCTTCGCCGGCCCGCAACTGCCGCCGTCGGTTTACGCGCCCCCGCCCCCGCCGATGTCACAATACCCGCCCATGTCGCAGCAGCCGCCGATGTCACAGCAGCCCCCGATGCCGCCTCAATACCCGTCGCAGCCGCAGTACCCGCCGCCTCCGCCGCAGTACCCATCGCAGCCGCAGCAGCAGCCGCCAGCGCCGCAGGCTCCCCCGGTCGCGCAGGCGCAGCCGCCCGCCGCGAACGTCTGCCCTAACTGCCAGGCGAGCCTCCCGGCCACGGCTGTCTTCTGCCCCAAGTGCGGGACGGGCATTCGCAAGCCTTAAGCGATGGACAGACCATTCGAGCTTGAAGAGCAGAGGCCGCAGGTGGCCGTCGTAGGAGCGGGCTACTGGGGGATCAACCACGTCCGCAACTTCTACGAGCTCGGCGCGCTCTCTGTAGTCTGTGATACGAGCGACGACTCGCTCGTGAGGATAAGAGAGAAGACCCCCGCGGTGAGGATCGAAACCGATTTCGAGCGCGTGCTTCGGGACGAGGCGATACGGGGGGTGGTCATCGCGACGCCCGCCGAGACGCACTACCGTCTGGCTCGCGCGGCAATCGAAGCCGGTAAGGACGTGCTTGTCGAAAAACCGCTGACGCTCGATCTAGTCGAAGCCGAGCGGCTCACACAGTTGGCCGACGAGCGGAAGGCGATCTTGATGGTCGGCCACCTCCTGGAGTACCACCCGGCGGTGTTGAGGCTGCGCGAGCTAATAGCGTCGGGCGCGCTCGGCGAGCTGCGTTACATCTACGCCAACCGGCTCAACCTCGGAAAGGTCCGCAGGGAAGAGAACATACTCTGGAGCTTCGCCCCGCACGACATAGCCATCATCCTGCGGCTGGTGGGCGCGTTCCCCTCGCGCGTGGCGGCAACGGGCGGCGCGTATCTTCAGCCGCTAATCGCCGACGTGACGGTCACGCACCTCGAATTCCCTACGAAGATTCGCGCACACATCTTCGTAAGCTGGCTTCACCCTTATAAAGACCACCGGCTGGTGGTCGTAGGGTCGCGCCGCATGGCCGTCTTCGACGACGTGCGCGCCGAAAACAAATTGCTGATCTACGATCAAGGGGTGGAGTTTGTAAACGGCGAGCCGGTCACGCGAAAGAGCGAAGGCGTCGCCGAAGAGATTGAGAAAGCCGAGCCGCTCCGCCGCGAATGCCTACATTTTCTGCGCTGCATAGAGACGAGAGCCCGGCCGCTGACCGACGCGCAAAGCGCGCTGAGAGTCTTGAAGGTGTTGGACGCGGCCGAAGCCTCGCTCTCCGCCGGAGGCACGCCCGTCACTTTGAAAGATGACTAAGAACTACTTCGTTCACGAATCGAGCTACGTCGACGAACCCTGCGAGATCGGCGAGGGAACAAAGATATGGCACTTCTCGCACGTGATGAGCGGGTCTAAGATAGGTCGCCGCTGCAACATTGGGCAGAACGTCGTCATCTCGCCCGACGTGCGGATAGGCGACAACGTCAAGATACAGAACAACGTCTCCGTCTACACCGGGGTGATCTTAGAAGACGACGTTTTCTGCGGCCCCTCGATGGTCTTCACGAACGTCGTGAACCCGCGCAGCGCCGTCTCTCGCAAGGACGAGTACCGCGAGACGATCGTCCGACGCGGGGCCTCGATAGGCGCAAACGCCACGGTAGTCTGCGGACACTCGATAGGGCGGTACGCCTTCATAGGCGCGGGCTCCGTCGTCACGCGCGACGTGCCCGATTACGCGCTCGTGGTAGGAAACCCCGGCCGGGTGGTCGGGTGGATGTGCGAGTGCGGCGTCAAACTCGATCTGTCGCGAACCCTCGACAAAGATCAAGAGGCAACCTGCGCGGCTTGCGGCAAGGTATACGCGAAGCGGGCGGGTGTTGTGAGCCTGTCATCTGCCGGTCAGGCGGACGACAAGCAGTAAGAGCGGAACATCAGGCGGCGAGGTTATCCCCATTAATCGGGATCTTCACATCTGTCGAAGCCGACGGCCGAAGCTCTATCTTGACTTCGCGCTCGGCCCCGCACTCGTAGCAGACCTGAATCAATCGGTTGTCGATGCTGCGCGGATGGGGTACTCCCCAGTAGTGAGCGTGGTTTTTGAGAAAAGCGAGTATCTTCATCTTTTTTCCCTCACTTCATTAGACGATTTGTACATGCACTTTGCTGCAAAAACTTTTATTAAATCGACCGCATTTTGTTTTCAAGATATTATGCCAGCTCAAAGC
Organism: Blastocatellia bacterium; assembly: GCA_035249305.1. Taxonomy (GTDB): domain Bacteria; phylum Acidobacteriota; class Blastocatellia; order UBA7656; family UBA7656; genus DASUNP01. Next base: position 1,239 of record DATFGQ010000049.1, on the reverse strand, counting down.
CGTTCATTTAGGCTTACTTTGGACGGTTATGTTACCCGAAAAGTGTTACCTGAAGGGGGCTTTTCGGCCCTTTGGGGTTACGTGATAAGAGTAAAGAGAGAGGTAACCCCTCCCAAAGGTTTCAAGGGATATGTCGCTACAATTTTGGCCGGGACCTACGAACGCGCGATCAGATCGGCTAACCCCAAAATCCGTAAGTCAAGAAACGAAGGGTGAGCATAACAAGAATAACAAATTGAATCAGTCTCCTTGTTTTATCATCGCTTTGTTTTGATAGAATGAAAACGTAAAGGATCAGGAGGTCCGATTCTGCGGTTAGCTTGGAGGTGAATGGTGGCGCAGGTTTCTCACGCCGGTTCTGAAATCAATCGTCGCGTGTTTCTACGTAGCGCCTTGGCGGCGAGTGCTTTTCTCATGGCCGCGCGCACGGATCAACCGCTGGCGCGTGCCGCCGGCCTTGATGGGAAACGCCGTTTCGCGCCAGTCAGAGTTTCACGCGATCGGATTATTCGTGAGGTCGTTGGCCTGAGACCGTATCGCTCCGAAGGATTTGTCGTGGACGCCGAGCGCGTCGGCAACAAACTTCTGATCCATAACTACGGGCACGGTGGCGCCGGCATCACACTCTCCTGGGGCACGGCTTCATTGGCCTTAGATTTAGCCAGGGACTTTCTGGGAGCGCGGACGTCTCGCTCTGGGCGAAGTTCCCGACCAGCGCCACACCGACGGTTTGGCGTTCTCGGCTGCGGTGTCAACGGCCTCTCAACAGCGCTTCTTCTGCAACGCCGTTTTCAGGACGGGCCGGGGACGGTGACCATCTATGCTAAAGACCTGCCGCCTGATACGACCTCAAACATCGCCGGAGGATTCTGGTATCCCACATCGGTCTATGACCCGCAAGCCGCGTCAGCGAAGTTTACCGAACAGTTTCGCCTCGCGTGCCGGATCTCCAACCGCGCCTTCCAACTGCTCGTCGGCCCCGAGTATGGCGTGCGCTGGATAGACACCGTCGAGCTGTACCGCGACGAAGCATCGCTCGGGCCTGAGCTGCCAGGCGGTAACAATCTCTATCCGCAGCATGAAGCTCATCGAGACGCGGAGCGTTACTTCGGATTTCCTTATGCTCGCCAGTACAGCACGATGCTGATTGAGCCTCCGGTCTATCTCAATGCGCTGCTTCGCGACTTCTACATCGCCGGCGGGAAGCTCGTGGTCAAGGAGTTCCGCAATCGTGAAGAG
>DATFGQ010000048.1:0-88810 GCA_035249305.1 Blastocatellia bacterium | reverse complement strand
TGACGCCGTAAGCCCCGTAAGCGTAACCGAGTGGGTCGTAACCATGCTGGTGTTGAGCGGCGACGCGCCGCCGTAGGAGGTGGTCTGCCCGTACTCCACGAGAGTGTCGCTCGCCTCGTTCGTACCCCACGTGATCGTAGCGCCGCTAGCGGTCACGTTCGAGCTTGCCACGTTGCTTATCGAGGGCGGCGTCGCGTCGCCCCCGCCCGCGGTCGTAAAACTGAAGTTTCCCGACACGGCAAGATTGCCCGCCGCGTCTCTCGACTTGACGCGGTAATGAATGAGCGTGTTCGACGGCAACCCGCCGAGCACGACGCTGTGGCTGGTGACCAGCGCCGGGTTGCGGGTAGTCGATTCGCCATAGGCCGTCGTCAGCCCGTACTCTACTTCCGTATCGCCAGGCTCGTTAGTGTTCCACGAGACGGACACGCCGTTGGCCGTTATGCCCGAAGCCGATACGGCGGAGATAGTCGGCGGGGTCGTGTCGGCTCCCTGCCCCACTGTGACAGCCGCATGCGCTACTGATGCAGGGTTGGCAACGCTCGTCACACTTACCGTGTAGAATCCAGGCGTGGAGGGCGCTGTGTAGAAACCCGTGCTTGTGATAGCGCCCCCGCTGGCGGTCCACGTAACGTTGCCGGCTGCGGCGCCCGTCACACGAGCGGTGAACTGCTGCGTGCCGCCCGGCTGAAGGGTAGCTTTCGCGGGGCTGATCGATACGACGATCCCGAACCCCGCGCCCGCGATCATTACGTTGCTGACCGACGAGTTGGTGTTTGTCAGCGAAGCGTTGATCATCAGCGGATAGACCGGCGCGCTCAGGCTTGTGTGGACGACCGCTCCGTCCTTGTAGTACTTGATCTTGTTCCCTTCGACCGCTATGCGGAAAGAAGAGTTCTTCTTGTATTTCAGCTTCGCCCTTATGACGCCGTCTTCGATGATCCACGCTTTCTTCTTCTTTGACATCTTGATTGCGAAGTTGATGTCGCTGGCCGACTTGTGAATCGCGTTGCTGTTGTTCAGCCCGCACGTCCGCTCCTTGTCCGTGTCCGTGGCCGTGAACTCGACGAAGCCGTCGCCCGACGTGATCGTTTGCATAGAAGTGGCGCTCGCGTCGTCAACTTGATCGACGCCCGCGGTCTTTTGAACGGAGTTGCTGACCGCCGTGCAGTTGATCGTGTTCGTCCACACGACGCTGTCCATCCCGACTTCGAGATTCAACGCCGCGATAAAGACGTCCGAGCGCGACCCCTTCAATCCCGAATTAAAAATGAAGAAGCGCTTATCGCGAGAGAGGTTCCCTCTCAATTGCGAGAGCCGCTCCCAACGGCTTGAGTCCGCGCCCGAAAGACGCTCGGCGTTGCCGCGAGCGTTCTTTGCGAGTCGCAACACGCCGTCGTCATGGGCGCTTAACTCGCCTACGACGGGCGCGTTTTCGGCGAGCGGGCTGGAGTCGTCGGGCAGTCTGACGTAGAGCCTGCTTGTCGCCGCGTCGAGATGCCATTCGCCCGGCCCGAGCATCGCGCTTTCGCGCGCGGTCAGCTCGTGGCCTCGCCAGGTCACAAATCCGAGCGCGCCTTTGAACTCTTCGCCCGCGAGCTGTGTGTAATAAACAGCACTGTTAGCGAGGCTCGCCCACCTGGCCCCGCGCGTCGCGCCGGGCCGCACGCCGACGTAGACGTGCTTGCTGGTGGGAAATATCGCCGCCGCGCCTTCCTGCCAGTCGAACGACAGGGCCTCGCCCGTCTCAGCGCCGTCGCGGTAGACGGTTGCTAAGGAGGCTTGCAGGCCCGCCCCATCGAGCGAGCGGGAGTCTACCTCGGCGGCGTCCGATTGCGGCTGCGCGCGGAAGCGCCACGCGCGGGTCGTGTCGCCGACCACGATCAGCGATTCGCTCTGCTCATCCAGGTAAGCCTCGCGGTAACCCGTAACGCCCATCGCCGGATCGTTCAGGTCGAACAGGTAGGTGCTGTCGAGGTTGCGATCCCACAAGACGACGTGCTGCCAGACGACCGCCAGAGAGTCGCGCCAGCTAAAGACGAACTGGTCGTCGGAGGTGGAAGATTTGGTCAGCTTCGCCGATACGCCTTCGGGCAGAATCCCTTCGAAATCCTTCAGCAGGGTGAAGCTCCGCGTCCGCACGTTGTAAGAATAGATCTGAGGCACCCCATCCGAATCCGAGAGCCCGATTAAAGTCTCGGGGTCGGTCGCCGACCAGAAGCTGCTGTCGAACTGGAGCTTCATAGAGTCGAACAACGGCCCCTCTTTTTGCGCGGTGAGCCGGGCCGGGTCGAAGCTGTAGAGCGTAGCCACGCCGTCGAGGCTCACGACAAACCGCGTTGAATCCTGGTTGAAGCTCGCGCAGTTCGAGAAAGTGACGAGCGGCTGCGCGGCGTCGCTCGCGTCCGTGACGCGGAGTATGCGTGTGCCGCTCGACGGGTCTTCGACGATGTCGCCGACGGCGGGCGCCGAAGCAGGCTTCGCCTTTGCCGTGCTCGCGGCCGTATTGCCAAGACGGGCGAAAACCCCGCTTAGAGATATGATGGCTATGGCAATCAATAAATTTATAAGAAGGTATCTCTTCATTGTTAGCGTCCCCCTGACCATCCACAACGAGAATCAGTTAATGAGGGCGAAGAGGGGCAAGCCTGTTAACTTCTCGCGCCGGTCGGCTCTTCCGCTCTCTAACCGCCGCAGTCAATGGCGGGAGACAGTTGCGAAAGATATAGCCGGGCCGGAAGTTTTTCAACAGCTTGTAAGTGAGATGGATAATCGGGGCGGGCTGCATCTCACTTCGGCAACCAGTCATCCTCAACTCAGTGCTGAGCGCTGAGCGCTGAGTGCTGAGTAAAAGAGAGGTACTCAGGACTCAGGACTTTCAACTCAGGACTTCAAAAAGGCCTTGGCTTTGCGACCCAGGATCACTCCTGGTGTGCCTTTATCGGTGAAACGCCGTTGGTCGGATCGGTAACAGATTATGAAGCGGAGTCCTAGTAGGCTGGAATACAACGAACGCAGTCTATCTCTCTACCTCAATCAATACCGGCCCGGTTAACAGCACAGGACAGGCCACTACTGGCCTTCGGCTTCGGGTGCAAGAGTCTTTCCGGTGATGCATCAACCCTCTCAAACCGATATTGAATGTCCTGCGCCGAAACCGGAGAGCAAATATTGTTCCAACCTGAATGGGTTATTCTCTCAAAAATATGAAGAATGCAAGTCCAACGCGTGGAATTTTTTCCTTAGCCGCCGGCCGCAGTGAGTAAACTTTCCACGATAGGCGCTGACAGCTTATGTCAGCCGGCCTGCCGAGATTTGTTGCCGGGTTGTAGAAAAAAGAGCCAAATAGTCATTTTACATGTTTGTAGGAAGAGTGTGATTTTCGGATTCTTATGAGAACCGCTTTCGAAGGCCCCGAACTGAACGCCCCTCAGCCCGCAGCCGTCTCTACGATCTCGGCCGAGCCCTTCATGCGCGCGATCGAGGTCAGGGGGTCGGAAGCGCTGGCCCAGCATCTGGCCGATTGGGACGACCTCTGCCGCCAGTCGCTTGAGCCTAACGTATTTTACGAACCCTGGATGCTTCTGCCCGCGGTCGAAGCATTCGGCGAAGGGCTCGATTTGCGGTTCGTACTCATCTACGCCGAAGACCGCGCCGGCGGGGCCGCGCTGCCCGTGCTGTGCGGGCTCTTCCCGCTAGAGCGGAGGACACGTTACAGAGGGCTCCCCGTCGAATCGTTCACCCTCTGGCGACACCTCCACTGCTTCCTCTGCACGCCGCCTGTGCGCGCGGGGCTTGAGCGCGAGACGCTCGCGGCGTTTTTCGACTGGCTGCGCGACGCGCCCGACGGCGTGGCGCTTATGGAATTCGGCTGGATAAACACGGACGGCCCCTTTTACGAGCTGCTGGCGGGGTATCTGGAAGAGACCGGGAGAGCTAGCTTTGTATCGGACCACTTCACGCGCGCACTTTGCAGGCCGGGCGCGGACGCGGATACTTACCTAGCGCAGGCTATTTCTAAAGAGCATCGCAGGGATTACCGCCGCCGACAAAACCGCCTCTCTGAAAAAGGCCGCCTGGAGTACGTCGCGCTCGAACAAGACGCGGACGCAAGGGAGTGGCTTGAGAGCTTTCTTACACTTGAGGCGAGCGGGTGGAAAGGGCGCGAGGGTAGCGCATTCGCGTCCGACAAGGCGGCTAAGACTTTTTTCATCGAGTCTATGACCGAGGCGTTTGATCGCGGCCGGCTGATGATGCTCGCCATAAAGCTTGACGGAAGGTTCGTCGCGCTCAAGTGCAACCTGATGGCCGGCCGAGGCTCTTTCGCGTTCAAGATCGCTTACGACGAAGAGTACGCTCTCTTCTGTCCCGGCGTGTTGCTTGAGCTTGAAAACATACGCCTGTTGCACGGGCGGGCGGAGATAGAGTGGATGGACTCTTGCGCCGAGCCGAACCATTTCATGATGAACCGGGTCTGGACTGAGCGCCGAGAGATCATAGACCTCGCCGTGAGCGCGGGCACGAAGGCGGGCAATCTCGCGATCTCGTCGTTCCCTCTGCTCAGATGGATCAGCCGCAAGCTGGTTCGCCCGACTCTTTCGATACTATTCGCCGGATTGGAAGTCACAGGATGAGCGCAGCCGATAAAAGCAACCAGAGCCGCAGGGCAGTCCTCGAAGCTCTCGCCGCCTCCAGCGGCGGCCAGGCCGTTAAGGCCGAGGCGCGCGAGGAAGCCATCGCCGACTCTGCGCCGATGCCCATCGTCGTGATAGACGACGTGGCGGAGCTTGCGGCCTACGTCCCGGCCTGGGAAGACCTCGCGCGGAAGGCTGTCGAGCCGAACGCTTTTTACGAGCCATGGATGTTGATCCCCGCCTTGAAGCATTACGCCGAAGGCAAGACCATAAAGCTCGTCCTGATATTCGCGCATGACGCGGGACGCAAGAACGGGCGCGGGGCATTATGCGGGCTGTTCCCGCTGGAGATTCAAAAGCAGTACCACGGGCTTTACAGAAAGCTCCCCATAAAGACCATCTCGTTATGGAAGCATGAATACACATACATCTGCACGCCGCTGGTCAGAGACGGTTACGCGCGCGAGACGATAGAGGCGTTCTTCGACTGGGTTGACAGTTACGCCCACGGCTGCCGCCTCGTGGAGTTGCGCCAGATACCCGGCGACGGGCCGATCCACCACCTCCTGGTCGATCTCTTCAACGAGAGCAAGCGGCCCTCGCTGGTCACGGACTCTTTCACGCGCGCGGTCTTTCAACGAAGGGCGGACGCCGATTCATACATGCGAGCCGCGCTATCGAGGGTCCGCAGAAAAGAGGCGCGCCGCAAGCAGAGGAGGATTCTTGAAGCGGGGACGGTCGAGTACTTGAGGCTCGAAGCGGCCGACGATGTGGAAAGGTGGATAGACGATTTCCTCGCTTTCGAGGCCATGAGCTGGAAGGGCCAGGCGGGTTGCGCGCTGGCGTGTGATGAAACTGACAGGGCTTTTTTTAAGACCGTGGCGATCGAAGCATTCAACCGTGGCCAGTTGATGATGCTCGCCTTGAGCCTGAACGGCCGTAGGATCGCTTACAAGTGCAACTTCGTCGCCGGGCGCGGGTCGTTCGCTTTTAAGATCGCTTTCGACGAAGAGTTCGCCAGGTACTCGCCCGGCGTGCTGTTGGAGTATGAAAACATTCGCCTGCTCCACGAGCGGGAGGGCATCGAGTGGATGGACTCGTGCGCGAGCCCAGACCGTATGATGATAAACCAGCTCTGGCCTGAGCGTAGATCGATCCAGACCGTGGCCGTGGCGACGAACAAAGCGGCGGGCGAGTTCTTTATCGCTTTGATACCGATGCTCAGGTGGTTAAGCCACAGGCTCCTGCGTCGTTTCAAGGCGGGCCGGCGAGACGGTCAAGCTTCACCGACGGAGAAAAAGAGATGAGCGCACAGGGCATTCTCGACAGTACTGACGCGAAACTTTATCAGCAAGGACGCGAAGGCCGTCCGTCCTTACTAGACCTTGACCGCGAATCGTTCCTGTCAAAGTTCAACCGCGAGCCTTTCACGATCGGCCACCGTCTGGCGGACAACCCGCTGTTCGCCCTGCCCCGGCTGATAGAGCTTGCGCGCCGCCTGCCCGCGGAGCATGTCAGTTACAATTCAGGAGATGTCCCCGTCACCACGGGGTTGTACAAAGGGCCGCAGACCGGCCTCTCCATCGAAGAGACCATAAGACAGATCGAGCAGTGCCGTTCTTGGATGGTGCTTAAGTTTGTCGAAGACGACCCGGAGTACCGCCGGTTGCTTGACGGCTGCCTCGACGAGGTGAAGCCGTTGTCGGAACGTGTAGCGCCGGGTATGCGGCAACGGCAAGGGTTCATCTTCATCTCGTCTGCGTCATCCGTCACGCCTTATCACATGGACCCCGAGTACAATTTCTTGCTTCAGGTCCGGGGGAGAAAGAAGGTGACGATCTGGAACCCCGCCGACAGGTCGATCCTCTCCGAGAGAGAATTAGAAGATTATTACTCCGGGTGCGGCTTTCAGATCACGTTCAAAGAAGAGTACCTGCGGAAGGCCGCGACGTTCGAGCTTACGCCCGGCCGGGGGCTGCACTTCCCCGTCACCGCGCCGCACTTTGTCGAGAACCGCGATGAAGTGTCGATCTCATTCAGCATCACTTTTCAGACGCCCGCCTCCGAGCGTAGGCGATTGCTTTATGGCGCGAACGCGCGGCTGCGCGGTTTGGGGATAAAGCCCTCGCCGGTCGGCCAGTCCCTTTTGCGCGACTCGACAAAGCGCGCGGCCTTTAGCGCCTACAGAGTCGCGAAGCATCTTTTGACCGGCGCGCGCTCAAGGCCGGCGCAGAGATACTGAGAACAAATCCGAGATCATTAGTGGTTTGTTTATTTTGTAGTTTAATTGCATTCTCCTCGACAGGAGACAAACGGATCATTATAGTACTTGCGTTTGTTAGGCAAGATTACGGAAAGAATAAAACAGATTCATCAAGCGTGGGCTTTGATAGAAACGCCGACAACATCTTAACCAAGAGTAGTAAAAAACTAGACAATTCGGGACACCCCTACGAGTTAGTACCGGTAAAGAATGCTCCCGTTTGTTCGCTTCTGAGTTTGCTCTGACCGGAGCGATCTCTAATAGTCTATGGATATCCCACTTGGCACACGATTGGGTCGATACGAAACTCGCTCAATACTTGGCGAGGGCGGCATGGGCGTAGTTTACCTTGCAAAGGACGTAAAACTAGGCCGGCAGATCGCGCTTAAAATACTGCCTTCAGACCTCACGCATAATAACGATCTGTTGAATCGTTTCATTCAAGAAGCGCGGGCTGCGTGCATCCTTGCTCATCCGAACATCGTCACTATCTACGAGGCCGACTATCAGGATTCCGTATACTTCATCGCTATGGAGTTCATCGACGGCGTCACCTTACGCCAGCGCCTGGCGGGCTCGCCGATAAATACGGCCGAAGCAATTGATATAGCCATTCAGGTCGCTGGCGCGCTGGCGACAGCCCATGAGGCGGGCATTGTCCATAGGGACATAAAGCCTAACAACATCATGATGCTGCGGCGCGACGGGTTGGTAAAAGTCCTGGACTTCGGCTTGGCAAAATTGACTGGCCAGGCGTTAGAGATACATGAAGAAGACCCCACTCCCCTCCTTATTCAAACCGATCCGGGCATCGTAATGGGCACTCCATACTACATGTCACCCGAACAGGCGCGTGGTTATTCGGTGGACAGGAGGACAGACATTTGGAGCCTGGGTTGTGTGCTTTATGAGATGGTCACCGGGCATCGCCCATTCGATGGCGCGACACCGAACGATGTGATTGTCCAAATCCTCGAACACACGCCGCCTCCAGTAGCACGCTTCACTGGTGACACTCCTGAAGCACTGGAATCAATCATAAAGAAATCTCTGACACGCGACCGGGACCAGCGCTATCAGAGTGTCGAAGAGATGTTGGCCGACCTGAAAAAACTCCGGCGGCGTCTCGAAGTCGCCGCCGGGATTGACCGTACCCCAGTCGCGCCACCGAACCCCGATTTGCCCCCTATCCCGGACGGCGGCGATCAGCCGGTTTTACCCGCGCAAAGCGCCAGCGCGGCCTCGCCTGCAATAACAACGGTTCAACCTGCGCGTTTGTCGTCCGACCCGGCCCCCGCCGTGACGGGAATCAAACGATATAAACGCCACTTACTGCTCGGGTCTTTAGCACTGGTCCTGGCTCTCGGGGCTTTGGCTTTCGTAATGTACAACTCTGAAAGTCCGCCCATCCTGCCCCAGGGTGAGAAGCCGTCAATGAAGATTACGCGCCTCGTCACTAAGTACGGCGCTGCGCTCGCCTCGATCTCACCGGATGGCAAGTTGATCGCATATGTAGCACCATCTGGGCAATCAGAGGGAGCGAGCGTGTGGATCTCGCAAATCTCACAAGGGACATCCCTGGAAATCTCGCGACCCATGAAGGACACAGCTATCTACGGCACCTGCTTTTCGCCCGACGGAGATTTTGTCTATTACACTGTGTTCGATCAAAAGACGAGATTAGGCACACTCTACAAGGTTCCGGCCCTTGGTGACAGTACGGCAGATCGAAGGAAGAAGATACTCGATAACGTCAATAGCCCTATTTCTATTTCACCGGACGGCAAACAATTTGCCTTCCTCCGCTGGTTTGCAAATACCGAGGAGATCATCCCGATGGTTGCCAACCTGGACGGCAGCGGCGAGCGTAGGATAGGTTCCCGTAGCAGTAAAGATTTTTTCATTCACGCCATCGGGTGGTCACCCGACGGCAAGAGAATCGCTTGCGCGGGCAGCATCCAGTCAGCGGGCCACACCACAACCTTAGTGGAGATTCCTATTGAAGACGGGGAGGAGAGGCCCATCACCACACAAACCTGGGTCGGGCGAGTCGGACGGTTGGTCTGGTTAAAAGATGGCGGCGGTCTGGTTTTAACTGCCATCGAACGTGACTCAGCTCCGACACAGATATGGTACGTCTCCTATCCTCAAGGCGAAGCATCTCAGGTCGCCACTAGCCCGTTTACATATGACCCTGACACTTTAGATGTGACATCAGATTCCTCCACTCTCATCGCGGCCATAGGTGAAGGATCGCTGGCTATGTGGGTGACGACGCTAAAGGATTCTGACAATCGCATCCGAATCGTCTCTGCGGATAAGTATGATGGGTGTGGCGGCATGGCATGGACGACCGATGGTCGTATCCTCTACGGCGCGAGAAGAGGCGACACCTACGACATCTGGATTATGAATGAGGACGGCAGCGAGAATAAACCACTCACGTTTGATAGCTACGAAGATTCCACGCCCGCAGTCACACCCGACAACCGCTATGTAGTATTTACCTCAAACCGCGGTGGGGGGAGTGTTTCAAACCTCTGGAGAATGAATATAGACGGCAGCAACGTCAAACAGCTCAGCACGAACGCAGGGTACTTGCCGACTTGTTCTCCGGATGGCAAATGGGTCGTTTACGTCTCACGCGTTGGCGGGAAACAGACGCTCTGGAAAGTGCCCATTGATGGAGGCGAGGCAATGCAGATAAGCGATAAGACTCTCTCGTACCCGGCATTCTCACCGAAGGATGGAAATTTAATCGCGTGCATGGATCTAGAGGGCGAGAACGATTTACTTGGGAAGCCGGTACTCGTCTCCTTTGAAGACGGTCGCATCATTAAGCCGTTGGATTTTCCTCCAACCGCTATGACACCTCCTGGTTGGATGGGTGATGGGAAATCGGTGTTCTACGGGGACCAGGACAAGGCCGGTCATAACATCTGGAGCCTGTCGATAGCGGACGGCAAGCGCGTACAACTGACCAGGTTCTTAGCCAGGACTATTGACTGCTTCGACATATCCAGGGATGGCAAGATCGTGTTATCTGTAGTGTCAGGTACGAACAACATCGTATTAATCAAAAACTTTAAGAACGGATAAAGAATGCACGTTGATTCGAGCGCGAAGTCATTTCGCCTTGCGCTCAATCAATCGGGTTAGATCGCCTACAGTCTTCACGTCCTTAAGGTCGTCCTGCACGAGTCGCACGGCGAACTCTTCCTGAAGCTCTATGACCATCTCGATCAGGAGCAATGACTGGGACACGAGGTCCGTAAGCACTGCATCGTCCCTGAGCCTTTCGACCGGCTGGCGGAGCAAGCCCGCCATCTTCGTTTTCACTTTATCCGCCGTTACGCTATCGGCCATCGGTTCAATCCTTTCATTTCACCTTGTCTTGAAGAGGTGCCGCACTCGCTCTTCGTGCTCTTGCATGGTCTTTCGATAGACCTCCTGGTCTGCCTCCCAGAAGCGTTTGAGCGTCGCTTCGATCAATCCCTCGCCGTAATCCGGCTCCATCTGCTTGAGAGCTTTTTGAATCCACTCGATGTGCCACCGCTCGTCGAGCATGATCTTTGCGAGCGTCTCTTGCACCTCAAGGCTAAGGTTCGGGGCCTGTGAGTGGCGCGCGTACTGATTGATGACTCGCTTCTCGAAGACCTGGGTGATCGCGAGCACCTCCATCAGGTTTACGGGCATCCCCGCGGCGGCCAGGTATTGGTCCTGATAAGCTTCGCCGAGCTTGAGCGGTTGCGCGCCGAGGCTGTTGATGCACGATGTCCAGTACCACGAGTGGAGCGCCTCGTCTGAAAAATGCTTCGTCATATCGTGCTGGATGGGGCCGGGCCGCATCGAGCGCGCGAGCGTCCCGAAAAAGAGCGCGCCGCTTATCTCGGAAGTGCGATAGAAACTCAGAATCCACAATTCATTCTCGTCAACCATGTTGATCTCTCTTCCCCCATCTGGTTTTGACAAGGTAGCGGCACGTGTCCAGCATCAAGCTGCGCGCGTCCGGCGCGCGGTAGTCGCGGAGCCCCGACGCCAGATTAGAATTGAGAATATCCTTCTTGATAAAAAGCTGTTTGCCGAAAGGGGCTACGCTTGAGACGGCTTGATTGACTATGCCGCCGCCGAACGCGCTGATGCCGTCGACAAGAATGTCGAACGATTCGGCGTCGGAGTAGAGCGGCTTGAGGACGCGCCGCATCCTGAAATCCTCATCCTGTTCGAAGACTTCGAACGCCGCGTCGATCAACTCTCCGAGCGTGAGCGACTCTCTCTGCGTGTGCGAGACGTGATAGATCGTTTTGCCCTCGCGCGCGCTCATCAGCTCGAAGACGGAGTCGGCGACGAAATCCCCCGTCACAAAATAGACGGGCGTGTCGGGGACTCCGGGGATTAGCGAGAGCAACCCGTAGTAGAAGAGCTTCAGCGTGTTGTGAAACGCGTTGTACTGCGTGACGTGGCCGCCGCCGGAATCTGCGATGACCGTCGCGACGCGAAAGACCTGCCACGGCAGGTGGTCGAACTCTCGCATCAGCATCGCCTCGGACGCCCACTTCGACTGTTCGTAAAAATTCGCAAACCCCGCCGCACAGTCGAGCTGCGCCTCTTCGATCACGCCCGGCCTCAACCCGGATGCGTAGACGGTGCTCAACAGCGCGAAGGCCTCCAGGTTTTTGCAGCCCCCGGCGAAGCGCAGCAGTCTTTCGGTCCCTTCTATGTTGACGCGGCGCGCGGTCTCCTGATCGACGTTGAACCGTATCACTGAAGCGGCGTGAATGATCTTCTGAATGCTCGTTGAATCGACTGACTCGAAAGGCTCGTCATTTACCAGATCGCCGTGGAGGAAACTGACGCGCGGGCCGAACTCTTCGAACGCGCGGGCGAGATTTTCACGCTTGGCGCGAAACTCCTGCTCGTCGGCCGCGCGCATCCAGAGCACGACGGCTGAGTCCGTCTGCTCAAGGTAGCGCGTCGCGAGCCGACGGCCGAGGTAGCCGTCTCCGCCTGTGATCAAGATCTGATTAGCTTTCATCATCGTTCTTCACTCGGCATCGAGGTCGGGCCAGTCAGACTCGCTCGGCCCGAAGTGGCTCAGCAGCGCATAGATCCACCTCTCGATGCCGAACGCCACGCAGCCCGAGAAGGCTTCCTTGCCGTCGCGTGAAATCTCGAACGCCTCTCCGAAGTAGTTCCTGTGAAAGTTGATTGAGCCGATCGCGAGTTTATCGCCGAAGACCATCTCCGTCTTCACCGGGTCGAGCTTCTGGAGAAGGTATTTCGGGTTTCGCGACGGGTTGAAAAACGGATCGGTCGCATTCTTCCATTCAACGGGAAGCCCTATGCTCTTAAAAAAATCGTCGACTCTCGTCTGGTATCTCGCGAGAAACTCTTTCACCTCTTCGGCGGTCCCCAGACATACTATCTCTCGCATAGCGAAGCTCCACTGCCGCTCAAGCGGAGAGTAATAAGCCTCTCTACGATAACAGGTCGCGCGAGTCGTCACATACCTTGCCGACTGGAGCGCTTCGCGCTGGAACCGGACGTAGAAATGATAGCAGGCGGCCGGCGTCAGGACTTCTCTAACGGGCGATTGCCGGGTCAATTGGACTTCGCCCGCGTCGTTCAGCGGCTCGCTACCGGCAAACTGCTTCAGGTTCTCGTCGGCGGAATCGAGCGTTGTGGCGAACGTCACAAGATGCGGGAACGAGCGAAAGTAATCCAGCTTTGAAAGCTCGCGCGCGGAGATGAAAGGCGGGAAGAGGTAGTCGGCGGCCTGGCACTCCCGCGCCCACTTGAGGAAGAGGCGGTCGAGGCGTTGGAAGAGCGCGAGAAGGCTGCCGCTCAAAGTCGATTGGCCGCTCTCGGACCAGCCGTATCCGGATAGCTTGTCGAATTCAATCACCGGCATTACTCTCACTCGCGAAAAAGTTCTGGTAGATGGTGTCGATGTCTCGGAAGACGCCCGGCTTCAGATCTTCGACCTCGATGGGCTTGCCCGACAGTTGTTCGAGAAAGAAGATCAGGTCCATCACCTGGAGCGACGAGATTATCCGCTGCTCGATGATAGGGGTCTGGTCGCCGATCTCTTCCGGCCGAATCTTCCCGTTCTTCTTGGCTATCCAGTCGCGCAGGCTCCGGCGTATCTCTTCTGCGTTTCTCATAAGCTCGGCTCCTCGTCCAGTATGCCGCTTTCGATCAGGAACTCGACGCATCCATTCGAGACTCGCTTTCTGTGCTCCCGGCTCGACTCCAATTGGAAAGCCTCTTCCATCAACTCGTAAGCAGACTCGCAGCCCGCGTCGCGGTAGACGGCCGGGTTGTAATACTCCTTCCACGTAGCCATGAAATACGACTTCAAATAATCTCGCACGCCCGCGAGCGTCTCTGGGGACCACGCGGGGGCGTGGCGCGCGAACAACTCCTTGACTATCAGCCTGCCGAAGACCAGGTGGCGCGCTTCGTCGCGGTGGTGGAGAAGGTTTATCTGGCGCGCGATGCTTGATAGCCTCTCGTCGCGCGCCATGGTCACGTTGTATACGTCGACGATCTCTTCGAAGACCATCACCCGCGCGAAGAAGAGAAAGTCTTCCTCGCCCGGCGCGTGCTCGCGCGGGAAGACGAGCTTTTTATCGGGGTAAACCTTCCCCGCGTACTTCGTGCAAAACGTGCCGAAGTAGACCATGTGCTTGTTCTCTTCGTCGAGGAAGTGATGGAGGTAAGGCGAGATCTCGTCATTGCCTCTCTTGTAGAGCCGCGCGGCCAGCCCTTCGATCAACGACTTCTCGCCGTGAATGTTGAGGCTGAAGAAATTGACCGCTTCGTAAAAGCTGAGACGCTTCTTCGCCTCCTCGCTCAAGGTTTCGTACCAGCTAGTCCCGCGGACTGAGATCAATTCAGGGCTGGTGAGCCACTCCGACTCATCCAGCCGGTCGGGCCAGCTCAGATGCGAGTAAGGGTTGATATAGTCCTTGATAGAGACTTCAGAAAGCCTCTTTACCGTCTTTGAAATTGCAGTCACTTTGACCTCGTCTCACACCTTCTCAAGAATCACGCATTGCCAGTTCAACCCGTACCCGGCCATAAAAAGCAGCGCACGGTCTCCGCTCTTGATCCTCTTCTCGTCCGCAAGCCGCTTGAGGTTGATTATGTTATCGCCGCTTATCACGTGGCCGACCTCTCGGATGGTCGGGAAGCAGACGCGTTCGAAATCGAACTTCAACAGCCGCGACAGGATCTGCCACGCCTTGCGGTTGGTGTTTTGCGCTACGATCCAGTCAAGCTCGTTTATGTCTAGCCCGGCTTTCGCGAGGCTCTCTTGAATCGCCCTGTGTGTGTAGCTAAAGAAGCTGCCTACCGTTTCGTCGTCGGAAGCCTGGGCCATCGCCCCGTTCGTCACTGAATGGTGCGCGATCACGCGAAAGCCGTCGGGCGTCGTCGAGACGACGCAGGCGGCCGCGCCGTCCGAGATCAGATTGTAAGACTGCTCATACAGCGCGCCCTCCGGAAAACGGTCGGCCGTAACGCAAAGCACGCGCGATATGTCGGGCTCCGTCGCGATCAGCATCCTCGCGATGCGCAACGAGCCGAGCATCCCCGTGCAGGCTTGCTGGTTCAGGCCGATCACGATGGCCTTGTCCAGCTTGAAATCCGCTTGCAGGTGGCTCGCGGGGAAATCCATCAAGTATTTCACGTCGCGGGTCTCGGAGAATCTATTTTGTGAGCCTATGCTGCCGTTCGCGGGAATGCAGGTCGAATAGACTATCGCGCCGATGTCGCCGAGGCCGTCCGCGATCTGGAGGACCGATTGCCTGGCAAGGTCGTAGGCAGTAGTCTCCCCTTCGCAGAGGTGGTGCCGTTCGAACCCCGCCTCTTTCAACACGTCCGGCGACGAGATAAGCAGCCCTCTTTCGGCGGACTCTTCCACGGCTACCGTTCGCTCGCCGAGCGCGAAAGAGAGATGGTCGATGAATGCTTCATTCATACTTGAGCCTTGAACCTCGGCCAGAATCGCCCGGTCTGTTCTATGTACCGTCGATACTCGTCGCCGAATTCCGACGCGCTCAGCCGGCGCTCCTCCCTGGCCGCCGTGAGATTCAATACAGTCGCTCCGTGCAAAAGCGCGTAGAGCGTCCCCCAGTGCGGGCAGAAGACGAATGCGCCCAGAAGGGCCAGGATGAACGATGCGTAAAACGGGTGTCGTATCCGCCTGTACGCGCCGTAGGTCACTATCTGTCTCGGCGCGTCGTTGTCTTGATGCCAGAGCGCTATGGGGATGCGGTGAGTTCCGAGCGTGAAGAAGAGTAGCGCGATCGAAGCGACGCTGAATGGGACCGCCGCGAGGTCAAGCCACCTCGCCCACCCGTCGGGTCTGAAGGGCGTAATGTAGCCTGCCGCCGCCAGCATCAAGAAGAGCGCGCACAGAACAAAGGGCGAAGCCGTCACCCACCACAGCAGGTTGAACCGGCCATCCTTTCTAAAGAAGATCTGCGGCAACAACCCGATAAAGATCAGGTTGAGAATAAATAGCAATACGACTGGCTCATTCATAATCAGGTTCCTTGCGAGCATAGGGTTGAAGGGGCTGAGGCTATCGAAGTATTCAGCCCGGCCCGAGAACATGCAAGAGTTTATATGGCCCGGCCGGCGACCTCCTTTTGCATGCTTTCGAGCCACTCGGCGACGAGCGGGCGTTTCACTTTTCGCGTCGAAGTCCTGGGCAGGGGCTCACACCGAACGACCACGTTCGTCGGCCGCTTGAACGGGGCGAGGACGGCCGAGAGACGGTTCACTTCTTCGGTAATCTCCCCTTCACTCGCGGCGCCGGCTCCATCTTGAGGGACCACGACGGCGCATATCTCTTCATGACCCTGTTGCAGCCCGTCACGCGATCGAACGCCGACGACGCAGACCTCTTTAATCAAGCTGCTCTCCGAGAGCACGGCCTCCACGTCTTCGGGGTTCACTTTCTTTCCGCTGCCGAGCACGATCAGGCTCTTCGTCCGCCCCGTGATGTATAGGAACCCGTCTTCGTCGAGACGGCCGAGGTCGCCCGTGTTGAACCACCCCTGTTCGTCTATGACCTCGCGGGTCAGGTCCTCGCGCCCGAAGTAGCCTTTCATCACGTGAGGGCCTGCGGTCAGAATCTCGCCCTCGCCTTGCCGGGTCCCGTTTTCGAGCAGGCGCACGCGCACGCCGGGGAGTGGGCGGCCGACCGAGCCCGCCCGCCTGTGCGCGGGAGTGTTTACGGAGATCACGGGGCTCGTCTCGGTCAAACCATAGCCTTGATAAATGGGAATGCCGAGCCGGTCAAAGAACTCTTCCACCTCCGGGTCGAGCGGCGCGCCGCCGGAAATGAAAGCCCTCAACCTGCCGCCGAGCTGGTTGTGAATCTTCTTAAAGACGAGCTTTCTTAATCTGCGCGATTTGATCCACCGCGCGGATTGAAGCATCGCGCGGAATACTCGTTTACTAAAACGGCCGCGCCGGTCCACCTCTTTTTCTATGCTCCCCTTTAACATCTTCAGAAACAGCGGCACCGTTATCATGCAGGTGACCCGCTTGTCACGCATGACCTGGGCTACCTCCTGAGGGAAGAGCGTGGAGCAGTACGTGATCCGACCGCCGGCGTAAAGGGCGGCGAGCAGCCCGCACGTCAGCTCCAGCAGGTGATTGAGCGGCAGCATTGAAAGCAGCATGTCGCGCTCGTCGAGCTTGATGACCTCGCCCAAGTTTATGATCTGGTAGCCGAGATTCTTAAAGGAGATCATCGCGCCTTTGGGCGCTCCCGTGGTCCCCGACGTGTAGACGATCAAGGCCGTCTCATCGATCTCGCGCGTTACGCCTTCCTGAAGCTCGGACGCTTGAAGCTGGTCCATCGAGTCGAGCCGGATGACGCTCTCAAGGAAAGGGAGATCAGCTTTGAGCTCGTCGGCCACCGAAGCTTGCGCCGCCGAGACAAACAACAGCCGGGGCTCGGCGTCCCATAAAATCGACTTCAGCTCCGCGGCCGTCAGCTTCGTGTCGAGCGGGACGACCACCGCCCCGCATCGCACGGACGCGAGAAAAGCCACCGCCCATTCTGGGCGCGATTCAGAGAGAATGGCGGCCCTCTCGCCCCGCCTGAACCCGCGTTCGATCAGATAATCTGAAAGCGACCGAACGCGCGACGCAAGCTCGGCGTAGGTCATCGACCGCCACGAGCCGCCTTCGTAGTGGTGAAAGGCCGCGCGGTCGCTATAAAACTCCGCTTTCAACTGCATCAAAGAGAGGACGCTCTGTTGATAATCGGCCTCCCTTCCCCGAAGTCCGCTTTGCATGGTGTGACTCCTCAGACCTGCCTCGCTTGAAGGTACTTTCTCAGTCGTTCCATCGCGGCGATCAGGCTCTTCTTCTGAGAGTCGGTCAACACGCCCATCATACGGTCCACTTCCTCGAAGTAAGATTTCTTCACCCTCTCGACCACCTCGCGCCCCTTCGCCGTCAGCACGATCCTGTAAAAACGGCGGTCCGTAGGGTGCGACTTTCTTTTCACGTACCCGGCCTTTTCAAGGCGGTCGACGAGCCCCACCATGTTCGATTTGGTCACGATCAAGTGGTCGCTCAGCTCCTGCTGGCTCAGCCCGTCCGCGCCGTTGTCGTTCAGTATCATCAATATGTTGAACTGCGAGTCTGTCAGCCCGAAGTGCGAAAAGAAGCGGTCCGAGAGCTTCAACAGCATCGACGAAGTGCGGACCAGGTTCAGCAACGCCTCGTGGTTGTCGCTCACCAGCGGCTGCTTCAGTTTTAGCTCTTGCTGTAGCTTCACATCTCTCCTTTCAGAGATAGTTTACATATGAACCGTATGATCGTCAACTGTTTTCTTTAGAGGCTTGGAGTGGAGAGTTGGTTGCTTGTAGGGGCAGCCCTCGTGGCTGCCCGGATCGCGCGTCAGCGCGATTACGTCATCGTCCTTCGGACGATCCGGGCAGGGACAAGCCCTGCCCCTACAGGCTATTGCTATTTGGCCGGTGTTAAGCCTTTAACGCTTGATCGAAATCCTCTATCAGCTCGTCTATGGCCTCGATGCCGACAGAGACGCGGACGAGGCTGTCGGAGATGCCTAGCCGCTCGCGGTCTTCGCGCGACATGCCGGAGTGCGAAGTCGTCGCCGGGCGCGTAATCAATGTCTCTACGCCGCCCAGGCTCGGCGCGCAGATCGCGAGCCGGACTCGCTCTATCAGCCGGTCGGCCGCCTCGACGCCGCCGGCGAGGTTGAAGCTCAAGACCCCGCCGAAGCCGTCGAACAGCTCGCGCGCACGCTGATGGCGCGGGTGGCTTTCAAGGCCCGCGTAGTTCACCTTCTCTACGTCCGGGTGGCCTTCGAGGAACTGGGCGAGCGCGAGCGCGCTCTCGTTCTGGCGGTTCACTCTCAAGGCCAAGGTCTTCATCCCTCGGTGGAGCAGGAATGCCGCGTGCGGGTCCATAGAGCCGCCCAGGTGGTTGAGCCTGTGCGTGATCTGCTCTATCAGATCGCGCCGGCCAATGGCCGCGCCGCCGACTATGTCGGAATGGCCGTTGAGGTACTTGGTGCAACTGTGTAGAGAGATGTCAAAGCCTAGCTCGGGCGGGCGGAAGTTGACGGGGCTGGCGAAGGTGTTGTCTATGATCGAGACGAGATTGTTGTCGCCAGCGAACTTGACGATGCCCTTCAGGTCGCTGACCTGAACCAGCGGGTTCGTCATCGCTTCGACATAAACGGCTTTTGTATTCGGGCGAAGCCTGGCGTGCCAAGAAGCCGGGTCGTCGGCGTTTATGAAGTCGTATTCTAACCCGAAGGACGCGAACTCGCTTGTTATCAAGTCGTGCGTCCCGCCATAAAGGCAGTCCTGCGCCAGCAGGTGGTCCCCCGCGCGAAGCACAGTGAGCAGAGTCGTGGAGATCGCCGCCATCCCGCTCGCGGTGACGAGCGCGGCCTCGGCATTCTCAAGCGCGGCCAGCTTCTCGTGGAGCGCCTGGTGGTTCGGCGTGTTGTTCAGCCGTATGTATTTTATGTCGTGGTAACTAGTCTCACCCTCGTACTCGAACATCGCCGACTGAAAGATCGGCATGCTGATAGCCCCTTTTATGCGCGGGCTCGGCTCGCCTGCGTGGATCAGCTTCGTATCGATCTGTTTGTATGTCTTGGCCATAACGTCAGTCTCCGTCTCTTAGTAACAACTCTTGCGATCTATTCTATAGAGTAAGGGAGATCAACGGAAGTGAGTGTAAGGTTGAAGCGAAGGTATAATCTACCAAAAAAAATAATCGGCCCCGAGTGATTCCAGTATCACCTTCCAGCCCTCAGCGTTATTCGGAACCCTTGCGGATTCCAAACACCGAAGCCCAAAGGACCTCGGCGTCTGATGCCCTTGCGAGCACCAGCCATCACACTAAGTAAAGCGCTTCTGTCGATCTCCCTTGCGGGAGCTCAACGTCGGCACGATCTGGAAGTTTTCAACTAAAACCTCTCGGGACCGCACTCAGTTGTTGCCAACTGAGCGGACGTGATATTAACACAGGAAAACTTTTTGTCAACGAAAAAATGCGTCGCCAACAGAAAAAACTTCATAAATATTTTTGCGCGCCATAAACCGCCCGCAAAAAACTGTCGAAACCCTGAAACAGGCTCCTGGAGCGGGTTTCAAACCGCTCATAAAAGTAACTATGGCCACAACGTCGATCGTAACTCACTGAAAACATCAACGTAACGCCGCTATCTCTTGCAGGGGATTGACAAACTCATTTGCGAAGATTAAAACGGGCACCG
Source organism: Blastocatellia bacterium (assembly GCA_035249305.1). GTDB lineage: Bacteria > Acidobacteriota > Blastocatellia > UBA7656 > UBA7656 > DASUNP01. The sequence goes on along the minus strand of DATFGQ010000048.1, from coordinate 69,126 downwards.
AGGGCAACTGCGCTTGCCCAAAACGGAGAGAAAGGAACCGAAGAGAATGGCGAGCTTTGACGACTTTGCTTTTCAAGATGCGACCGCGCTGGCCGACCTCGTGCGGCGCAAAGAGGTTACGCCGCTGGAGCTTGTTGACGCGGCTATTGAGGGGATCGAGCGGATCAACCCTGCGCTCAACGCTGTGGTCACGCCTATGTACGACGAGGCGCGGGCCGCTGCTTCGGGCGAGGTCCCCGATGGGCCGTTCCGGGGAGTCCCTTATATGCTCAAAGACCTGCTGGCCTCTTACAAAGGCGTGAGGCTGACCGCGGGCTCCCGCTTCATGATCGATTACGTGCCGGACCATGACAGCACGCTCGTCTCAAGGCTCAAGCGCGCGGGGTTGATAGTCGTAGCCAAGACCAACACGCCCGAGTTCGGGATACTTCCGACGACAGAGCCCGCGCTCTTCGGCCCGGCGCGAAATCCATGGGACACGACAAAGACGACGGGCGGCTCAAGCGGCGGGTCTGCTGCGGCCGTCGCGTCGGGAATGGCGCCGATGGCGCACGCCAACGACGGCGGCGGATCGATCCGCATCCCGGCTTCGTGCTGCGGCCTATTCGGGCTCAAGCCGACCAGGGCGCGAAACCCGCTCGGGCCGGCCTTCGGAGACATGTTTTCCGGGCTGATCGCCGAGCACGCTGTCACGCGCTCCGTGCGAGACAGCGCGGCGTTGCTCGACGCCACGTCCGGCCCCGAAGTCGGCGACCCTTACATGGCGCCGCAACCCGCGCGACCGTTTGTTGGGGAGGTAGGCGCGGACCCTGGACGCCTCCGCATAGCCTTCACGACCGCAACCGCGACGGGCGTGCCTGTAGACCCCGATTGCGTAAAGGCAGTCGAGGACGCCGCCGCGCTTCTGAGCGACCTGGGCCACACGGTCGAAGAGGCGGCCCCTCAAGTAAACGGCGATCTGCTGGTCCAGTCGTTTATGGCGCTCTGGTCCGCGGGGGCCGCCTGGACGATCGATGGGATAGCGCAAGGGCTCGGCCGAAAGCCTTCGCCGGAAGATTTCGAGCCGCTCACGTGGGCGCTTTACGGGATGGGTAGCACGCGGACCGCTTCTCAATACCTGCTGGCCCTACAGATGCTTCAGTTGATAAGCAGAGACGTAGCGCGCTTCTTCGAGGGCTACGACGTGTGGCTGACTCCCACGCTCGGCGAGCCGCCCGTCGATCTGGGCACGTTCGACGCCACGCCGGAGAATCCTATGCAAGGCATGATACGCGCGACGAGCTTTGTTCCCTTCACTCCGATCTGCAACATCACTGGCCAGCCGGCGATGTCCGTCCCGCTCTACTGGAACGAAGCGGGCCTGCCCGTGGGCACGCATTTCGTCGCAAGGTTCGGCGACGAGGCGACGCTCTTTAGACTGGCGGCGCAGCTTGAAGCGGCGCGGCCGTGGGCCGACCGCCGGCCGCCCGTCGCGTAAAGGAGAATTGATGAGAAGAGCATCTCACTTTGCCCTTGCGGTGCTGTTGCTTTTGCCATTTTCTCAAGCGGCGTCGCAGACTAGCCCGCAGGATCAGCCTTACACGGTCGAATACTATTACAAAGCTCGTTGGGGATTCGCCGACGAGTTCCTGCGGCTGTTCAAGAAAAACCATTTCCCCGTGCTTCAAAAGCAGGTCGAGAGCGGGCGAATACTTCAGGTGACGGCGACGCGGCCCAGATACCACACCACCGAAGACGGGCGATGGGATTACCGTGTCACGATAGTCTTCAAGAACATCGCGGCGGCTCACGACTCAAGCGGCGAAGAGGCGATCATCAAAAAGCTCTACCCGGACCAGGAGACTTTTCGCAAAGAAGAGCAGCGGCGCTTCGAGATCCTGCTCGCTCATTGGGACGTGCCGCTCGTCGCCGTCCCTTTAGACCGCTGAGAGGCGAGCGCGAGCGCGCAGACGAGGAGTTGAAAATCAAATTTCGTATGAAATCTCACCGGCGGCAATTCTAACCTTCCGGGTGCGCGTCGTCGATCCAGCGAACCTCTTCCGGCGGGTCGACGGTCGGGATGTCCAGGTTTACGACTACGGGCTCCTGCCCGCTCCGCACGACGACGCATTCGAGCGGCTCGTCCGTGCTGGCGTTGATCTCCTGGTGCGGGACGTAAGGCGGCACGTAGATAAAATCGCCCGCCCCGGCCTCGGCGAAGTATTCAAGGCGCTCGCCCCAACGCATGCGCGCGCGGCCCTTGACGACGTAGATGACGCTCTCAAGCTCGCCGTGATGGTGCGCCCCCGTCTTCGCGTTCGGGTGAATCGAGACGGTCCCGGCCCACAAGCGGTTTGCGCCCGCGCGGGCGTGGTTGATCGCGGCGGCGCGGTTCATGCCGGGCGTCTGAGGCGTGTTCGTATCAAGCTCGTTTGCCCGGACTATGCGAACGCCTTGATGCTTCCAATCTCTCGGTTCAGATGCTTCGTCCATCTTTCGCCTCGGCTACTGGACTTTGACGCCCTTCCAGAAAGCGACGTGGTCTTTGATATTCGCCGCGGCCTCTTTCGGCGCGGGGTAATACCACGCTGCATCTTTGTTCACCTGGCCGTCGACTACCACGTCGTAATAGCTGGCTACGCCTTTCCAGGGGCAGGTGGTGTGCGTGTCGCTCTTTTGAAAGTAAGCCGTGTTTATAGAGTCCGCGGGGAAATAGTGATTGCCTTCGACGACGACCGTTTCGTCGCTTTCGGCCAGGACAGCCTCTTGCCAGGTTGCTCTCATCGCTCGTCTTGCCTCCCGTCGATCCGATATTCTTAAGTAAGCTTCGCGTCCGATGTAAGAGTATCAATTGAAAAAGTTGTTGACAACGACTACCCGCGCGGCGCAGCCTTTTACAGTTGAACAGGCTAAACAGAGGTGGACGTGATGAAAAAGTATTCACAAGGGTGGGTCGTCGTCGGGTGGGCCGCTCTCGCGCTTTCGGCGATGGTCGCGGTCATCATCGCGATTTACGGCTCGGGCGAAGAGGCCGCGCGCGTGACTATACGCGCGACGGCGCGAACGTCGTTCGCACTCTTTCTGGCCGCGTTTACCGCGACGGCGCTCGTAAAGCTCTGGCCCGGCGGCCTGACCAGATGGTTGCGCGCCAACCGCAGGTACGTAGGCGTATCGTTCGGCGTCTCTCACGGGCTTCACGCGGCGGGAATCCTGGCGCTGGCTTACGTCACGTCGGGCGCGTCGGTCAGGGAGACGGACGCGGCGGCGCTGGTCGGCGGGTCGCTCGCCTATCTCTTCATCGCGGCGATGGTCGCAACTTCCTTTGACAGGACTGCCGCGATGTTGGGCCACAGGAAGTGGCAAATACTACACACCACAGGGATGTATATCCTGTGGGCGGTCTTCATCTTCAGCTACGGCGGGCGGGCAGTCTCTTCAGTCTACTACGCGCCGCTCGCGCTGTTATTGATCGCGGCAATCGCGCTGCGGTTCGTAGCTTCGATGAAGCGCAAGCAGTTGGTCGCAGCAAAAGGTGCGTGAAGGTATGAACCCCGTAGAGATTCAAACCGAGCGCTTGCGCATGCGTCCCTTCACAGCGGACCACCTTGATGACCTTCACCAGTTGTGGGTCACGCCGGGCGTGCGGAAGTACCTGTGGGATGACGCGGCGATCAGCCGTGAGCAGGCTATGGAAGTCATCGAAAGCAGCACAGAGAGCTTCCGAGCGCACGGGTTCGGATTGTGGGCCGTCTATCCTAAAGACGAAGAGAGGCTGATAGGCTTTTGCGGTTTCCGTCATTTTGGCGAGCAGCAGGAGGTCGAGATACTGTACGGCGTCTCGCCCGAGCGCTGGGGCGAGGGGCTGGCGACCGAGGCGGCGCGCGCGATGCTGCGGTGCGGGTTCGAAGAGCATGGCTTTGATCAGATCTACGCGGGCGCGGACCCGCCCAACGCGGCGTCGTTCCGCGTGATGGAGAAGACCGGAATGAAGTTCGCGAAGCGTGTTCATCTGAATGGGCTTGAAGCCATCTACTACGTGATGTCGAAAGAAGAGCTCGAGCCCGGCGGCCGAGATTTCTATCAATTATCGTAACCGCGCATGGTAGAATTCCCCGGCTAATAATTGAATTTCTAGATTGTAGGAGACGGTATGGCGACGCGGGTTGAGTTTGTCCTTAACGGAGAGAATCGGGCGGTCGATGTCGAAGACGGGGCTTCGCTTCTTGAAGCGCTGCGCGACGGTTGCGGATTGATCTCGCCCAAAGACGGTTGCAGCCCGCAGGGGCAATGCGGGTGCTGCACGGTCATCGTAGACGACCGCGCGGTCGTCTCTTGCGCGATGCCCGCAAAGAACGTCGCGGGAAAGAGCGTCCTGACGCTCGAAGGCTTCAGCGACGAAGAGCGAAAAGTCTTCGCCGACAGCTTTATCGCCGGCGGAGGTCTGCAATGCGGCTTCTGCACGCCGGGCATCGTCGTGCGGGCCAAGAACCTGTTGGACAAGACTCCCTCGCCTACCGACGACCAGATCAATCGCATCTTGAGCATGCATCATTGTCGCTGCACCGGCTACGTCAAGATAGTCGACTCGATAAAGCTGGCCGCCTGCGCGCTGCGCGGCGAAGCGATACCAAGCTTTGAAGAGACGGGGCGGGTTGGGACTCGGCTGCCTCGCTACGAAGCGCGCGAGTTCGTGCTCGGCGACAGACCATACGTCGACGACATGAGCGTTCCAGGCATGCTGCACGGTGCGGTGCTGCTTTCGGCTCACCCGCGCGCGCTGGTCAGGAGCGTAGACACTTCGGCGGCTTCATCGATCGAAGGCGTCGTCGCGGTCGTCACAGCGCGCGACACTCCGGGAGAGCGTTACCAGGGTTTGATCTACAATGACTGGCCGATATTCGTGGCCGAAGGCGAAGAGACGCGCTGCGTGGGAGACGTGATCGCGGCCGTCGCCGCCACAGACCGCCGCACCGCGAGGCTGGCCGCCGAAGCGATCGCGGTCGATTACGAAGTGCGCGAGCCGATCACCAACACGGACGACGCGCTGAAGGCCGACGCGCCGCGGATTCATAAGAAGGGCAATCTATTAAGCAGGTCCGAGATCGAGCGAGGGAATGTCGAAGAGGCGCTCGCGACTTCGGCTCATGTCGTGTCACATACATTCCAGACCCAGTTCATCGAGCACCTCTTCCTGGAGCCGGAATCCTGCATAGCCCTGCCCGAAGGCAAAGGCTTGCGAGTCTACACGCAGGGCCAGGGCGTGTTCGACGACCGGCGGCAGATAGCCTCATTCTTAGGGATGAAAGAGGCGGACGTGTTCGTGACGCTCGTATCGAATGGCGGCGCGTTCGGCGGCAAAGAGGATATGAGCATACAGGCTCAGACAGCGCTGCTCGCCAGGGTCGCCGGAAAGCCCGTGAAGCTGACCCTGAGCCGTGAGGAGAGTCTGAGGCTTCACCCGAAGCGCCACCCGATAAGGATGAGCTACACGGTCGGCTGCGACGACGAAGGGCGGCTGACCGCGGTCAAAGCTTTCATGGTCGGCGACAAGGGCGCGTACGCTTCGGTCGGCACGAAAGTGCTGGAGCGCGCCGCGGGCCACTGTACTGGGCCTTACAAAGTCGACAACGTGAAAGTCGAATCACTTTCCGTCTACACGAACAACCCCCCGTGCGGCGCTATGCGCGGGTTCGGGGCCAATCAGGCGGCATTCGCCATCGAATCGCTGCTCGACATACTGGCCGAAAAAGTCGGCATAGACGGCTGGGAGATTCGTTACCGTAACGCGCTCGACGTAGGCGACAGGTTCTGCACGGGCCAGGTGCTTGAAGCGAGCGTCGGCTTGAAAAAGACTTTGGAGGCGGTTAAAGAGTCGTACCGCAATGCGAAGTACGCGGGAATCGCGTGCGGCATCAAGAACGTCGGCATAGGAAACGGGTTGCCCGAATACGGCAAGTGCATGATTGAAGTCCACGACGACGGGACCGCGGCGATCTACACGGGCTTCACGGAGATGGGCCAGGGGCTCTTCACGATACTTGTGCAGACGGTCTGCGAGGAGACGGGCCTTCCTCCCCGCATGTTCAACCACGTCAGCGCCGACACGAAGTTCGACCTGGACTGCGGCCAGACGACCGCGTCGCGCGCGACTTTCCTGGGCTGCCGCTCGGCGCAGGAAGCCGCGAGAAAGCTCAAAGCTGACTTAGACCGGGGGATGACGCTTCGCGACCTGGCGGGCCGGACCTACTACGGCGAAGTGCTGATCGACGACACGGTGTCGCTTGAGAACAAGACCGCCAGGCCGAAGACACATTTCGCCTACGGGTTCGCCACGCAGGTTGTGATTCTCGACGACGAAGGGCGCGTCAGCAAAGTCATAGCCGCGCACGACGTAGGCAAAGTCATGAATCCTACGCTTCTCGAAGGGCAGCTCGAAGGCTCCGTTCATATGGGGCTCGGCTACGCGCTCACGGAAGAGTTCAGAGTCCGGGGCGGCGTGCCGGAGACCATGACGATGAACTCTCAAGGGTTGCTTCGCGCGCGCCACATGCCCGAGGTCGAGTTGATCCTGGTGGAGGACGAGCATCCCGATGGCCCATACGGGGCGAAGGGGGTGGGCGAGATCGGGCTGGTGCCGACGGCCCCGGCGGTTGCGAACGCGCTTTATCGCTTTGACGGCGTGCGTCGATTCACCTTGCCGATGAAAGACTCCCCCGCCGCGCGACACATTCGAGGCGTTAGGCAATAACTTAGTCTTCAAGTACCCGGCCCGGAGGCGCGTTATTCAACAGGAAGCCTCGAAGAGGCGTAATTCAATAGCCGTAAGCCCCAAAGGGGCGACGATTCAATAGCCCGGCGCAGCGCGCCGGGTCATGCGTCATACGAGACGAAGCCCTGAAAGGGCGATATGTTTATCGCGCCCTTTCAGGGCTTGTGGTTTATGACAACCCTTTTCCAGGGGCGATGCCCCTGGCTATTGAATTGTCGCCCCTTCGGGGCTCATGGACACAGAGCGGTGCCCCTGGCTATTGAATGATCGCCTCTTCTGGGCTCTCAATATCAGGCTATTATCTAGCTTTTTACAGAGCTTCTTAGAAAAATTCTTATACCACTCGAACACTATTCACATAAAACCTGCGGAGGCGTCACCCGCGCGGGTGAGACGCGCCGCTTGCGCATGATAAAAACAAGAGTTGACAGTTAAATTAAGTTCTACATAATGTATCCATCCACTGATTGAGCCGCTTCTACCCCCGGAGAAGAACCCAACTCTTAGTTTCGTTTAGCGAGGCAGCGCGTGAAAACTTCCGGCTTGCTGATTCAACGGGCGATGAACCGGGTCAACACCGGGAAGCTGATTAGCGCGTACTACCTTGAGATAGAGCCGCTGCTCGAACGCGTCGAGCGGTCTAAGACGCACTACCAGACGCTGGGGCTGGAGCGGTCGGCCACGAACGAACAGATCATTCTCGCTTACCACCACACGGTTAAGCTGCTACACCCTTCGTACTACAAAGTGCGCGCCGCAGTGCCGGACGACATGCTCGCGAGAATCGATCTCATATTCGGGAAGGTGTCGCAGGCCATGTTCGTGCTCACGACGCCACACAAGAGGCTCGAATACGACGAAAGTCTCCGCCGCCCGGCGCTCAGTCCGGGCAGGCTCGTATTGACTAAGCCTGATGGCGAGAGTGAAACCGCCGCCGCAGAGGAGCATTGCGCCTCCACGGAGACGCAGGCCGAACAGCAGCAGGTTCAGCCCGCCGCCCAGAAGGCGGTTGAGATCAACGTCATCCCCTTCCAGCGTCCCGTCTTCACGAAACTGGCGACCGACGAGAAGGTGGGCAACCGCCGCAGGTGCGACAGGTTCAACCTCACGGTCCCTGTCCTGACGGCGGGCTACGACGGCACGGGCGGCAAATGGCAAGAGGTGGCAAAGACCGTCGACGTGAGCCGGATAGGGGTCGCGGTCAAGATGCGAAAGCGAGTGCGTCACGGCGCGGTGCTTCACGTGACGCTGCCGCTGCCGCTGAAACTGCGCAGCCATGGATTCTCCGAGCCGGGTTACAACATGTATGCGATCGTGCGGCGCGTCGAGCTTCCGAAAGACGAGATGAGAATCGTCGGGCTTGAGTTCATCGGCAAGAACCCGCCCGCCGGTTACCTTTACAAACCATGGGCTCTGTTCCGCACTCAGAAGTGGGCGGGGCCCGACCGGCGTATGGAGCCGCGCGAGGGGCGCGAGGAGTCCGTGGTCGTCGAGTTCCTTAACGAGTCGATGAAGCCGCTCGGACGAACCGTCGCCGTGACCGAGAACATAAGCAGAGGCGGCGCGCGCATCCGCGTCAAATCCTCCCCGCCGGAATTCGACCTTGTGAAGGTAACTAACGCAGACCGCACTTTCGACAGCCTCGCCCTGGTGCGCAATCACTACGTCGACCGCGATGGCCACGAGCGCCTGTGCGTGCAGTTCATCAACAATAAATGGCCGATGTAATACCCGCCCGTCACTCCCTCGCATCGTATGTGACCGCTCTTTCGGAGTGCTGCGACTTGTCGCAGCTTTTGTGTTAGGTGAAACGGCGATGGCTAACTCGAAAGCGGTGACAAGTCACCGCACTCCGAAGGAGGCGCTGATTATCCCGGCCGCATTCAATTGCAATTAGCTATAGTAATGTTGTGCGCGTTCCATTAATATCGAATGCCGCAAAGTATGACAGACTCACTGCTCATAAAAGGCGCGACCGTCATAACGCTCGACCGAATGAACAGAGTATTCGAGGGAGACGTTCTGATCGAGCAGAATCGCATCGCCGCGGTAGGAGGCTCGCTGGCGGCGCGCGGCGTTGATACGATCGAAGGGCGGGGGCGCTTTCTGCTGCCGGGCTTCGTTCAAACTCACATCCACCTCTGTCAAACTCTGTTTCGCGGCGCGGCCGACGACCTGGCTTTGATCGACTGGCTCAAGAAACGCATCTGGCCTATGGAAGCCGCGCACACGCGCGAATCGATTTCGGCATCGGCCCGGCTCGGACTGAGTGAGATGATCCGCGGCGGGACCACCTGCGCGCTGACTATGGAGACAGTTCGCCACACCGAAGCGGTCTTTGAAGCGGTCGAAGAGGCGGGCTTTCGCGCGACGGTCGGCAAATGCATGATGGACAAGGGCGACGACGTTCCCGCCGCGCTCAGAGAGAAGGCCGAAAGCTCGATCGGCGAATCCGTGGCGCTGATCGAGGCGTGGCATAACAGAGCGCAGGGGAGGATCAGGGCCTGTTTCGCCCCGCGCTTCGCCGTGAGCTGCACGCGCGAGCTGCTGGAACGCGTGGCCCGGCTCGCGCGCGAGATGAATGTAATGGTCCACACGCACGCTTCGGAGAACCGCGACGAGATCGCCCTTGTCGAAAGCGAGACCGGGCGTCGTAACGTTGAATACCTTAACGAACTCGGCATAGCCGGGCCGCACGTATTGCTGGCCCACTGCGTCTGGCTCAACGACGACGAGATCGATCTGCTCGCGCGGACCGAAACGCGGGTCGCGCACTGCCCTTCTTCAAACCTCAAGCTAGGCTCGGGAGTCTCGCCCGTCCCCGAGATGATCGAGCGCGGCGTGTCGGTTTCGCTCGGGGCCGACGGAGCGCCGTGCAATAACCGGCTGGACATGTTTACGGAGATGCGCACGGCCGCGCTGATACAGAAGGCGAGGCTCGGCCCGCAGGCGCTGCCCGCGCTCGACGTGTTGAGGATGGCGACCGTCGAGGGCGCGCGCGCGCTCGGTTTGGGCGACGAGCTCGGGAGCGTCGAGACGGGGAAACTCGCCGACTTGATCCTCATCAACGCGGGACGCGCACACACGACCCCGCGCCCCGACCCCGTCTCGACGGTCGTCTACGCCGCGACGGCCAGCGATGTCGAGACGGTTATCATCGATGGCCGCATCGTTATGCGCGATGGCTGGTTGACGACCTTAAACGAGCAAGAGGTGATAACGACGGCCGAAGAACAGTTCCGGGCAGTAAGCTCAAGCCTCAGTTCTTAAAGACGTAATAAATAACACCCGCGTGGTCGTCCGTCAGCAGGAAGGCGTCTTTCCCATATTGCAGAACGTCGGCGGGCCTGCCGTTGATCGTCCTACCTTGAAGAAAGCCCGTGATGAAGTCATCCGTCGCGCCTCCCTTTGCCACTCTCGTCACGCGGTACCCGTGATTCAGGCTGAGCTTCGAAGAGCCATGGAGCGCGACTAGAAAATGATCCTTGAGCGGGGGCGTGGCGTCCGCGTCGTCGAAGTATTCCAATCCGAGCGGCGAGCTGTGCGCGCTGAAAGCGGCGTAGGCCGCAGGCACCTCTTTGCAGTTCAGCTTCTTTTGTGACGAAGAGAATCGCGGGTCTGCAAGTATTCGCGCGCGAGATTGATAGCAATAAGGCCAGCCGTAATTCCGGCCTTCATCAATGATATAAAGCGTGTCTTCCGGCCGGTCGTCGCCCAGGTGGTCCGCGCCCATGTTCGTAGCGAACAGCTCGCCCATGGCCCATTTCAAACCGACTGCGTTCCTCACGCCCCTGGCGATGATCCTCTGTTTCTCGCCGTCGAGTTCCATCTGCGTTACGGTCGCTCTTATCTCTTCTTTCTCTTCGCAGGTGTTACAACTGCTCCCGACCGAAACGTATAGCTTCTGGTTCGCGCCTACGACTATCGTCCGGGTCAGGTGCCAGCCGCCGTATTTGTAATCGAGGCCGTAATCGGGATAGGTCGCAAGCACTTCGGGCGCGCTTGAAGGCTTCTCTTCCCCGCGCGTGTACCTGTAGCGCAACAGGCGATCGGTCAGCGCGAGATAGAACCAGTCCTTGCCGTCTGTGTCCGTGTGAAAAGCGATGCTGTTCGGGTTGCGCAGCCCTGTCATGTATGTCACACGCTTCGCGAACCGCCCGCTCCTCTTGTCGAATTCGCTGAGTATGTAGACCGCGCCCCTCTTGTTGTCCGCGCGGTTGTACATGTCCGTTACGAAGATTCGATTATCAGGGCTCAGCGCCATGAAGCGGACGCGCCTCAAACCCTCCTGCGCGACTCTTATGTCGAAGCCTTCGGGCAGGTTGAGGCTGAACTGCTTTCCGTTGGCGAGCGCGATGCGGCGCGGCGTCAGTTTCAAGGCGGGGCCGGCGGCAGGGGTCGCGCCGCACACGAAGAGAGGAATCAAAAAGGCGACGGCAAGCAATCTTCTCATTGCTTCTTTTCAAACTTCAACGCGGCGGAGTTGATGCAGTAACGCAGGTTCGTAGGCTTAGGCCCGTCGTCGAAGACATGGCCGAGGTGCGCCTCGCATTTCGCGCACAGGACTTCCGTGCGCCTCATGCCGAATGTAGTGTCGGTTTCAGTCTCTACGTTCTCTTCGTCGATCGGCGCGTAGAAGCTGGGCCAGCCGGTGCCGGAATCAAATTTCGTATCAGAGCTGAAGAGCTCGTTGCCGCAGGCTACGCAGCGATAAACGCCTTTGTCCTTGGTCGCGTAATACTGGCCCGTGAAGGCGCGCTCGGTCCCCTTCTTTCTGGTGACTTCGTACTGTTCGGGCGTGAGCTGAGCCCGCCACTCGGCATCGGACTTAACTACTTTGTCGGTCATCTTCTTCCCTTTCTTTTGCTCCTGACTCTTTGAAGTCGTCATGAAGATAGCGACCACGGCGACGAGCAGAAGCGCGATCTTCGCATGCTTGAGATTCATAATGATCACCTTAACTTTTTATATCACAGACGGAGTAATCGAGCACGCCCGTGTGCATGATGAGTTTCCACTGGTCGCCGACTTTCGTATAGACCTTGCAGACGCGCCCTTTCCAGTGATTGTCGTTGCCGTGAGAGTCACGCCAGAGTGTATCTATGTCGACGACGGCAAACGCACCGTCGCCTTCGCGCGAGACGACGATCTTTTTTATCTCCCTCCGGTTGTGGACCAGCGCGTGAGTGTCGAAGAGGTTTTGCCAGCCGCCCTTCCAGCGGTCGCGGTCGTACCTGCCCCAATCAAGCACCCAGTCCGCGGGGTCGTGCGCCCGCGCCGTTGGAGGCCAGGGCCATACCATGTCGGGGTGAAAGACCGTTATCAACAGCTCCGCATCCTGCGTGTCCCAGGCGCGCGTCTCGCGGTTGACGATCTCTTCGATCTCGGCTCTTGTGTCGCTCATATCTTCCCGTTCGGCACGGCCGACTGGATGAAAGCCGCGACGTCCTCTTTAAGCTTCGCCAGCGATCTCTTCTCGATGTACATCATATGGCCCGCCTCGTAGAAGGTGCTCTTGATGTTGGCGCGAAGCGTCGGGTCGAGCCCCATGTGATTCAGCGTGTAGTCGGCGGCAAAGTAAGGCGTCGCCAGATCGTAATACCCGGACGCGACCAGCACTTTGAGGTAAGGGTTCTTCGCAAACGCGCTGCGCAGCGCTTCGCTTGTGTCCGCGTATGCGTTGTCGCTCCCGTAATCCCACCGCCCGATCCCGCCGCCGAGGATGTAGTACTCAAGGTCGGACTTGAAGCCCAACTCCGTGCGCACGTAGCTGTTGAACGCGGCGGTGTAGGGCGGGCGTATGGCGGCCATGCTCGGGTCGAAGTCGGGCCGCTCGGAGGCGGCCAGCGCGTCTATGCCTTTGAAGCGGCTGTCGAGCCGGCCGACGGTACGCTTCTGATCGCGAAGAAGCTCTTTGTCGAACCGCTGAATCTCTATTCGCAGATTCGAATTGTCTATGTAGGTCTTGCTCAGCCCCGTGTAGCGCGCGAGCTTATCGATGACGGCCTGGCGCTCTTCGGCCGTGAGCCGGTCGCCTTTACCTAGCGCGACCATGTAATCTGTCGCGGCCCAGCGCTCCACTTCGTCCAGCGTCTTTCTAAGATTCTGCTGGAGGTCCGAAGGGAGTCTCTTGTGATACCAGGCCGTCGCCGTGTAGGTCGGCAGAAAGAGCACGTAAGGCAGGTCGTTTCCGAGCGCGAACCTCGCGGTCTGAAAACTCATTATCGTCGAGACGAGAATGACCCCGTTAAATGCGATCCCGCGATCAATCAGATGGCCCGCCAAGCCCGCCGCTCGCGTCGTCCCGTAGCTTTCGCCTACGAGGAAAAGCGGCGACGACCACCGCTCGTAGCGCGACAGGTAGAGCCTTATGAATTCGCCCACCGATTCTATGTCGCCGCGCAGGCCGAAAAACCTGCTCGCGCTTTCAGGCTTTGTGGCGCGGCTGTAGCCCGTGCCCACGGGATCGATGAAGACGAGGTCGGTCTGGTCGAGCCAGGTCTGATCGTTGTCGACGAGGTGAAAGGGAGGGGCGGGCATCGCGCCGTCGTCGAGCATTCGCACGCGCTTCGGCCCCAGCGCGCCCAGGTGGAGCCAGACCGACGAAGAGCCCGGCCCGCCGTTGAAAGAGAACATCAGCGGCCGCTCGCGCGCGGGGCCAGCGTTGTCCAGAGTGTAGGCGATGAAGAATATTTGCGCCTCGATCTCGCCCGCCTGGTTCTTAAGCGGCATCATCCCCGTCGTCGCCGTGTACTTGAGCGCCTTGCCGCCCGCTCTGATCTCTTGTTTCGTAACGACGGGCGGCTGTTCGACGACCGGCGGCCTCTCGGCGGACCTCTCGGCGGGCCTGTCGGCTCTAGGCGCGCTCGACTGCTGGCGCGACTGTGGATCTTGCTGTTGAGGTTGAGACTGAGGCTGTGAAGGCTGCGAAGGCTGTTGTAGCGGCGACAGCAGCATGGCTAGCGAAAGGGTGAGCGAAAGAATCATCGTGTCGTTCTCCTGGGGGAATTTGAAAGCTGCCTGAGCGTGAAAGCCGATTTTGTGACACCGCAAACAAAAAATCAACTCAGGAGTCGCGAGAGGCCGCTTGCAGTTTTTCGTAAACGGGCGCGAGCCACCGCTCGGTCGCTTCTATCAATTGAGGGCTTGCCTGACTCTTCTTCTCCGCGCTGTCTTCTTCAAAATGCAAAGACGGCGACTTGGCGTTAAATCGCGCCGCATTAGCAAGTCGCTCAAGATCATTATCCGTGTAATCGACGTGGAAGAAATCTAACAGCGATGCCGACACGGCCCCTGGCAGGCGGCTGTAATCGATGATCAAGGAGCGGCCCGGCTGGTGATGGGCGAGCGCGGCTTCGCAGATTCGCGCCAGGATTATCGCGCAGTATTCTTCCGGCTGAAACTTTATGGCCGCAGCCGGGTCGAGGCCGAAAAGCGCGGGCTCGATCACGCCCGGCACAAGATGCGCCGACTTACGATTCGATTGCGAGACCATCACTTCGATGGGGTTGCGACAGAGGAATATCCACGGCACGTCGGGAAAGGCTCGCCCGATCAAGCCCAGCTCCATCGAGTCCCAGCAGTCGAATTTGACGAAGAACTTTTTTTCGTCACCCACTCGCGGCTGGCCGAGGGCGCTCAACATCCACCGCAGCCACCCGGCGCGGCGCTCGTCGGTCAGCGTCGGGTCGCGGAAGTTCGCGCGGAGCACCGAATCGATAGGCCCCGCTTCGGATATGACGACGGTTCGCGGCAAGCTTGCGAGCATCTGCGCGACGAGCGTCGACCCGCACCTCGACATGTGGAAGATGAACCCTTTGGGGTAGAGCGCGGGGCGAGTCTCGAACAGTTCCGCGAGCGTATCTATCGGCGTGTGACGACGGAAGAGCAGGTTGGCAGGGTTGCGCAAGCAGTTCTCGATGGTGTCGTTAAAGAAAGGCTCCGTGAACCGAGCCTCCCCCATGTAGGCCCAGTCTAAGAAAGCCCCTCGCTGCTCCCAGTAGACTCTTATCGGGACCCACCCGGCGAATCGATCCGCGAGCATTCTATATCCACCTCTCAAGCCATGCGCGGCGCGACTGTCTGAGCGCTTCATCAACGTCGTCGCGCGTGAAGCTGAAACCGCGTTCCCTGCCGAGATGCACCAGGAGCTTTATAAACAGATTCTTGTTTCCGCACTCTCTGAGCCTGTCGAGCAGGCCCTTGTCGTCGAGCACCGCCTGGCGGAAACGCTCAAGGCTCGCGCGGGTCTCTTCGGTCTGTTCGAGATCGATAAGCTGCGGGTCGAGCATGCGACGCACCTCAGCCGGGATGGCTGCGCTCAGCCAGTCGTTGACCACGCAATCGAGTACGAGGTGTATGCGGTCGGTTTGGCCGCGGTTGAAGACCTTGTGCGGGAGGTTGAAGTTGATGTACCAGGCTTCGCCGGGGTTCATCATCAGCTTTTCGTTGTTGACGTAAAAATCGACCTTCTCATTCGTAGCCACGGGGATGTGTACGCGCATCGTGCCGTCTTCAAAACTGAGGTTCAGGTCCGTGTGCTCTCGTATGACCGAGCCCGCCCCGAGCTTTAAGAGCCGGACGGATTCAAGCGGGCAGTCGAATGTCGATACTACTTTTCGAATGTTGGGGCACGCGGCCATAACCGGCGTGTCATCGAACTGCGCAAAAGGGTCGGGGTAAAGCTTCGACTCCGAGCCGCCGACCGCGCGCAAGGCGACCCCGCTCCAGTCGCCTTCATAGTAGCCCGTGTTGAAGTGCGGCACCCACGCCGACGGCGCTAAAAGTTCGAGGTCGCGCCTCAGAGGCTCGGGGTCAAAAGTGAAGGGAAGCTTGAAGCTGATCAGCATAGATTAGTCAACGATCTTGCCAGCGGACCCGCATGTTTTTCAAGGGCGAGTGGTGTCTTAAAGGTATGTTGTTGGGCAAATCTGTAGGGGCCATGGCGCATGATGCGCTTCGCGCGGCGCGGGCTTGTCCCCGCCCGGATCGAGCGAAGCTCGATGATGAGATACAAGACAAGCGAAGTGGTCGATAAGAAACACACATCATTGCCTTCGGCAATCCGGGCGGGGACAAGCCCCGCCCCTACAGGTTATTTGTATAATGCTCCGAGGCGGCTTTATCTTCGGCTGCTCAGATAGAAATGCCAGAGCAGCCGCGCCGCGACCGCGCGCCATGGTCGCCAGCCGTGGCTAATCGCCGTCAGCTCTTCGTTAGTGGGCCTCGCGCTCAGCCTCTTCACCCTCTCGACCGCCACGGCCAGTGCAAGGTCGCCGCTGGGCCAGATGTCGGGCCGTCGCAGCGCCATCAACAGGTAGATGTCCGCCGTCCAGTGCCCTATGCCTTTGACCTTCATCAGCTCGGTCTTGACTTCCGCGTCCGGCCTCGCGCCGAGCGCGGCGAGGTTCAACCGATCGTCGCGTATCGCCAGCGCCAGCGCGCGGCCGTAGTCGGTCTTCTGCCTGCTGAAGCCTATGCGCTTCAAGCTCGCGTCGTCCAACTTCAAAAAGCCAGCGGGTGTGAGCGGCATTACAGCCTCTAAAAGACGGTTGTAGGCCGCCCTCGCCGAAGCCAGCGAGACCTGTTGCTCAAGTATGATGTGTATCAGCGTGTGAAAGCCCTCTTCGCGCTCCCACATCGGCGGAGGGCCGAACTCTTTCACGATACGGGCGAGGTCCGCGTCTCTCTTACTCAAGTATCTGACGCCGCGCGCGAGCGATGCTTCGTCCAGGTATTTGTTATTCATCCTTCAGCAGGTTCGTAGTGTGTTCAGTCACGCTCGGCGGATGAGCGGGCTCGCGCTCGCGCGTCTGGGGGCCGTGCGCGCCGAGGCCCGGCGCGGTGATGCCCTGGCGCATGGGCATGATTAACTCGCGCTGGCGCTGCTCAATATGGGCAAAAGGAGGCGGCGGATTCGCTTCCCCGAATATCGCGGAGTAGAGGCTCCAGGCTGCGCCGGCCAGAAAGATGGTCGCGGGCGGCAGCAGCGGCCCAGGCGAATCAAACAGAATACTCAGCGCTAGGAAGACGGGGAATAAAACGACGCTCAAAAGAATCAGCTTGACGCCGAGCCGCACGCCCTTCTGCCGTTCGGAAAGACCTTCGCTCGCTTTCGGCTGCTGCCCCGCGGGCTCGCCGTTGCGGGCCAGCAGGTCCGTGACCCCGTCCAACCGGAAGCCACACCCAGGACAAAAACGGACGTGTCCGGCAGTTATGTGATAACCACAACCTGGACAGAACATATCTTCCTCCCCTCGCTAACGATAATACAGATTACCCGTTTTCAGTCCGATTTGTTCCCGCTTAAAGCTCCCGGCCATGCAGCAATGCGCCGTCCCTGGTCGCTTCAAACATGATGATGTCCTCGACTTCGAGCACGCGCCGGAACTCAGAAAATCCCGCGCGCTCCAGCGCCCTCCGGTGATCCTCGATAGTAAGATGCCCCGTCCCTTCCTCAGTCACAAAGTCCAGCTTGTCGGCTACGATTATCTTACCGCCTTCCGCGACGATCATAGCAACGCCGCTGTAAAGCTCGGCTATCTTTTCCGCATCGCGCACCTCATGGACCGCTTGCAGCGACACGACCGCGTCAAACCCCTGCGGGAGCGTGCGCCACCAGCCGTCTTCGAGAAAGTCCGCTTGATGAAAAAAGGCGCGGCCGCCGAAGCGCGCAAGTCGGTCGCGCGCAAGCTCTATCATGCGAGGCGAGAAATCCAACAGGTGATATGACGACACGTCGCAACGCGTGAGCGCCTGCTCGGCCAAAAACCCCGGCCCCGCGCCCAGGTCGAGCACGTCGGGTCGGTCGAGCCGAGAAAGCTCCGTAACGAATGCCTCAAAGAATCTGGCGCGGTGCGGCCTCCTGGTGTTAGCGATCTCCGCCCATTCGTCGACGTAGTCTTGATCGAAGTAATCGTGCGGACCGGTGAACCTCTCCATACGTTTCGACCCCGACGGCCATTATACTACCGCGCGCCGGAGTGCGGCGACTTGTCAGGGGTGGGCCGCCCTTGTAAACTAACCCAAATCTCAGGGGGTTCCGAATGGCAGTCGGGCAGAATGTCTTGCGCAAGGAAGGCTACGAAAAGCTGACCGGCGCGGCGCGTTACATAGACGACATCACGCTCGATGGCATGATGTACGGCAAGACGATTCGCGCGAAGATAGCGCGCGGGCGCGTCAAGTCCGTCTCGTTCGACGCGGCCTTCGACTGGTCGCGCGTCGTGACGTGCGACTGCCGCGACATCCCCGGCAACAACTACGTCGTGTTGATCGAAAACGATCAGCCTCTCCTTGTCGAATCGCTTGTGCGCCACTACGACGAGCCCGTGTTGCTGATCGCCGCCGAGAGCCGCGCCGAGCTTGAAGAGGCCGCGCGCCACATCCGCATAGAGTATGAAGAGAGTGAGCCGATCCTCACGATCGAAGAGGCGCTTGCGGGCACGCGCGAAGTGCTTTACGGCGCGGACAACGTCTTCAAGCGCTTTGTGATCGCGCGGGGCGACACGCTCGAAGGCTTCGCGCAGGCCGACCGCGTAATCGAAGGCGAGTATCGCGTCCCCCATCAAGAGCAGCTCTACATCGAGCCGCAGGGCGTCATCGCGATTCCCGGCGAAGGGTCGTTGACCGTGATGGGCTCGATGCAGTGCCCTTACTACGTCCACAAAGCGATCAAGCAGCTTTTCAATCTTCCCGACGAGCGCGCGATAGTAATTCAGACGACTACGGGGGGCGGCTTCGGCGGTAAGGAAGAATACCCCTCGATGATCGCCTCGCACGCTGCGCTGCTCGCGCACAAAGCCCGGCGGCCCGTGAAGCTCATCTACGACCGCGCTGAAGATATTTCGGCCACCACGAAGCGTCACCCCGGCGTCGTGCGCCACCGCACGGGCGTGACAAACGACGGCCGGTTGGTCGCGAGCGAGATCGACATAGTGCTCGACGGCGGCGCGTACGTGACGCTCACGCCCGTAGTCCTCTCTCGCGCGAGCATTCACGCGCTCGGCCCTTATCGCTGCGACAACGTGCGCATCACGGCCCGCGCGGTCGCGACCAACACGCCTCCCAACGGCGCGTTCCGCGGGTTCGGAGCCCCCCAGGTCGCGTTCGCTTACGAGATGCAGATGGAGAGGATCGCCGCCGAGCTCGGCATAGACTCGCTGGAGCTCAGGCGCATCAACATGCTCGGCGAAGGCGACATCACGGCGACGGGGCAGCGGTTGACCTGGAGCGTGGGCGCCGAAGACGTTTTCAACGAGGCCGTCAGCCGCTCGCGTTACGTCGAGCTGAAAAAGGGCGCGGGCCAGGCTACGACTTCAAACGATAACAAGCGTCGAGGCGTCGGGCTGGCCTTCTTCTTTCACGGCGCGGGCTTCACCGGCAGCGGAGAAGCGAGGATGAAGGCCGCGGCCGGAGTCGAGATCACACCCGAAGGCCGCGCCCGCGTGCTCGCCGGATCGACGGAGATCGGGCAAGGCACTCAAACGATCTTCTGCCAGATAGTGGCTGAAGAGATGGGGATCGCTTTCGATCAAGTGGAAGTCCAGGAGCCTGACACTTCGCGCGTGCCCGACAGCGGCCCGACCGTAGCCTCGCGCACCTGCATGGTCGTAGGCCGCGTAATCCAGATGGCCGCGCGCGATTTAAAACAGCGGCTCTTGAGCTTTGTCGCGGAGGCGTTCGGAGCCCCCGAAGCAGAATTGATTGAAGGAAAATTTGTGGCCGGCGGAAGAGAGCTGGCCGAGTTCGCCGGCGTGGCGCGTGATTACGTCGAGCAGAACGGGAAGCTCGCGGCCATCGCGCGGTACGCAAGCCCGCCCGGCGTCGAGTGGGACGAGGATTCGTATTCGGGCGACGCTTACCCCGTCTATTCGTGGGGAGCCGAGGTGGCCGAGGTCGAAGTCGATATGGACACTTTCGAAGTCACCGTATTAAAGATCACTACGGCGCAAGACATCGGCCGCGCGATTCACCCGCTGCTGGCCGCCGGGCAGATCGAAGGCGGCACGCTGCAAGCGGTCGGCTACGGTCTGCTCGAAGAGCTGGTCTGGGACCGCGGGCGCATCGTCAATAATCGTCTGACGAATTACATAATCCCCACTTCGTTAGACGCGCCCGACATGGAGACGGTGATAATCGAGAAGGAGTACCCGCACGGCCCGTTCGGCGCGAAAGGGGTGGGCGAGCTGCCTATGAACGGAGCGGCCCCGGCGATTGCGTCGGCGGTCTTTAACGCCACGGGGGCGTTTGTGACGGAGATACCGATCACGCCCGAGAGATTGCAGAAGGCTTTAGAGCAAACGGCGGTCAACGAATGAGCATTCAATTTCAAGTCAACGGCGTGACGCGCGAGGTCGACGCGCCGCCGATGAAGCGGCTGTTAGACGTGCTGCGCGAAGACCTGCGGCTGACCGGCACGAAAGAAGGCTGCGGCGAAGGCGAATGCGGGGCCTGCTCCGTGATAATCGACGGCGAGGTCATCAACTCCTGCCTCGTCCCCGTATGCCAGGTTGCGCACTCTCGCATAATCACGGTCGAGGGCCTGGCGCGCGACGGCGAGCTTGAGCCGTTGCAAAAAGCGTTTCTCGAATGCGGCGGCGCGCAGTGCGGCATCTGCACGCCGGGAATGCTGATAGCCGCGCGGGCCTTGCTCGATACGAATTCGCGGCCGACGCGCGACGAGATCAAAGAAGCGATCGCGGGCAATCTCTGCCGCTGCACCGGCTACGTCAAGATCATCGACGCCATCGAACAGGCTGCGAAAGAGATCTAGTGAACAACCAGGCAAAAGCATATTCGCCCGACACCCTGGCCGAAGCCTACGCGATACTGGCCGAGCGCGCCGGGAGCTTGAAGATCATCGCTGGCGGGACAGACCTGATGGTCTTGATGAACGCTCACCTGCTCGACGCGGCCGAGTTCTTAGACATCTGGCGGGTAGACGAGTTGCGCGGGATTACCGACGAAGGCGAGAGCTTGCGAATCGGCGCGCTCGCGACCTACACGCAGTTAATAGGATCACAACTGATTCAGCAATATGCGCCTGCCCTCGCGGCCGCGTCTCGGACTATAGGCGCGATCCAGATTCAGAACCGGGGCACAATCGGCGGCAACGTAGTCAACGCGTCGCCCGCGGGCGACAGCCTGCCCGTGTTAGCCGCTTATGACGCAGAGGTGGAAGTCGGAAGCGCACGAGGGACACGTCGCGTCGGCTTTAACAGTTTTTATACGGGCTATCGAAGCACGGTGCTTGAGCCTGATGAGATAGTGATTGCTGTCCGCATCCCGAAGTTAGAAGCCAACGAGCGAGATTTTTTCTGGAAGGTCGGCACGCGGCGCGCTCAGGCGATCTCAAAGACCGTGATGGCCGCGAAAGCGATAGTGACAGGCGGCGTGATTCAATCAATCTCGATCAGCGTCGGGAGCGTCGCTCCGACCGTGATCCGAGCGGCCGAGACTGAAAGATTGCTAACAGGGCAAAGGCTCGCGCCTGGTTTAATCAAGCATGCGGGTGAGACGATAGCTAATGAGATTTCACCGATCACCGATTTGCGCTCGACCGAGCACTACCGCCGCACGGTGACGGGCAACATCCTGGCGAAGTTCCTCAGACAACTCGCCAGATAATCCCCCTGACTCATCAACTATCACCGTAAGGGAAAAGTATCAAACCGAGTCTGTATCGCAGACTACCGCGCCTCTTCAAGGCGCAGATCCTTGAGCACCCACTCGTCAGGATCGATCGCGACCGCCCGCGGTTTCTGGTCGAGCTTGAAAGTAAATGTCTGCTCCCGCTCGCTCATCTGGATTATCTCAAGGCGCATCCTGTCGCCCACGCTTATCACTACGTCGAGCGGCATCCGAAAGACGGGCTGCTCCTGCTTCTGCGTCACGGTCAGCCGCAGCTCTTTGGCCGCCTCGTCCCAGCCCCAGCGCGCGTCGTAAACGGGG
This sequence comes from Blastocatellia bacterium, assembly GCA_035249305.1. Lineage (GTDB taxonomy): Bacteria > Acidobacteriota > Blastocatellia > UBA7656 > UBA7656 > DASUNP01. Next base: position 47,426 of record DATFGQ010000048.1, on the reverse strand, counting down.
TGGCCCGACTTGTAAATCCACTGGTCGAAAAACCAGTCGAGCTTCTGGTTAGCGTGCGCCTCGACTACGTGCTGGAAGTCCGCCGTCAGCGCCGTGCGGTCGCGGAAGCGCTGGTAATAATCCCTTATGGCGGCGAAAAACGCCGTGTCGCCTACGACGTGGCGGAGCATGTGGAGCACCCACCCGCCTTTCTGATAGTTGTTCGCGTTGAGCAGCTTGAAGAGGTCCGTGATCGCCGGGTTGTGAATCGGGCGCGGGTTCGCGGAGTTTGACCTGAGGTAAGTCTCCTTATCTCTGAGCATCAATCGGACGAACTTCTCGCGCCCGTCGGCCCGCTCGAAGAACAGGTTCTCGAAATATGTCGCGAAGCCTTCGCTCAGCCACAGGTGGTGCCAGTCGGCCTCCGTCACCGAATCGCCGAACCACTGGTGAGCTATCTCGTGCGCGACCGTGCCTTCCAGCCGGCCGCTACCGTTAAACGCCTTCTCGTCGAAGAAGATGTTGCTTGAGTTCTCCATCCCGCCGAACCGCGTGCTCGACTCGACCAGCGCCAGCTTCTCGTAAGGGTAAGGGCCTATCAGGTTCGTGTAGAACTCAAGCATCTGGACCGCCCGGCCGTAGTCTTTAATACCTCGCTCGCGGTCCTTCGGGTAGAGGTAATAGATCACCGGCACGCCCGCCCACGAGCCCGCGTTGATGATCGAAAACTCCGTAGCGCCTATCACCATGCAGTAGGTCGGTATCGGGGCGGACTCTCTCCAATGAGTGAGCTTCGTCTTGTTCTGAAGGCTCAGTGTCTCGACCAGCGCGCCGTTGGCGATCACGTCGAAGCCGTCGGGCGCGGTGACGAAAAACTCTACCGTCGCCTTGTCGTAAGGGTGATCGATCGAGGGGAACCAGTAGCGCGCGCGGTTGGGCCAGTTGTCGGCGAATATAGTTTGGTCGTTGAATTTGTTCTTCTTGATGAACAGCCCGTCGCGGGGCTTGCCGTGGTACTTGATCGAAAGCCGCGCCCTGTCGCCGCGCTTGTAGTCGGCCCCGACCGCGATGGCGAGCCGGCCGTCGGCGTGTGTGAAGCTCGCCTCGCGCCCGTTTTCCGCCACCTGGTCGACTTTCAGGCCCACGAGATCGAGGGCGATGCTCTTTACGCCGCTTTCGGCTATGGCGAATGTAATCTCCGTTTCGCCCTGAATCTCGTCATTCGGGTCGGTCAGGTTTATGCGAATCCGGTAGTGGAGCGCGTCGAGCGCGGCAAAGCGCGGGTAGTCGTCGCGGGCGAAGGCCGGCGCGAGGCTCACCCAGATGACGAGGGCGATCAATAACGATAAGGCTCTTTTCATAATGGCGAAGCATAATAACAAAAAATCACGGATTTGAAATTTGAGATTTGAATACCTTTCATATATCTTATAGCCATGAGGATTAGGCCGGACGAGCGCCAGATAATCGCGGACATATTCCGCGAAGAGAGCGAGGAGGCCACGCGCCGCATAGCCGAACGCCTCTCGGCTTTCGAGTGCCGCCCCGTCTCGGGCAACGAAGACACGATGGAGAGCATACGCCGCTTTTACGAAGAGCTCGCCGACTCGGCCTGGACGGAGGCCGACGAAGAGGCGCTCGGCGAGCTGGGCGACTGGAGCGAGCACGAGGTCAAGCAGATGCTTCGCGAATCGTTTCGGCGCTCGCCCGTCTTTCCGCCTCCGAGCTTCTCGTTCCTGGTCAACCTGCATAAGAGAGATTCGCCGGGGACGCAGCCGCAGGCGGCAGGGCCGCTCTCCAACCCCGACGCCGTCTCGGCGCTCGAACGCGAGCGCATAGCTAACCTGCTCCACTCGGAGCTCGAAGAGGCCGCCCGCGAGATCGCCAGGCGTTTGCGGCTCGAAGGCAAGGCCGACATAGTTCGCGAAGAGCTTCAGAGGGTGGAGGGAAACATAATCAGCCGGTTTACGCCGCTGGTTTGAGATCAATTCACAGGAGAGATCGAATGGCAGACCCCGACAAAGATTTCAGCTCGATAAAAGCTCTCGACGGCGCGGCGCAAAAAGACGCGCTCCCGCTGGTCGGACTGATCCTGCTAGACATGGCCGCGACGATCGCGGGCTTCTTGATCCTTGGCCAGATAATCAATGCGATAACCTAGCAATCGTGGAAGCGACCGGCGAAGAGGCAGAGCCATACATTGCGCGACGGCTGAACTACTTTAACTACTTCACTGAGGTCGAAGAAGAGTTCGTTCGCCGGCGCGGCAAACCGCTCTTGATCTCACCCATGGACTGGGCGCTGGTGGAAAGCTGGAAGAACGCGGGCATCCCGCTCCATCTGGTGCTGCGCGCCATAAACCAGGCGTTCGACTCCTACGACTCGCGTCCGCGAAAATACCGCAAAGTCAACTCGATGTTCTATTGCCAGCAGGAGGTCGAGTCTCTTTACGCCGAATACCGGCTGGCGCAGGTCGGCGCGGCCGAGGCGCAGCCTTTGGTTGAACCCGCGGGGCCGCGCAAGAAAGTCAAACAGCAGGCCGCGCCCTTCCCGAAGGACCTGCTCTTAGAGTTCCTCGACCGCTCGGACCGGGAGCTCGTCGAGGCCGAATCAATCGCCATGAGCGAGGACCGCCCGCTCGTAATAGTCGCCGTCGGGCGCGCGCGCGCGCGTTTGAAAGAGATCAGAGAGTATGTGGAGTCGGCCGCGGTCGCCGACGCGGAAGCTATTGAGAAGGACCTCGACGCTATCGACCGTATGATGCTTGAGAGTCTGGTGAAGACGAGCGGCGAGATCCTCATAGCGGAGATGCGCGCCGAAGCGGCGTCGCAGTTGAAAGCCTACCGCACGAAGATGGACAGATCGATCTACGAACAGACGTTGCAGAATTTCGTCTCCCGCCGATTGCGCGAAACCAACCGCGTCCCCCGATTAAGCCTCTTCTACATCTAGGCCGTGTCTGAGGAGTGCGAAAAGAGCCCTGAAAGGGCGTGATTCAATAGCCAGGGGCACCGCCCCTGGAAAAGAGTTGTTAATAATGAGAAGCCCTGAAAGGGCGATACTCTTATCGCGCCCTTTCAGGGCTTCTTCTTGTATGACGCATGACCCGGCGCGTTGCGCCGGGCTATTGAATACCGCCCCTACGGGGCTTTCGGCTATTGAATCGTCGCCCCTTTGGGGCTTATTGAATGACGCCTCTTCGAGGCTTTCTATCGATGCGCCCCCTCCAGGGATCTCTCAGACAACCCATAGGCGGTGTGGAAAAACGGGACTATTGAGCCTTTCCTTATCTTCAGGTCGGCAGGCCCAGGTCAGGTTAGAGGAGATATTCTCGATGCATCGCGGTTCGTATTCCGGTTCGCCCCGCCTCTTTCGTCTCTTTTCCTTAGCCCTCGCGGCATCGCTCATAGCGATTCAGACGATGACGACGCCGCTTGTTAGCAGCTCGGCCGCCTCGGCGTTCTTCTTTCAGGAAGGGCAAGCGCCTTTTCAGGGCTCGCCTCACGCGGTCCCCGGCGCCATTCAATGCGAGGATTTCGATGACGGCGGGCAGGGCGTTGCGTACAGCGACAAGAACCCTTCGAACGACGGTAATCAATATCGCACGACGGGCGTCGACATCAGTGTCTGCTCGGAAGGCGGGTTCGAGGTAGGCTCGGTCTTCGCGGGCGAATGGCTCGAATACACTATCGAGATAGCCACGGCCGGGAGCTACACGGTTGAAGCGCGCGTGGCCTCCGCAGGCGCGGGCGGCGCCTTTCACATAGAGTTTGACGGGGTGAACAAGACCGGCTCGGTCAACGTGCCGAACACAGGAGCGTGGAGCTCTTACAGGACGGCGGCGAAGAGCTCGGTGAGCTTGAGCGCGGGCCGCCAGGTGATGCGCGTGGCAATGGACGGCAACGGGCAGACCGGCGCAGTAGGCAATTTCAATTACATCAGGATACTCTCTCTCGGCCCGCCAGCGCCGCAGTTCCCTTTCACCGACACGCCCAAGGTAGTCGTCGGCAAGATCGAGAGCGAAGATTTTGATCGAGGCGGCGAAGAGGTCGCCTTCCACGACATAGACGAGATGAACAAGGGCGGCCAGTACCGCGCGTCGGGCGTCGACATAACGGCGTGCAGCGAAGGCGGCTTCGAGGTGAGCGACGTGTTCGCCGAAGAGTGGCTCGAATACACAATCGACGTTGCCTCGGCGGGCAACTACGTCATCGAAGCGAGGGCCGCTTCAAACGGGCCGGGCGGCACGTTCCATGTGGAGTTCGACGGGCAGGACAAGACGGGCATTATGAGCATCCCCGACACGGGCGGGTGGAACCGTTACAAGACCGTATTCAAGATGGGCGTAAGGCTCAACGCGGGCCGCCAGGTGATGCGCGTGGCAATGGACGGCAACGGGCCGTCGGGCGCGGTCGCCAACTTCAACTACTTCCGCATAGCCGAATCCACAGACGCGATGGATACGAACCCGGCCATGGTCGGCCAGTGGATCGTAAGAAGGGACATGCCCGCCGTCGCTATACACATGCACCTGCTGCCTAACGGCAAGGTCCTGTTCTGGCAATCGGACGACAGGTCTCTCGTCACGCAGGCTCGCGTGTGGGACATAGAGGCGAACAGCTTCACCACGGTCACCAACACCAACACGAACGTCTTTTGCAGCGGCCATTCGTTTCTGCCCGACGGCAGGCTGCTCGTCGCGGGCGGCCATCACCTGGAGTCGTCGAAGGGCGAGCCTCACACGAACATCTTCGATTACAGGACCAACACATGGTCGCGCGGGCCTGACATGAACGCGGGCCGCTGGTACCCGTCGAATTGTACGCTCGCCAACGGAGACGTGCTCGTAGTCTCAGGCACGGACGAGAATCTCCAATTCAACAACCTGCCCCAAGTGTGGGAGGGGAACGGCTGGCGCTCGTTGACGGGGGCGGTGCACTGGCTCCCTTACTACCCCTGGATGGCGCTCGCGCCGGACGGGCGCGTCTTTTGCGCGGGGCCGGATCAAGCGACGGGCTTTCTGGACACGAGAGGGACGGGAGAGTGGACGCCAGGACCCGAGAGCAGCTACGGCTATCGCGACTACGGCTCGTTCGTGATGTATGACGCGGGCAAGATACTGATCGTCGGCGGCGGCACGCCGACAAACGCGGCGGAAGTAATAGACCTCAACCAGCCATCGCCCTCCTGGCGGCGCGTCAGCTCGATGTACTACGCGCGGCGACAGCTCAACACCGTGGTGCTCCCCGACGGCAAAGTTCTGGCGATAGGCGGGACCAGCGGCGGCGGCTTCAACAGCTTCACGGGGACCGAACGATCAGCAGAGATGTGGGACCCGTCAAATGACGTGTGGACTATGATGGCCACTCAGCAGGTCGAGCGGCTTTACCATTCGACCGCGATGCTGTTGCCGGACGCGCGAGTGCTGGTGGCGGGCGGCGGACAGCCCGGCCCCACGGGCGGAGGGGGAGACAACTACAACCTGGAGATATACTCGCCCCCTTACCTTTTCAAAGGCAGTCGCCCGACCATCACGTCCGTCCAGGATGCGATCGCCTACGGCGAGCGGTTCCAGGTCAAGGTCCCCGATAAGAAGGCCGTCAAGACCGTCTCCGACGTTGTCTTGATCCGCCTGCCGTCGGTGACACACGCCATCACGATGGACCAGCGAAGAGTTCGGTTGAGTTTCGCCAAGAAGGGCAAGAACCTCGAAGTCTCCGCCCCCGCCAACGGGAACATCGCCCCGCCGGGTTATTACATGCTCTTTCTGGTCAACAAGCAGGGCGTGCCTTCGGTGGCCAAGATTATCAAAGTCGGTTGAGCGAGGCGATCGATGTCGACTGAGTCTGTGATTTTCAAGCTTCGTCTTTTAAGCATAGCGACGCTGCTGGCTTTGTGCCTCGGACCGCTATCGGCCTCCGCTCAGCAGAAGCAGGACCGGAGGCCGCCGAAAGACGCTATCACAAACATCGCGGTCGTAGATCAGGACGGAAAGCAAATAGATTTCTACGAAGACCTTTTGAAAGGGCGCGTCGTAGCGATCAACTTCGTCTACACGACCTGCAAGGCGATCTGTCCGATGCAGGGGAGCCAGTTCGCGCGGCTGCAATCGATGCTTGGCGACAGGCTTGGCAAAGACGTGTTGCTGATTTCGGTCAGCGCGGACCCGGAAGCCGACAGCGCCGAAGAGCTCAAGACATGGCTCTCGCGTTTCCGCGCAAAGCCAGGGTGGACTTTCGTGACTGGCGACAAGAGCGAGATAGATCGATTGTCGAGAGCGTTGACGGGCGACGAGGCGCGCAGAGGCGATCATTCGCCCGCGATGTTCATCGGCAACTACGACCGAGGACGGTGGAAGCGCGTTTACGGGCTTGCCGAGCCTGAACGTCTAACCAGCCTGATCGTCGAGATGTTGCACTCGCCATAGAATTCACCGCAGAGACACAGAGAGCACAGGATGGCCGATGATGTGCTTCGCACGCGGCGGAGGCGCAGAGCAGAATTGATTTCTCTCTGCGTGAACTCTGCGTCCTCTGTGTCTCTGCGGTGAATCTCTTTTCTCACCATCAAAAACCCTGCTATCGTGAATGAGTGAAGCAGAATTCCCTTTCGGTCGGCGATGTTGTCGAAGTGACGACTGAACGTCTCGCTTTCGGCGGCGACGCCGTCGCGCGCCACGACGGGCTCGCCATCTTCGTCCCATTCGCGGCCCCCGCCGAGCGGCTGCGAATCCGTATAACCGAACGCAAAAAGAATTTCGCCAGAGGCGTGATCGAAGAGATAATCACTCCTTCTCCCTCCAGGCGCGCGCCTCCTTGCAGATACTTTGGCGAATGCGGGGGCTGCCAGTTGCAGCACCTCTCCTACGACGAACAACTGAAGGCGAAGGCGGGCTTTGTCGGCGACGCACTCGCGCGCATCGGCCGAATCCCGTGGGACCGCGAGATCGAGATCCGCTCGGCCGCCGAGTTCGGCTATCGCTCTCGCGCTCAAGTAAAAATAGAGCATGACGCTGATCACTTGCGAATCGGGTTCAATCACGCCGCTTCGCACGCGGTCTGTGACGTAGAGAGTTGCCCCGTGCTTGCGCCTCAGCTCGACCGCGCGCTCGTAAGTCTGCGTTCGTCGTTTGCTGGCGGTGGCTTCGGTTCCGAGCTGCCCGCGGAAGTAGAGATGGCTCTGGGCCAATCGGGCGTAAGCATCGAGCCGGAATTGGAGGGCTTTTCCGCCGCGCCCGTCTCTCGAAAGATCGGAGACATGAATTACACGTTCGGCGCTTCGACCTTTTTTCAGGCGAATTATTTGTTACTTGAAGATTTCGTCAAAGAGGCGACGGCCGGTTATTCCGGCGACGTAGCCTGCGACCTTTACGCGGGCGTAGGCCTGTTCACACTGCCGCTGGCCCTCTCGTTCGACCGCGTGATAGGGGTCGAATCCGACCCCCGAGCCGCGTATTTCGCGAAGAAGAATATAGCCGCTAGCAACGCCGCCAACGTCGAGCTTCGTAACACGCGCGTCGAGAGCTGGCTCAAAGGCATAAACTCCGCCCCGGATTTAATACTCCTCGACCCGCCGCGGTCGGGGGCCGCCGAAGCCATCGGCGAGATCGCTCGTCTCAAACCGGCGCGCGTCGCTTACGTCTCGTGCGACCCCGCGACGCTGGCCCGCGACCTGAGAAAGCTCGTCGACGCCCGCTACAGGCTATCAAGCGTGGTCGCGTTCGACCTCTTCCCTCAGACCTACCACGTCGAGACGGTCGCGAAGCTCGACTTAGATGACGAATAAGTTTTTTATTGCTTTCTTATGTAAGTTCGGTTAGTCTGAGGCCGTCTCTTCCCCAACTCCACAAAGCCCCCGGTAAGGCAGACCTATGATACTTCAGTTATTGGCCATACTACTCGTCTGCATACTGGCCTTTATGGTCGCGATGACGATCGCCGGCTTCTCGCTGTCGGTGTTCGGCAGGTTCTTGCGGCGGGCCGAGGACGCGGGCGAAGAGCAGAATTCATAAGAGACGGTTTATCCGCATTTCTAATCATACGACGCGGGCGGCGTCAGGCTCGCCGTCCGTTCCCGCATTGCAAAGCGGCTACCCAATTAATACAATCTGGCGAATCAATTTTCTTACCGGGAGAATTATGCAAGAGAAGTCAGATTTGAACCGTGTAGTGTTGGACGCGCTCACGAGCCGCATCACCAAGGTCTTCCCCGACCAGATCAGGTCTTGCGTCGAGAGGCTGACCGAAGAGCAGCTCTGGTGGAGGCCCAACGAGCAGAGCAACTCTGTCGGCAACCTCGTGCTCCACCTTTCGGGCTCGATGCGCCATTACGTGGCGCACAGCATAGGCGGGGTGGATTACAAGCGCAACCGGCCCGAGGAGTTTTCAGAGCGCGGCCCCGTGCCCAAGCAGGAGCTCTTAGCGACCTTCGACGAGACTATGAGCCAGGTCAAAGAGACGCTCGCGGGGTTCGATCCCACGCGCTTTCTGGAGCCCGCCAGTGAGCCCTCTTACAACCCCACGCTCTTTAACCAGATATTCAACGTCTCGGTTCATGTGGCGATGCACACGGGCCAGATCGTCTTCGTCACGAAGATGCTCGAAGAGGGGTCGCTAGACGAGCTCTGGATTCGCACGCACCAGAACCTCAACCGCCCACAGGTCTAATGATGAGCTCAACTGACGTAGTCATTATCGGCGGGGGGCATAACGGGCTGGTCACGGCCGCCTACCTGGCTCGCGCGGGGTTGAGCGTCACCGTGCTTGAGCGGCGCGGCGTCTTGGGAGGCGCGTCGGTGACCGAACAGCCCTGGCCGGGATACAAGGTATCGACGCTCTCATACCTGTGCAGCCTGCTCCAGCCGCGGATAATAGACGAGCTTGATCTGCACAGCCACGGCTACCACCTCTACCCCAAAGACCCGTCGTTCTTTTCGACCTTCCCCGACGGGCGGCACCTCTTTTTCTGGCAGGACATGGCCGCGACTCAAAAAGAGCTCGCGAAGTTTTCGAAGAAAGACGCCGAGGCATACCCCGACTTCGAGCACCAACTGGCGCTGCTGGCCGAATGGGTCGAAGGGCTTTTGATGACGACGCCGCCTAACATCATACGGCGCAAGTTCCGCGACCTTGTGGCGATGGGCCGCCTGGGGCTTGAGGCGCTCAAGTTCCGCGACCCCCAGGTCGTGCACCTGATAAAGATCATGGTGCAGAGCGTTCGCACTTATCTCGACGAGCGGTTCGAGTCCGACCATATCAAAGCTACGCTGGCGACCGACGGCGTGATCGGCACCAACGGCGGCCCTTCGACCCCCGGCACGGCCTACATCATGCTGCACCACGTTATGGGCGGCGCGACCGGCATTCGCGGGCTGTGGGGATTCGCGCGCGGCGGGATGGGCGCGATCAGCGAGGCCATCGCGAGCTCAGCTACGGCCGCGGGCGCGCGGATAAGGACTAACGCCGACGTGTCTAGCATACTGGTGCGCGGCGGTCGCGCTTACGGCGTCGCGCTCGCGGACGGCGAGGAGATACACGCGCGCGTCATTGTTTCGAACGCCGACCCGAAGATCACTTTTTTAAGACTGATCGATCCGAAGGAGTTGGAAGAAGAGTTCGTGGGCGAGATCAAGAAGATTCACATCGAAGGCTGCTCGCTGAAGATCAACCTGGCCTTGGACGCGCTGCCCGATTTCAAGGACTATCCGGGCTCGGCCCTCGGGCCGCAGCACAAGGCGACGATTCACATCTGCCCTTCGATGGATTACGTAGACCGCGCGTGGGAAGACGCGGCCGCGGGCCGACCGTCGGACAACCCTATGCTTGAGCTGACGATTCCGACGGCCTACGACGATTCGATCGCGCCGCCGGGCAAGCACATCATGTGCATATTTGCGCAATACGCGCCCTACACTCTGCGCGACGCCGACTGGGATTCTATCAAAGAGGGGTTCGCCGACCGCTGCATAAACCTGATCGCCGAATACGCGCCGAACATCCGCCAGTCGATCTTGCACCGCCAGGTGATCACGCCCTTAGACCTTGAGCGCGAGTACTCGCTGACGGGCGGCAACATCTTTCACGGCGACATGACCGTAGACCAATTATTCTTCATGCGCCCGGTCGCCGGCTGGGCTCAGTACCGCACGCCCATCGAGGCGCTTTACATGTGCGGGTCGGGCACGCATCCTGGCGGCGGCGTCATGGGAGCGCCCGGCTACAATGCCGCCCGCGAGATACTGGCCGACTGGCGCGGGCGCAATAAGGGCTAGCCGGATCGATTTCATAAACCCGCCTGCATCATAGGGCCGAGATTTCTCGTCTTTAACGGCAGGAGAGTTTCGAGCCGCGTTATCCGCCGGTATCCCCATCCTCCTAATCAATCCCAAGGAGAATCTCAAATGAAAACCATCATGATGGTGATGTTGTCTATCGCGCTAGCCGCCGTCGCGTTCGCCCAAGAAACACCGAAGCCCCAGGCGAAGTCAAAAGCCGTGAAGGCCGCGCCCGTGGATTGTTCTACGGCGACCGACGAAGCGATCACGGCAGGAGTTAAAGAGAAGTTCGCGAAGTCCGCATCGCTCAAATCCGCGACCATTGAGGTGGAGACTAAGGAAGGAGTCGTCAGCCTTAAGGGCATGGTGAAGACTTCCGGTCAGAAAGGCGCCGCGACGCGAATGACAAAGAGCCTGGCCTGTGTAAAGAAGGTCGATAACCAGTTGAGCGTCGAGCAGCCGAACAAGCCCCGCGCTAAGAAGAGCGATTAAGAGCCCTGAAAGGGCTCGATTCGATAGCCCGGCGCGTTGCGCCGGGTGATGCGTCATACGAGACGAAGCCCTGAAAGGGCGCGATTGTTATGTCGCCCTTTCAGGGCTTGTCATTACTATCAATCCTTTTCCAGGGGCGATGCCCCTGGCTATTGAATTACGCCTCTTCGAGGCTTCCTTTCAATCACTCCAATATCTTCCCGCGGTCTTCCGGCATCAGCATTCGGCGGTGCGCCCAGATCGGCGCGAACCCGTTTGACAGCAAGCGGTCGTGAAATTCCTGCAACGAAAAATTCTCCCTCCGATACCGCTTGTAATCTTCGCGCAGCTTCAGAATAGCGAGCTTTCCCACGGTGTAGACCAGATAGGTCGGATCGAACGTGCCGCGCTCCGCCTCTATACGAGCGGGCGTCTCGCCCATGTAGCCGTTGTCCATGAAGAATCGCGTCGCCTGGTCTACGGTCATGCCTTCGGTGTGGAGCCGTATCCCGACTACAAAACGGCACAGCCTGAGCAACGCTTCGGCAAGCTGGCCGAGCTTCATCTTCGGGTCGCCCGCGCCGAAGCCCTCTTCCATCATCATCTGCTCGGTGTAATGCGCCCAGCCTTCGACGAAGCTCGCCGGCGCGACCGCCCAAGTCTTTCGCACGCTTGACGCGACCTGCTTGAGATAAGCCCCCTGGACGAAGTGGCCTGGGTACGCTTCGTGGATGGACGTGGCCCATAGCTGCGGGTAGTTTATCGAAGAGAGATACTCGGCCTTCTGCTTCTCGGTCCAGCGCGGGTCTACGTCGGTTATCAAGTAGCGCGATGAAATAGCGCGGCTCTCGAACGCGCCCGGCGTCCACATGCTCGCAAACGACCAGCGCATGAAATCGGGCGTAGGCGCGACTACGGGGCCGGGGCCTTCGGGGATCGTCACGATCTGCTTCTCGCGGATGAACTTCACGAGCGCGTCGACCTGCTTCTGCGCCTCTTCGACAAGCGCCCCGGCTTTCGGGTGGTCCCGCTGCACGTCGGCCCAAACGTCGAGCGTTCTGCGGTTCGGGTTGAGCTGCGCCGCGGTCTTGCGGAATTCCTCCTGCGCGCGGGCCAGCTCGCGCTCGGCGATCCTGAGCAGCGTATCGGTCGGAATGTTTATTCCCTCTTCGTGCCTGAGCTTCGCTTCAAAATTCTGCTTGCCGATCGCGAACGTAGCCTGCGGGTCGGGCTTCTCACTTTCGAGGTGCTTGATGTGTTTGGCGATGGCCGCGGCGGCCGTCTTCGTAGACTTCTTAAACTCCGCCTGTAGCTTCGCGTCCTTCACGGATGCCAATGCCTTCGGCAGGTCGTTTTGAATAAAGCTCAGCGTGCCGCGGAAGCTCTCGATGGCAAGCTTCAGGAAGATCGCGGGCGGGTCTTTCAGATTTGACCGCGCGTCGTCGAGCAGCCGGGGGATCTGTTTTTCCTTCGAGATCACATGGCGTATGCGCGAGTCGGCCGGCGCGTACTCGAAGATTGCGATCTGCAACAACCCTTGAGCTATCACGTCGTTGTAGACCTTCGGGTTGCGCTCGAAATCTCTTATCTGCTCAAGCTCAAGCAGCCGCGCGCTCATGTTCGACTGGATGATCTGGTAGTCGAATATGTCTGAAGACGAGAGCGAGAGCGGCTGAATCTTTTCGAGTCTGTTTTGAAACCGCTTTATTGCGGCCACCTCATCTCCGAGCGCCGCGCCGCTGTAGTCTTCAAGCCTCCCGTCCCAGGCGTGAATGCCGCTCGCGGCGGCGATGGCCGGGTGGCGGCTGTGCAGGTCGATGAAGTAATCGCTCACAAGCTTCGGGAAATCGGCCGCCGCGAGGTCCGATTTATCCTGAGTCATTTGCGCTTCCGCAGGTCGACCGAAAAGTGGGAAGCCCGGCGACGATAAGAGCATAATTATTATCAATAGCTTCGATGGCCCGCGCCTGCCCGGCCTCACTCTGCCTGAACCCATTCTCGCGTCTCCGTTAAGTTTCCAACAGCTCCTTAGCGCGGTGCGTAGCCTTGACTACAGCCTTGATCAAAGTAACTCGCAACCCCCCGTCTTCGAGCTCCAGTATGCCGTCGATAGTGCAGCCGGCCGGAGTCGTGACGGTATCTTTGAGCTTCGCGGGGTGCTCGGCCGTCTCAAGCACCATGCTCCCCGCGCCTACGACCGTCTGCGCGGCAAGCTCGGTGGCGATGTCGCGCGGCAGCCCGACCTTCACGCCGGCCTCCGCCAGCGATTCGATGATGATGTAGATGAACGCCGGCCCGCTCGCCGAAAGGCCCGTTATCGCGTCCATATGTTTTTCGTCGACGACGACCGTGCGGCCCACGGCGTCGAAGATGAATTTAGCAAGATCGACATGCTCTTTCCGGGCGTTGAGGCCGGGAGCAATCCCGGTCATCCCTTTCTTAAGCAGGCAGGGCGTGTTCGGCATCGCGCGCACGACGGGCACTTCGCCCTCAAGGTGCTTCTCGATAAAGGCCGCGCTGACGGACGCGGCTACGGAGATCAACAACTGTGATGCGCTTAACACTCCTTTTATCTCCGAGAGCACTTGCGGGACGGTCTGCGGTTTGACGGCTAGGATAATTATGTCGGCCGATTCGGCCGCCATCGCGTTCGACAGCGTGCCCGACACGCCGAACAGCTCTCGCATGCGATCCAGCCGAGGCTGATGGCCAGCGGTGACGACGACGTTCGACGCCTCGATCACGCCGGCCTCGACAAGCCCTTTTATAAGCGTCTCGCCAAGTTTGCCCGCGCCCAGCACGGCCAGTTTCTTATCCCTCAACATGACTTTCTCTCCGTAAGCAATACCATAGCAGGAAGGATGGCGAAGGCAAAAGCCGAGAGACAGGACTGATTTTATATAACAGCCCTTGCCTTTTGCCTGTTGCCTTCTTAATCTGGTGTCGATGAATGGCAGGCCGAAGATCTGTAACAACGTCCTTGAGACCATAGGCAATACGCCGCTCGTGCGGCTCAACCGGCTCCCATCCGAAAATTCCGCGGAGGTGCTGGTCAAGCTCGAATCCTTCAACCCGATGCGCAGCATAAAAGACCGCATAGCTTTCGCGATGATCGAGGCGGCCGAGCGCGAAGGGAGAATCTCGCCGGGGCGGACTACAATCATCGAGCCGACCAGCGGCAACACAGGTATCGGATTGGCCATGACGGCCGCCGCGAAAGGTTATCGCTTGATACTGACGATGCCCGATTCGATGAGCCTTGAGCGGATTCGCGTGCTGCGAGCCTTGGGCGCCGAGATAGTGCTTACGCCGAAGGCGCTCGACATGAAAGGGGCCATCGCCGAAGCGGAGAAGTTGCAGCAGCAGATAGACGACTGCTTCATACCGCAGCAGTTCAACAACCCCGCGAACCCTTCGATCCACCGCGACACGACCGCGCTGGAAATCATCGAAGCGACCGACGCGAACCTCGACGCGTTCGTGGCGGGAGTGGGGACGGGCGGGACGATCACGGGCGTTGGCGAAGTGCTAAAAGAGCGGCTCCGCAACGTCACCCTCGTCGCCGTCGAGCCTAAAGATTCGCCGGTGCTTTCTGGCGGGCCGCCCGCGCCTCACCCGATCCAGGGCATCGGCGCGGGATTCGTCCCGCGCGTGCTCAACACCGAAATCATTGACCGCATAGTCCCTGTCGAATACGAAGACGCGAAGCAGACGGCCCGCTCGCTCGCGCGCGAGGAGGGCATACTCTGCGGCATCTCAAGCGGCGCGATATGCTGGGCCGCGCTGCTGGTCGCCCGCGAGATGGGCGCGGGCAAACGCGTCGTAGCAGTCCTGCCCGACCTCGGCGAAAGATATCTTACAACCGACGTTTTCGCATTTGACGAAGAAGAGTGATGGCGAAAGATAGCCCGGCCCGCGTCTGCGCAGTGATCACGGAAGAGACAACCGCGGCCGCCCGCGCCAGGATGAGAGAGGCTGCGCAGGCGGCCGACATGATCGAGATCAGGCTCGATTACCTGCGCGATTTCGATTTTACGAAACCAGAAAACCTCGGCTCGCTGCTCGAAGATAAACCGCTGCCCGTTATTATCACCTGCCGCTCGGCCGACGAAGGCGGACGCCAGATGATCGATGATGAGATCAGGCTTCGCCTGCTCGTCGAAGGCGCGCGACGTGGCGCCGACTACTGCGACATAGAGGCCGCGCACTACGAGCAGGCCGCGAGGCTTGCGCCCGACACGTCGCGGCTCATAGTCTCGCACCACAATTTCCGTGAGACGCCGCCGAATCCATACGAGATTTATGATCGACTATCCCGCCTGCCCGCCGCCGTCCATAAGATAGTCACGCAAGCCCGCGGCGTAAGCGACACGCTTTCGATCTTCAGTCTGTTGAAACGGGCGCGAGAAGATGGGCGGAACCTGATCGCGATCGCGATGGGGGAGCCGGGCGTGATCACGCGAATACTCGGGCCGGCCGAAGGGAGCTATCTGACATACGGGTCGCTCGCGCGCGGGGCCGAGAGCGCGCCGGGGCAGTTGACTTGCCGCGAGCTGAAGAACACTTATCGTGTCGATCATTTATCACGCGAGACGGCTATCACGGGAATCATCGGGCGGCCGGTTTCGCAATCGGCTTCCCCGGCTATGCACAACGCCGCGTTCCGGGAATGTGATTTAGATTTCGTCTACCTGCCGATCGAAGTCGACGACCTTGAGCAGTTCTTCACCCGATTCGTCCGAGAAGAGACACGCGACATCGACTGGCGGCTTCGCGGGTTGAGCGTGACGATTCCGCACAAGACCGCCGTCATACCGCTGCTCGACGAAGTAGACGAGACTGCGCGCGAGGTAGGCGCGGTCAACACCGTAGTCGCCGAGCGAGGCCGTTTGAAAGGTTACAACACGGATGTCGAGGGCGCGATCGAGCCGCTTGAAAGGGTTTGCGCGATCAAGGGCGAGACGTTCGGCGTGATCGGGGCGGGCGGGGCTGCGCGCGCTGTGGTCTTCGGACTTCAAAAGCGTGGAGCGCGCGTGACTCTCTTTGCGCGCGACCCCGCCCGCGCCCTCGCCGAGTCTGCTGGCGTCGAGGTTCATCCGATCGACGATTTAGAGTCATCCAACGTGCGCGTAATCATAAACACAACGCCGGTCGGGATGCGCGGGCGCGACGAGAGCTCAAGCCCCATAGGCCCCGAGGCGTTCAAAGGCCGATTGGCTGCATACGATCTGGTCTACAACCCCCTGGAGACGAAGTTTCTCAAGGACGCGCGGGCCGCCGGGTGTCTAACGATCAGCGGGATCGAGATGCTGGTGGCGCAAGGCGCGCGGCAGTTCGAGCTTTGGACCGCCGGAGAGGCCCCCGCCGATTTAATGCGGGCCGCGGCGCTCGAACAGCTTGACAGTCAATCCCGATAGCCTTATTGATAAAGTGAGGGCGTTAAATCTAATCAGGAGGAAAAAGCCAATGGCTGTTGAAGTGGGAGATATGGCTCCCGACTTTGAGCTGCCGAGCCACAGAGGCAACAAAGTCAAGCTGTCAGATTTCCGCGGCAACAAGAACGTGTTCATCGCATTCTACCCGCTGGCCTGGACACCCGTTTGAACCATCCAGATGCCTTCGTATGAGGCTGACCTAAGCCGATTCGAGGGCCACGATACCCACGTGCTGGGTATTTCAGTCGACTCAGTCCCCTGCAACGCAGCCTGGGCCAAGAGCCTCGGCGGCATCTCTTACGACCTGCTTTCAGACTTCGAACCGAAAGGCGAAGTGGCTCGCCTCTACGGCGCGTTGAGGCCGGAAGGCTACAGCGAGCGCGCGCTCTTTGTCGTCGATAAAGAAGGCCGAATCATCTACAAAGATATTCATAAGATCGACGAACAGCCGGACAACGAAGAGATATTCGACGTTCTCCGACAAGCAGCTTGAACCAGGGGCCATCTGAAATTTCAAATTTGAAATCTGAGATTTCAGATGGCCGGAACGAGTAAAGTGTCATGTCTCATCAGATGTCTAGGAAGTGTGTCCCTTTCACTCCATACGAGCGGGAGCTTGCGCGGGCGACCGTAGCCATAGTTACGGCCGCGGGCGTCCATCAAAAAGATCAAGAGCCTTTCAACATCGCCGACGAGCTCGGCGACCTCACTTTTCGGATCATCGGCGCGGACGCGACGGCCGACAGCCTGATGGTGACGCACCACCATTACGACCACTCGGACGCCGACCGCGACATAAACGTCGTCTTTCCCATAGACGCGCTCGCCGAGCTTGTGAAAGAGGGCTTCGTAGGCGGCGTTGCCCGCGAGCACGTAGGTTATATGGGCTACACCATGCAGTTGAAGCGGATGTACGAAGAGACGGCGCCGCAGATAGCCGAAGAGATAGACAAGCGGTCGAGGGCCGATCTGGTGGTGCTTACGGGCGGCTGACCGCAGGTCTGTCACCGCACGGTCGTTGCGGTCCAACGCGAGATCGAAATGCGAGGCATCTCGACGGTCTTGATCACCGTCAGCCCCGAGGCTTCGCGGCAGATGCGCCCCCCGCGCGCGCTCTACCCGAAAGATTTTGAGATAGGAAACTCGATGGGCCGGCCCTTTCAGCGCGAGCTACATAAGCGAGTCCTGCGCGACGCGCTGTCGCTCGTCAAAGAGCCTCCCAGGCCCGGAGAGATCATCGAGCGGGTCTATGAGGAATACGGCGCGGGTTGAGTCGAGGGCTTTCAGTCAAGCTTGATCTCGATCCGTGATTCCGATTTCGGAAGCTTTCGGTTGAGGTCGCGGGCGACTATAGTCAGCCCCGCGGCGCGTGCCGCTTCATCGGGGACTTGAAAAAAGATCATCCCCTGCCGCGACGAGCCCGCCGCCAGCGGCTCGCGCAGGTCAAGCGCATGCGACGCGAAATCCGATTGCGACTCTTTGTACCCGGTTTTCGAATAGGTGGAGATTCCGTAGTAAGAGATCAGCTTCTTAAACGCGCTGCTGGCGCTGATCGCCTTGTAGGTCCGCCCGGCAGAAGATCTGATTTCGAACTTCGCCTTTCTCAGATCGGCGGGCTCAACCGCCCGGCTTGAGATCGTAACCCGCACGGGCAAGACTCCCGCCAGTATCAGGTTCGCGTCGAAAGTCTCGTACAAAAAATCTTCGTCCGTCACGGCTTCCGCGCGCAGCGTCAAGTCCCCCGCCGCCGCTTCCGCGCCGGCCGCCGCGGGCGGCAGCTCGGGCCTCGGTTTTACGTTGAACGGTTTTCCGCCGCATGCGGCAAGCAGTGCGAATATCATTATCGCGAGTGAGGTTATTGCTGAGCGGCGCATCGCGTTGATGCTAAGCGAGAGGCCGCGGGGTGTCAACTTGCTACACGCGCGACGGGTATGCTAACGTGACTTCTTTCCGTCAACGTCAATTGAGGCAGCCATATGATACGGAGTTACAAAGGTATCAAACCCAAGATCGCGGCGACCGCTTTCATCGAAGCGAGCGCGCAGGTGATCGGCGACGTCGAGGTAGGCGAGCAGTCGAGCGTCTGGTTCAACTGCGTCATCCGAGGCGACGTTTACCACGTCCGCATAGGCCACAGCACTAACGTACAGGACGGCTCGATCATCCACGTCACAAACGGCCGCTTCCCCACTATCATCGGCAACTACGTCACCGTAGGTCATGGCGTGATGCTGCACGGGTGCACGATCAAGGACAGGTCGCTCGTCGGCATAGGCTCGATCGTCCTAGACGACGTGGTGATAGGCGAAGAGTCATTCATAGCGGCCGGGTCGCTCGTGACGCCGGGGACGGTGATACCCCCGCGATCAATGGTCATGGGGTCGCCCGCGCGCGTCCGCCGCGAAGTGACCGAAGACGAGCTCGCTCGAATAGACATGCACTGGCGCCATTATATCGAATACAAAAACAACTACCTCGCGGATGCGCAGTGAGAATCGCCGCGCCTTCTTTAGTACGCGCGGTGACGGTTCCG
This sequence comes from Blastocatellia bacterium, assembly GCA_035249305.1. GTDB lineage: Bacteria > Acidobacteriota > Blastocatellia > UBA7656 > UBA7656 > DASUNP01. Next base: position 28,735 of record DATFGQ010000048.1, on the reverse strand, counting down.
AGCATCCTGACAAGATTCGACTCGCTAACGGTCGAAGCGGTTTTGAGTAATGATAAGCAAAGTAAGAGGCACACAGGACATTCTTCCCGCGCGGTTCACCGACAAGACCGACGCGCGGATAGAGGCCTGGCACCTGGTCGAAAACGTCGCGCGCGACGCCTTCCGTCGATACGGGTTTGAAGAGATCCGCACCCCCATAATCGAGCGCACGGAGTTGTTCGAGCGCGGCGTGGGGACCGAGACGGACGTCAACAAGGAGATGTACACGTTCGAAGACCGCGGCGGCGAGCGCGTTTCGCTCAGGCCGGAATCTACGGCCTCGGTGGTCCGCGCCTACATCGAGCACGGGTTGTTCAACCGGCCGGGGCTGGTTAAGCTCTTCTACATCGGCCCGCAGTTCCGCCGCGAGCGCCCGCAGAAAGGCCGCTACCGCCAGTTCGCGCAGGTCGGCGTCGAGGTGCTGGGCCAGAGCGACGACCCCGCGATCGAGGCCGAAGTGATAGAGATGCTCGACTGGTATTTGAAGCGGCTCGGGATAACCGACACCGAGCTTTTGATCAATTCGATCGGCGACGAGAATTGCAGGCCAGCTTACGTCGAGATGCTGCGCGAAGCGATCCGCGAGCGGCTTTCGCGCCTCTGCTCGACCTGCAACCAGAGGCGCGAGACGAACCCGCTGCGCGTGCTCGATTGCAAGGAGGAGTCGTGCCAGCCGGCGCTGGCCGAGCTGCCCGCGATAACTGACCACCTTTGCGAGCCGTGCCAGAAGCACTTCGACGAGTTCCGCTCTCTGCTCGACGAGCGCGGGATCGCTTACACGGTGACGCCGCGGCTGGTCCGCGGTCTTGATTACTACAAACGCACGACGTTTGAGCTGATCGGATCGAGACTGGGCGCGCAGAACACGATCGTCGGCGGGGGCCGTTACGACGGGCTGTCCGAGATGTTGGGCGGGCCGCCCGCCAAGGGGTTCGGATTCGCCTTCGGCGTCGAGCGGATGGTGATGAGCATCCCCGAAGAGAGGCTCGACCCGAAGGGCGAAGCGCCCGCCCTCTACATCGCCTACATCGGCGACGAAGCTCGGAAGCATTCGTTCGCGCTCGCGCGGCGGCTGCGCGAGGCGGGCGTCGGCGCTGTAGTCGACCTCGAAGGGCGAAAGCTCAAGAAGTCGCTCGCCATAGCAAACAACCTCTCGGCGCGCTACGCCTTGATCGTTGGAGAAGACGAAATCCGTAGCGGCGATTACGTCTTGCGCGACATGACGACCGGCGAGCAGCAGAAGCTAACGGAACCGGATTTGATCGAGAAACTGAAAGATGAATGAGCGCGTCGGCAGCGCTTTATAAAGTTATGGCAGAAAACCTGGAGAACCTGAAACGTAATCATTACTGCGGAGAGCTGAGGCCCGAGCACGCGGGCGAGATGGTCAGGCTGATGGGCTGGGTCCACCGCCGTCGCGATTTCGGCCCGCTCACTTTCATAGACATGCGCGACCGCGAGGGCGTGGTCCAGGTCGTCTTTGACGAGGAGAAGAATTCCGAAGCGCACCGCCGCGCCAAGGAGCTGCGCAACGAATACGTGGTCGCCGTCGTCGGCAAAGTCGTGATGCGCGACAAAGAGAAGGTGAACCCTAACATAAAGACGGGCCGCATCGAGGTCATCGCGCGCGAGATCTACATACTAAACGACGCGCGCACGCCGCCGTTCGAGATCGACGCGCGGGGCGCGAGCGAAGAGGTGCGGCTGAAATACCGTTACCTCGACCTGCGCCGCGCCAGGATGCAGGACAACATCAAGCTTCGCCACCGCGCCGCCATAGCGATCCGCCGCTACATGGACGAGCACGGCTTTTACGAGATCGAGACGCCGATGATGATCAAGACGACTCCCGAAGGCGCGCGCGACTACATCGTGCCGAGCCGTCTGTTTGCCGGGAGCTTCTACGCGCTGCCGCAGTCGCCGCAGATATTCAAACAACTGCTGATGGTCGCCGGCTACGACAAGTATTTTCAGATCGCGCGCTGCTTCCGCGACGAAGACCTCCGCGCCGACCGACAGCCCGAGTTCACTCAGATAGACATAGAGATGAGCTTCATCCAGCCCGACGACCTCTTCAAGATCATCGAGCCGATGATGGTCGAGCTCTGCCGGCTGATAGACGTAAAAGTGGAGCTTCCCTTCCCCCGGCTGACCTACGCGGAATCCATGCGCCGCTACGGCACGGACAAGCCCGACACGCGCTACGGGCTTGAGCTCGTAGACCTGTCGGACAAGCTGCGCGGGACGGATTTCGTTCTGTATAAGAACGCGCTCGAAGCCGGCGGCGAGGTGAAGGCGATAACCGTAAAGGGCGGGGCGAAGTATTCGCGCAAGAACCTGGACGAGCTGACGGAGGTGGCAAAGCGATTCGGCGCGGGCGGCTTGGCGTGGATAAAGACGGACGAGGCGGGCGCGGTAAGCTCGTCGCTTTCGAAATCGCTCGGCGACGATAAAGTCGCGGAACTGGCTACAGCAGCCGGTTCTGAGGCGGGCGACGCCGTCCTCGTCGTCGCGGGCAAGCCGTCCGTGGCGGCCGCTTCGTTAAACGCGCTCCGTTCGGAGGTCGCCGAGCGCGAGGGGCTGATAGACTCGTCGAAATTCAACTTCCTCTGGGTGACGGACTTTCCGATGTTCGAGTATCACGAAGAGGAAGGGCGGTACTACGCGATGCACCACCCGTTCACGAGCCCGCGCGACGAAGACCTGGACAGGCTGGAGTCGGACCCCGCGTCGGTCCGCGCGAAGGCTTACGACCTGGTGCTCAACGGCGTAGAGCTTGGCAGCGGGTCGATAAGGATTCACTCGCGCGAGATGCAGCACCGCATATTCCAGGCGCTCGGGCTGACGGAAGAAGAGGCCCGCACGAAGTTCGGGTTCCTGCTCGACGCGCTCGAATACGGGACGCCGCCGCACGGGGGCATAGCTTTCGGGTTTGACCGTCTGGTGATGCTGCTGGCCAGGGAGAAGTCTATCCGCGAGGTAATAGCGTTCCCGAAGACCAACAACGCCACCGACCTGATGACAGAATCTCCGAGCCCCGTTTCCGAGGAGCAACTGCGCGAACTCCACATCAAGATAGTCGATTAAGACAGGTCCGATTCGGCGGCGGGTTACGTATTACTTTGCGAGCTTGGCGTCAAAGGCCGTCGTTCAACGCAAAGAGCGCGAAGTACCGCCAAGAGCGCTAAAGAACCCTCGGCAATCACCGGAGAAACCCGCTATGGCAAGCACAAAGACTGAAACCGTAGCCCCGACGGAAGAGGCGACTCGCCAGAAACCGAAGCGATTGAAAAAGCGATGGGTGGCGCTCGCCATCCTGGTCGTGGTCTTAGGCTGGGTGGGCTATGACGTGTACGGCCCGCGCTCAACCAGCATGCGGTCGTTCGACCCCGACGAGGTCGCGCGCCTGGAAACGGCGATGTGGAGGTCGTATTACGCCAGGGAGCGCGTGAAGCTCTTCAACGAGCTCTCGGAGCTTCTGCGCACGCAGTACAGCATGCCTTACGTCCGCTCCAACCTGGTGGCCTACAGCGCGGCCAAAGCCGCCTTCGTCTTCAAGGATGGCCGTAGCCGCGCCGATTACGAGAAGGCCCTGCCCGACCTGCGGAGCTTCTACACGGAGGTTCGTAAGGTGAGCGATATTGATTTTGATGTCGAGCGCGCATCACAGCTAGAGCTCGAATGGTGGATCATCCACCGCGAGCGAAAGACGCGCAAGCCGGGCGAGCTGGACCGCGCGCTGGCGGACCTTCCGGCGGAGCTTTACGGCGTGCCTGCGGAGCGGTTGATGGAGCATGCGAGGCTGCGCGCGCAGGCCATGACCATACGCGACGACAAGGCGGAAGCGGGCGGAGTTACCGAAGAAGACTGGGCGAAGATAGGCGAGTTGCTACACGCTTCGTGGCAATCGCTCTGGCGTGCAGTGAATTCGTGAGCCCAGGCGCTTTCTTCTATGAATTACGAAGCGACCTCTTCAGCCTTCCTAAAGATTAAGAAGCTGACAGAAGCCGCCGGACGAGGGGATATAATTCGTGAAGGTAGATTCGATCAGGTCGAGGTGACCTTCCGCCTCCTCGTTGCCGGTGTCAAACGGAAGGTAGGCTATTACCAGAATATTCTTCGATTCGGACCCTATCGCGGCCCTGCCCGAATCGGCGACGGGGCTGCCGATCACGCCTTCCAAATCCGCGATCACCAGCTTACCGCTCGCGCTCTTCTCCTGGTTTGAAATGGTTAGATAAGACTCGCCCTCGCGCCCGACCCTGTAGGTCCACTCGCTCTGCTCGATGCGGTCTATGTCGTATATGCCTAGCGGGATCTGAAGTCGGATCGATAAAAGGTTGTTAGTGTCGACCAGGGGGTTAATCCTGAATATGTCTTTATCAAGGCACCTGCGTATGAGCGCTTCGGAAGCGGGACGGTACCGGGTAGGGTCCATATCTGGCATAGCGCGAAAAGTCGTTCGCATCCGCCGTAGTACTGGCGAGTCAAGAACCGCCCTGCCCTGAGCGCGTATCTCCGCGATTGCCGACTTAATCGCTTCATCAAGCGCCGGAAGATCCGCCTTCGATGCCGAACACTCCCGCATTCCAAAGAGGGCGAGCACAGATTCGCCCGACCACCTCCCGGCGATTGACTCATCCAGGTTCAGCTTAAGCATAGGGCGGTCCTTAGGAAAGTCAGATCCTTAGAGATTTCGGCAACACATCATTCCAGCCCTTCTCCTGCCGCGGGAGCAGGTCCAGGTGAGTTAACGTTACCTTGTCTAGCTCGTCCCAATACCTGTCCCATGCGGCTTCGATGTATCTCTTATTCTCATGCAGTTTTCTTTTACACCAATCTCTGAAAGGCTCGGTCGTGTTTTCCGACCAATCATCGAGGAACCCCTGTCTGCCTAACTCAAATATCGCCTGTAAGAGATTGCTTATACTCTCTCTTCTATTGCCGTTCCTCTCGATCATCCAGTCGATTTTCTCAGCTATAACGCCAATATTTTGGATGCGACTTGCGCGGGTCCCCAAGAGCAAAAAGAGATTTCGTATTCGCCTTTCATTGAAATCCCTCCCGCTTATGAGTTTGTCAGCTATACTGAATATCAATTCATTATGATCCGGGTTATCGCTCCCACGGGCGACCTTACTGTAGCTGCGCTCGAATTCGGTAGGGTCATTTTGAAAACACCAGTCGCGCATCCAGGCCGCGCGTTGAGTGATGAAATGTTCCCAGTGGTACCGGAGATTTTCGTCTAGAAGCGCGGGCTGATCCTCCAGGTATTCCAGCGTCTTATCGCTATAGTGGCGTAGCCATCCCCACGCCTTAGCCGATAAGTCTCTGTCTGAAGGCTCCATCCACTTGTTGTGCCAGGCAAGAGTGAACAGGCGGTTGGCAAGAAGAACCCTTTCGTCGTAGTCGTGTCCATCCTGCGCCCGTTCGGTCGGGTCCAGGAAGCTCAAGATACTTTTGACCGAAGGGAGTTGCGTGAGTTGAAGCAACCCCTCGCCCCAGGCCCAGAGCAGCTCGTCTTCCAGTACGATTCGCAGCTCTTTCTTGGCTCCGTCCGCATAATCGTTATATAGGCCGATTATCTGGTCGAGAAACCCGCCTGTTACCGGGGATTGATCTATCTTTATCACCCACTGGAGAAACGTCGAGTAGGCTGGCACGACGTCCCATCTACTGTCATAGTCAGGGATAGTATTCTTATAGTCGCTCTCAGCTAATTTGGGGTCGGTCCTCCATTCCGATTCATAATATTTGAGATTATCAAGCATGACTTTGAATCTAGGCGCGAACCACTCCGTTATTGCTTCTCTAATTCTATCTGGCTGATCAACAAAAAAGTTACATAGCGCCCATCCCATAGAAGATGACAGGCCGGGGCTGAGCACCACTGAGCACCTACGGCTCAGCGGCTCTTTGCAATACTCCAGATGAAGCAGGCAATTAGGCTCCTGCTTCAAGTAGAGGTCCACCAGCTCTGTGAAATCTCTTACTGCTAATAGGCGCTCCATCGCCCCTTTTTCCTTCTTATGGAGCCCGCGTTCGAGCAATCCCCGAAGACCCAGGCCGGGAATGTTATCGGCTTTCATTTTGGGGCTTCCAGGGTAGTTAACTACATGGGCGAACACGCTGGCCGCCAGGTCTATGTATTTGTCCAGGTGTTCATTTATGGCGATCATATAGAATTCGTTGGGGAGCCTGCCGGAACAGAACTCGTCGATGGATTCGTTGAGGTACAGCCCCTCGACGACTATGTCGCGCACCTCGTCGTCGATCCCGAGGGACGTGTACGAGATCTTATCCAGGAAGAGCAGGCCCGGAGCAATCGCCACCAGGTAGGTCTTATATAGCTGGCACAAGACGCGACTCCGCCAGTCTGCGGGTGCTTGATCAGGCTTGAGGTTCTCTACCTGCTTGACCTTTTCGGCTATCACCTCCAGGTCTTCGCTGAAGAGTATCCTCGCCGCAAATTCTTTCTGGCTCTCCGAGAGGGCTTCATTCTTGTAGAAGGCTAATAGCGGAGCGGCTATGATCAGCCAGTCCAAATCGGTTCTCAACGGATGGTACTTTTTATTCTTCGCATAGACCATCCTTAAATTCTTCTCGTCGAATGCGCCGAAGTGCTCTCCCTTCTCGAAGGTTCTGAATATCCCTCGCCTCGGGTTTCTGACATTTATTACGTCCACTTCGTTTGTGCCCTTGCGTATCTTCACGTCGAGCGCCAGATCGGCCAGCGTCAGGTGGAGAGAGCGTGCCGTTATGATCAGCGTTGAGCCTTCGCTCAGACACCTCAGCCAGGGGTTCTCCTCGTCCCATACAAAGAATGGGCGCACGCTGAGGTCATAAGGGGTGCGGCCCAAATCCCGTGGCTGGTTGGTCCCGAGGAAATCGTCAAGCAGGACGAGCTTCAGCGAGGAATACTCCTCAAGCTGGCTCTGCACCTTAAGGGCGCCATCGTAGAGGTTGTCGTCATTCGAAGGGAAGACCGCCAGTGAATCGGCGCCCGATGTCCACCACTGGTTCGGGGAATCCAATTCATCGACCAGGTGCGCGACTGCCCTGGCGACCGAGAAGGTCTTTCCCGACCGCGGGTGACCGTCTACTATGACAACTTTTTTTCGCCCCTGCTCGGGCCTCAACTCCCGGATGAGGTTATGAAACTGTGGCGGCCTGACGAACGCATTATGAAAGTGCTCCATCGCCTCGACCGGATTCGGATGGTTGCCCCCGGCTTGGAAGAAGACCTCTAAGAACTCCGCCCCGCGTTTCTTTATCACTTCAAATCTCCAAATAGAGCGCGGCAATCTGAGCGTCTTTATTATACACCTTATGTATCGGCTGTTTACTGTGACGGGCTTTACTTGTGAATTTAGGGTTATGGAGGATCAATCTCTTGCAGAGGTCGTCGAGCAGGCTTTGGATCGTGTTCGTCTGCCCTTTATCAAGGTATGGCCAGTAGAGCCAGATCATCGATGTCGTCATCGCCCTCTTGGCTTCGGCCTCCAGCCAGTTTTCTACGATCGATTCTATGTCGCCGATCATATGGTCTGATTCCCACACGGTCCCATACTTGGTGTAGCAACCTATGAACATTATCCGCTTTCCTTCCTTTCTAGTTCATCAGGCAAAAAGGCACAGCAGGAATTCCAAAGTTATACAAATCAAGAATGCGAGGAGCGTCCAATAAAAGTATTTGCGACCGCCCTCTATTCGATCGAGCCGCTCATGCTCCTTTTCGATGGCCCTCTCTAACTGGTCTATGGCATTCTTCGTGTCTCCCGCGACCATAAACTTTACAGCCTGCTGGCCCCTGTGGCTGGCCAGCAGTTCCGGGTCCTTCCTGGTGCTTTGGTATACGAAGTACAGACCCCTTAACATCACCAGGATTCCAATAAACCAGGAGAAGAAGATCAAGATCGCGGGCTCGGGGATGAGCCAGACCTTGGGGGTCTTAAAGAGCTTCATCTCCTGGACGGCGAGCGCGCTCAAAGGGATCGTGAAAGCGACCACAAGGTTCGAGAGTAGCAGGAGCCGCCGTGACCGCACCTCGTCGCGCCCGCTTGTCAGCAGGGCGATCAGCCCTTGAATAACCGCCGCGTCAGTCGGTTGATTAGCCGGGACTGGCGGCTCCGCGTCCGCAGTGGGGGGCGGCTCGCTCTTCGTTCGGGTCGCCTGAGTTGCGGCCGCTCCGCCCGTGGTCTGTACCGCCGGGCTGTGAGGCTCCCTCTTCGTTATCCCATCATCTTTTCTGCCACCCTGGCCGTCGTGCGCGGTCATACGTGGTGGAGGGGGCGCATTGGCCTCTTCTTTTTCCGACATGATCGAACGCCCTGTAACGACTTGAGAGAACCTGCGCGGCCTTGACCTTTATTTACAGACCAGCGCCGGGCAACACAGATTACCTGTTCTTAATAACTGCTTACAGAAACGAAAGAGGCGATTTGAATAATCCTTCCCGGCAAAACCATTCGCGAGCAGAAAGTTTCTACATCATCGGTAAAGCCGAGACCTATTGGACCGCGCTACTTTACGGTAAGAGGGACTGGATGTCAAGATGGCAGGTAGTGTATATAACACCCTAAATGGCGTATTCATTGAAACGGCGTTGATGAGAGCGGAGACCGCCCTGATCTCGGATGGAAATCATGAGGACTTGGCCTCGTCGGATCTACATTTAGAGGATGGTTTGCGTTTGACGGCCTGGCTGCCCGCAGCCTCGCCGCCCGGCTGGGCAGTCGGGTATGCTGGCGCGGTCCTCTTTATGCCGATATTACCTGCGACATTATCGAGCTCATACGACATCGGTACTTCCTTTTCTTCCTGTAGCATACGCACCTCGTATCTAGACGTTCTCCCTGGACGCCTGCAAGAAGCCGTCACGCAGCCCCGCCGACAGCCAGTGCATCGCAATCAGCCGTCCTCGTTCTCCATGTAAAGTGTTCACTCGCTCCAGCACAGCTTCAATCGGGAGCGTTGACTTCAACATTGAGAATGCATCCTGCGCAGGTAAGGGCATATCCTGAGCCAACTGATCGCGAGGTATTGTTAGATATAATGAATCGACCGAAGGTTGAAAGCCGGGGTTGATCCCCCGGTCTAGATAGAGCCGCTGGGCGGCGTCGATCATGTATTTCTTATCAAGATTACTGGTCCGGCAGATGGGCGCCTCGTGAAAGTTCCACTCCTCGAGGGGCGCGATCTCGGACAATCCGAACCTCTCGGGGTCGTCCCAATAAGGCGTGCCGGGGAAAGGCTGGAAAAAGCTAATGACACGGTAGTCAGGATTGATTAGACGAATAAGGTCGATTGTTGCTTCTATCTCTTCTCGGGTCTGTGACGGCGCGCCGATCATAAGGTAAGCGGTCGTACTGAGGCCGGCCTGTTTGCAGATACGGAACGCGTTAACTACAGAATCCTTCAAGAAGCGCCCTTTGCGCAGAGTTCTCCACTGCTCCTTGCTGGCCGATTCGACGCCAAAAGCGACGTTGTCGCAGCCGGCCTTCTTCATTGCGTCGAGCAGCTCTTCGTCTACAAACTCCAAGCGAGTCATACACGCCCAGGCCGCCCGGCCGGGGATGCCCGCGCGCCACATCGCGTCACATAAAGCCAAACAATAATCGCGCCGTGAAGTGAATATATTGGCGCTCATAAAGAAACGTTCAAAGCCCCTATCCGTAGCCTGTAGCATCTCAGCTATGACTTCTTCTACAGGGCGATAGACCTCTTTATCCTGGTAAGGGCCGGGCATGACGGAAGTGCAAAAGTTACAACTAAACCCGCAACCCGAGTGCGTCATCAAGGGGTAAGTCCTAGTCCACGCCAGGTACCTGTCTACATCGATCCCGGCCAGCTCAGGCATGGCGAAGTCTGTTGCGCCGACAGGCGCCATCTGCTCGACATCGAACCCTTCCTCGGATCTGCTCACTAATCCGGGAACGGGAATACCCTGTCCGGTTTGCAGTGTTTTACAGAGGGCGATCAAGCCCTGTTGTGCATACCCGCGAAGCACGTAGTCGATTGCGCTACAGGGCTCCATCAACTCGCGCCACATAAACGTGGCGTTGACTCCCCCGACGACGACTCTCACGTCCGGCCTTTGTAGCTTGATATACTCCGCCACGGTGCGAGTTGTTACCGAAGTTCGCACAGTATGATTAGAAATACCTACCGACTTGATCGCGCTGTCCTTCAAGCAGTAGTCGAGCTCGGCAAAGCTGTCGTAGCCTTCCTTCTCTTCCAGCGGCATGTCTAGATAAGAGACCTGCCATCCTTGCTCGCATACTACGCGCCCTAGCATCAGGATGTTGGTCGGGAACCCTAATTCGAAATCGAGCTCCCGATCCATGAAGCATGGAGGTATAACCAGTAGTAGTTTAGGAATCTGGTTCATATCTCGTCCGCCCGATATTACACAAAACCGCAAATAAAAGCAGGGACGCCTAGCCCTTTGATACAGACGACATGGGGAGTCAATTCTGACCCAACGAGTATATACGCGCTCATCCGTCTGTCAATGTAATCCCAGTCAAATCTATACTCCCCGCTTGCTTACGCCCTAACGCATTCAAAGCGTGTGCCGTCTCCGTCGTCGCGTGTAAGATACACAGAAAAAAGTATCTTCTCAAACCAAATTTTTGAAGAAATGACAGAGTTACACGATATAAGAGAACAGGGCCGACGTTTTGGTGTACAGAGATTCAATTCGCATGACCGATTGAATCAGCTTTCAAGCGCTCGCGGCGTTTCGGATGGCTTCGATCACTTCGTCGTCGCTGGGGCGGAAGAAAGGTATGACCGACTTACGGTAGCGGACGATGCCCTCAGGGTCGATGACGATGACCGCGCGCTGTGACCCGCCGAGCAGCGAAGAGACGCCGAAGGCGCGAGTCACTTCGCCGCGCTCGTCTGCCAACAGCCGTTGCGGCAGGTTGTGATGCGAAGCGAATCTCTTGTGCGATTCGACGGAGCCCACCGAGATGGCCGCGACTTCAGCGCCCGTCGATTCGTAATCGCTCCAGCGGTCGCGCATGCTGCACATCTGTTTGGTGCAGACGGGCGTTTCGTCCCTCGGGTAAAAGACCAGCGCTACGACTTTGCCCCGCTGGTCGGACAATCGCCATTGCTCGCCGTTGTTGTCTTTAAGCTCGAAATCCGGCGCCGCTTCTCCGACTCTGCTCATGATCGATCTCCTTTAGAGCGGCATTGTCTAACCGCAGAAAGGGAAAAGCAAGCCACGAAAGGGCGCGATAAGGGTATCGCCCTTTCAGGGCTTCGTCTCGAATGACGCGTAACCCGGCGCGTTGCGCCGGGCTATTGAATAGCGCCCCTACGGGGCTTTGTAACGATTAGCTCATCCCGCGTTGCGCCGGGCTATTGAGAGCGTGTCTGAGAAGTAGCAACTTACTAGGCTCCGTAGGAGCCAGATGTTTGTAGAAGGATCGCATAACCATTATCCAACTCCGTAGGAGTTGAATATTAAACATGCAACTCCTACGGAGTTGGGGGGTATCAAGCTATTGTTCTACAAACATAGAGCCCCTGCGGGGCTTTTCAGACGCCCTCTGAATACTCGCCCTTCGGGGCTTGTCAAAGCTGCCCTAAAAGATCAGCTTGAGCGCGAGGCGCACGCGGCGCGGGTCGCTGTCCGATTCGCCCTGGTCGACAAATCCGTATCCGCCCGCGTTCTCAAGGATGAAGTTCGGCTTCGCGCGGTTCGGGTGGTTGAACAGGTTATAGAACTCCGCCCTGAATTGCAGCGAAACCTTCTCGCTCAGCTTTGTCGTCTTCAATATCGCGAAGTCTACGTTCACGTGGTCAGGACCTACGAGACTGTTCCTCGAAACGTCGCCGAACGGGCGGCCCGCCGCGAACGTGTTCCCGAACGCGTTCGGCAGAAGCCCGCGCGCGCGCGCCGCCTGCTCGACCGAGTAATCGTTATAAACGAACCTAGCCTCGTTCAGTATCCCTTCGCGGAACCCCGTGTGGTCGGCGATGATGAACCCCGTGGCGCTCTGGAAAGGCGTGCCATCTGGATTCGTGAAGAAGTGATGGAGCAGGTTTGCGGCGTTGGAAAAAGCCACGGCGTCTGCGGGCGCAAACGGGTTGCTCGAAAAAGGTCGGACCGAGCCTTGCCTGTCTGAAAACGCCGAAGCGAAGATGGCGGCTGAAGAAGGCGTATAGCCTATCTGCTGCAACGGGGTGAACGGGCTGCCGCTCGCCACTTCGATTATCCCGCTAGCCTGCCACCCTCCGAGCAAACGCCCCACGACCCCGTTCTGTCCTCGGTGCAGCGGGAGCGAGTAGACAAAATTAGCCGTGAACGAGTGTCGGCGGTCGAGGCTCGAAAGCGCCCGCTCCGCGCGCGAGGTGTCGAAGGGGTTCTGCGCGAACGTCGGCAGCGCCTGGGCCGCAAACGACGCGCGGTCGCCGACGCCGCCCGCGATCTGCGCGGTGCTTTCAGGCAGGTCGTCGATCAGCTTTGAGAAGGTGTATGACATGCCGCCGACGATCGTGTCGGAAAACTGCGCTTCGAGCCTCGCCTGCACCGAATGATAGATCGAACGGCCCGTGCTCTCGTACACGCGCCGCGGCCCCGTCGCGCTGGCGGTCAAGAAATCGATCACCGGGTTTGCGTCGACGGCGCGTATCAACCCCGTGCCGCGCGTGCCGGCATAGCCGAGCTCGACGAGCACTTTCCCGTTCAGGTCGCGAGTGGCCGACAGGTGCCACGCCGTCGAGAACGGTGTGCGGAAGCTCCCCGAAAGCTCCGTCCGCGCGAGTCTTTCCGGCCGCGCGCCGAAGAGCGATTTGAGCTGATCGAAACCGGGCGCGTCGGGGAAGGACGGCGTCAGCGGGCCTGCCCCCGGAGTGATCACTGCCAGCAAGAGATTCGGAGAGCTTGCGGCAACGTCGGCGAGCGTGCGGTAGTTGGTCTGGTCGTAAGAGAGGCTCGCGCCGCCGCGTATGACGGTCTTATCGTAGCCGAAGAGGTTTCTCCCCAAGACTCGGAATCGCGGCGTGTAGGCGAACCCGAAGCGCGGGGCCAGATTATTATTGTCGCGGTCTACGGTGGTTATGGTCCGCGCCTGGATGGGCGAGTCGGGCGAGAAGAGCGCAGTGGCCGGGTTTGCTTCTCGCTCGCGTATGCGGTCAGCGAGGTCGTTTACAGGATGGCCGGCGTTCTCGTAGCTCAGCCCGAGCGTAAGCGTCAGGTTGCTCTGGACGCGCCACGAGTCGTCGAAATAGTAGTGGTGATGAAGCTCCGTGAATTCCGAATGCGAATCGCCCGCCGCGACCGCGAGCGAAACGGGGCGGTTGGCGACGAAGTCTTCAAAGCTCGAATAGGTGAACTGCCCGCCGAGGCCGGGCGAGTAATCGAAACTCGTGAACCTGTGCCGCACCTGCCCGCCGAGCTTGATGTTGTGACGCCCGATTATGTGCGACAGCGCGTCGGAGACTTTGAAGCTCGTCGAAGCTTGCGCGGCGGGAGCGAACGCGCTTGCGCCATAGCCGAGCCCGCGGAAGCCCACACTCACGCCGGGGCCGAACGGATTCATAAGAGAGCCGCTATCGGCCTCTTCGCTCGGGACGTTCGACACGGGGTCGAGTCGCAAGCTGGAGCGGTTAAAGCCGACGCTCAGATCGTTCACTGTTCGCGGCGAGAGCATCCTGTTCCACTGCACGCCGCCCAGGTGAGAGCCGCCGTCGGTCGCGCCCGTGTAACCGGCCGCGAGCCGCCCTATCGCATTAGCCTCGTTCCGGCTCGTGTACCAGTAGTCGAACTGTAGCCGGTCGCGGTTCGTCGCGTTGTAATCGACGCGCGAGCTCAATTCGTACCCGCGGGCCTCGGACGGGATGACCCTGTTGATGTCGCCGAACTCGATGGGCACGCCGAGAACGAATCTCTTAAAGCTTCGCTGAAAGACGGGACCGCCGAAAGAGCTCGACAGTGGGCCTCTCAAGATCAAGTCCCTGACGGTAGGCGAGTCCGGGAAAGCGCTCGCAAGATCCGCCAGGCCGCGCGTGGTCGGAGTCAGCAGCGACAAGGTCGAGTTGGTGAAGCGGTCGCTTCTCGCCCGCTCGCCCTGGAACGAGCCGAAGAAGAAGAGCCGGTCGCGCCGGATCGGCCCCCCGAACGTCCCGCCATAAAGCGTCTCTTTGAAATCGGGCTCCCGCTCAAGCCCCGCGCGTCGCTCAAGCGGCGAGAGCGCGCCGAGACGGCGGTCGAGGTGGTAATCAAAGATCGTCCCGTGAAATTCGTTCGTCCCGCTGCGAGTGATCAGGTTGATCGAAGAAGCGCCCGTCATCGAGCTTTCGCCCGTCCCTCGCGTAGTGGTGACGAACAGCGAGTTGATCGTGTCGAAGTTGTTCGACGAGACGGCCGGACGACCGTCGATATCATTATTATCTATGCCGTTGATTATGAAGGCGTTCGACTGGGCGCGGTTGCCGTTGAAGCGGAGGCGCTGATCTTTCCCCTCGTCGACGCTGGTCGACTGGCGCGTGAAGCCATCCGATTGAATGGTCGTCGTGCCGGGTGTCAATCGGGCCAGAGAGTCTACCTGCGAGCGGCTTGGCAGCTCTCTAATCTTGCTCGAATCGAATGTCGAGGAGATCTGAGTAGAGGAGGTGTCGATGAGCGGAGCCGCGCTGCTTGCGACGACGACATGCTCTGTAACGCCGCCGGGCGAGAGCGTCACGGCGGCTGCTGCGACCTGGCCGGGCTGCACGACTACGTTCTGCACCTGCGTGTTCTTGAATCCCGGCGCGGTCACTTCGACCGTGTAGCTGCCGGGCGGGAGGCCCGCGACGCTATAATTGCCGGTCGAGTCCGTAGTCACAGAGCGCGTCGCGCCCGTCTTCTCGTCCTTGATCGTGACGGTCGCGCCGGCTATCACCGCGCCGGTTGGATCGACTACGAATCCAGGACCCGAAGGCGACTGGCTCGTCTGCGCGAAGTTCCTGCCGCTAACGCTGATCGGCCCGCTGCCTCTGCCTACGCCGTTGCCTGTGCCGGCGGCGTTCGCCTGGTCTTGCTTTTCTCGCGCCGCTTCGGCCGCGGTCGGGACGTACATAGACGTGTAGGGCGTGACGAGGTTGAACTCGCGCGCCAGCTCTATGACCTCCTGCTTGAGTTGCTCGCGCTCGCCGTTGAGCCTGATCTCGGATAGCAGAGCGTTGACGCGCTCGGTCGCCCAGAGGCGGGGCAGAAAATCTTTATCCGTGGTGGCGAGCGGGAAGTTCAGCCCATCGAAATTGAACTGGCGCGTCTGCTCGTTCATGCGGCCCGCTAGCGTGATCGTCGCGTTCTTTATGTCGACAGGGTTGCTGTAACGGCCGAATATCTTTATCTGCGAGCGCGTGTAGAGGTCGGGCAGCACCGAAGGGTGAGTCCTGTCGGCCTGCACCACGCCGAAGTTCACGGCGAGGTCTGAAAGGACGGGCTTGCTCACTTTCGCGAAGAATGTTGTGACATCGCGCGCCAGCTCGTATTGATTCTCTATGTTCGCCTGCGCGCCGCGGTTTTCTGCCGCGAGCTGCTCAAGCAGATGGCGGTTCACGTCCGCGCCTACGCCGAAGGTGAACAATCGCGCGTTGGCGCGGTTAGCGGCTCGCACGTTCGCGCAGATCTGGGCCGGCTCTATGTTCCTGTCGGGCAGGCCGTCTGTGAGAAAGACGAGGTTCTGCGGCCGTCCGCTGCGCTGAAACATCTTCATCGCCGTCACGAGCGCGTCGTTTATATTGGTGCCGCCGTGGGATTGCAGGCTGTCTACGAAACGGAGCGCCGCCTCGATGTTGGCGCGCGTGGCCTGCATCATCCCGCCCGAAATCGGGCGAACGGCCGACGAGAAGGCGACGATGTTGAAGCGGTCGTCTTCGTTAAGGGTCTTGGTGAGCCCGAACCTGAGCGCCTCTTTCGCCTGCCTCAGCTTGTCGCCCTCCATCGAGCCGGAAATGTCTATGACAAAGACAACGTCTTTGGCCGATATGCGGTCGTCGTCGAAATCGACCTTCGGCGAGAGCATCAAGAGGAAGTATCCGTCTTCGCCCTCCTTGCGGTAGGTGACGAGCGACAAGCCGAACTCTTCGTCCGACAGCGAATAGAGCAGTTGGAAATTCTCGGCCTGGTCGCCGCCCGCCGTCGATAGCTTGCTCGTCACGTGCCGGTCGCCGTCGTAGTGCAGGTCGAGCGGGTGAGTCGGCGAAAAGAGGTTCTTGATGGCGACGGCCGAGCGAACGTCCAGGTCTATATCGACGCTGCCGATCGGCACCTTCAGTTTTTTGTAGCCGCGGCCGAGCGGGTACTCGAACGTCGCGATGTTATCTTTGATCGGGAGGATCTGCGAGTAGACGATCTCCACACGCTTCTCGGACCGGGGCGCGATCGGGTAGACGCGCGATTGGAACCACCCGCTCTTGGTCATTTCGAGTATGGCCGGGTCTTCGCCCTGCGCGGCGGCTTCGGCGTAGGCGGCGCGCGCTTCCTGTTTCTCTTTCACGCGGCCGACGCGCCGCTCGTCGCCGTCGTAGACTGCGAATTCGAGAAGGATGGCGCCCTCGGGGACGGGGTAATAATACGTGCCTTCGAGCACGTCATCGGTCTCGTTACGAAACAGGTGCTCGACCTTGACGGTCGCGATCTGCCCGTCTATCGATGCCTTGATCTTGATGGCTGAGACGGGCAGCGCCGACGGGAGCGCAGCCGGCGAGGCCGAGCCCGCGGGCTCCGGTTGAGCGGCCTCGGTCGCGGCGTCGCGTTTCTGGTCGACGGCGGCGCGGCGCGGCGTGATGAGCCCCTGGCCGAGACAGTTGACTGAGACTAAAAGCAGGAATGCGAGTGAAACGATAAACCTTGGCAACATATTGATTCCCAGATTGTGTTGTGATTCGAACTATCCGGGCTGTTCGCGATAGAGAATGGCGCGCGAGCCGTTCCCTTGCAGATTAATTTTACCGCGCGCGAACGATCATATTCGAGCGGCGCTTCCCGAGTTGAATAAAGATAGAGGCTGGCGTATTATCCGGCTGCCGCAAAGGTCCCAAAGGAGGAAAAGTGATGTCAAGCTCAGGTAACGAAGGATTCGTCGACCTAAAACTCATTACCGTGAATAACAAGCCCGTGGTAGATTCGAACTTGAGATTGAAAGTGATTGCGCTCAGGCCCGGCAATCAGGAAAAAGAGATCTTCAGCGACACCGTCTCATACCCGCTTAGCCAGCCCATGCGGCTCCCGGCCTTCCCCACGGAGAGGCATTTGAATATTGTGGTCAGGCCGACCAGGTTCAAAGAGGCGGAAACAGGTTTTTTCACCCTCACTAGCAGTCCGGCGGTTGAAAAAAAGATTCAACTCTTTCGCAAGCCCGACCAGTGGCGCGCCGATTTCGTGGCGTTTGATGAGCTTCCGGGCGAGTTCGCCCCCCTGAAAAACGTCCTCAAACAGTCACCGAATCTGAAGGTCAGGGGCGGGGCGAAACTCGGAGTCTTCGCGGGGCAGACTTATGATAACGTGACTGACTCTAAGGCGACGCTCGCAAAGCTGGGGCTGTTGAATCTCTGCGTCAAGATGTCGAGCATGACCGAGCCTGTGGGCAAGACCGGCAACTGGTTCTCATTCGTCGAAGAGATTCTTGAGATCGCTCAATCGAGAGTCATCGCGCTCGTCCGCCCGGAGATGGGCGATCTAGTGCGAACGATCAGAGGGGACTTCAACAAGTTTAACGAATACAAGAACACGCCCTCGGGCAATCATCACGGGAACATGCCCGCGCAGTTCGGCGTCAAGAAAAACGCGATGTTCAGCATCAAATCGAAAGATGAAGACGGCAACGTGCAGCTCACGTTCGGGCCGGGGGCGGACGCAGAAGGCAACCCTGTGATGGTGCTTGACGCTGACATAGACGAGAGCGGCAAGCTGCTGGCGCACATCGGGGACGTTTTCCGCCACAAGATCACAGGGCAGCAGACTCACCCGTTTGACATTCACGAGTACCTGACAGTCTTACTGCCGAACACGCCGCTGGGCTACGATCTGGTCGAGGCTTAGACGAGTCATTTCTGCCGCGCGAGCGCGCCGTACTTGCGGAGTATCTCGACCGTGCGATCGATCGGCAGGGCTTCGACCGTGCGGCCGCGTCCCGTCATCGTCGAGGCGCGGAACATCGAATTGTAGATCGCCTCTTCGGTCGCTTCGATGACGGCCAGAAAGATCGGAGAGATCGCGTCGTTGGCGAGCAGCTTCGTGTCGCGGGGCGCGTTGCGGTCCGCACTCGCGCGGACGCGGACTTCGGCGGCGGTCGAGAAGGCTATGGCGTAATCTCCGCTGCCGTTCGTTGCGGCCGACCCCGTGCGCGCGAGCCCGAGCATAGCGCGCGCCGCCATCCTGCGAAGGTTGCGATGATCTACGGGGGCGTCGGTAGCGATGACAATTATTATCGACCCGTCTGCATTGCCCGAGCGGTGGGCGCCCGGAGCGCGCTCAAGCTCGTCCTTTAGATAATAGCGACCGAGTTCGCGGCCGACGGGCGCCCCGGCTATAGTGAGGACGCCGCCGTAATTGCTCTGCACCAGCACGCCCACCGTGTAGCCCCCGAGGCTTGCGGGCAGGCGGCGCGACGACGTGCCTATCCCGCCCTTGAAGCCGAACGCGACTGTCCCGGTCCCCGCGCCTACGGCCCCTTCTTCGACCGGCCCGCCTCTGGCGTTCTTGATAGCTGACGCGACATCTTCGGAACGGATGTGGCGGCCGCGAATATCGTTGAGGAAGCCGTCGTTCGTCTCGGCCACGACGGGGTTGATCGACTGCACGTCGGCGTTGCCTTCGAGCGCAAGCATGTAATCGATGACGGCGTCGGCGACGCGCGGCACGCTCAAGGTCGAGGTCAGCAGGATGGGCGTTTCGATCTCGCCGAGCTCATTCACTTGAGTCGAGCCAGCGAGCTTACCGAAGCCGTTACCCACCTCGATGGCGGCGGGGACTTTTTCGCGGAACATGTTCCCCGCGTGAGGCAGAATGGCCGTGACGCCGGTGCGAATGTTGTCACCGCGTATGATGGTCGTATGGCCGACCTGCACGCCCGCGACATCGGTGATGGCGTTAAGCGGCCCGGCCGGGAGCACGCCTACGACCAGCCCGATGTCGCGGGCGCGCGGCCGCTCGTTTTTTTGCATAGTCTGTCCGGAAGCGATGATTATCAGCGCCAGGATTGTGAAGAGAACCTTCAAATCGACCTCAAAATTACTACTGATTTTTCGACCTCAATGATTTATCATCTTTTAGCTCTCAGTTCAATTAACAGTTTGCTCCCTCCGCCCCACGATTAATCTAATTATTCGCCTTTTATAAATGAGCCCGGCAGGAGACTCGATGCTTCAATACTCGTTTGACGAGCGGACCGAAAACGCACTCATAGCCGAAGGGATACTCACTCACGAACAGCTCACGAAAGCCCGCAAGATTCACCAGCACCTGTCGGGCTCGAAATCGTTTTCGGAAATACTGCTCGAAATGAATTTTGTGAGCAACTCTCGCCTTGACGACTTCATGCGACGCCACCGAAGCAACACGAGCCTGAGCGACTTGCTCATAGCGCGCAGGCTGGTGACTCAGAACGACGTGATGGCCGCGCGCGAAGTACAGCGCAAGGCCGGGCCACGCGCCAAGCGCATCGGCGAGGTTCTCATCGAGATGGGTTTGATCGAAGAGAGCCACGTCATCGACGCGCTCTCGGAGAAATTCGGCCTCCCGATCATCAACCCGGACATCAGCCAGATCGACGGCGAGTTCGTCCGCCGCGTATCGCTCAAGTACCTCCGCCGCCAGATCGCGCTCCCCATAAAGCTGGAAGACGGCCAACTGCAACTGCTCGTCTCCGACCCTACGCGCACAGATTTCATCGCCGAGATCACGCAGCTTTTCAACTGCCGCGTGCAGCTCGCTCTGGCGACGAGCGCGCTCATTATTCAGAAGCTTGAGCTTGTCGACGCGCTCTTACAGGGCAAAGATTCGGGCATAGCCGATTACCAGAAGGTCAAGTACCACACGCTCGAAGCGCAGCCGCAGGCGCCGTCGGGCGACGACCGCGTCATACAGATGGTCGACCAGTTGATCCGGTCCGCCATAGAAGGCGGGGCATCGGACGTTCACCTTGAGCCTATGGCGAACAAGCTCCGAGTGCGATACCGGCTCGACGGCGTGCTGATCCACAAGATGGACTTCCCACGCGATTACACGCCGCGGATAATCTCGCGAATAAAGATACTGGCCGACGCCGACGTGGCCGAGCGGCGCAAGCACCAGGACGGGCGCATATTCGTCAAGACAGACAAGCAGGAGATAGACATCCGAGTCTCTTTCTACGCGACAGTCTTCGGCGAAAACGTCGTGCTTCGAATACTGAACAAGGCGTCGCTGATAAGCCTGCAAGAGCTCGGGTTCGCGTCAAACATACTGCGCATCTACACCGAAGACGTGCTCGCGGCCCCGTCCGGGATTCTGCTGATAACAGGCCCAACGGGGTCGGGCAAGACGACCACGCTCTACAGCTCCATAGACCACTGCAACGACCCGACGGTGAAGATAATCACCTGCGAAGACCCGGTCGAGTACGTCATCGACGGCATATCTCAGTGCTCGATCAACGAGAAGATCGGGCTGACGTTCAACGAGACGCTGAGGTCGATAGTGCGGCAGGACCCCGACATGATCGTGATAGGCGAGATCCGCGACAAGTTCTCCGCCGACGTGGCCGTGCAGTCGGCGCTGACGGGCCACAAGGTCTTTGCGACTTTCCACACGGAAGATTCCGTGGGCGCGCTCGTCCGGCTGATTAACATGGACATAGAGACTTCGCTCATCGCCTCGACTATAGGCGCAGTGCTCGCGCAGCGGCTTGTGCGAAAGGTCTGCTCTAACTGTAAAGTAGAATACAAGGCGGAAGAGAGAGCGCTCCGAAGGTTCGGCCTCACGCGCGACGGGCTCAGCAAGTTCACGCTCTACCAAGGGAAGGGGTGCTCTTCGTGCAACTTCACGGGCTACCGCGGGAGGTTGGGGATTTACGAGCTGCTCGTGCCCAACGGCGAAGTGCGCGACGCGATACTTCAGAAAAGGACTATGCAGGAGATTCGCCAGATAAGTCTGGACACTTGCGACCTCTGCACGATGCAGGAAGACGGCATGGTGAAAGCGCTGCGCGGGGTGACTACGCTTGAAGAGGTCTTAGAGAACGCGCCGCGAGTATTCCATCGCCGCTCGCTCGACACGGTGCTCAAGATCGTGGGTTAACCGAGCCACTCGGCGCGGAGCTTCTCGATGGCTTGCTCTTTCAGCTTCGCCTCAACCTCTATCCACGGCGCGTGGCGGTAAGCTGCCGGCATAGTCGTTATCAAGTCGCTGTGGCGCGGGTCGTTGAAAGACTCGCGCCCGTTTGATATGTGAACGAGTTGCCAGCTCTCGTCGGGCCAAGTCTCGCGCGCACGCGCGAGCATCTCAGCGATGCTCGGATCATCATAACTATCCAATCTCTCATGGACGATGTGATGGTGTGCGTCGAAGACCATAGGCACGCCCGCAGCCCGACAAACTTCAAGTATCTCAAGTGCGCCGTAAGCGCGCTCGTCATTCTCGAGGACTAGCCTCGCACGGATGTTGGAGGGCAAATCTCGTATGACGCTCACGAGGCGGTCCCGTCGGCCGCCCTTGCCGCCGTGAAGCTGCATTGCGGCCCAGCTAGTGCGCGGCTGCGCGAGCAGATCGAGCGTCCGCGCGTGCATCCTCAGAATATTGACGCTGTTTTCTACAACGGCTTCGGAGTCCGAGCTGAGGACTACGAACTGGTCGGGGTGCATCACGAGCCTGATACCAAGATCGATAGCTCGCTCTCCGATCCGTCTCATCGTGTCGCTAAAACCATTTAATGCTTCTTCGCCTACGCGCTCATCGGCGAACGGGAAGAGGGATGAGCTCAATCGGTATAGCTTTATTCCCTGCTCTTCGCAAAAGCCTATCGCCGCGTCGAGTCGTTCGAGATTTGCGTAGTAGATTTCGGTAAGCGCGCGGCGCTGCTCTTCATCGCTCAACTGCAAGAGGCGTTTGCGCGTTATCGTGCGGAAGCGCACGCGGCCGGAAGTAGTGATGCAGACCAGCCCCAGGTTCGACATCTTTATGATTATTACCTACTGAAGGAGACTCGTACAGTTAGCGCCGGCGGCGAGTCGACTTACCGCGCGATGAACTGCCGCGAGCTTTCGCTTTACTTTTTGAAGTGACGCGAGAACGGACCACGTGCTTAGCGCTGTAGCGGCCCGCCCTGACTCTTGCGTGAGTCGCGCGGCCGCGAGAGGCGCGCGCGCTTGCGGGTATGCGTATGGCCTGCCCCTTCTTCAGCGACCCGCGAGCCGACATTCGGTTGAGCCTCGCAAGCTCCGATACAGAGACGCCGTGCCTGCGCGCGAGGGCCGCGAGCGTGTCGCCCCGCCGCACTTGATATGAAGCGGTCTGCACGCTGTATCGGGGTCTCATGACCTCGGCAACCTCTTCGCGCGGGATCACGACGCGCCGCACTCGCTGGTCTTCGGGCAGCGCCGCGTAAGCGACCTCCAGTTGACCCTTCATCCCCTTCGGGACTTTTATGTTGTAAGACTGGCTCGGCGGAGAGGCGCCCCGGCGAAGCTCCGGGTTCAAATCCTGCACAGACTCGTAAGGGATGCCCATCAGATCGGCGACGACCTTCAGATCGGTCTGAGCCGGTAGCTGGAAGATGTCGTAATTCATCGGCGGCTCGGGCGTGACGCTGAAGCCGTAGCGGCCCTGGTTCTTGCTGATGATTATGATCGACAGGATGATGGGGACGTAGTTGCGCGTCTCTTGCGGCAGCAGCCCCCGGCGGTGTATCTCCCAGAAGTCCGCGTAGCCGCACTTGGCTATCGCCCCGGCGACGCGGTTCTCGCCCGAATTGTAAGCCGCCATCGCGAGCAGCCAGTCGCCAGCGAAGTAATCGTGGAGGAAGCGCAAGTAGCGCGCGGCCGCCCGCGTAGACATCTCGGGGTGCGACCGCTGGTCTATCCACTGAGTCTGCGACAGCCCATATCGCGCGCCCGTCGAAGGGATGAATTGCCAGATGCCTTTGGCCGCGGCTCGCGACAGCGCGTTAGGCTTCCAGACGGACTCGGCCTGCGCCAGCCATATCAGGTCGAGCGGCACGCGCTCCTCCTGAAAGATCTTTTCGGCCATCTGTCGGTAGCGGCCCGAGCGCTTCAGACCCGTCTCCATAGTCGAGCGGCCGCGGCCGGAGACGAAGAAGCTCATAAACTGGAAGACGGGCTGGGCGACCGAGAAATCGAAATCATAACGGCCATAAATCTGAACGCCGTTTTGCGTCGCGGTCGCAAGCTCAGAATCTTTGATCTCGGACAGCTCGTCGAGCACAGCCGTCTCTACGATCTCGGGGCGCACGTCTTCGCCGTGGTCGTCGTCGGGCTGGGCTTCGTATTTATGAATGCGGTTGAGCAGGTCGCGGTAGTAGGCGTCAAGCTTCGCGTCCGAGCGAAGGTCGATTCCGGAAAGAAGTAAGGCGTCTACGGCCTGGTCGAAAAACTTGCGGGCGTCATCGGGCAACCCTTTGCGGTGAGCGTCAGCGCCCTGGCGGTAAAGCGACTCCGCGCGGTCGATGAGCGTCTGGCTTGCGTCGGATGGGGATTGCGGAGCGGACTGCGCGAAGGCCTGGGGCGTTGCGATCGTCACTATAAGAATTAAGGGGAGGAGCAGAAAAACAACACTTCGACCAACCACGCTTTCTGGCCTCATCTGTAAATATACCCTTTCGATTTTGTATTTGGTCTTCTAAAGGCTGCGACTCAATGGCCTGGTAGTCGTCCTACTAACACCAAGGGGCTTGGCGAGCCGCAGTCTCAACCATCCCGCTATACCGATTTACCGGTGGGGTCGTTATAACACGCCAAATTCAGGCGAGTCAATAATAAGAGCCTTCGCAATAAAATTGAAACAAATGCGTCAGGTCAGCGCCGTCTTGAGCGCCTGGCGGACCGATTCTACGAAGACGAAGTCTATCTCTTTGAGGAGCGCTTTCGGCACTTCCTCAAGGTCGCGGCGGTTCTGCTGTGGGAGCACGATGGTGTTGACGCGCGCGCGGCGAGCGGCGAGGACTTTCTCCTTGATTCCGCCGACGGGCAGTATGTTGCCGCGCAAGGTGATCTCTCCGGTCATAGCGACGCTGCGCTTTACGGGCTTGCCCGATAGCACAGACACGAGCGCTGTGGCCAACGTCACGCCGGCCGACGGGCCGTCTTTCGGTATCGCGCCTTCCGGCACGTGGACGTGTATGTCGTAGCGGTTGAACTTCTCCTGGTCTATGCCTAACTCTTCGGCGCGCGCTTTGGCCCAGGAGAATGCCGCCTGCGCGGACTCTTTCATCACGTCGCCGAGCTGGCCCGTGAGCAGCAGCGCGCCCTTGCCGGCCGTGAGCAAGGCTTCTATGAAGAGCACGTCGCCGCCCGCGGGGGTCCACGCCAGGCCAGTGGCTACACCGACCTGATCTTTCTTCAGCACCTCGTCCGGGTGAACGTGCGGTATGCCCAGGAAGTCATGCAGGTTCGAGTTAGTCACGCGCACGAGGGCGTCGCTGCCTTCGGCGACGCGGCGCGCGACTTTGCGGCATATGGTGGCGATCTCGCGCTCGAACTGTCTGAGGCCCGATTCGTGCGTGTACTGCTGTATGACGGCGCGCAGCGCCGAGCGGCTAATCGTCAGGTGGCGCGGCGTGATGCCGTGCGCCTCCATCTGCTTCGGTATGATGTGGCGGCGCGCGATCTCGACCTTCTCTTCCTCAGTGTAGCCGGCGAGCCTTATCACTTCCATGCGGTCTTTGAGCGCGGGCTGAATAGTCTCAAGCACGTTCGCCGTAGTCATGAATAATACGTTCGACAGATCGAACGAGACGCCGAGGTAGTTGTCGCGGAACGAGAAGTTCTGTTCCGGGTCGAGGACTTCAAGCAGCGCCGAGGACGGGTCGCCGCGAAAGTCCGCGCCGACTTTGTCTATCTCGTCGAGCATGATGAGCGGGT
Source organism: Blastocatellia bacterium (assembly GCA_035249305.1). Taxonomy (GTDB): domain Bacteria; phylum Acidobacteriota; class Blastocatellia; order UBA7656; family UBA7656; genus DASUNP01. The sequence goes on along the minus strand of DATFGQ010000048.1, from coordinate 3,619 downwards.
TGTTCGTTCCGGCCTGCTGGATGGACTGGACGATGCGGCCGGGCATCGCGCCGATATAGGTGCGGCGGTGGCCGCGAATCTCGGCTTCGTCGTGGAGGCCGCCCAATGATAGGCGCTGGAACTTGCGGTTGAGAGCGCGCGCGACAGACCGGCCGAGGCTTGTCTTGCCGACGCCCGGAGGGCCTACCAGACAGAGTATGGGGCCTTTGACTTTCTCTTTCAGCTTGCGGACGGCAAGCGATTCGACTATGCGCTCTTTGACCTTCTCAAGGCCGTAGTGGTCTTCGTCGAGTATGCTCTGTGCGCGCTTGAGGTCGAGGTTCTCTTCGGAGGACTTCGACCAGGGCAGGCTGACCATCACGTCGAGGTAGTTGCGAAGCGTGGCGGCCTCGGCCGCGTCCGGGTGCATGCGCTCAAGCTTCTTTATCTGGCGGTCGACCTCTTCTTCGACCGCGTCGGGCATGCGCGCCTGGATCATCTTCTCGCGGTACTGCGCGATCTCTTCGGCGAGCTCGTTGCCTTCGCCAAGCTCGGTCTGGATGGCTTTAAGCTGCTGGCGCAGATAAAACTCGCGCTGCGTGCGGTCTATCTCGCCTTTGGCCTGCGTGTTGATCTCCTGCTGGACCAACAGCACGTTGATCTCGCGCGCGAGCAGCTCGTTGACGCGGCGGAGGCGGTCGGCCGGGTTCAGCTTTTCAAGCACCGATTGCGAGTCGGCCACCTTCAGCTCAAGGTTAGAGGCGGCCACGTCGGCAAGCCTGCCGGGGTCTTCGAGGTTGGCCACGATCGCCATCACTTCCGAAGAGATGTTCTTCCCGAGCGTGATGGCGCGTTCGAGCGACGAGCGCACGTTGCGTATCAAGGCCTCGAGCTCCAGCTCGTCCGCGTCGGGCTCGGAATCCGTGAGCGGCTCTATGTGCGCGAGCAGGTGCGGGAGGTTCTCGTCGTAGCGGCTGACGCGCGCGCGCGTCAGCCCCTGAACGAGTATGCGTATGCGGCCGTCGGGCATCTTGAGCATGCGCATTATGGCCGCGGCCGTTCCGTAATCGTAAAGGTCCGAGGCCGTGGGCTCTTCTTTTTCGAGGTCGCGCTGCGCGACGAGCATTATCATGCGGTTTTCGGCCAGCGCCTGGTCGACGGCGCGGATCGAGCGCTCGCGCTGCACGAATAAGGGTACGATCATGAAGGGGAAGATGACTATGTCCCTCAGCGGCAACACGGGCAGCGAGTCGGGCAGCTTCACCTGCTCGTCGGTCTGCTCAATCTGAATCTCTTCCGTCTCCATCATCGGCGGCATAGATGTCATATCAGGTTCAAGTCCCTCACATTTAATTATCATTTAAGGTTGCCATGTAGGGAACAACAAAAGCAAGGTCAGGCAAGAACGGGTGGTGTCCTAAAGAGGTGTTGGTGATGAAAGAAACCTTTGGGATAAGTTGTAGGGGCCATGGCGCGACCCGTCAGAACGGGTTCCCCGGCGCTTCGCGCGACGCGGGCTTGTCCCCGCCCGGATCGTCCGTAAGGACGATGACGTAATCGCGCTGACGCGGGGAACCCGTTCTGACGGGTCGCGGGCAGCCACAAGGGCTGCCCCTACAGGTTTACTTACCGACACATCTTTATCTCGCGCGGCCAGAGCGCACCAGCGTCTTCAGCTCGCTCATAAACTCCGAAACGTCTTTGAAGTCGAGGTAGACCGAGGCGAAGCGCACGTAGGCGACTTTATCCAGCTCTTTTAACCGGCGCATTATCATCTCGCCGATCTTCTCCGTAGACCGCTCGCGCTCGCGAGACTCCTGAACGTACTTCTCTATGCCGTTGACCAGCGCTTCGATCTTCCCCATCGGGATGGGGCGCTTCTCGCAGGCCTTCATCACGCCGGCCAGCACCTTCTGCCGGTCGAACGGCTCGCGGCTCCCATCCTTCTTGACTACCATGTAGGGGATCTCGTCTATACGCTCGTAGCTAGTGAAGCGGCGCTCGCACTTGAGACACTCGCGGCGGCGGCGTATCACGTCGCCTTCGCGGCTCTCGCGCGAGTCTACGACTCTATCTTCCAGGTGCGCGCAGAAAGGACATTTCATATTCCATCTCTCGTAACCAGAATTCCGCCGTCGGTGGGGACGGCGCGCAACAAGCTCTATCCCTGCAAGACTGCCGCGCTCTCGCTGTCGGCCTTCTCGGCCTCGCGGTCCACCTCTTCGACCTGGCGCTCGCCTATGCGGCGCAGTCGGTCTAGCGACAGACCGTCTTTGACCACGTAAATCATGCCGAACAGCGTCGCGGGGGTGAAGACGACCAGGTGCAGTATGATAGCCACCGAAGCCGCTTCGTTCTTGGCGACCCCGAGGAACGCCAGCGCCGCGGCCGTGGCCGCGTGGAAAGGCCCGGTGGCGCCGCCCGGCGTGGGGACGACCGAGCCCAGCATCGAAAGCCCCATCACGAAGACGGCCCCTGTGAATGGGACTACAGAGTACGGTATCGAGAACGCCCGCACGACCAACAGGTGCGCGAGCGCGACCATTAGCCATAAAACTACGGTGTAGGAGAGCGTGATCGTCAGCTCCCTGGCGTCGTGTAGCACGGACAGCCCCTCGGAGATGTGGCGGAGCAGGCTCGTCAGCCCGCGCATCAGATGAGTGGGCAGCCAGTGGAGCTTCCGGTCAAGGTACTTCAGGACGCTCCCGGTCCGCTTTCTAAAGACCGACAGCCCGTAGACGCCCGCCACCGACAGGGCCAGCAGCGACGCGCCCACCACCTTTATCCAGACCAGCAGCCGCATGGCCTCGGCGTCCGTAGAGTTGTGCTCGAAGAAGACCAGGTTGACTGCGAAGAAGACGACGACCATCACCATGTCGAAGACGCGTTCGATCATAACGGTGGCGTAGCTGGCTGACGGGTGCACACGCTCTTTGACCGAAAGCACGGCGGGGCGGACTATGATCTCGGCGGCGCGGCCCATAAGAAAGAGCGCGGAAAAACCTACGACCGTGGCGCGGAACAAGGCGCGCAACGGGGGCCGGGCCATCGGGGCGAGCAGCGCGCGCCAGCGCAGCACGCGTATGAAGTAGGTCCCGACCAGCAGGGCGACGGCCAGGCCGAGCTGTGTCCAGTTGGCCGTTCGGACTTCGGTCCAGACGGCCAGCCAGTCAAGTTTGTGCGCGAACCAGTAAACGAATATAGCGCCGATAACAAGGCTCGCGGCAGTTTTCCATCTGCTCTTCACAGCTTTTAGGTGTTCCTCGTGTTATGCTATCTTTGAAACCAAGGGCGCGTGCCGACTATCCCCCTGACCTCGTCTCCACTCAAGGGACCGACCCGCTAGGGGCTGTGTCGAGCGGGGATTCTAGCACAAAATCTGGCCCTTCCGCACGCCTTTCTATCTGTTGTGGTCGTGAGGCGCGCGGGCCGAGCGACGGGCCCCGAGGGCCGGGCCTTAGCCGGAACATTTCGAGTTGCCGTCTCGTTAAGCGAGGTTGGAAGACTTCAAGTAGAGAAGGCGACAGGTGGGAGCTAGACTGGCGTTGACATCAAGCGATGCTGAATTGGTTCAGCGTTGTCTGAGGGGTGACCAGGGTGCCTGGGCGGACGTGGTGCGTCAATTTTCGCGCCGCATCTA
>DATFGQ010000047.1:0-12430 GCA_035249305.1 Blastocatellia bacterium | reverse complement strand
TTCTCCAAAGAAAAGAATTCAAATAACTATGCCTACATTCCTGAAAGATTCTCAAACCTAGCCTCAGCATCCAAATCAAACTAAAAGCTATACCTTACTGCTTAGCTTAAAGCCTATGGGGACAAGCCCTGCCCCTACAATGCCTATCAATAACGCTTGTTGTGAGCAATTCGCTTATAATAGGTTTGTGAAGGCAGAGCAGTTTGACAGCTTCGCAAGATACCTGGCCGCCGTCCTCAGCATCACCGCGGTTACGGTCCCGCTCAGCCTGTTCAGCAACCACGTTAACCCGACGACCGCGGCGCTGGCGTTCCTGCTCGTCGTGCTTTTTAACGCCGCGAAATGGGGGTCGGGGCCTGCCATCGTCGTTTCAATCCTCGGCGTGCTGCTTTTCAACTTCTTCTTCCTGCCGCCGACCGGCGCCTTCACGATAATCGAGCCCGAGAACTGGGTGGCGCTGGCCGCTTTCCTGATCACGGCCGTCACCGCCGGGCAGCTTTCCGTCCGCGTGAGACAGCGGGCCGAGGAGGCCGAAAACCGCCGCCGCGAGATAGAGCGGCTCTACGCCGAGCTGCAAGACGCTTTCGAGCGCGCGAGCCACGCCGAAGCGCTCCGTCGCAGCGAGCTTCTGAAATCGTCGCTGCTCGACGCCGTCACGCACGACCTGCGCACGCCGCTCACTTCGATAAAAGCTTCGGTCACTACGCTGCTTGAGGAGCTTCGCACAAAGCCCGACCGCGCGGGCGCGATGGATGTCGAAGGGCGGCGAGAGATGTTAGAAGTGATAGACGAAGAGACTGACCGCCTCAACCGCTTCATAGAGGGCCTGGTCGAGCTCGCGCGCATAGAGGCGGGCGAGATGCACCTGCGCCGGAGACTCGGCGCGGTCGATGAGATGATTCTCATCGCGTTGCAGCGGGCCGAGCCGCTGACAAGGGGCCACGTGATAGAAACATCGATCGAGCCTGACCTGCCCGCCATTCGCGTCGACCCCCGCGCGGTGGCTGAAGTGATCTACACTTTGATCGATAACGCCGCGAAGTACTCTCCCGCCCGAAGCCGCATTCGCGTCTCGGCCGCCCGCGCCCGAGACGACCTCGTACAGCTCGCGGTCGAAGACGAGGGGGCGGGCATACCGGCTGAGCTGCGCGAGCGTGTGTTCGATAAGTTCTTCCGCGCCACGCGAGGCGGCGACTCAAGCGCTAGCCAGCCCGCGGGGACGGGCGTGGGGCTCGCCATCGCGCGCGGCATCGTCGAGGCGCATGGCGGCCGCATCCGCGTAGACGACAACGACGGAGGGCGTGGAGCCCGCGTCGTCTTCACGCTCCCGATCGGCCATGCGGACGCGGCCTCCGGCGAGCTTTTCGAAGAGACGGAATCTTATAAACAGTGATGACGGACAAACAGCGCATCCTGATCGTTGACGACGAGCCGCAGATCACTCGCGTCCTGCGCAGGAGCCTGGCGGCGCACGGCTACGAGATTCGCAGCGCCGCCGACGGCGAATCCGCGCTCGAGACCTTCGGAGACTGGCCCCCCGATCTGGTCGTCACAGACCTCTCTATGCCGAATATGGATGGCCTTGAGCTTTGCCGGCGGCTGCGCGCGGTCTCGCCCGTCCCGATAATCGTGCTCTCCGTGAAGGGCGAAGAGCAGACGAAAGTCGACGCGTTGGACGCGGGGGCCGACGATTATGTTACGAAGCCGTTCGGCATGGACGAGCTTCTTGCGCGCATCAGGGCCGCGCTCAGACGGGTCCGAGAGCTGAACAGCGTTGATAATGCCTCGACAGTTTTAGAAGCCGGAGATTTCCGCGTCGATCTGGAAGCGCGCGGCGTCACCGTCGGCGGCAAGCAAGTGCACCTGACTCCGAAAGAGTACGACCTGCTGACCTATCTCATACGCCACCCCGACAAGGTGATAACCCATCACGCTCTGCTCGGCGCAATCTGGGGCAGCAATTCTTTGGAGCAGACCGAATACCTGCGCGTCTTCATCGGACAGTTGCGGAAGAAGATCGAACCGGACCCCGCCAACCCGCGATACATCCTGACCGAGCCGTGGATCGGCTACCGCTTCAACACGGGCGAGTAACAACACAGCCGCCAGAATCCTTATAAACTTTTTATAAACCTTTTACGCCGCCCTTATGCGCGGGGCCTTAGAATTGTTATATGAGAATCTACCTGCCAGGGGTCATAGATCATCTCTCTCACCGGGCGTCGCCTCGCCCACATATGCTGCTTGTGGGCCACGACCCCGGCATCCGTCATAGAGCGGTCGCGTGCCGAAAGTGCGGATGGCAAGCACCCGGCAGCAAGCTTTCTACCAAGCTCATCTGGCTGGAATGGATGAAGGGATACCTGTGCGTCTACTGCTGCCCCGCATGCTCAAGCCTCGACCTGTCATACAGAGGCAAGATACTGCCTTTCCTCTCGCACCGCGCGACCGTTAATAAAGAGCCGGAAGAGTAGACCGTGGCCATCGACACGACAACGACTCAGAGAATCACAAAACCGCGGGCGCAAATAAAGGTAGTAGTCGCCACTTCGGTGATGCTCTCGTTCATCTCGTTCTGGCGCGCGGCGGCGATCGTGCTCAACGACCTCGGCTCGTCGGCGTTCTACGTCGGCGGCATCTCCGAGCAGTTCGTAGGCAAGGCCGCGCCGTGGTTCATACTCGGCGTGATGCTGTTCAGCTACGCGGTGCGCGCGCTCTACATCGAGTCGTCTTCGATGTTCACGCGCGGAGGCGTCTACCGCGTGGTCAAAGAGGCGATGGGCGGCAACATGGCGAAGCTCAGCGTGTCGGCGTTGATCTTCGACTTCATCCTCACGGGGCCGATCTCCGGCGTCTCGGCGGGCCAGTACATCGTCGGTCTGATAGCCCAGACGCTCACCTATTTCGGATACACCTGGCAGCCATCGGCCGGGACCACGAATCTGTTCGCGGCCTTCATCGCCGCGCTGGCGACTCTTTATTTTTGGCGGCGCAACATCAAAGGCATCCACGAATCTTCGGACGACGCGCTCCGCATCATGTACGTCACGACCGTGATGGTCATAATCATGATCCTGTGGAGCTGCTTGACGCTCATCGAGCGCGGCGGACAACTGCCGCCCTTGCCGCTGCCGAGCAACCTCAACTTCGACCCGTCGGCGCTCGGGTGGCTAGAATCTCTGCCGTGGTTCGCGAGCGACGGCGAGCGCTACAGGATCACGAGCGACGCCCCCACCGTCATCGGCTTTATAGGCATTATGATGGCGTTCGGCCATTCCGTGCTGGCGATGAGCGGCGAGGAGACCCTGGCGCAGGTGAACCGCGAGCTTGAGCACCCGAAGCTGAAGAACCTCAAGAAGGCCGGGTGGGTCATCTTCGTTTACTCTTTGCTCTTCACTTCGCTCGTGTCGTTCTTTGCGGTGGCGATCATACCGGACGAGACGAGGCCGCAATTCTTAAACAATCTGATCTCGGGGCTCGCGGTCAACTTCGTCGGGCCTGAATACCTCAAGCTGATGTTCCAGGCGTTCGTCGTCATCGTGGGATTTTTGATGCTGTCGGGGGCGGTCAACACTTCGATCATCGGCTCGAACGGCGTGCTCAATCGCGTCTCGGAAGACGGCGTGCTGACCGAATGGTTCCGCGAGCCGCACAAGAAATACGGGACGACCTACCGCATAATTAATCTCATAGCGATACTCCAGCTCGTCACGATCTTCGGCTCGGGCGGCGACGTCTTCATCCTCGGCGAAGCCTACGCCTTCGGCGTGATCTGGAGCTTTACGTTCAACGCGGTGGCGACGCTCGTGCTGCGGGTCCGTAGGCCGGAGGCGCGCGAGTGGAAGGTGCCCGTCAACGTCCGTGTCGGCCGCGTCGAGATACCCGTCGGGTTAATAATCATCGCGCTCATACTGCTGTCGATCGCGCTCACGAACCTGCTCACGAAACAGGTGGCGACGATAGCCGGCGTGGCCTTCACGGTGATCTTCTTCATCCTGTTCACGGTCTCCGAGCGGATCAACCGGCGCAAGCAGGACAGGACGCTTGCGATGTTGGACCGCTTTCAGCTCCAGCATAACGAGACGATCGACCAGGAGACGGTGGGCGCGCGGCCCGGCAACATACTCGTGGCGGTCAGGGATTACAACACGCTCGCGCACCTTGAGCACGCGTTGAGCCACACGAACACAGAGGACAAGGACATAGTGGTCGTGACTACACGGCTCGTGTCGGGGCCAGACGGCGGCGAGCGCGAGCTGTATGACGAGAACCTGTTTACCGACTACGAGCAGAGGCTCTTCACAAGAGTCGTCGCGCTGGCGGAAAAGTACGGCAAGCCCGTAGACCTCGCGGTAGTGCCCGCGACTAACATCTTCGACGCGGTAGTGCAGATGGCAGTGCAGCTCGACTCTTCGGAGATAGTCGCGGGCAGGTCGTCGAAGATGACGCCGCAGGAGCAGGCGCGGCAACTGGGCCGCGCGTGGGAACGGCTTTCTAAAAAGCCGCGCCGCCAGGTCTGCTTCAAAGTCGTCGAGCCCGGAGGCCGCGAGCACACGATTTATATGGGCGCTCACGCCCCGCATCTCACGGAAGAGGACGTGAACCTGATCCACGACATCTGGCTGCGGGTGACTGACATTCCGAGCCGCCAGCGCGTGCATCACAGGGATGTCGTGCGGGTGGCGCTCAACCGGTTGAAGCGCGACCTGCGCGGCCAGAGCGACGCGCTGCTGGATTTCTACAAGGTGGAACAGGAAGAAGAGAAGAAGACAATAAAAGAAGAGTAATTGAATCCCGCGCCGTTGCGCCCTCGAATCAATCTTCATAGAATGCGTCGTATGAGCGCTGGCTCCGCTGCTGACACGGCGATCTCCATCCAAGAGCTGTCGAAACGCTATGGTCGTTTGACGGCCGTCAAGCGGCTCGGCCTGGAGGTGATGCGTGGAGAGGTCTTCGGATTTCTCGGACTCAACGGCGCGGGCAAGACGACTACGATCCGAATTCTTCTCGACCTGCTCAGACCCACGGGCGGCCGCGCGTCGGTCTTCGGCTTCGATTGCCAGTCTCAAGGGCTTGAAGCGCGCGCCCGCATCGGGTACCTGCCCGGCGAGATGGGCGTCTACGGCGACATGACCGGCCGCCGGCTGCTCGATTTTCTCGCGAAGCTCAAGCGCCGCGCCGTCGATGAAAAATACCGCCGCGAGCTTCAAGACCGCCTCGCTCTCTCGGACGCGGACCTCGCCCGGAGGCTGCGCGAGTACAGCACGGGGATGAAGCGAAAGCTTGGGTTGATCCAGGCCTTTCAAGACGACCCGGAGCTTCTCATACTCGACGAGCCGACCGAGGGGCTCGACCCGCTGATGCAAGAAGCTTTCTACGAGCTCCTCGCCGACGTGAAGGCGAAAGGGCGCACGGTCTTCATGTCGTCTCACGTGCTCTCGGAAGTCGAGCGGGTTTGCGACCGCGTGGGGCTGCTCAAGCGAGGCGAGCTCGTTTTGTTGTCGCCCGTCGAAGAGATTCGCAACCTGGCGGCGCGACGCGTGCGCGTGATCTTCGCCGAAGACGTTCGGCGCGTGCCCGATCTCGCGGCGGGTCATGAGCTGCTTGATACGCAGCCGAGAGTATGGACGTTGCGAGTGAATGGGCCGCTCGGCCCGCTCGTAAGCGCGCTCTCGGGTCTGCCCGTCAGCGACCTGATGGTCGAAGAGCCGCACCTGGAAGACGTTATTCTAAAGTACTACCGGGAGGGCGACTAGTGAGAGGCGGCCTCGTACTGCTATTGCATTCGTTGAGGCGCGCACGCGCGCTCGTCATCGGGATGGGGCTGTTGCTGGCGGGCTTTCAAGTCTTTCTCACGCTCGTCGCTCGCTCGCTCCACCAATCGAACGCCTTCGAGCAGATCTCTACGCTCATCCCTCCGTTCATGCGACAGATGATGGGGCCTTCGTTCGCCGGGCTGATGTCGTTCGCGGGGATAATCGCGATCGGTTATTTCCACATAGCGATCATGGGCTCGCTGGTCGGCATGACGATCTCTTTAGCCACGCAACCGGCATCCGAAGTCGAGACGAGATTCATGGACCTGATTCTCGCCCGCCCGCTGGCGAGACACTGGGTTATCACTCGTGCGATTGCCGTCGTAACGATCTGCACGGCGGTCGTGCTCGCTTTCATGATGATAGGGACCTTGACAGGGCTTTCGACTCTAGCGCCCGAAGGCGCGGAGATACCTTCGGCTGATCTCATCCTCCGGCTTGCGGTGAACCTCGGAGCGCTGATGTTGTGCTGGGGCGGGGTAGGGCTCGCGATCAGCGCTGCGTCGCGGCGGCGGACGATAGCCGGAGCGCTCGCGGGGCTCCTGGCGCTCGCGACCTTCCTGCTCGACTACATCGCCAGAGCCTGGGAGCCCGCGTCGTCCGTGGGATGGCTCTCGCCCTTCCGCTACTACAGCCCGCTCGACATCGTGATGGGGTTTGAAGTCCCCGCCCACCACTTCTGGGTCTTGATCGGCATTGCGCTCGCGGGTTTCGCGATTGCCTACGCGCTATTCTCGCGCAGAGACATTTGAGATTTGAGAACTCAAATTTGAATTTTCAAATTCGTTATGGGAAACTCTTTGCCTTGCGATGCACACGCTCAACCATCTAGCCGAAGTGATCCGGGCCGAGCTGGTCGGGGACCCCGAAGCCGTAGTCAGACGCGCCCGCCCATTCGCCGACGCGACGGAAGGCGACGTTACGTTCGCGACTACGCGGGCTTACCTTGCGCAGTTGCACGAGTCGCGCGCGACCGCCATCATCGTTGCGCGAAAGGTTGAAGGCGCGGCCTCGAACCTGCTGATCGCCCGCGACCCAAAGCTCGCCTTCGCCAGAGCCGTCCAGTTGCTCCACGCCACGTCGTACCAGCCCGCGGGCGTGAGCGAAGACCTGATCGTGGGCGAAGGATCGTCTTTAGGCGAAGACCTTTCGATCCACCCCCGCGTCACGATCGGCCGCGACTCGGTCATAGGCGATCGGGTCACTCTGCATCCGGGCGTCGTCGTCGGCAACAACTGTCGCGTCGGCGACGACACGGTCATTCATCCGAACGTGGTTATCTATGACGACACAGAGATCGGGAGCCGCGTGATTATTCATGCGGGGACGGTGATCGGGGCGGACGGCTTCAGCTTCGTCCCCGACGAAGAGGGGCGTCAGACGAAGCTGTTGCAGGTCGGGCGCGTGCGCGTCGAAGACGATTGCGAGATAGGCGCGAACTGCGCAATCGACCGCGCGGGTTTCGGCGAGACGGTCTTGAAGCGCGGCGTGAAGCTCGATAACTTCATCCAGGTCGGCCACAACACTGTGCTCGGCGAAGACACTGTAGTCGCGGCTTTGAGCGGGTTTTCCGGCGGCACGCGCGTGGGGCGCGGCTGCGTTATCGCGGGCCAGGCCGGCACGGCTCAACACGTGGAGGTGGGCGACGGCGCGGTCATAGCCGCGAAGTCCGCCGTCATGAAAAACGTCCCCGCCCGCGCCATGGTCGCCGGCATCCCCGCGCGGGATTACAGGGCGTGGCGGCGGTCGCAGGTGCTATACTCCAGGCTGCCGGAGATTGTTGAAAGGCTCAAGCGGCTCGAAAAGCTCGTGGGGCAAAAAGAGAGAGCCTGACGGAGAATACTATGGAATCTGCTGAGGCAACTTCATCGCGGAAAGAGGCCGCGCGCACAGTCCTCGACATAACTCAGATCATGGCGATCTTGCCGCACCGCTACCCGTTCCTGCTCGTCGACCGCATTATCGATTACGAGGCGGGCAAGTGGGTGGTCGGCATCAAGAACGTCACGCTCAACGAGCCGTTCTTCGAGGGCCATTTCCCCGGCGCTCCCGTCATGCCCGGCGTGTTGATAGTCGAGGCGATGGCGCAGACGGCCGGCGTGTTGATGCTCGCGAGCCTGCCGGACCGCGAATCGAAGCTCGTCTTCTTCACGGGCATCGACGGCGCGAAGTTCCGCCGCCCCGTAGTGCCGGGCGACCAGCTCAGACTCGAACTGACGGTGCTGAGGCTGCGCCCGCGCTACATAAAACTGCGCGGCGAAGCCTACGTCGATGGCCAGCTTGTGGCCGAGGCCCTGATATCATCCTCGCTCGTCGAGCGCAGCGTCGTCGAGCGGAGCGACCAGATCAACAGCGCTGCCTTCACCCCCGTCGAGAAGTAGCCCGGAGGAGTCTTAAGCCAGGTGTCTATCCACCCGACAGCCATCATAAGCACGAAGGCGGAGCTCGGCCGCAACGTGGTGGTCGGGCCGTACTCGGTCATAGGCGAGGACGTGATACTGCACGACGACGTGCGGGTGGCGAGCCACTGCGTCATCGAAGGCCCGTCGGAATTCGGGGCCAGCTCGGTCTTCTTCCCGTTCGTGTCGGCGGGCCAGGCGCCGCACGATATGAAGTACCGCGGCGAGCGGAGCTGGCTGCGCGCGGGCGAGCGCAACACGTTCCGCGAGTTTTCGACCCTGCACCGCGGGACCGAAGGCGGCGGCAACCTCACAGAGATCGGCTCGGACAACCTCTTCATGGCGCAGGCCCACGTCGCGCACGACTGTCACATAGGCAACCACGTGATATTCGCAAACGGCGCTTCGCTGGCGGGCCACGTCGTAGTTGAAGACTACGCCACGCTCGGGGCGTTTGCGGGCATTCACCAGTTCTGCCGCGTCGGCCGCCATGCGTTTATCGGCGCGGGGTCCGTCGTCGTCAAAGACGCGCTCCCTTTCGCGCGCACCGTTGGCAACCACGCGCGATGTTACGGGCAGAACACTCTGGGGCTGCGCCGCAAAGGCTTTACGGATGCCGAGATCAGGCGCATCTCGCGCGCCTTCCGCCTGCTGCTGGCGGCGAAGCTCAACACCACGCAGGCGCTCGAAGCGATAAGGCAAGACCTGGGCGGGTGGCCCGAGATAGATTACCTGATCTCGTTCATCGAATCTTCCGAGCGCGGAGTGACGAAGTAGTTTTCAGTTTTTAGTTTTTAGTTTTCAGCATCAGCACCGAGAACTAAAAACTAAAAACTGAAAACTAAAAACTGTAATGAAGTACGGACTGATAGCAGGCAACGGCCGTTTCCCCTTCCTCGTCGTCGAAGGCGCCGAGCGGCAGGGCGTCGAGATAGTCGTGGCCGCCATCAAGGAAGAGACGGAGCCTGAGATCGAGCGCGTCGCGTCGCGGGTCGAGTGGATGGGCGTGGGCCAGTTGGGACGCCTCATCCGCTTCTTCAAGCGCGAGCAGGTCACGCATGCCATAATGGCCGGCCAGGTCAAACACCATCAGATATTCCGCCTCAACGCCTTGCCGGACCTCCGCATGGTGCGGCTGCTGGCGCGCCTTTCGACCAAGAACACAGACAGCCTGATCGGCGCGGTCGCCGACGAGCTCGCGCGCGAAGGCATAGAGCTTGTAGCCTCGACCGTCTTCCTGGAGCCGTTGATCGCGCGCGAAGGCGTGCTCACGCGCCGCGCGCCGTCTAAAGAAGAGCGCGCCGACATCGAGTACGGTTTGCAAGTCGCCCGCGAGATCGCGCGCTTGGACCTGGGCCAGACCATCGCGGTCAAAGACTGCGCCGTTGTCGCCATCGAGGCGATGGAGGGCACGGACGCAGTCATCAGGCGGGCAGGAGAGATCACCCGCGGCCGAGGATTCGCCGTGATAAAAGTCGCGAAGCCCGACCAGGACATGCGGTTCGACGTGCCCGTGATCGGGCTGCCCACGATCGAAGTCATGGTCGAGGCTGGCGCGACTGCGCTGCACATCACGGCCGATAAGACGTTGATGTTCGATAGAGAGAGCCTCACGGCGCTCGCCGATAAACATCGTATAGCAGTGGTCAGTGGTCAGTGGTAAACTGGATTGATATGGTCAGGAATAACCCAACAGAGTTCGATCCCGAGAGCGCAATCATAGACGCGGAGCTGTTGGTCAAGTACCGCATGGTCAACCGCGCCATCGAGACGCTTGAGCGCGCCATCGACAGCGCGCCGCGCCACATAGGGCTGCGCGAAAAGCTGCGCGAGATACTGATCGACGCGGGCCGCCGCGACCACGCCGCGCAGCAGTGTTTGGCGCTGGCGAGCCTGCACATCTCCGCGGGCGACATCGAGCGAGCGAACGAAAGATTGCTTGAGGCCAAGCGCCTCGACCCGCGCGTTTCGGTCACGGGCCAGTTCCACGACATACGCCGCGCCGACGCGGCCCCCGCGCGATCGCAGAAGATACTCTCCGGGCTGCTGCTGGAGATCAACCTTTTCGACATAATCCAGATCGTCGAAAACAGCCGCCTCTCGGGCGCGCTGACGATCTCCTCGTCGGTGGCTAACGGGGAGATACATTTCAACGAAGGGCAGATAATCGGGTCGAAGACTGGGGGCGATTCCGGCCGCCCCGCGCTGGGCAAGCTGCTCGGAGCGGTCGACGGGAATTTCGAGTTCGAGAAATCTAACGCAGAGTACGAGCAGACGATCCAGGCCACGAGCAACACGGCGCTCATACTCGACATGCTGCGCGCCAAGGACGAGGAAGACTACGGCATGGGCGCGCTCGACTCCTACCACTGAAGATCGATGAGTCCCGAAAAGCGAGATTCAATAGGAAGCCTCGAAGAGGCGTAATTCAATAGCCGAAAGCCCCGTAGGGGCGCTATTCAATAGCCCGGCGCAACGCGCCGAGTTACGCGTCATACAACAAGAAGCCCTGAAAGGGCGATACCTCTATCGCGCCCTTTCAGGGCTTTTCATTACTATCAATCCGTTTCCAGGGGCGGTGCCCCTGGCTATTGAATTTAGCCCTTTCAGGGCTTACCGAACTGCCCTGGAATAACAAAGGGCAAGGCGCGCGCCTTGCCCTTCGATCGATCATAAATCGCGTCTTAGCTATTAAGGATTCTTCTGAGGCTGCGCCGCCGGGGGAGCCGCCCCGGCCGTGGGGTTAGCCTTGTTATATTCCGCGATGAAATCCTGCGTCACGTCGGCCCGCTGGTCGTACCACACAACGGTGCGCGCCTGGGACTCGTTGGCGACGTTGATCAGCAGTATGATGCCGCGCTTTTGGGCGTACTCTTGGAGGAAGCGGCCGACCTTCGCGTTTATCGGCGCGATGGTCTGCTCGGAGGCGCGGTTCCCCTCGGCCTGCAAGTCCTCGCCGCGCCGTTTGTAATCGAGCTTCATCTGTTCGAGCTGCTCGATCATCTCGGCCTCCCTGGCGGCCGCAAGCGCGCCGCTCTTCCTCTGCGTGTCTATCGTAGTCTCAAGCGCGGTGATGCGGTCGCGGATCCCCTGTATCTCTTTCATGCGCGGCTCGAACTGCCGGTTGAGCGATTCGACCTTGGCCTTTATCTCGCCTATCTGCTCCTGGAAATAGAGCGAATTGATGATCGCTACTTTACCTTTGGGAAGCAGGGCCGGGGCCGCGCCTGCCTGAGCCGGTGCGCCCGTGGCTGTCTGCTGTGCCGAGGCCGCTGCGGCGAGCGCGCAGATGGCGAAAAGAATCTGTGTCAGCTTTATGAACTTCATCTCGTGACTCCTTTCGCCTAGTTATTCGGTTTCGCCGCGGGCTTGACCGGGGTCTGTGTCGCCGGAGGCTGCGGGTTCGGCTTGGTCGCGGCGGGCGCGCCCGCTACGGGGTTAGCCTTGTTGTACTCGGCGATGAAATCGGCCGTCACGTCGGAGCCGGGCGAGACGTATGCCAGCGAGCCCGCCTGAGCCGCGCCGGGCAGGTCCAGTATCAGGACTATGTTGCGCTGCGACGCATAGTTGTTCATGAACTGGCTTATCTTGTCCCACACGGGCTTGGTCGTCGTGCCGATAGCTTTATTGACGTCGGCCCGGAGGTCTTCGTAGTCGCGCGAGCCGCGCGTCTTCTGTGTCTGGAAGTTGTCTTGCAACTCGCGAAGCTTGTCCGGAGCCATCGCCGAGCCTTTCGTCTGTATGTCGGTCTCCATCTGCTTGAGCTGCGTGTCTAAAGCCTTCAGCCTCTCGTAACGGTCCTTGAACTGGTTGTTCACCTGCTCGTACTTCTGCCTCAGCTCACTGATCTGCTCGGGGAAAGCCTGCGTGTTTATGACCGCGATCTTCCCATCGGGTAATAGACTGGTTACGCCCGCCGGGCTGGCCGGTTGCTGCGCCGAAGCGGTCAGCGCGAACGCTGCCACGAGTGTTACTGCAAAGGCAGCAAACTTGATCTTCACCATAACTGCTCCTGTCTTTCTTAAATTGATGCGGATCGACGGCCAGCGCCCTCCGCCTCCTGAGAAAAAGCCATTATAACAGTGACGAGTGAATCGTGACTAGTGACAAGAAAGGCCCGATTTGCTTTTATCCTGTCACGGTTCACTTCTCACTTGTCACGCCGCTAGAACGTTCGCCCGACCGAGAAGCGTATAGCGCGCTTCTCTTCGAAGA
>DATFGQ010000046.1:0-43471 GCA_035249305.1 Blastocatellia bacterium | reverse complement strand
TCAGATGAAAGAGCTCGACGTGGCGAACCCCATCTTCAACTGCTTCTTCTCGATCAAGTCGTTGGACGTGCGGCCCGTCTACCGTGGTTACAGGCCGCAGTTCTTCGGCCTCGAAGACAAGAACGGGCGGCTGATGATGGTGATCAATTACAACAACGACGTGAGCGATTACTGGCAGTGGTCTAATGACCCGTTCCAGCCTATCGAAGACACTAACACCGCGTACAAGTTTGGCGTCAACTACGTCTTTTACGCGCTTACGCACTGATCTCATAAAGAATGGAGTGAGAATGGCGACCGACACACAGGAGATTGTCAGAGAGGACGAACTGTTAGAGAAGCTCATAGCCGCGCGCGACCAGATACTGGCCGAGGTGCGAAAGGTCATCATCGCCCAGGACGAAGTCGTCGACCAGGTGCTCATATCTCTGTTCGTCGGGGGCCACTCGCTCGTGTCCGGCGTGCCGGGGCTCGCCAAGACGCTTTTGATCCGCACGGTGGCGAACGTGTTGGACCTGTCGTTCAAGCGGATTCAGTTCACGCCCGACCTGATGCCTTCCGACATCACCGGCACCGACATAATCGAAGAGGACCGCACGACGGGCCACCGCAGGCTGGAGTTCATACAGGGGCCATTGTTTGCAAACATCATCCTCGCCGACGAGATCAACCGCACGCCGCCCAAGACCCAGGCCGCGCTGCTGGAGGCCATGCAGGAAGGCAACGTCACGGTCCAGGGGACAACGTACAACTTGCCAAAGCCTTTCTACGTGCTCGCGACTCAGAACCCCATAGAGATGGAAGGGACCTACCCGCTGCCCGAAGCGCAGCTCGACCGCTTCATGTTCAACATACACATCGGGTATCTGAGCGAAGACGACGAAGTCGACGTCGTGAACCGGACCACCTCGGTGCAAGACTACAGCTTCGCGCGCAACGTGACGGGGGCCGACATACTCAACTTTCAGAGGCTGGTTCGCCGTGTGCCCGCAGCCGAATCGGTCACGCGTTACGCCGTGCGCCTTGTGGGCGCGAGCCGCCCAATCACGCAAGCCGCGCCCGATTACATAAGGCGATGGGTGAACTGGGGCGCGTCCTTGCGCGCGAGCCAGTTCCTCATACTCGGCGGCAAGGCCCGCGCGGTGATGAACGGTCGGTACAACGTGTCTATAGAAGACGTGCGCGCGCTGGCCTACCCGATACTGCGTCACAGGATACTCTTGAACTTCCACGCGGAGTCGGAAAGGGTGAAGCCCGACGACGTGATAAGAAGATTGATTGAGACAGTCCCGGAGCCGAAGTCGGGATTGTAGGAGGAGACCTCATGCAAGCCATTGCCTTAGCCCTGGCCTCCACTCTGATTCTCACTCAAGCCCCTGCGGTGCAGAAAAAGTCCGACCGCGAGCGGGCCAGGCTAGTCGGGAACGTGCGCTCGGTGCGTCTGGAAAGGGCCAGTTTGAGAGACGAGGGCGGGAAACTCGTTGAAGGAAAGCGGAGTGTGACTGTGACGCGTTACGATGAGAAAGGCTATATAACTGAACTGCTCTATATTTCCGATGGCGAGATAGCGGGCAGAGATGTCTATACCTATGACCAGGATGGTAACTTCACTAAGACTATGTATACGACGGGCAGGCCCCACGCTTTAATCCCACAACCCATTGACACGTCTCGACCGAAGGTTTTCAAGGTTAAAGTCAAGCACGACCCAGAAGGGAACTTGATCGAGGAAGCTACTTACGACGGCAAAGGGAAATTGCTAGGCATAGAGCAACGTAAATACGATCAACAGAACAACAAGGTGGAGGTGATTCAAAAAGCGCCTGACGGGACTGTAAAGTCGAACTGCGCGAGGACCTACGGGGAGCGGGAGCAGCAGATTGAAATGGTTTGTCAGTACCTCAATTCTCCATCAACAGAGTATGGATACCAGATAGAATACAAATACAAATCTCTATCAACAGAATATAAATACAAACACGAATTTGACTCGACCGGCAACTGGACGAAGAGGCATGAGACGTATACTCAGATAGAAGACGGCAAGCGAACTCGATCCAACAAACATGTGTCCTACCGTACGATCTCTTATGACGCCGCGAAAGATGTCTATCCCGGCGAGGGGTCAAAGGGCGTAGCCCCGCTCACGAACCGCCCGATGGTGATCCGCTTTTCGGGCGGCGGTCTTCAGGAAAAAGCGACCAAGCGCGTCGCGCCCATATTCCCAAGTGAAGCAGGCGTGAGCGGCAGCGTGACGGTCGAAGTTAGAGTCGACGTAAACGGAAAGGTCATAAAAGCGGAGGTCCTATCCGGCCCGGATGAGCTGAGACAGGCCGCTATCGATGCGGCCAGGCAGTGGGAGTTTACGCCGATGAAAGTGTCCGGCCAAGCCATAGACATGATCGGCACAATCACTTTTAATATCACGAGATAATTCGACACTCTCTTTATGGTCCAGAGCATCGGACAAACGGGCACGCGCTTTTTAGCGCCGGAAATCCTGGCGCGCATCAACTCGCTTGAGCTGATCGCGCGCGCCGTCGTCGAAGGCTTCATATCGGGGCTCCACCGCTCGCCATACCTAGGCTTTTCGACGGACTTCGCCGAGCACCGCCAGTACATGCCCGGAGACGATCTGCGCCACCTCGACTGGAAGCTGCTCGCGCGCACCGACCGCCTCTACATCAAGAAGTACCAGGGCGACACGAACGCGCAGGTACACCTGCTCGTCGACGCGAGCGCTTCGATGGGCTACGGCAGCGGCGAAGTGACCAAGCTCCAGTACGCGCAGTACCTGGCCTCTTCGCTCGCCTTCCTGGCCGTGCGCCAGCACGATTCGATAGGGCTGGTCGCTTTTGACGAAGACGTGATCGATCATGTGCCGCCGCGCTCGCGCACGGGCCACCTGCGCACGGTGCTCGGCTCGATAGAACAACTTGTGCCGGGGCGTGGGACGGCACTGTCAGAGCAGCTACACCGCACGGCGGACCTATTGACGCGGCGCGGGATAATAGTCTTGATATCGGACCTGTACGACGAGCCCAAGCAGGTGATGGAAGGGCTTGAGCACTTGCGGTTCCGCGGCAACGACGTAGTCGTCTTTCAGATACTCGACCGGCAGGAGCTTGACTTCAAGTTTAACGAGCCGGTGGTGTTGGAAGACAGCGAGACCGAAGAGCAGATGCACGTCATGCCCGACGAGCTGCGCGACGAGTACCTGCGATTGATCAAGCTGCATGTAGATGCGCTGCGCGAGGGGGCGGCGCGGAACAGAATTGATTACGAGCTGCTCCGAACTTCGGAGCCGTTAGACGCGGCGCTGTTCTCGTACCTCGCGCGCCGCTCACATCTGGGATGATGGGGACAGAGCAGTTGTTCAGCGACACGGATGATGAGGCAGAGCGAGCGCTCGTCGACCTGGCGCGCGCGACGCCCGTCTGGAAAAAATTCCGACAGGTTGCAGGCGCTACCGAAGCATGCCGCGCCTTCGCGAAGGCAGGCATCAGAAGCCGTTATCCCGCCGCTTCAGATGAAGAGGTGAAGTTGCGGCTTGCTGCGCTCGTGCTCGACCGCGAAACAATGATTCGGGTTTACGGTTGGGACCCGGATGTTGAAGGTTACTGATGGCCGGTGAGCAGCTAGAGGTTTTGTTCAAAGTGCTGGCTGTGCTTGAAAGATTGAATATTGATTACGTAATAGGCGGCTCGTTCGCCAGCTCTGCACACGGGTTCGCGCGCGCAACGATGGACGTTGATCTGCTCGCGGCAATCAGTCGGGAGCACGCGAACCTGCTTGTAAGCGAGCTCGGGTCGGAGTTTTATGCAGACGAGCAATCGATCAGGCGAGCGACGGACGAGCAGCGGCACTTTAACATTATTCACATTGATACAAGCTTTAAGATAGACGTTTTCGTGGCGAAGCCGGGCGGGTTTGATGAGAAGCAGCTTGAGCGAAGGCGGTTGAGAGTTATAAATGACGAGCCGGAACGAACGGCTTACGTTGCAACGGCCGAGGACACGATCCTCGCCAAACTGAAATGGTATCGTCTGGGCAATGAGGTTTCTGACCGTCAATGGCAAGACGTGATTGGCGTAATCAAGATTCAAGCCGGTCGCTTAGATACTGATTATCTCAAGCAATGGGCAGATACTCTTGGCGTCTCTGATTTGCTTGAGAGAGCTCTCGCACAGGCGCAAGGTTCAAGGAAGTAGATGGCATTTCTTACCCCATTCTTCTTGCTGGGAGCGGCGGCGGCGGCACTGCCCGTCCTCGTTCACCTCGTCCGCCGCACGCAGGCGCGTCGAGTCGAGTTTCCTTCGCTTATGTTTCTCCGCCGCATCGAGCAGAAGACGATAAAGAAGCGAAAGCTTCGCAACCTGCTTCTTCTCGCGCTGCGCTGCGCCGCGCTCGCGCTGCTTGCGCTCGCATTCGCCAGACCTTACTTCACCGCGCACAACCCGCAGGCCGCGGGGACCGACCGCGCTAGCAGCGTTATCTTGATCGATGGCTCCTACAGCATGCGCTACTCGAACACGTTCGACCGCGCGCGGCAGGCGGCCCGCGACGCTATCAACCGCTCCGGGTCCGACGAGCAGATCGCGCTGGTCGAGTTCGCGCAGGGCTACGACATACTGATGCCGCTCAAGGCCAACCGCGCCGAAGCCCTCGCGCTCGTAGACCAGACGCAGCCCGGCCTCGAAGCTACCGATTATCTGCAAGCGCTACAGGCCGCCGACGCTATGTTGAAAGAGTCTGCGCGCGGCGCGCGGCGCATCTACCTGATCTCGGATTTTCAGGCCGCGGGGTGGAACCACACGGCCCCGCAGATCAAGCTCTCTCCCACGGTCGAGCTGGTGACCGTCGACGTCTCCCCGGCGGAGTCAATGAACGTTGCCGTCTCCGACGTGAAAGCCGAGCCCGTCGTCTACGCTCAAAAGTATGGCGGGAAGGTCCAGGCGCGGCTGAGCAATTTCGGCCCCGAAGAGGTAGGCGATTCGGTCGTCGACCTGAAGCTCAACGAGCTTGCGGTCGAGCGCCGTCAAGCGCCGCTCGACTCTGACGGGTCGCGCGCGGTCGAGTTCACGGGGTTCAACGTCCCCGAAGGCGCTAACCGCGCTACGGTCGAGATAACCGGCGACAGCTTCCCGCTCGACAACAAGTTCTACTTTATGATCCGGCGCGAGGACCAGACAAAGGTGCTCGCGATCGAGACGCCCGCGCGCGGCCGCAGCGAGACCTTCTTCATACAGCAGTCGCTCGCGGCCGGCGAAAACAACCAGCACGCGCTGACGGTCAAGACCCCCGGCACGATCAACCCGGCTGAGCTCGAACAGTACCGCGCGATCATCGTCAACGACGTTTCGGGCATAAGCGAGCAACTGGCCTCCGCGATAAAGGGATTCGTAGAGCGCGGCGGCGGTTTGATAATCGCGGCGGGCCGTCACGCGGAGGCGGCGGAGTTCAACCACGTCTTTCGCGACGTATCGCCCGCCGAGCTTGGCGAGAAAGTTCAGACGCGCGGCTACGCTTTGATGAGCCAGGTGAAGATGGACCACCCGATCTTCAGCGCGTTCCGCAAGAGCGGCCGTCTGACCTCTACGCGCGTTTACGGCTACAACCGCGTTGTGCCTAGCGAGCGCGCGGCGACTTTGGCGGCGCTCGACGACGGCAGCCCCATGATAATGGAAGGACTGTTCGGCAGGGGCAAGGTCTTGCTTGTGACTACGACGCTCGACACGGCATGGAACGACCTGCCGCTCACGCCTATGTTTCTGCCCTTCGTGCGCCAGATGCTCGAATACCTCGACGGCCGCATTACGGCCGCGTCCTACACCGTAGGCCAGGTCTTCGCCGCCGCGCCCGACGCGGACGGCTCGCTGCCGGCGATAGAGAGTCCGGGCGGCGGCCGTATCGAAGACGCGCCTAAGAATCAATCGGGCAAGCTCGCGGTCAGCGCCTCGGAAGTGGGCTTTTACCGCCTGCGATACCGCAACCGCACAGAGCACGTGGCGGTCAATCTCGACACGAAGGAATCGGATTTCACGAAGCTGAACATGGAAGAGTTCAAGGCGAGCATTCTCCCGGGGCCGGGGGAGAGCGCCGGCGCGGCCGATCAGAAGCGGCTCACGGCCGAAGAGATAGAGGCCGAGCAGCGATTGTGGCTGCCGCTGCTCGTTCTGGCGCTGGCGCTGTTTGTGGGCGAAGCGATACTGGCCCGTCGCATACGAATAGCCAAGCTTGTTGGCTGATCGAGTAGGCACTATACTTAGTCGCAGTCAGAGCGCGTCTGAGAAGTGGCGACTTACTAGGCTCCGTAGGAGCCGGATGTTTGTAGTTGATCGCGAGGCAGGCACATTCAACTCCGTAGGAGTTGAATAATGGTTACGCGACCCTTCTACAAATATCAAGCCCCTAGGGGGCTTTTCAGACGCCCTCTCAGTGGATTAAAGCGGCTTGAGGGGGAACGCGGTATGAGTTCTCAACACAGAAATCTTAACGAGTTGATGAAGCAAGCGCGCGCACGCCTGCGGGCGCGGCACCTGTTCCGCGGCGCGGCTTTGACGCTGGCAGCGGTCGCCGCGACGATAATCGCCTCGGGCTTTGCCGCCGACGCCTTCAGCCAGAAGGCGGGCCTGTTGGTCGCGCTGCGCTTCCTCCCGCTGGTCGTAGCGATCTTCGCGGCCTTGCTCTTCATAGCCAGGCCGCTCAGGGCCAGGATCCCTGACGAGAAGATCGCGCGGCTGATCGAGGAGAAGTGTGTCCTCTCGGACCGGCTGGTGACGGCCGTCGAATACTCGAAAGACAGCCGCGACGCTTCGCCCGACATCGTGAACCGCCTGGTCGAGGACACGGGCGAGCGGTGCTCGAAACTCGATCCCGACGTCGTCATCGACCCGCGCCACGCCTATGGCTACGCGACCGCTTCGGGCTTGATCCTGCTCATGCTGATAAGCGCGTTCTTCGTAGGCCCCGCGTCGCTGACCGGCGGGCTGAGCAATCTCTACTCCCCGTTCAGCGAGACGGTTTCGGCCAACGCGATGTTCATAGCCGTGAGCCCGGCGACTTCGCGCGTCCCGCGCGGGTCCGACCAGAAGATCAAGGCCGCGCTCAACGGGTTCGACGCAGAGACGGCGCAGGTCTTCATCCGCCGCCTCGACGCCGAAAATTGGAAGGCGACCGTCATGGAACCGGCGCGCAGTTACGGCGAGTTCCAGCACATGATCTTCAACATACAGGATTCGATAGTCTATTACGTCGAGGCGAACGGCATCCGCTCTACCGAAGCGACGCTCGAAGTGGCCGACCTTCCATTCGTAAAGCAGATCGATCTGGTCTTGAACTTCCCCGCGTACACTCGCCTGGCGAGCAAGAAGGTTGAAAACGGCGGCGAGGTCGCCGCGCTTAAAGGGACTGTCGTCACAGTCATCGCGCGGTTGAGCGCGCAGGCCGGCGCGGCCCGCATAGTCCTGAGCGACGGCACGAAGGTCGAGATGGCCGAGGGCGACGATGACCAGTTCTCGGGCCAGTTCACCGTCAAACAGAACGGCACTTACCGCATAGAGCTTACGAGCGAATCGGGCGAGCGCTACAACGGCTCGAACGAGTACGACATCACTATCATCGACGACCACGCGCCGACGGTCGTCATCGACAAGCCCGGCCGCGACATGAAAGTGACGAGCATTCAGGAAGTGTTCGCGCAGGCGAAGGCCGAAGACGATTACGGCGTGAGCGCGATCGAGCTCTTCTATTCGGTAAACGGCGGCCAGGAGCAGCGCGTCCAGTTGCAGGACCTCAAGAGCGACACGCCGCGAACGCTCGCTGGCGCGCACACGTTCTTCCTCGAAGAGCACGGGCTACAACCGGGCGACTTCATCTCTTATTACGCGAAGGCGCGCGACAACAACGGCGGCGAGGCGACTTCGGACATCTACTTCCTGGAAGTCCGCCCCTTCGACCGCCAGTTCCGCCAGGCGCAGCAGCAGGGCGGGGGCCAGGGCGGCGAGCAGGATTCCAACGCGCTCACGCGCCGCCAGCGCGAGATAATCGCCGCGACCTTCCGCGTCCAGCGAGAAGAGTCGGGCTACACGCCTGAAGAGAAGACGGAGAATTTCGAGGCGGTCACTCTGAGCCAGGAGAAGCTGAAGGGCGAGACCGACGCGCTGGCCGAGCGCATACGTCGACGGCTCGGCGGTCAGATAAACGCGCAGCCGGAGTTCGCCAAGCTCTTAGAGTACCTGGCGCAAGCGGCTAAGGAGATGGAGCAGGCTACGGGCGAGCTTCGCTCGCGCAAGACGAAAGAGGCGCTGCCGCCCGAACAGCGCGCGCTCCAGCAGTTGCTCCGCGCCGAGTCTACGTTCCGCGAGATGCAGATCGCGCAGGGGCAGCAAGGCGAGGGCGGCTCTCAACAGGAGCAGCAGGAGCTTGCCGACCTTTTCGAGCTTCAGCTCGATAAGATGAAGAACCAGTACGAGACCATTCAGCGGCAGCAGCAGCAGAACCAGAGCCAGCAGCAGGACGAGCTGGCGCGACGCCTCCAAGAGCTAGCGCGCCGGCAGCAGCAGCAAGTCGAGCAGCAGATGCGCTCTCAACAGATGCAGCGTGGCGGAGGCGGCGGCGCGTCTCAGCGCCAGCAGCAGCAAATGATCGACGAG
The DNA here is from genome assembly GCA_035249305.1 of Blastocatellia bacterium. Taxonomy (GTDB): domain Bacteria; phylum Acidobacteriota; class Blastocatellia; order UBA7656; family UBA7656; genus DASUNP01. Next base: position 34,817 of record DATFGQ010000046.1, on the reverse strand, counting down.
GCGAGGAAGATGGCCCGCGAGCTCGAACGGCTGTCGCGCGAGCGTCGCGACCAGAAGCTGGCCGAGAGCGCGCGCCAGATGCAGCAGGCGGCCGACGACCTGCAACGCGCGCAATCTTCTTCGTCGTCCAACAGCCAGGAAGCGACCGCGCAACAGCTCCGCGCGCTTGAGCGCATGGAGCAGGCCCGGCGGTCGCTCGAAAACTCGCAGCGCACAGGCGGCGGCCAGAGCGTGCAGCGTCTGCGCCAGCAGGCTGAAGAGGCGCTCCGCCGACAGGAAGAGATTTCTAAGAACGTCGACGAGATGGCGCGGCAGGGTCAAGGGCAGGGACAATCGGGCGCTCAGTCTGAAGAGAAGAAGCAACAGCTCGCCGAGCGCAAACAGACGCTCGCCGATCAGGTCGCGGGGCTTGAGAAAGACATCGACCAGGCCGCGCGCGGGATGGGGCAGAACAACCAGCAGGCGGGCGACAAGCTACGCGAAGCCGCCGGGGCGATCCGCCGCAACCGCATACCGGACCGCATTCGGCAGAACAATCAACTGATAGATAACGGGTGGTACGACCAGGCCCGCGAGCGCGAGCGCGCCATCAAGGGCAACATCGAAGAGGTGCTCAAGAACCTGCAAGCGGCCGAAAACGGCGGTGCGCGGGCGGGCAACGACAACCCCGGCAAGGGCGACAGCATGGAAGACGCGCTCAACCGTGCGCGCGAGCTTGCCGATAACCTTGAATCGCTGCGACGACGCATGGAGTCGCAGAACAATCAAGGCCAGTCCTCGCAAGGCAATCAGCAGCAGGGTCAACAGCAGGGCCAGCAGGGGCAGCAACAATCGCAAAACGGACAGCAGCAAGGCCAACAACAAGGCCAACAACAGGGTCAACAGCAAGGACAGCAGCAAGGACAGCAACAAGGTCAGCAGGCGCAGCAGGGTCAACAAGGCCGCCAGGGGCAGCAATCCGGCCGCCAGCAATCGGGCCAACAGCAGGCCGGCGGCCGTCAGGGGCAACAGGGACAACAGCAGGCTCAACAGGGCCGGCAGGGGCAGCGAGGGCAGCAGGGCCAGCAGCAAGGGCAGGGTCAGCAGCAAGGGCAAGGTCAACAACAAGGACAGGGCCAGCAGCAAGGGCAGCAGCAAGGTCAGCAAGGAGAACAACAGGGACAGGGCCAGCAGGGCAACCAGAATAGCCAGTCGCCTTACAGCGACGGCTCTGACCGCGCCACGTCCGGCGGCGGCCCGCCGCGCGGCGGATCGCGCCAGCTCGAAAGCGAGCTCCGCGAACGGCTGAAAGAGGCCGAAGAGCTGCGCCGCGCGCTCGGGCGCAACTCGGACATGGCGCGCGAGCTGAACCGCGCCATCGAACAGCTACGCAAGTTCGACCCCAACGTCTTCAGCGACCCGAGCCAGATGGCTCTGCTCAAGAACGAGGTGATCGACCCTCTGCGCCAGATAGAGCTTGAGCTTGCCCGCAGGCTTCAAGCGAAGCTCGGCAACAACGGCCCCGGCGCGCTCAGCGACGGCGACGCGCCCGACCGCTACCGCAAGCTGATCGAAGATTACTACCGGAGGTTGTCTGCGCGCTCGCCCGGCGCTCAGCGGTAAGAGGTCAGTATGTTTAAAACGGAGGAACTCATAAAAGTGATCAAGCGGCCTAAGGAGACTCTTATCACTCATCGCGCGACGATTCTCAAGCGAGTGGTGATCGTAAACCTGCTCGTGGTCTTCCTGCTCGGCGCGACCGCCATACGCGTCGCCGAGGCTACGAGGGACCACAAATCTTACGCGGCGCTATCGGCGCGGCTCTCGGAGCCGGGCGGCTATTTCGACTCGGACAACCTGATCTCGAACGAGACTTCATACCAGCACGTCTTAGGCAAGCTGCGCGAGATGAACGTCCAGGGCGGCGTCTTCCTGGGCGTGGGGCCGGATCAGAGCTTCACCTACATCGCCAAGATTCGCCCGCGCATGGCGATTATGATCGACATACGCCGCGACAACCTGCTCCAGCACCTTCTGTTCAAGGCGCTCTTTACGCGCGCGCGCAACCGCGTCGAATACCTCTGCCTCTTTTTCGGAAAGCCTTTCCCCAAGACCAAGGGCTGGGACCAGCGCGGCGTCAAAGAGATCGTCGAGTACATAGACGCGACGCCTTCGGACCCGAAGCTCTTGGACAAATCCCTGTCCAACGTCAAACGCGACGTGCAGAAGTTCGGGATCGCGCTCTCTTCGACCGATGTGGAAACGATGGCGCGCATCCATAAAGCTTTTTACGCGGCCGGGCTCGACATACGCTATTCGAGCCACCACCGCCCGCCGCGCTCGATCTACCCGACCTACCGCGACCTGCTGTTGGAGCGCGACCTGTCGGGCCAGATGAACAACTACTTCAACTCCGAGGCCGATTTTCAATACCTGAAGAAGATGCAGGAGCAGGGGATGATCGTGCCCGTGGTCGGCGACCTTTCCGGGCCGCAGGCCGTGAAGGCCATCGGCCAGTACGTCGCCGAGCTAAAGGAGCGAGTCTCGGCCTTCTACGTCTCGAACGTGGAGTTCTACCTGCAACGGCAGGGGACTATAAACAAGTTCATAGAGAATCTGAAGGCGCTGCCGATCGACAACCGCAGCCTGATAATTCGGAGCTACTTCAACTATTACGCGCCGCCTCACCCGCAGGCCGAGCCCGACCACTTCTCGACGCAACTGCTTGAGAAGATCGAGGACCTGATAAAGCAATGCGAAGGGGGCGAGTGCGAGTCCTACAACGACATAGTGACGAAGAACTCGATACTGCTGCGCTGAGCTATGCAAGAGAACCAGTACGAAGTGAGCGGGGAAGTGATAAAGCTGATACACGGCGAGCTGCCGGCCGTGCGCTGGACGTGCGGCAGTTGCGGCGAGGATAGCTGCACGATCTTTTTCCAGCCCGAAGACCAGGAGAAGATGGTCGATTGCGAATTCTGCGGCGCGACCAACCTCGTCAAGCGGACTTCAGATTAATAGCACTTTAAAAAGCAGCTACTTTCTTCGGAGTGCGGTGACTTGTCACCGCTTTTGTTTTATAGCAATTTGCGAATGGGTGAAGATTGTAGGGGCCATGGCGCGACCCGTCAGAACGGGTTCCCCGGCGCTTCGCGCGGCGCGGGCTTGTCCCCGCCCGGATCGTCCGTAAGGACGATGACGTAATCGCGCTGACGCGCGATCCGGGCAGCCACAAGGGCTGCCCCTACAGGTTACATCCAATCGCAAATTGCTATAGGATAAGCCGCATTGGCTAACCCGAAAGCGCCGACTTGTCACCGCACTCCGAAGGAGTCCTATTTTAGTTGGTGCGGTATCCCTGGCGGGTCTTGGCCTTAACGCCCTCGCGGTTGACCTTGACGCTGACCCTGCGCCAGCGCCGCTCGTCCGACACGTCTTTCGGCTGGTAAGCGACGCTGTAGAGCGTGAAGAGCTCGGAAGCGATCTTTTGATAGACGCCGTCGAGGTCCTCTATGCGCGCGGCCTTGTATAACTCGCCGCCCGTGCGGTCCGCGATCACCTGTAGCTGCTCGCGGGCCTTGGCGTACTGCTCGTGAGAGTTCTCATGCTCCTTTACGACCATCTGGTACTCTGTGTCGAAGTATATCGGGTAGATCGTCACTTCCTCTTCTTCGATCCGTCCGACTAGCTCGTCAAACTCCAGCTCCGATCCTTCGCCCTGATCGCCTATAGAGCTGTCGACGCCGTCCGTCAGCACGACTACAGCTTTGCGAGTCTCTTTGATCTCGTCAAATTTGTCGAGCGCTTTCCACAGCGAGTCGTAAAACGCAGTCCCGCCGCTCGGGCCTTTGAGTTTGTCTATGAGTTTCTTGACCCCGTCTTTGTCCTTTGAAAATTCCGCGACCACGTAGAAGCGCCTTGTGAACCCTACGACGGCGACGCGGTCATCGGGCCTGAGCGTGTCGACAAAATTCTTAGCGGCCTTCTTCAACTCCTTGAGCTTCGATTTGATGCTGCCGCTCAAGTCCATCAACAGGACCAAGCTGACCGGCGCTGTGACCGGCTCGAAATGCGAGATGTCCTGCCGCACGCCGTCTTCGAGCACCTCGAAATTCTCTTTTGTAAGATTCGGCACGGTCCTGCCGAACTGGTCGAGCACCTTGACGTTGAGGTTCACCAATCGCGTGCGCAGGCGGATCGCGTCGGCATCCTTGTCCGTGTCTATGGCCTTCTCTTTTCTGGCGCGAAGAGCCTTTGCGACTGATCCCACGTCTCTGAATTCGTCTTTGCCGGCGGCAAGTTGCGCCGGATAAAAGTATGGCGTGGCCGGCTGCGCCACCTCGGCCGCGAGCGTCACGGCGCTCTTGTCGGGCAGGATGTTGATGTTGCCGTCGGAGCTGCGCAGGACGACTCCGGGGCCGCCCTTCCCGATGCGGCCGTCAAGCTGTGTCGAATCGATCACGCCGGAGACGGTCACAGGGAGCCTCAAGTTTATAGAGCCGTTCGGCGCTCTGAGCGCGAGGACCGCGTTGGAGTCCTGCGACATGTAGAGCGTGATGTTGCCCGAATCCGTATCGACCGAAAGTCCGTTCGTCTGACCCTTGACCGTCACCGGCTCGCGCGAGCCTTTGACGAGAAGCCTTACTTTCGATGGCACGAATACCTTCAAGCTTATCTGGCGGTCACGGTTCGTAGGGCGGACGGTGATCTTGAGCGTGGTGGCCTGGGGGTTCTCAAACGTAAGGTCCGAATCGAGGCTGTCCGACCCTCCGCGGCGCGTGGCTACGACCTTGACCTTTTCGCCCGGCCAGGTCTCGGCCTCCGTAGCGCCGCCGCGATTATCGATAAGGATCTCGTTCAGATCGCCCGAGAACTCGCGCTCCAGCGCGGGCTGTTCGACGGGCGACGCGGCGGCGATCAAACCCGCGAGCGTCGTGAACGCGATCGACAGTGCGAGGCTCAAAAAGCTTTTCGCCATAACTGACCCTTTCTCAGGTCAAAGCCCTGGAATGCGCTGTCCGAGGGTCGCGCCGTCTCGACGCTCTCGTCCTGGGGCGCGTCCGGCAGACTGCTCTTTATTACCTTGAGCTGGCGCACGGCCAGATGATGGCTCTCGCGGCAGAACGGGGAATTGCTCGCGGGCGTGAATTGAGAGAGGCTCTGGATGCCGCTATTGGCCCCCACGCCGAGCGCGAGCGCAAGGAGCGCGGCCGCCGCAAGGTTCAGGATGGAAAAAAACCGCTTTAACAAGACGCGCCCGCTCCTTTCTATAGATAAAGACTGTGGACCGTTACGCTTGATAGATACAGAGTTCTAGAGGCCGTCAAGCTTTCCGGTCCTGAATCTATATACGGACGGGTGCGGGCGAGAGGGTGCAGATTGAAATCACAAATCTCAAATCTCAAATTTGAGATTTCAAATCTGAGATTATCCTTCCGATCTCTTCTGTTCGACGATCTGGTAGCCGTGCGCGGCGGTCCACTTCGCAACGGGCACGCCTTCGTGTTGGACTTCGACTTCCAGCCCCTTGCTGTCGCCGTGCGAGGCCTGCCACATCGAGTACCAGTCGTGGAGCGATCGCTCTTTCAAGCCGGGCGGCGAAGCGACCCACGACTGGTGGACGTGGACGACGAGCTTCTTAGCATCCGAATCGTCATAAGAGTCGACGCGCGCGTCGAACTTGAGTTTGTTGGCGATGTCCTCGCTCGTGACACTGCCGGCCGGGTACTTGCTCGCCTGGCCCGCGTGCTTCGAGTCGCCGCCGCAGGCCATAATGAATACCGACGCGGCGACCAGCGCCGCTAAGAAGAGTCTATTAAGCTTCAGGTTCATCAACGCCCCTCAAGAATGGATTTCACAGAGGCTCATTATCTTGATCCGAGCGCCGCGCGTCAACCAGAGAAGTCCTGAGTGCTGAGTGCTGAGTCCTGAGTTAAATGCTCTCACTCAGGACTCAGCACTCAGCACTCAGGACTTGAGAAGGACTCAGGGCTTTACTTTTGCAACTCGTCTTCAGAATAGATGGCCGAGAGCGTCACCGAGTCGTACTCGAACAGCTCGGCGTCTCTGAAGAAACGCGCGACCTCGGCCTTGGCCGTCTCAAGCGAGTCGGAGGCGTGGACGAGGTTGGCCTGCACGCTCATCGCCCAGTCGCCGCGAATCGTGCCGGGCGCGGCCTCGCGCGCTTTGGTTATCCCGCAGAGCCTTCGGACAGTCTCGACCGAGTCGAGCCCCTCAAGGCAGATCGCGATGACGGGCGTCGATTGCATGAAGCGCTTCGTGCCGCCGAAAAAAGGCTTGTCGAGCAGGTGGCTGTAATGCTCGTTCAACAACTCGTCGCTCAATCTCATGATCTTGATCCCCGCGAGCTTCAACCCCTTCTCCTCAAAACGGGCTATGATGCGGCCTATTAATCCGCGCTGAATCGCGTCTGGTTTGATTAATACCAATGTTCTTTCCACTATTGTCTCCTCAGTGTCAGGTTTTAGAACTGAAAATGATAGCCGACAATTTGCTCATCAGACAAGACAACCCTCATAATGGCCTGGGCGACATGACGACACGCGCTGACAGAGCCGCTAAAACGGAGCGCCTCGCTTCGGGGTTGAACGCCGGTAAGGCTGACCGCCTGCTCGACCTGGCCGCACGGCAGCCGACGTTCGCCGCCCGCATAGATGCTGTGTCCGCTCGATTGCTCGGGTCGCGCTACGACACGGACCCTCTAGGCGGCGGGCCTGACGCGACCGAAGAGCTGACGATCTCGCTTGAAGGGTTCGACTGCGTCACCTACGTCGAGACGGTCCTGGCGCTGGCTCAATCGCGCGGCGTCGAAGAGTTCGTCGAGGCGGTTCGTCACCTGAGGTATGAACGGGGCATAATTGATTGGCGCCGTCGCAATCATTACATGATCGACTGGGCTGAAGAGAACGAGAGGCGCGGCGTGATTAAGGACATAACCGCAGGCCCCGACGCCGTGAGGAAGACCAGGGAGCTTGCGGTTGTGAAAGGTCTGCCCAACAAGCATGCGAGTTTCGATTGCATACCTAAACGCAGGATAAACCGCGTCGCGAACGGCTTAGAGACGGGCGACGTGATTCTGTTCGTCTCCGCGAAGAAGAACCTCGATGTATTTCACATGGGCTTACTCGTCAGGCGCGGCGAAGAATTGCTCCTGCGCCACGCCACGCGCAGCAGAGGCGAAGTCGTGGAGCAGAAGCTTTCCGAGTTTTTGAAGAACAATCGCATGTCGGGCATGATTCTCTTAAGGCCGCTCGGCAAATAGAGACAGAGCAATCATGGGAAAACTGACCGTCGCATTGATGAATGAGGGCGACTCTCGGACGACCGCGCTGGTCGAGTCGCTCGCGGCAAGCGGCGACGTAGACCGCATACTGCTGCTCGCCCAGAACGGGGAGCAAGCCTCGACACCGGCGCAAGCGGAAGGGAAAGCGCGGGTGTTAAAGATCACCAACCCGCGCGGCGCTGGTTTAGGCGAAGTGCTCGACGCGGTAGAGACGGATTATGTACTTTTCTTCGCGCCCGGCGAGCATGTCCGCGTCGGGCAGCGAGCGCTCGAGCGCTTTCTTTCCGTCGCCGAAGATTCCGGTGCCGGATTGATTTACGCCGACTTCAAGGACGAAGTCGACGGCGAGCTGACCGACCACCCCTTGATCGATTACCAGCTAGGGAGCATCCGCGACAGTTTCGATTTCGGCGCGCTGATGCTTGTCTCAAAGCGCGCGGCTCAGGCTTCGCTCGACAAACACGGTCCGCTGGACGAACGGCTCAACTGGGGAGCGTTTTATGATCTGAGGCTGAAGCTATCGATCGATTCCGCGATTCTCAGGATTCCCGAGCCGCTTTACACGCGCACGCCCTTTGATCGCCGCGAGAGCGGGGAGCGGCAGTTCGATTACGTTGACCCCGGCCGCCGAGACTACCAGATCGAGATGGAGCTGATCGCGACCGAGCACCTCAAGCGGATCGGCGCGTACCTCGCGCCCGAATTCTTGAGCCGCCCACGAATCGGCGCTCTCATCGCTTCCGGGTCGCCGCCGCACATCGATCAGGAGTTTGCTGTCCGCGCAAGCGTCGTCATCCCCGTCCGCAACCGCGAGCGCACGATCAGAGAGGCCGTCCGGAGCGCGCTCTCACAGCAGACAACTTTCGATTTCAACGTCATCGTCGTCGACAATCACTCGACCGACGGGACGACCGAGATACTCTCGGAAATGGCGCGCGATTCAAGCCGCCTCGTTCACATAAAGCCCGAGCGCAAAGACCTGGGCATCGGCGGCTGCTGGAACGAAGCAGTCTATTCGCCCTTCTGCGGCGAGTACGCGGTCCAGCTCGATTCCGACGACCTGTACGCCGACGAGCGCACGCTTGAACAGATAGTCGCGAAGTTCGACGAAGGCCCGTACGCCATGGTCATAGGCTCTTACACGATAGTCAATTTTGACCTCCAGCCGATCCCGCCGGGCCTGATCGATCACCGCGAATGGACCCGCGAGAACGGGCGCAACAACGCGCTTAGGATAAACGGGCTCGGCGCGCCGCGAGCCTTTTACGCCCCGATTCTGCGTCAGACGGGTCTTCCGAACACGAGCTATGGCGAAGACTACGCCGCCGCGCTCCGCATCAGCCGCCATTACGAGATCGGCCGCATCTACGATTCAATCTATTTCGCGCGCCGCTGGGAAGGGAACTCGGACGCGGCGCTCCCGATCCCTACGGCCAACCGCTACGATGCGTACAAAGACCATTTGCGAACGGTCGAGATACTTGCTCGGCGGAGGATAAATCAGAAATGAATTGGGAAGAGAGGGTAATCACCCCGCGCGAGCTTGCGCCTTATCTTTCCGACCGGGACGACGGGCGGATCATCGGCGGAGTCAACGCGCTGATCGAGCATCAGAAGCAGACCTGGCCTATGCTGGCCGAAGGCTACGCGGCGTATGACGCGATGGAGACGAAGCGAATCAATGTCGATGGGGCGGACGTGATCGTTCAACACAACCCCAAGCGCATACGCAGCACGGCCGCGCGCGTGGATAAGGCTTCCGTCGGCGCGAGGGCCTGTTTCCTCTGCCCCGACAGCCTCCCCGTCGAAGAGAAGGCGATTCCTTACGGCGACGATCTGATGATCCTGTGCAACCCTTTCCCGGTCCTCGACCGCCACCTCTCTATCGTCGATCGCCGCCACGCGCCGCAGCAGATCGAAGGCAACGTCGAGACGCTCTTGATGCTGGCGCGCGATCTGTCGCCGGATTTTTTTGTTCTGTACAACGGCCCACGGTGCGGAGCGTCGGCCCCCGATCACCTGCACTTCCAGGCTTGCTCGCGCGCCGGGCTCCCGATCGAGGCGCTGCTCGCCGAAGAGCCGACCGAAGCGGCTCATTGCGACATCTGCGCCGCGAGCGCGCAGGAAGGGTTCGAGCTTTTCACCCTGACGAACGGCGGCCGCACGGTCGTCGTATTCCGCGGGAGCCGACCAGACGAGCTGGCCGGGTGGGTCTACCAGACGATCGCCGAGTTGCCGCCCGACTCGTCGGGCGGCGAGCCGATGGTAAACATCGTCTGCACCTACGACAACGGCCAGTGGACTCTCTACCTCTTCCCGCGCGCGCTGCACCGCCCCGCGTGCTTTTTCGCCGAAGGCGACGAGCAGTTGCTAGTGAGCCCCGGCGCGATCGATATGGCCGGCGTGCTCGTCGTTCCCGAACGAGCGCATTTCGAGAAGCTCAGCGCGGAGCGGGCCGAGGCCATCTACGCCGAAGTGAGCCTGAGCGAAGACCGCGTGATCGACGCGGTCGAGAGGGTCGCGGCCGTAGCGGGGGAGGCGTTGTGATGAATCTCAATAGCGTGCCTCGCATAAAAGTCGGATTGATGACCGGCGCGAAGAGCGCGCGGATCAACCTTTCGGGCGGCTTTATCATGAGCGACGGCCAGCGCGTCCCGGATGGCAATTACACAGCTTCGCTCGACGATGGCGCTGTCGCGCTCGAAGGCCCCGCGCAGGCTCGCGCGGTCACGGTCGCGCTTTCGCCAATCAATTTTGATCACGGCCGGTTCACCGTCCACGACATCACGATAGGCATCGATTTTCACTGGCAGCGGAAAGAGGCGCAGCAGTTCCAGGGTGCGCTGCTGATCGCGCCGGGGCCGGCAGGGCTCGCGATAATCAACGAGCTTCCGCTCGAAGCTTACCTCGTCAGCGTCATCTCGTCTGAGATGAGCGCGACCTGCCCGCCCGAAGCCCTGCGCGCCCACTCGATCATTTCGCGGAGCTGGCTGTTGGCTCAGTTGAACAAGCCCGCCCGGCAGGCCGATCAAATTACCATTCAGAGCGACCGCGTCGAGATCATCAAATGGTACGACCGCGAAAACCACGCCGGGTTCGACGTGTGCGCCGACGACCACTGCCAGCGCTACCAGGGCATTTCAAAGGCATTCTCCGAGGCCGCGTTCGACGCCGTGAAGGATACGCGCGGCCAGGTGCTGGTCTTTGAAGGCGAGGTCTGTGATGCGCGTTACTCGAAAAGCTGCGGCGGCATGACGGAAGTCTACGGCGCGGCATGGGAAGATAAGACCGTCCCGTATTTGGCAGCCGTCTATGACGGGGAAGGCGATTTGCGCGAGTATGACCTGCCGCTGACCGACGAAGCGAACGCCGAGCGCTGGATCAGGTCGAAGCCCGCGGCCTATTGCAACACTGATTCGGCGGAGCTTCTGGCGCGCATACTGCCGGGCTTCGACCAGGAGACGAACGATTTCTACAGGTGGGTGGTCGAGTATTCCGAAGCCGAGCTGCGCGAGATTCTCCTGGCGCGCGCGGGGTTGGATTTAGGCCGGATCACCGCGCTTGAGCCCGTATTGCGCGGCGAATCGGGCCGCGTCGTAAAGCTCAAGATCACGGGCGAGCGCGGCGCGATCACGATCGGCAAAGAGCTTGAGATACGTCGCGCGCTCTCGCGCTCGCACCTCTACAGCTCCGCCTTCGTCGTCGAAGCGGACAAAGATGAAGCCACGGGGCAGGTCGAGAGGTTTCGTTTGCGAGGCGCGGGCTGGGGGCACGGCGTCGGGTTGTGTCAGATCGGCGCGGCCGTGATGGCCGAGCGCGAGCGCTCTCACACAGAGATTCTGGCGCACTACTTCCGGGGGGCGTCCCTGAAGACACTTTATTAATCCCACCTTTTATTTACTAGCGACTTGATGTATAGATATACAAATATTACGATTCGGTTCGGTTTGGATTTGAAACCCTCAGCTAATGAGCCCGGGACGTGTCAAGGTAAGGAGGAATTCATGAACAGACGAATTGCACTGATATTGAGCGCCGTCGCCGTCGTGATGGCGGCCGTCTCTTTTTCGCCAGAGCCTACGGCCCAAGCGCAGCAGGTATCTGAAGCGCAGAAGCTCGCCATGCGCACGAAGCCATCGATAGTGCGCATATACGACGGGTACGAAGGGCAGATAGTCTGGCTCAAGAGCGGCAAGGTCTACAATGTTGCCGCGGGCGGGTTCGGGTCCGGGTCATTCATAAACCCCAACGGGTACATCCTGACCAACGCGCACGTGGTCGAGTCGGCCAAGGCGGGCGAGGAGAAGGGCAAGGAGATGCTCTTCGAGCAGTACCTGGTATTGCTCGCGCGCGATTATAACGAGGACCCACGGCGGTGGAGCCGCGAGACTATCATGGGGATAGCGCAGAACTCGCAGTTCCGCGGCATAACGCCGGTCCGCGTGGCCATCCTGCCCGACGGCTCAGGGTTCCCGTTCGAGATCAAGTCTTACGGCGCGCCCATCGGGCAAGGCAAGGACGTGGCGGTCATAAAGATCGAGGTGAAGAACGCGCCGGTAGTCAAGCTCGGCGACTCGGACAAGGTTCAGCTCCAGGACCACGTCTCGGTCTTCGGCTACCCCGGCGCTGCCGACACGTTCCAGTCCGGCACGCTGAGCCGCAAGTCAGCGCTCGAAGCTTCGATCACCGACGGGCGCGTGTCGGCTAAGAAGACCGCGGCCGACAACTCGCCAATCCTCCAGATCAGCGCCCCGGCTACGCACGGCAATTCGGGCGGCCCCGTCATCACCGACAAAGGCGAGGTGGTCGGGATGCTCACCTTCCGCGGCGACACGGTCGGCGGCCAGGAGGTCTCCGGGTTCGCCTTCGTCGTGCCTTCGAGCACCGTGATGGAGTTCGTACGGCAGGCGGGGACGACCAACGAGGAGGGCATCGTCGACTCCAGATACCGCGAGGGGCTCGATTATTATTGGGACGGCTACTACTCGAAGGCCATAACGAAATTCGAAGAGGTGAAGCGGCTCTTCCCGCAGCATTCAGAGACAGACTTGCTCATACGCGACAGCCAGCAATCGATCTCCGAGGGCAAGGAGAAAAGCGCGATCTTTTCCGGCGCGCTCGGGTTTATCGTCGTGGGCGGCGGGGTGCTGCTGGTGGTCGGCGTGGGGATAGTGCTCCTGCTCGTGCTTCGCGGCCGCAAGCCAAAGCAGATGGCGCAGCCGGCGCCTGGCCTCTACGGGCAGCAGCCCATGTCGCAGCAATCGTACCCGCCGCAGCCGCAACCGCAGGTCATGGGGAGCATGCCGCCGCAACAGTCGCAAGGGGCGGACATGGGCAAGACGCGCGTGCTCTCGGCCGTGGGCGGCGCGCAGCCCGCGCCCGCGACCTTCGGCTCGATAGTCTTTTCGGCGGGGCCGCTGGCCAACCAGAAGTTCGACATACGGGCCGAAGGCGTCTACGTCGGCCGCGACGCGAGCCTCTCTCAGGCCGTCATCGTCGACGACCGCGTATCGAAGCGTCACCTCTGGGTAGGCCCGCGCAACGGCAGGATAATGCTTGAAGACCAGGGCTCTACCAACGGCACGTTCCTCAACAGCCTCAACTCCCAGCGTGTGAAGGAGGCCGAGCTGAAGGCCGGGGACGTGGTGATCATTTCCGAAGGAGACGCGGCGCGTTTCGTTTATCTGAAGTGAGTCACACTTTTCGACTTACAACGCGCCGCCCGATTGAATATAATTTGGCGAGAACCCCCGATTGCGAGTCTCAGACCGAGTGCCGCCGATTGCGGACCTGCACGGCATTTGTTTATCTTTCGATCCCCGTTCGGACGACGGAGGCGTCCATCAGGCTAGCCCGCGCGGGCCTGTAAAGAAGCACTTATGAATGTACTGGCAGTCGACACAGGCTATTCCGCCACGAAGATCTATTCGGAGATCAAAGGCGGTCGCAAGACGCTGATATTCCCATCCGTGATCGGGCAGGCGGAGTTCGGCGAAGATTTCCTCGGCACCACCGAAGACAACTTCATCGCCGAGCTGAGCCTTTACCCCGGCAAGGTCCGCAACTTCGGCGAGACGGCCATCCGCCTCAACCGCGGCGGCGAAGTGACGGCCGACCGCGACATGTTCACCAAGCATTATAATCCCGCGCTGACGCTGGCCGGCATCGCCCGCTTCATGCAGGAGAAGCAGACCGCCGCGCCCGACCTCTTAGTCGTCGGCCTGCCGGTCAACTTCTACTCGAATCAAAAGCAGGTGCTCATAGACAAGCTGACCGGCAAACACACGGTCAAGCTCTACCGCATAAACGGCAAGGTCGACCAGACGGTTGATTTCAAGCTCGATAACATCCTGGTGCTGCCACAGGGCTACGGCTCTTACCTGAGCTACGCGCTCGACCGCGAGGGCAACAAGGTGCCCGACCGCATAGTCGCGACGGCCGTCATCGACGGCGGCGAGAAGACGATCGACATAGTCGCGGCCGACGGCCGTTACATAAACACCTTCTCGAAGTCTATCCCCTCGTCGCTCGACGCCGTCTACCACGACCTCCAGCGCGAGATAGACGCGCGCTACGACGATTATCTTGAGCGCTCGACGATCGAGTCCTACATACGCTCGCGCACGCCCTACATCACGCCGACGGGCGAGTCCGTCGACTTAGAAGAGATGCGCAAGCAGGTGCTCGAAAAACACCTGCCCGAGATCATCAACCGCATACAGATGACCGTCCGGCCTATGCGGCCGCAGAAGGTGTTAGTCGCGGGCGGGTCGGGCGACATGCTTTACGAAGGGATCAGGTCGGTCTTCGGGTCGGCCGAGAAGGTCGAATCGATGATCTTCTCAAACGCCATCGGGTATTACCGATACGGGCTGCTGCGCCAGGGCAACGACGAAAGTTAACCGGAGAGGACAACCCGGCGCGCGTCGTTACGGGCGTTAAACCTATTCTTGACACAGCCGTGGACGAACCCTAGAATCCAGGAGGCTACTTGTGTAGCCTTAGCAGCCGAACGAGCCAGACTATCCAATCCAACAGTCGAGGGTAATTATGATGATGTCGACGGAAACCGAGCAGCCGACAACCCCCGCAGTAGCCGAAGGCAAATACGTTTATTGCATAATCGAATCGAAAGACCAGCGCTCGTTCGGGCCTATGGGCATAGGCGGGCGCGGCGACGACGTTTACACGGTCCACTACGAAGGGCTCGCGGCCGTGGTCTCTAACACGCCGCTCATCGTCTACGACCCGACGCGCGAGAACGTCTTCGCGCACGAGCAGGTGAACGAGACGGTGATGCGCGAGTTCACCGTCCTGCCCATGGCCTTCGGCGCGCTGTTCCGCACGGAGCAGGACATCATAGAGCTCATGCGCGGCACGTACAGCGCGCTGCTCGACGTTTTCGCCAAGATGGAGGGCAAGGTCGAGTTCGGTCTGAAGGTGAACTGGGACCGCGACCGGGTGATCGCCGAGATAGAGCAGGAGAACGAAGAGATCCGCCACCTCAAAGAACAGATCACGTCGCGCGCCACAGGGTCGACCTACTTCGCGCGCATGCAGCTCGGCCGGCTGGTCGAGACGGCGCTCGCCGAACAGTCCGACGCTTACGTCCGCGAAGTCTACTCGGTGCTGCGCGACACGGCCGTGGCCTCGCGCGCCAACAAGCCCATCGGCGACAAGATGATCATGAACGCGGCCTTCCTGGTGGAGCGCGACCGCGAAGCCGAGTTCGACCAGAAGGTGAAAGAGATCGCCGCCAAGTACGAAGGAAAGCTCTCCTTCAAATACAGCGGCCCGTGGCCGCCTTATAATTTCGTCCACATACGCCTCAAGCTCGAACGCGGCGACGCGGCGTCGGAAGCCGTGCTAAAATAAGAGCGCGATGTTCATCCTAGACGACCTGCTTCTTCTCCCGGTAAACGGGTTCCGTTTCATCCTCGGCCAGATCCAGAAGATCGCCGACCAGGAGCTGAACGACGAATCGGTCATCAAAGAGCAGCTCTTAGAGCTGCAATTGCGGCTCGAAATGGAAGAGGTCTCCGACGAAGAGTACCAGGAGCAGGAGGCGGAACTGTTCGCGCGGCTCCGCGCGATAAAAGAGCGCCAGCTTGAGATGCTCGGACAGATTCACACCGCACAGTCATCATCGATAGTCATCGAAGCGGGCGGAGATGAAGGCGAATTCTGGGAGCCGGGAGGTAGATGAAGAAGGCTTCAAATTTGAGATTTGAAATTTCAGATTCGGCCAACCTCCCATCCACTCGTTATCTTTTTTTCGGCGGCAAAGGCGGCGTAGGAAAAACGACGACCGCTTCTGCCGCCGCGCTCTTTCTGCTCAAACACGCCCGAACCTCCGAGCGCATCCTGTTGTTCTCGACGGACCCCGCGCACTCGCTGTCCGACAGCCTCGCCGTGGAGATCGGCGACCGAGTGGTCGAAGTAGCCCGCAACCGCTCGGCCCGTCTGTTTGCGCGCGAGATGGATGCCGCGCGCGCGCTGAAGCAATTCAAATCGAAGCACCGCCGCCTGCTGGGACAGATCGCCGAGCGCGGGACGCTCCTGGACGAGAGCGACGTAAACGATCTTCTGAATCTCTCACTGCCTGGGCTCGACGAGGTGATGGCGCTGTTTGAATTGAGCCGATACGAGCAAGACGACGGTTACGCCCGCGTCATCGTCGACACAGCGCCGTCGGGCCATACGGCGCGGCTGCTCGGACTCCCCGAAGTGTTTGAAAGCTGGCTGAGGGCGCTCGACCGCCTGGAGGAGAAGCACCGCTACATGGTCGCGCAGCTTTTGAGGGGGGCCGCGAGAAAAGAGGACGAGGTCGAGCTTTTTCTAGGCGAGCTGGGCGAGAGGATCAAACGGGTGCGCTCGATGTTGTTCGACCAGGAGCTGTCCGCCTTCGCGCTCGTGACCGTGCCCGAGGGGATGAGCGTCGAAGAGACTTCACGCTATTTCGCCGCGCTTCGAAAAGCCGGGGCTAACGTCACGGACCTGATAATCAATCGAGTCGAGCGCGACCGCGGCGATTGCGAGTACTGTCATGCCCGCGCCGCGAGCCAGAAGCCGTGGCTCAACCGGATCGCGCGAGAGTTCAAGTACCTCCGCCGACGCGCCGTGCCCCTGATGTCTGAAGAGGTTCGCGGGCTCGGCGCGCTGCGACGTTTTGCGCGGGCCGCGTGGGAAGGCGCGGGCGTGGCGGCAAAAGAGAGCAAAGTTACACGAAAGCAAAATGCGCCCGCTGCTAGCCACGGTGTATCCCTCCCCGCGCGCCGTCTGTTAATCTTCGGCGGCAAGGGCGGCGTGGGGAAGACGACTGCCGCCGCTGCCGCCGCGCTCGCGCTCGCGGCCGGTGGCCAGAGCGCGCGGGTGCTCGTCTTTTCGACCGACCCCGCGCATTCTCTGTCGGACAGCTTCGAAGAAGAGGTCGGCGAGCTGAAGCGCAGTGTCGCGGGCCAGAAGAACCTCGACGCCGTGGAGGTTGACCCGGCCGCGCGGTTTGACGAGATGAAAGAGCGGTTTCAGAAATGGACCGACGACCTGTTCGAATCGCTGACCGCGGGCTCGCGCTGGGAGATTCAATTCGACCGCGAAGCGATGAGAGAAGTCATCTCGCTTGCGCCCCCCGGCATAGACGAGATCGCGGCCTTGAGCGCGATCATAGACCTTCTCGATAGCGGGAGCTACTCGTCGATCGTCCTGGACACCGCGCCCACGGGACATCTAGTGCGCTTCTTAGAATTGCCTTCCGTAGCGCTCTCGTGGGTCCACGCCTTCATCAAGCTTTTGTTGAAATACAAAAACGTGGTTCAATGGAGTGGGATCGCCGAAGAGCTTCTCGCTATGTCGAAAAACATAAAACGCGTGGCCGCGCTTCTGGCCGACCCGCGCGCATGCGAGTTCATCGCGGTCGCGATCCCAGAGCTGATGAGTCTGGAAGAGACCGCGAGGTTGACCGGCTCGCTCAAACGGCTCAAAGTTCCTATGCGACGCTTGCTGATTAACAACCTCGTTCCCGCCGAGGCGGCCTCGGGTTGCGGCTTCTGCTCGGCCCGCCGCAGGGGTCAGCTAGAAGTGATCGGGGCTTTCCGGCAGAGGCTGGGCGAACGGGTCGAGATGATGGTCGCTCCGCAGATGGCGCGTGAGATAAGAGGCCGCGCGAGGCTCGGAGAGTTTTTCAGTAGCTGGCAACCGCTCGTTGCCGAATGATGATGAGCAGACGAAAGCAAAAAAGAAGAGCTGAAGAAGATGGCTCGAAATCCTCGCACGCGCTTTACGTCTACTGCGTGGGAGGGGGCGACGCGCTCCGGCGATTGTTCGAAGAGCGACTGCCCGCCGCGATTGAGCCGGTCGCGAAGCTCGATCTGGTCGTCGGCGATCACCTGGCCGCAGTCGTGAGCGAAGTCTCGCTCGCCGATTATGGCGAAGAATCTTTGGCCGCCAGTCTGGCCGACCCGACCTGGACGGCCGTGCGCGCGATGCGACACGAGCAAGTCGTAGAGCATTTCTCTTCGCGCGCCGCCGTGGTCCCGCTCAGGTTCGGCGCAATCTATTTCGCGCGTAACGGCGTCGAACAGATGCTCGCCGAGAGAGCGGCCGAGCTTCAGGCGATTGTCCGCGGGCTCGAAGGGCGGCAGGAGTGGGGCATCAGTGTCGCCTGCGACAAGGATGCGCTCGCCAAAGTCATAGACTCGCTCAGCCCGCGACTGCGCGAGCTGGCCGAGCGAGCCCGCGCGGCGCAGCCGGGCCAATCTTACCTCCTGCGAAAAAAGATCGACGCTTTGAGGGCGGACGAAGCGCGCCTTGAGATCAAAAGGGTCGTCTCTGAGATCGAGCAGGCCCTGGCCCGTCGAAGCGAGCGGTCGACGAGCCTTCGCGTCTTGAAAGACGAGGCGACCGAGCACGGGAAGATTGTCGGCAAGTTGGCCTTCCTCGTGGCGAGCAAGCGGTTCGACGATTTTCACAAAGAAGCGGAGCGGCTCGCCCGCGCGCACGCAGACTCCGGGTTCAAGCTTGAGATGACCGGGCCGTGGCCCGCTTACAATTTCTCTACGGGCGAAGATTAATATGTCAGCTACTGAAAAGGATTTGCTGGAGCTTGAAACCAGCGAGCTGTCGCTGTTGGAGACGCTCGACCATGTGCTCAACCGCGGGCTGGTGATCGCGGGCGAGATAACGATCTCCGTGGCCGACATCGATCTGATATTCGTAGGCTTGAACGTGTTGATAGGGTCGGTGGAAACCATAGAAGAAGTGCTTGGCGAGCGAGTCGACTCGGCGACGCCGCGTCTTGAAGGGTGATGGGGCTTTACCTTTACTGTCTGAGCGATGAGCTGGAGGCCGGCGCGACATTGTTGGCGACTGGCATAGCCGAAACCGCGCCTCGCGTGGTCGAGCTTGGCTCGATAAAGGCGGTCGTAAGCGACGTTCAGGCGCATCAGGTTAAAGTGACAAAAGAGAATGTGCTTGCCCACGAGCGCATCATCGACTGCGTGATGGCTCAAACGACGCCGCTCCCTTTTCGATTCGGATCGGTCGTCAAACCCGACGAGCTTCATAAATACGTCGCTTCAAACGAAGCCCGACTGCGAGCTCTGCTCGACAGGGTTCGCGGCGCGGTCGAGATGAGCGTGAAGATAATCTGGGACCGCGAGGCTGTCGCCCGACAACGCGCCGCTACCGCGCCGGGCGACGAAGGCAGGGCCGAGGGCGCAGGCCCAGGGCTGAGCTTCCTGCTCGCAAAGAAAGAGCGGATGGCGGGCGAGCAGGAGCTAAAGGACAGGGCGGGCGAGATAGCCGCGTGGCTCGACGCGGGCGTGGGCGGTCTGGTCCGCGAACATGTCGCGACGCTCAACCCTGCGGGCGATCTGGTCGTGCGCGCGGCGCACCTGGTCGAGCGCGGGCTTGTGGCCGAATACCGCGAGCGCGTAAGCTCGCTCGGGCGCGAGAGAAAAGACCTGCGATTCTTGACGAGCGGCGCATGGCCCCCGTATAGTTTCACACATCTGCGCTCTTGAATTGTGGACGCGATTCGGAGTCGTAAACTTGGAGCTTGGACCGGAACCTACTTCTGTGGCGGAGCCGGAGGTCGATACCGAGCACGCCGAGCAGTTCATAAATGAGCTCCGTCGGGTGACCGAAGCGCTGCCCGACCGCATCAACATTGATTCAGAGAGCATCGAGCAAGGGTTGGCGAAACTGGTTCTTACGTTGATCGAATTCATAAGAAAGCTGCTCGAAAAGCAAGCCATAAGGCGGCTGGAGGCCGGCGACCTGACCGGCGATCAGGTGGAGAGTCTCGGACTGGCCTTGATGAAGCTCGAACAGAAGATGCAAGAGCTCAAAGGGCAGTTCGGGCTGACCGACGAAGACCTTAACTTAGACCTCGGCCCCATCGGGCGCTTAATCTGAGAGCAGCGACGAGAATAACTTTAAAGGAGCTAGCGATTGTCGAGTGAGCGAACAAGTTTAATCACAGCGCGCCCGCCGGGGCTGGTGGACGTTCTAGACCGGATACTCGATAAAGGGCTGGTCATCGCGGGCGACATCAAAGTGTCGCTGGCCAACGTCGAGCTGCTGACCCTCCAGATACGTCTGCTCGTCTGCTCGATCGACAAGGCCGAGCAGATCGGGCTGAACTGGTGGCGCTATGACACTAATCTTACGAAACGCGCCGAGCGCGCCGAGGGCGAGAACCAGGAGTTGCGCGCGCGGCTGGCCGAGCTTGAGCGCGAGGTGAGGCGGTTGACCGCGCCCGGCGCGGCGGCGGGCACGCGCGCTCCGGCGGCCCGCAAAAGAGGCGGGTCTTCAAAGAAGGGCGGGCCGCGATCCCGCTAGCAGTCGAGAGGTAATCCGTTTCCGGATCAAGCCATGGTTTCTTGTAACGTAGTCTAACTTTGAAAGAGGGGATTAACGATGGCAGTTGAAAGAGCACCTGGCGGAACTAGTTTGATAGACGTGCTCGACCGCGTGCTGGACAAGGGTATAGTCGTGGACGCGTGGGTACGTATCTCGCTAGTGGGAATCGACCTGATCACGGTGGAGGCGCGCGTTGTCGTCGCTTCAATAGACACATACCTCAAGTATGCGGAAGCAGTCGGCCTGACTCCCGCCGTCTCCCGCCCGGCCCTCGGCGCAGGCGCGACCGAGACCGTCGAAGAGACGACTCGCCGCACTACTATAGAGTCTGATAGGCGCTGATTGCCTGCAATCGGACAGTGTTGCCGTTTGTCGTTGAGATCATTTGAACGAGCCCCGGACGGCGAGTGATTGTATGGAAGATGGGCTTAGACAAGCACCGCAACCTGAGACGGGCATAGCCGAGCCCGCGACGAGCGAGCTGGAGGGCCGCCAGTACGAGCTGCTGTTTAGAATCACGACTCAGCTACTGGCCACGCCCGAGCTCGACGAGAGACTGCTCCTGGCGCTCGACACCATCACGGCGGAGCTAGGGTTCCGCCATGCGTCTATCGCGCTGATCGATAAGCGCAAGGCCGTCCTGCGCATGCGTATGGCCGCCGGGTTCCCGGACAACGAGGAGGTCGAGCGCATAGAGATACCGCTCGACTCATCGGGCGCGGGCGTCTCGGTAGTCCACACGGGCCGCGCGATCTGGATACCGCGCAACGGAGGCGAGTGGGCGCCTTACCTGAGCGACCTGGCCCACGACTCGGACATACTCGCCCTGCCGCTTTTCGGCGGCGAGCTGTTGAGCGAGAGGGCCGACGCGGACTTCGCCCGAAGGCTCCCGAGCGAGAACAAGTACTGGTCGCCGGAGCGCATGTGCATAGGCGCGCTCTACGTTGGGGCGGACCGCGAGAGGGTCGACGGCACGACTATGAAACTGCTCGGGCTGTGCGCCGACAGCTTCGGCGTCACGATCGCCGCGGCCATACACACCGAGCGCATAGGCTCGATCGTGCGCAAGCTCCAGCGCGAGCGGCAGTGGGTCGAATCGATCATGAAGTCGGTAGCCGACCCGATAGTCCTTACGAACCTCGACAACGAGATCCTGCTCCAGAACCAGCGCGCCGAAGAGCTCTTCAGCGGGTCGGGCACGGCGGGCGAGGGCAAGCGCCGCGCGCTCAAGATGAACGACCTGTTGTTTTCAGCCTACCTTTCGAGCGCGACCGTCTCTTCGACCGCAGTCATCGGCCAGGACCTCACGCTCGTCGACCCGCTTGAAGGCTCGGACATCCACTTCGAGGTGATCTCGACGCCCGCGCTCAACTCGCAGGGCGAGCGCATAGGGCTCGTCTCAGTCTTCCGCGACGTTACGGACCTGCGCGGGGCTAACGAAGAGCTCGCGCGCAACTTCATAAAGCTCCAGCAGGCCGAGGCCGAGGCGCGCCGCGAGCGCGACCGGCTCGACTGGATAATAGAGAACGTCGGCCACCCCGTAGTCGTCACGGACGTGAACGGCAACTTTATCCTCTTCAACCAGAGGGCCGAGTTGCTCTTCCAGCGCGAAGACGTTTCGGCGCGGCCGACCGACGTGCTCTTGCAACAGGCCGACACGGAGCCGGCGAAGGCGCTCGCGGCCGTGCGCGCCAACTCCGTCAAGCTCACGTCGTTCATCTCCGGGCTCGCGTCTGAAACCCGCAGCGGTCGCCAGGCCGAGATAGAACTGATAGACCCCGAAACAGGAGTCACGCTCCCTATGGAGATAACCTCCGTCGAGGTGCAGGACGCCAAGGGCCAGGTGACGGCCGTCGTCTCGATACTTCACGACCTGACGGAGATCAGAGAGCTTGAGCGCCGCCGCGTCGAGCAGCAGCTCTTCGAGTCGGAAAAACTCGCGGCCGTGGGCCGCCTGGCCGCCTCGATCGCGCACGAGGTTAACAACCCGCTGGAAGCCATAAAGAATTCGCTCTTCCTGTTGAAGGAGAGCCGCGACGAGGAGTCTACGAAACGCTTCCTCGAAGTCGCGCGCAAAGAGACCGAGCGCGTGTCGCACATCATCCGCCACATGCTCGGGTTCGCGCGCCGCTCGGGCGGCGTCGAGTGGGTCGACGTCAACCAGCTTCTCGAAGAGACGCTGGTCCTCGTAGACAAGCGTCTCAGGCAGGCGAGCATAAAGACGATCCGCGAGTTCGCCTCGGACCTGCCCGCGGTCCACGCGCGCGCGGACCAGTTGAAGCAGGTCTTCTTGAACCTGATCCTGAACGCGCAGCAGGCGATCGAGCGCGACGGGCGGATCACGATCAAGACCTCGCGTTACAACCCTTCGCTCCAGCCGTCGATCTCGGTCGAGATCGGCGACACGGGCGTCGGCATCAGCGAAGAAGACCTGGCGAGGATTTTCGAGCCCTTCTTCTCGACCCGCATAAAGGGCACGGGGCTGGGGCTGTGGGTGACGCAGGACATCGTTCGCCATCACGGCGGCAGGATAGACGTGACCAGCACGTTGAACAGGGGCACGACGTTTCAAATAATTCTGCCCATAGATTCGCCGGCTTTGGACAAGGATGAGAAGCATTAAAGCGGCTCTAGGATCTGGTATGCGTGCCTGACCTCACATGTTTTTATGAGCACGTTTCACGAAACAGAAGAACTCGATAAGCAGTTCAACAAGGGGCCGCGGGGCAATGCGCGGCTGCTCGTCGTCGACGACGAGGAGAGCGTCGCCTTCACCGTCAGCGAGGTCCTTCGCCTCGAAGGCTACGATGTGGCGATGGTCCTGAGCGGCGAGGAGGCCATACAGCGGCTCCAGGAGCTTCAGTTCGACCTGGTGCTCACGGACCTGCACATGGAAGACGGCGACGGCATCTCCGTGCTCGCCGAAGTGCGCCGCACAACCCCGCTCACGATCGCCATAGTGCTGACCGGCTTCGCCTCGCTTGAGTCGGCAATCGCCGCGATGCGGCAGGGCGCTTACGACTACCTCATCAAGCCCTGCATAATCGACGACCTCAAGCACACGATCCAGCGCGGCCTCGAACACCGCCGCCTGATGATGGCCGAGCAGGAGGCGCGCGCAAACCTCGAACAGCTCAACCGCGAGCTTGAGCGCCGCGTCGACGAGAGGACTTCCGAGCTCCAAGAGGTCAACGAAGAGCTGGAGCGTGCCAACCGCGCGAAGGACATCTTTTTCGCCACGCTATCTCACGAGCTGCGCACCCCGCTCACGCCCATACTGGGGTGGGCCAAGCTGATGAGGTCGGCCAAGGCCGACGGCGCGCTCATCGCGCAGGGCCTGGACGCCATCGAGCGCAACGCGCGGCTCCAGACACGCCTCATCGACGACCTGCTCGACGTGTCGCGCATAGTGAGCGGCAAGCTCCACATCGATAAAGAGCCCACGGACATGCGCGCCATTGTCGAAGCGGCCATAGAGACCGTGCGCGACAAGGCCACGCAGGGCGGGGTCAACCTCCAGGTCAACCTGCCCGCCGCGCCGCTGATCGTGCAGGGCTCGCCGGTCCGGCTCCAGCAGATCGTCTGGAACTTCCTCTCAAACGCGGTCAAGTTTACCGAGAAGGGCGGCCGCGTTAGCGTTAAGCTCGACCGACGCGGCGATGACGCCCGCATAGCCGTCGCGGACACGGGGGTCGGCATAGACTCCGAATTTCTGCCGCAGGTCTTCAAGCCATTCAGCCAGGCCGACGGGTCGCTGACGCGCCAGCAAGGGGGGCTCGGACTCGGCCTTGCGATCGTGCACAAGCTTGCGGAGCTTCACGGCGGCTGGGTGCGGGCCGAATCCGAAGGGCTGGGCAAGGGCTCGACCTTCACCTTCTCGTTGCCGTGCGCGATAGAGGCCAACGTCACGCGGGGCGGCGAGGCCCGCCCGTTCGCTTACAAACTGCCCGAGCCCGTCTTGATAGTCGAAGACTCGCAGGACACGCTCGATATGCTTGAGGCGCTCTTTGAGAGGGTGGGCTGCCGCGTGCTGACGGCCGATTCCGCCGCTAAGGCTATGGAGATCGCGTCGGTCGATCCGCCGGGGATCATCATCTCCGACATAGGCATGCCGGACGCGAACGGCTACGAGATGCTCGAAGGGTTGCGGCGGATTCCGGGCCTTGAGCGTGTCCCCGCGATAGCCGTATCGGGCTACGCTATGGAAGAGGACCAGGACCGCGCGCTGGCCGCGGGCTTTTCGGCGCACATGGCAAAACCTGTTGACCTTGAGAAGCTCCTCGCGCTCATACAGGAGCTCGCCTCGGCCCTGCGGGCCAATCCCTGAAGTCTCGATATTGGGATAGAGTCATTCCACGAGCGAACACTCCTTTGATCTCAAATTTGAGATCTCAAATCTCAAATCGAAGATTCTTATAGGTTAATACTTTTGGCACGCCGGTTGGTTAAGAAGGTCTGACTCAAAAGGCGAAGCTGTGCCCGCTTCGGTCCTGGCCAACCAGTCGAACAGTTTCTTGGAGGTAGAGATGGACACATTGTTTCAGGACCTCAAGTACGGCGTGCGTATGTTGGTTAAGAGCCCCGGCTTCACCCTCATAGCCGTGCTCGCGCTCACGCTCGGCATAGGCGCTTCGACGGCTATCTTCAGCGTCATCTACGCCGTCCTACTACGACCCCTCCCGTACCAGGACCCGGATCAACTGGTGATGCTCTGGGAGACGACTCCGCAGATGGACACGTCCGTCGCGTACCCGAACTTCATAGACCTGCGCGATAACCAGACCACGCTCGAACAGTTTGCCGCCTTCCGCCGCGACAGCTTCAACCTGACAGGCGCGGGCGAAGCCGAGCGGTTGCAGGGCCGCATGATTTCGCACGACTTTTTCGACGCGCTCCGATCCAACATGCTTATCGGCCGCGACTTCACACCGGAAGAGGACCGCGCGGGCGGCACCCCTGTCGTGATCCTCAATAACGGCTTCTGGCATCGTAGATTCGGCGGCGACCAGAGCATAATTGATAGGCCGCTCACCTTGAACGGCAAGAGCTTCACGGTCATCGGCGTGACGCCGCCCGAGTTCCAGTTCGGCGCGGGCGCGGACATATTCGTTCCCATAGGGCAGTGGTCCGATCGGTTCCAGTCGCGCGGCGCGCACCCCGGAATATACGTCCTTGGGCGTATGAAGCCCGGCGTCACAGTCGAGCAGGCCCGCCAGGACCTCGACAGCATATGGAACGTTCTGAACGAAAGATTCCCTGACAATGTCGCGAACCGGCGCACGCAAATCGAATCGCTTTACGACAACACTGTTCAAGAGGTAAGGCCGGCGCTCTGGATTCTGTTCGGCGCGGTCGGCTTTGTATTATTGATTGCTTGCGCCAACGTCGCGAACCTTCTGCTTACGCGCTCTTCGGTCAGGCAGAAAGAGATCGCCATTCGCGCCGCGCTCGGCGCGAGCCGCCTCCGCGTAGTCCGTCAGTTGCTCACCGAGAGCGTGCTGCTTTCGCTCGTAGGGGGCGCGCTCGGGCTGCTGCTGGCCTTGTGGGGCACCGACGCTTTAATCAAAGCCGTGCCCGACAGCATCCCACGTCTGCAAGAGGCGGGCATCAACTCCTGGGTGCTCGGCTTCACTTTCGTAGTCGCCGTATCGACGGGGATCATCTTCGGGCTCGTGCCCGCGCTGCATGGGTCGAGGCCGGACCTGAACGAAACGCTCAAAGAGAGCGGGCGCGGCACGACCGGCAGCCGCCACATCGTCCGCAACGTGCTAGTGATCGTCGAAGTGGCGCTCGCGCTCGTCGTGCTTATAGGCGCAGGGTTGATGATAAGGAGCTTCATCGGGCTTCAAGACGCGAGGCTCGGCTTCGACGCGCGGAACCTGCTCACCTTGCAGCTCTCTATCCCCAGAGATAAAGCCGACCCCGAGCGGGTCGCGGCCTTCTTCGGCGAAATCAAGCAGAAGACCGAGGCGCTGCCCGGCGTCGAGGCCGTAGCCTACTCGACAGGCGTGCCTTTCCTGGGGGCCGCCGAGACCTCATTCCAGATCGAAGGCCGGCCGCAGGCCGCGCCCGGCGATCCCCCACCGATGACCGTCCAATACATAGTCAGCCCCGACTACTTCAAGGCCATGAACATTCGCCTCAAGAAAGGGCGCTTGATAGACGAGCGCGACAGGCTGGGGAGCCAGCTTGTCGTAGTCATCGACGATACTTTTGAGCGCCTCTTTTTTGCCGACCAGGAGGCGCTCGGCCAGCACCTGGCGACGGGGCCGATGAAGGGGTTCGAGATCGTTGGCGTCGTCGAGCACGTCAAGCATTATGGCGTTGACGGCCAGGTCCCTGTCGAGAGCCAGTTCTACCTGGCAATCAATCAGGCGCCCAAAGACGCCATGCAGGTAATTGCCGGCAGGCTGTCGATGCTCATCCGCACCAGCTCCGACCCCGCGTCGCTTGCAGAGCCCGTCCGCGCGCAGGTGATGTCGACGGACCCCGACCAGCCCGTCTTCAACGTGCGGCCGATGGAAGAGGTCGTCGCGGCTTCGATAGCCGGTCGTCGATTCTCGATGCTGCTGTTTGCGATCTTTGCGGCCGTCGCTCTACTGTTGGCCGCCGTAGGCATCTACGGCGTGATGTCGTACTCTGTAACCCAGCGCACGCATGAGATAGGGATACGGATGGCGCTGGGCGCGAAGGCGGCGGACATCTTGCGCATGGTGGTCCGCCAGGGGTTGTTGCTGGCCTTGATCGGGGTTGGAATCGGGCTGACCGCGGCCTTCATCCTGACTCGGGTGATGTCGAACCTGCTGTTCGGGATACAGGCCGCCGACCCGGCGACCTTTGCGGGGATAGCGGCCATTCTCACGCTCGTTGCGGCGGTGGCGAGCTACATCCCGGCGCGCAGGGCCACGAAGGTCGACCCTATGATCGCGCTGAGATACGAGTGACCCGATTGCGGAATCGTGTGAAACCTTTTACTCTTTCATGGCACTTACCTGATGACTCGACCCGCCAGGGCATATCTTGAGTCAGAGAAGGGTTTCAGGCACGGAGGTCATGATGAAAAAAGCGGTCTTAACGATTCTAATCACGTTCATCTGCGGGTCATTTGCGGGCTCGCCGCGCGCTGCGCAAGAGACGGTAAGAGGCGACTGGCTGGCCGAATACTATACGCGGGGGCGGTCAAAATACTCGACCGCTCCCAGAATACAGTTGACCATAAAGGTCGGCAGTCCTTCCTCCGACCGCCACCATAACTCCAGCTTCGGCGTCGCGCTGTCGGAGTTTCGCGGGCTGAACCTGTCGGAAACCAGCCTGGATATTCCGCAGGCCCGGTTCGAGCTACCGCGCGACGCGGGCACCTTCCACTTCGAAGGGATATTCAGGAACGGGAAGGGAATCGGCGAGTTCCGCTTCGAGCCTAGCTCGGATTTCATCGCCGGCATGAGGTCGCTTGGCTACTCAGACCTGTCGGACAAACTCTTCGAGCTCGCCATGTTTGACGTGAGCCGCAACTTCATACAGGAGATGGCGGGCCTCGGCTATACTAACCAATCGCTCAACCGCCTGGTCGAGTTCCGCATACACGGCGTCTCGCCAGACTATATCAAAGCGCTGCGGGCGGCCGGCTACCTTGAGCTTTCCGCCTCAAAGCTCGTCGAGATGCGAATACACGGCGTTACGCCCGAGTACATCTCCGAGATGAAGTCCGCCGGGTACGAAGACCTGACGGCCAACAAGCTGGTGGAGATGCGCATACATGGCGTGACGCCGGAATTCATCGCCGCGATGAAGGCCGCCGGTTACAGCGAGCTGACGGCTAACAAGCTGGTCGAGATGCGCATACACGGCGTCAGCGCCGACTTCGTGAACAAGCTCCGCGAGATGGGGTACGACAATCTCTCTTCGAACCGGCTGGTCGAGATGCGCATTCACGGCGTCTCGCCCGCCTTCATCAACGAGCTGAAGCAGGTTGGCTACGACCGCCTGCCCGTCGAGAAGCTTGTCGAGTTCCGCATCCATGGCGTCAGCGCGAAGTTCATAAAAGAATTGAAAGACGCGGGCTACACGGACCTCTCGCCCGACGACCTGGTCGAGATTCGCATACACGGCCGCGATGGGTTCTTAAGAAAGCCGAAGCGGTCCCAATAGGCCGCTGCGGCCCGAGACGCAGGAAAAAAATAAACCTTTTCGCGGCTCGCTTCGTTGTCCACATATAAGGACACCAAGGAGAAGGTTATGAAAAGAGTCATAGTCGCTCTTCTCATCCTGGGAGGCAGCATAATACTTATAGGCGTGAATTTCGGCCCATTCCTGCAAGCCAAAGGCTTCCGCCCGCGCGCAAGAGAGAAAGCCGAAGAACGCATCACGCAATCGTTCGAGGTAGCGCCGGGCGGCCTGTTGTCGGTCGACATCGACGGCGGCTCGATAGAGATTCGGCCTTCGGATTCGCCAAAGGTTTATGTCGAGATGTACCGGCGGATCGAAGCCGGGAGCTCCGAGGCGGCTCGCGAGCTGCTTGAGCGAAACCCCGTCAGGATCAGTCAGTCGGGTAACAACGTTTACATTGAGGCTCAAGGGCCTAACACTAACGGCAGGAGCCGCAAGAACGTGGAGCTGAAGGTTTCGGTCCCGCGTAACTTCAACGTCGACCTGAAGACTTCGGGCGGCAAGATCGGCGTCGAGGGACTTGACGGCACGGTGAGGGCCAAGACTTCGGGCGGCAACCTTAGCTTTTCGAGCATCCGAGGCCCGGTCAGGGGCGAGACATCCGGCGGCCCCATCGCCGCCAGGGACATCGACGGCGAAGTGGTGGTCAAGACTTCCGGCGGCGGCATAGAGGTAATCAACATAACGAACGACGTGGTCGCTCATACCTCGGGCGGGTCTATCACGGCCAGACGTATCGAAGGGAAGCTGGACGCTAAGACCTCGGGCGGCAGCCTGAATTTTGAAGAGGTATCGGGTGAGATCGATGGCCGCTCTTCAGGCGGGAGCGTGACCGCGCGTTTTTCTAAGCCTATAGATGCCAATTGCCGATTGGAGACATCAGGCGGGACCGTGAACGTCTATCTTCCCGAGAATTCGCAATTCGATCTCGACGCGCAGGCCGGCAGCGGGCAGATAATGACAGAGTTCCCCGTCTCAATAACATTCCAGGGGAAGCTTG
Organism: Blastocatellia bacterium; assembly: GCA_035249305.1. Taxonomy (GTDB): domain Bacteria; phylum Acidobacteriota; class Blastocatellia; order UBA7656; family UBA7656; genus DASUNP01. Next base: position 5,508 of record DATFGQ010000046.1, on the reverse strand, counting down.
AGAAATCGACGCTCAAAGGGCAGGTCAACGGCGGCGGCGCGGTTCTGTACTGCCGCACGTCGGGGTCGAATATAAATCTCAAGAAGAACCCCGCGGCGGTGAGCATGTTAATTCATGGTCTGCAAAAACAGGCCTGCTCGAATTAAGATTTATAAACTTCTCTAAAGCGCAAAGCCCGTAGAAATCTATTCTACGGGCTTTGGTTTTATTGCTGCTTGCGATTGGATGTAACCTGTAGGGGCAGCCCTTGTGGCTGCCCGGATCGTCCGAAGGGCGATGACGTAATCGCGCTTACGCGCGATCCGGGCGGGGACAAGCCCCGCCCCTACAATCTTCTCCCATTCGCAAATTGCTATAAACAGACGTAAAACCGAAGTGTAATTATGCAGATTAAGAGATTAGACTAGGGGGCGCGGCGACTTGTCACCGCACCCTGAAATAGACAGTCGTCACATTTCAATCCCCGACCTGTGTGGCGGCTCTTGCGGGTTCCGCAACACCATCAACAACAAGCCGCGCAATCCTCTCCCTGTGGTAAGACGCATCGCCGAACATGAGCTCGCTCGCTTTGGCGCGCTTGTAATAGAAGTGGATGTTCTCGTCCCAGGTGAAACCTATCCCGCCATGCACCTGTATGCCGAGGTTGCCGACCTCGCGGTAGGCGTCGCTCGCATATGCCTTCGCCATAGAAACGGCCAGGGGAGCCTGTTCCGGGGCGTTGCCCATGACCCAGGCGGCGTAGTAAACGGCCGACCTCGCGCTCTCGGTCATCAAGAGCATGTTCGCGCAATGATGCTGCACGGCCTGGAACTGACCGATTGGCTTGCCGAACTGCTTGCGCGTCTTGGCGTATTCTACCGAAGCGTCCATCACCCAGTTCATCCCGCCCACCATCTCCGCCGCAAGCGCGAGCGTCGCCACGTCGATCGCATGTTCGAGAGCATGACGTGCCGCCTCTCCTCTGGCGAGCAGCTCGCCCTGCGCGTCGTCAAACGAAACTTCGCACAGCCGCCGTGTAACGTCTATCGCGGGCATCGCCTTCACGCTCACGCCTTGCGCGTTTCTCTCCACGGCGACAACGGCCAGCTCCGACCCGATCCGCGCCGCGACCAATATGTGATCCGCGACTTCGGCGTCGCTCACGAAGAGCTTCTTCCCGCTGAGCCTGACGCCGTCGGCCGCTTCGGTCGCGCGCAGCGCTACAGCGTCAAGGTCCCACCGCGCGGTCTGTTCGAGCAGCGCCACCGTAGCCTTCGCGCTGCCTTCGGAGATCCCCTGCAAGAGCCTCTGCCGCAGCTCGCCCGCGCCCGCGGATTGAACGAGCGAGCCGGCCAGCGCGGTCGTCGTCAGAAAAGCGCCCGGCACCAGCGCGCGGCCCATCTCTTCAAACGCCACGGCCATCTCGACCATGCCCAATCCGAGCCCCCCGTCCTCTTCCGAGAAGATCAGGCCCGTCCATCCTTGCTCGACCAGCTTCTCCCAGAGGTGGTCCGAGTAAGGCTCGTTCTTTTCGATCATCTCGCGCACCTGCTGCGGCGAGCACTCGGCCGCGAATAGCTCGCGCGCCGAAGATTTGAAGAGCTTCTGGGTGTCTGTAAGATCAAATTCCATTTCGTTCTCCTGGTTGTCGGCGGACAACTTGCTCAATAGCTCTTGGGGAGGCCAAGCACAAAATGGCCTATGATGTTGCGCTGGATCTCCGAGGTGCCTGCCTCGATCGTGTTGCCGCGCGAGCGCAAGTAAGCATGCGCCCACTGGCCGTGGTCTACGGCGTAGTCGCTCTCGCGCGTGAGCTGGCCGAACGGGCCGAGTATCTCCATGGCCACCTGCTGCATCCGCTGGTTCATCTCGCTCCAGAAGATCTTCTGGATAGAGCCTTCGGGGCCGGGAACGCCCGTGCGCACCATCCTGGTGAGCGTGCGCATCTGGTTGAGGCGAAATATCTCGATCTCCGTGTAGATCTGCGCGAGCTTCTGGCGTACCGTCGAGTCTTCGCTCGCCGGCCGGCCGTTGTGGTCGATCCTCCGCGAGAGCTCTATCAACCGCTCGATCTGCCGCTTGAAGGTGATCTGGAGGCTGGCCCCCAAAGTGCCGCGCTCGAACATCAGCGTGGCTATCGAAATCTCCCACCCGCCGTTGACCTTGCCGACCACGTTTTCTACGGGGACTTGGACGTTTTGAAAGAAGACTTCGTTGAACTCGCTCTCGCCGGTCATCTGCTTCAGAGGCCGCACCTGCACGCCGGGGCTGTGCATGTCTATGAGCATGTAGGTCAGCCCTTTATGCTTGGCCGCGGCGGGGTCCGTGCGCACGACGGCGAAGCACCAGTCGGCGTGATGGCCGAAGCTCGTCCAGGTCTTCTGGCCGTTGACGACGAAATGATCGCCGTCCAAGACGGCCTCGGTCCTCAGCGACGCGAGGTCCGAGCCCGCGTTCGGCTCCGAGTAACCCTGGCACCAGATTTCCTCCGCGCTCAGGATGTTCTGAAGGAACCGCCTCTTCTGCGCTTCGTTCCCATAGGCGATTAGCGTGGGGCCGAGCAGCGAAAGGCCCAGCACGTTTATCAGCGGGGGGGCCGCCGCGCGGGCCATCTCTTCGATGAAGATGGTCTGCTCCATCAGCGACGCGCCGCGGCCTCCATACTCCTTGGGCCAGGAAATGCCTACCCAGCCGGCCTCATGCATCTTCTTCTGCCAGGCCCTGAGATACTCGAAGCGGTGCTCGGAATCGTCGAACCCCGAAGCGTCCCAATTGGGCGGGATGTTTGCCTTCAGCCATGCGCGGAACTCGTCGCGAAAGCTCTGCTCAGACGGCGTGAGATTTAAATCCATGGCGGCTTCTCCTTAGAGTGTCAACTTTGAGTGGCCGCCTATTATAGCGCGCCGCGAGCTTGTCGGCCAGATTGACTTTGGGTTATACAGATAAGCTCGGCCGTACAAGTTACAGACGGCCCGGATGCGAGTCTCTGTTTGAAAGGATCGTTTATGCGACTCAAAGCAATCGTTCTCATTTTGATAACTGCCGCGCTCTTTACCGCCTGCGCCTCCAGCCAGGAGCCCGTAGGGACTACGCCCGCGCCCGCGCCTGCGTCGCCCCCGCCGCCTCCGTCCGACATTCGCGATCAGGACGGCCGCACGCAGTTGATGCGCACGGTCGAGACCAGCGACGTGACGGAGGTCGAAAAAATTATCAACGCGGGCGCGAATGTCAACGAGCAGAGTTACACAGGCATAACCGCGTTGCAGACCGCCGCCGGAATGGGCAAGACTGATATAGTGAGGCTGCTCATACGAAAGGGCGCAGACGTGAACCAGAAAGCGCAGGGAGGTTTTACGCCGCTGATGCAGGCGGCACTTGCCGGGCGGACTGAGGTCGCCGAGATCCTGCTCGAAGCAGGGGCCGACCCGGACGCGGCGGAGACCGTGACGGGCAAGACCGCGGCCGACTGGGCGGACGAGAAGAATCATAAAGAGATTGTCCAGATGCTCGTGAGGCATGGGGCGCGTCAGCCTAAGAAAAGATAGCTTTTCAATCGCGAGAGTCTATGGCGGACCAGATTGATTTTATCGTCGTCGGGAGCGGGATCGCGGGGCTCAGGGCCGCGGTTTCGCTCGCGGAGCGAGGCCGCGTCGCGGTCCTGACCAAAGACCGCGTGACGGAGTCGAATACCGAATACGCGCAGGGCGGCGTGGCTGTAGTCCTTAGCGACGACGACAAGATAGAGCTTCACGCGCAGGACACGCTCGACGCGGGAGCGGGCCTTTGCGACGCCGACGCGGTCGCGATCCTCGTCGAAGAAGGGCCGCGCTACATAACAGAATTGATTGAGCACGGCGCGGAGTTCGACCGCGAAGATGGGCAGCTTGCGTTCACCCGCGAGGCGGCTCATTCCCGACCGCGAATACTGCACGCGCGCGGCGACGCAACTGGGCGCGAGATAGTCCGCGCGCTCGTCGCGTGGTCGAAAAAGTTCTCCAACATCGAGTACCTGCCACACGCCTGCACGCAGTCGCTCATAGTGAAAGACGGTCGTGTTGTCGGCGTGACCTACGTCGAGCCTGTCAATTACCGCATACGGGCGCTCTACTCGCGCGCGACGGTGCTGGCTACGGGCGGCGCGGGGCAGTTGTACCTTCACACGACGAACCCTGACGTCGCGACTGGAGATGGGCAGGCGATGGCATACAGGGCGGGCGCGGTAATCTCCGACATGGAGTTCATACAATTTCACCCGACGGCGCTCGCACTTGCCGGCGCGCCGCGCTTTCTGCTGTCCGAAGCCATGCGGGGCGAGGGCGGGATACTGGTCAACACTCTTGGCGAGCCTTTCATGTCGCGCTATGACAAGCGGGCCGAGCTGGCGCCTCGCGACATAGTGAGCCGCTCGATCCATTTCGAGACCGAGCGGACGGGCGCAACGCATGTCTGGTTAGACATGCGCCACCTCGATCACGATTATGTCAGGGGGAGATTCCCAAAGATATACAACACGTGTTTGCTGTACAACATCGACATAGCGCGCGACTTGATACCCGTCAGCCCGGCCGCGCACTACACAATGGGGGGTGTGAGGACCGACACGTCGGGGCGCACTTCGCTTGCGGGGCTATACGCGGCGGGCGAGGTCGCCTGCACGGGCGTGCACGGGGCGAACCGGCTGGCTTCGAATTCGCTCCTCGAAGGGCTCGTCTTCGGCGCGCGCGCGGGCGAGATGGCGGCGCGCGAAGCTCCTGACACAGTCGAAGAGGCGAGCCCGCCCGACTGGGATTACGGCGGCGAAGCCGACTGGCGCATAGACGACGGCACTCAGGCGGAGGTGAAGCGGATAATGTGGGAGCGCGTCGGTATCGTGCGCGACGAGGAAGGGTTGAAAGACGCGCTACGGCGGCTTGAGGAGATCGCCGCCCGGCCGATCAACACGCGCTCTTGGAACTTTGTGACGCTCGCGCGGCTAGTCACGAGGGCGGCCCTTGCGAGGCGCGAGTCGCGCGGCGCACACTACCGCAGCGATTTCCCGGAGCGTGACGACGAGAACTTCAGGCGACACAGTCTCCAGCGGCGCGATCAAGTTACCGAGCCGCAACCAGCCGGTTAGAGTCCGATTGACTACCGAGAGGGCGTCTGAAAAGCCCCGTAGGGGCTCAATGTCTGTAGAACAATAGCGTAAATGCTCCCCAACTCCGTAGGAGTTGAATGTTTGTAGATAGCCATGAGCCATTCCCCAACCCCGTAGGGGTTGTATGTTTGATATTCAACTCCTACGGAGTTGGATTGTATTTGCGCGATACTTCTACAAACATCCGGCTCCTACGGAGTCGAGTAAGTTGCTAATCCTCACACGCGCACCGATGGTTCTAAGCAAATTAGCCGGTGGTTTCACCCATTGGCATCTACACAAGTCTGTAAAGTTTTGATTTTACAGCATCTCTCCTACAAACAGGTGAACTTTTGGCTGGAAAGGAGCTGTAAGCTAACTTGCTATCACAAAGAGCTTATTACCCAAGCGCG
>DATFGQ010000045.1:0-7551 GCA_035249305.1 Blastocatellia bacterium | reverse complement strand
GATAGAGTTGCGGACGGGCAGCAGCAAGGCAGTAGTGCTACCGGCTCGCAGTGTAAAGACAACTGTTAAGGTAGAGCCAAAAGTGTAAAGGATGTCGTGATAACAAACTGTAAAGGATGTCTTGACACTTTACAGCTTGTCCCCGCCCGGATCGCCGAAAGGCGATGACATCATTGGCCTGCGGCCAATCCGGGCAGCCACAAGGGCTGCCCCTACAGGTTTGCTCACCAACACTGCTTTAAGACATTACGAGAATATGAAAAGAGTTCTGGTCACGGGCGGGGCGGGCTTCATCGGCTCGCACACCGTAGATTTGCTTCTCGAACGCGGCTACGAAGTCCGCATACTCGATAGCCTCCAGCCCCGCGTTCACCCTCGCGGCAAGCCCGACTACCTGCCGCGAGAGGCGGAATTCATTCAAGGCGACGTGGCGAACCGGGATGACCTCGGCAGAGCCTTGAGGGGCGTGAGCAGTGTGATACACCTGGCGGCCTATCAAGATTACTTGCCCGACTTCAGCCGCTTTATTCACACGAACACCGAATCGAGCGCGCTCCTGTTCGAGCTGATCGTCGAGAATAACCTCGCGGTCGAAAAGATCGTCTTCGCGTCCTCGCAATCGGTCTCCGGCGAGGGCCGCTACAGTTGCTCCGAGCACGGGGTCGTCTACCCGGAGCCGCGCTCGATCGATCAGCTCAGCCGCGCGGACTGGGAGGTTAAATGCCCTTCGTGCGGCGAGGAGATGACGCCGCTGCTCATAGATGAAAAGACCGTGCACCCGCATACGGCTTACGCGATCTCTAAGTACGCCATCGAGCTGCTCGCCAATAGTCTCGGCCGTCGTTACAAGATCCCCACGGCCTGCATGCGCTACACATATGTTCAAGGGACGCGCAACTCTTTCTACAACGCCTATTCTGGCATCGCGCGCCGCTTCGCGCTGAGGCTGCTCAACGGATTGCCCCCGATCTGCTACGAAGACGGCAAGCAACTGCGCGACTATGTGAACGTCAAGGACATAGCCCGCGCGAACCTGCTCGTCATGGAAGACGAGGGGGCGAATTATCGAGTCTTCAACGCGGGAGGGGGCCGCGCGGTCACCGTGCTTGAGTTCGCCGAGATAATGGTCAAAGAGTTCGCCGCAGACCTTGAGCCGCTTGTGCCGGGCGAGTTCCGGCTGGGCGACACGCGCCACACGATCTCAGATAACGCCGCCCTGAATGCATTGGGCTGGGAGCCCGCGATACCCGTCGAGCATAACGTGAGCCAGTACGTGGCGTGGATGCGCGAGCAGAAAAACACCGCCGAGTACCTGGAGGAAGCCGAGCGCGTGATGCGGGCGCAGGGCGTCGTCCAGAGCGTGAGACAAGGATGAAGGACGCGCGGCCGCAGATCCCGGCTATGCCAAGAAAAGCGATGCTCCTGGCGGCGGGTCACGGGACGCGGCTCCGGCCGCTCACCGAAAGAATCCCGAAATGCATGGTGGCAATCAATGGCAGGCCGCTGCTTGAGCACACCATCGAGCGGCTGAAGGCGTATGGGGTCACGGACCTGTTGATCAATCTTCATTACATGCCCGAAGCGGTGACGGATCATTTCGGCGACGGGGGCCGCTGGGGCGTTCGGATAACCTATTCGCGCGAGCGAGAATTGTTGGGCACGGCCGGCGCGGTCAAGAAGGTCGAAGGCTTTTTCGACGGGCCGTTCTTCGTCTTGTACGCGGACAACTTGAGCACCTGTCGGCTCGACAGGCTCTGGGCTACGCACTCGTCGGCGGGCGCGGTGGCGACGATCGCGCTGCACGAGCGCGAAGACCCGACCCAGAGCGGCATCGTCGGGCTTGACGATAGCGGCCGCGTCACGCGGTTTCTTGAGAAGCCGCGCCCGGATCAAGTCTTCTCGCATTGGGTCAGCGCGGGCATACTCGCGCTCGACCCGAGAGTGATAGACTCGATCCCCGCCGAGGGGGCGCGTGATTTCGGGCGCGACATATTCCCGCGCCTGCTCGGTGAGGGCGCGGCCATCTACGGTTACAAGATGACGGACGGCGAAGGGCTCTGGTGGATCGACACAGCCGCCGACCTTGAGAGGGTGAAGGCCGAGATGAGCGAGAGGGCGGAGGCTTCATGATATTGTCGCGGGCGCCTTATCGCATATCACTCGGCGGCGGCGGGACTGACCTGCCGTCCTACTACCGCGAGCACGGCGGCTTCATCCTGAGCGCGGCCGTCAATAAATACCTCTACATCTACGTGAACCGCCCGGCCGCCGACGACTTCATACGGCTGAAGTACTCTCGCTATGAACAGGTGTCGTCGCCCGACGAGATAGAGCATGACCTGGTGCGGCATGCGCTTAAAGAGCTGAAGCTCGGCGGCAGCCTGGAGATCGCTTCGATGGCCGACATCCCCGCGGGCACGGGGCTCGGCTCTTCGGGCACTTACCTTGTAGCGCTGCTCACGGCGCTCTACGAGATGAAGCGCGAGAAAGTGCCGACGCAGGCGCTGGCCGAGCAGGCGTGCCACATCGAGATGGACCTGGCCGACCACCCCGTCGGCAAGCACGACCATTACCTCGCGGCGTTCGGCGGGCTGACCTGTCTTGAGATCGACACGGATGGCCGCGTGAAAGTCTACCCGCTCAACATCTCTATCACCACGGTCGAAGAGTTTCGCGCCTCGGTCCTGCTCTTCTACACGGGCATCACGCGCGCAAGCGGCGACATACTCGAAGCGCAGAAGAGGGGCACAGAGGGGGGCGACGCGGAGGTGATAGAGAGCCTGCACAGGACGAAAGAGCTCGGCTATCGGATCAAAGAGGCGTTGGAGCTGGGCGACCTTGAGCAGTTCGGCCTTCTGCTCGACGAGCACTGGCAGACGAAGAAGCGGCGGTCGGCCAAGATCAGCGATTCGCGCATAGACGCATGGTACGAGACGGCAAGGGCGGCGGGCGGCGTCGGGGGGAAAGTCATGGGCGCCGGGGGCGGCGGCTTTTTCATGTTCTACTGTCCGAGCGCGGCGAAAGCGAGGATGCGGAGGGCGTTGACCGAACAAGGGCTGCGCGAGCTCTCTTACGATTTCGACTTTGATGGCGCGAAGGTGCTTGTGAATTTTTGAGCAAGCCCCGAAAGGATTCCTTGTATGAGCGAGACGCGCCGCCGGGCGGTATTCATCGACAGGGACGGCGTAATCAACCGCATGTTCTACGACGCAGAGTTCGGCACCGTCGACTCGCCCGCCAACCCCGACCAGTTCTCGCTGATTGCGGGTGTGGGCGAAGCGATAGCCGAGATTAACCGGATGGGCCTGCTGGCGATCGTCGTGTCGAATCAGCCGGGGATCGCCAAAGGGAAGCTGACTCTTCGACTGCTTGAAGCGATCGAGGAGAAGATGGTCCGCGACATACGGACCGCGGGCGGTAGATTGGACGCCATCTACAATTGCCTCCACCACCCGGAAGCGGAGGTCGCCCAGTACAGGAAAGTTTGCGAGTGCCGCAAGCCGAGGCCGGGCCTGATACTTGAAGCGGCGCGCGAGCAGGCCGTAGAACTTCGTGGCTCGTACCTTCTCGGCGATGGCGTGACCGACATCTCGGCGGGGCGCGCGGCGGGCCTCATCACTGTGTTTGTAAACAGCCGCAAGTGCTATAATTGCGCGAGCCTTATCGAGCACGAAGTTTGGCCGGATTACCTTGTAGGCAATTTAACCGAAGCCGCGAGCTTAATAAGCGCCCTCGAAAGCGGGGACGCCGAGGCGGCGCGATCGTATCGGTTGACGTGCGTGAGCTAATGAAGAGTGTGGAGACGGGCGTGGATTACGTTGCGCAGTACATCGAAGAGGCCGGCGAGATACTACGGCGGATAGACCGCGCCGCGATCGAGCGCACAATCGAGCTGCTGGTCGGGCTGAGAGAAAGGGGCGGGCGTCTTTTCATCCTGGGAGTGGGCGGGGGCGCGGGCCACGCCTCTCATGCGGTGAACGACTTTCGCAAGATTTGCGGGATAGAGTCTTACACACCTACGGACAACGTGTCGGAGCTTACGGCGCGAATAAACGACGACGGGTGGGAGAGCTCTTTCGTTAACTACCTGCGCGGCAGCCGCCTCTGCGGGCGCGACATGGTGATGGTCTTTTCGGTCGGGGGCGGCGACGCCGAAAGAAAGATCAGCGCCAACATCGTGCGCGCGCTGGAGGAGGCGAAAAGGGTCGAGGCGACCGTCTGCGGCGTGGTGGGCAGGGATGGCGGCTACACTGCGCAGGTCGCCGACGCATGCGTGATTATCCCCGTGGTCAACGCCGCGACCGTCACGGCGCACACAGAGGCGTTCCAGGCAGTCGTATGGCACCTGCTCGTCTCGCACCCGAGGCTCAGGTCATCCGAGATGAAGTGGGAGTCTACCCGCTAGTTTGTGAGGAGGGGCATTCCTTATGGCGATCTTTCTCGATACCGCGGACTTGAAAGAGATCGAGCGGTATCACCGAATGGGGATCATCCGAGGGGTCACCACCAACCCTACGATCCTTCTAAAGCAGGGCGTGAGGGGAGGGCTTGCCGGCATAGAGGCGCATTCCAGGCAGATAGCGAGCCTCATAGCCCCGCTGCCGCTCTCGGTCGAAGTCACCACCAACGACCCCGCGCGGATAGTCGAGCAGGCCAGGGCCTTCCGCGAGTGGGCCGAGAACATAGTTGTCAAAGTGACGATACACGGCCCCGAAGGCGAGACAGGCAACCTCGAAGCCGTTCACGAGCTGGAATCGAGCGGCGTGCCGGTCAACGTCACGGCCATGATGAGCGCGCAGCAGTGCTTCCTGGCGGCGCTTGCGGGCGCGAGCTACGTTTCGATCTTCGGCGGGCGCGTCAACAACATGGGGTACAACGCTTGCGGCGAGATCGCGAGGCTGAGAAAGCTGTTGGAGCGGTTCGACCTCAAGTCGCAGATAATCGTCGGCTCGACGCGCGAGGTCTTAAACGTGATAGAGTGGCTCGAAGCGGGCGCACACATAGTCACAGTGCTGCCGAATTTGTTGGAGGGGATGCTCGTGCACCCTTACAGCAAAGAGACCGTGCAGATGTTTATGAGCGACGGCGCGAAGGCCGAGGCCCTGCTCAAAGACGCGGCCGACTGATTGAGCCGCGTGGCAGATCAAAGCGAGGTTGATACAGGTGTACATAAATTTTTCGATCGATTATTCAGTCATTCTACTCGTCGATTCCTTCATCGTCTCGATCTGTGCCGTCCTGCTCTTGCGGTACGGGAGGCTGTCGCACTCCCATCCGGGGACGATCTACATGTTCTTCCACTTATACACCTTCACGCTGCGGCTGATAGGGCTGACCTTCGGGTCGCAGACCATGTTGAGCCAGTACATGTGGTTCTTCGAGCCGATAAGGGAGGACGAGATAGTCAGGGCCGCAATACTCGGCGACGTCGCGCTGATAGTCATGACGTTCGCCTGGATAAAAGCGTCGAGGGATGACCTCAAGCGTGCGCACAGGCGCCACGACCCGTCGGCGGAAGCCAAGCCCAACCTCTCTTTGAAGCACATCTGGAGCGTCGTCGTGATCGCGTTCCCGCTCGGGCTGTTCGGGCTGTGGGCCTTTACAAACCTGCCGGGCATGGAGGGCGAGCGCGTAGAGCTGGGCGAATGGCAGACGTCGAACTGGTTTTTCATCACGCAGGTCTGGGCGGGGCTTTCGCTGCTCGCGCTGATTTACTGGTACGGGTTCCGCTGGTGGCTGATGACGCCGATGGGGCTCTACCTGTTCCTCATGGCGATCCAGGGCTTCCACCGCTTCCGCGTCATCATTCCCGCGATCCTGCTGATCCAGATCTATCTCGACAGGCGCAAGCTGAGGTGGCCGCCCTTCTATGTCTTGGGGGTAATCTTCTTCGTCATGCTGCTCTTCTTCCCGCTGAAAGAGATCGGCCGGCTGGCCCAGGAGGGAGAAGACATCGTACAGATAGCCGATGTCTCCAAGGAGTCGGTCCACGCGGCCTTTGTCGGCCAGGCCCCGGACCACGTCTTTCTCGACCAGTTCGCCTGCACGCTTACGCTGACCGATGGCGCGGGCAGGTATTATTATGGCACGACCTATCTGTCGTTGCTGACGCTCCCGATACCGCGCCACTGGTGGCCGAATAAGCCCGGCCTGGCGGACTTTCTCATAGACATCTCTGTCCCCACGCGCCCTATGTCGGAGATGGGCATGATCGTCACGTTCCTGGGCGAGTCTTACGTCAACTTCGGACACCTCGGGATCGTGCTCGTGCCGGCGCTGCTCGCCTATTTTCTAGGCCGCGCCCATTTCCGCGCCTATCGCAGCAACTATTTTTCCGTCGTAAGGCTGGCCTACCTGTTGGTCGCGTGCAACCTCATACAGGTTTACAGAGATGGATTGATATCTATCATAGTCTTCACCTGGGTGAACATGATGCCTTTGATGATCATCATAGCCTTGCACTACATCGTCCCTGCCAATCGCGCGGCCGGAAAACAGCGGGCGTACGTGACGGCAGAGTATCAGAACACGCGATTGCACTAAGGCGGCAGAGACAGATTTTATGCTCCGACTCACTGTTTGGATGAACGTCCCCTCTTTCCACCAGGGAGATCTCTTCCGCGCGTTGATTGCTTCAGGCGAGGTCGACTTGCAGGTAATATTCGCAAAGCGTTTGCCCTCGGACAGGATTCAAGCCGGGTGGCGGGACGATTTGGAGGGCTATCCTCATCGCTTCGTGAATAAACGGCTGTGGGCCGCCATGAGCATGGCCTGGGAGCAGCGCGACCGCATACATGTGGTCAACGGATTGTGGGCGGAGCCCTCGTTCGCCGCCGCGCTCGTCGTGCTGGCTGCGGCGGGCAGCGCCTACGCTATCTATTCGGAAGTCCCCGACCACTTTAAATCGCCGCACCCCGACCCGTACCTGGCCAAGCGGTCGTTTTTCAAGGAGCTGCTGAAGACGCCTTTCGGGCGTTTGCTTGCGCCGAAGGCCGCGGGCGTGTTGCCGGTGTCGCATTTCGCGGAGCTCTTTTTCAAAAGGCTTGGGGTCAGCGACGAGGCCATATACCCGTTCGGCTATTTTCGCTCCGGGTACCAGCACGCGGCCACCCCGTCGATTTCGAGCGACGCCAGAATCGATGTCGTCTTCGTGGGCCGACTCATACGCCTCAAGGGGATCGATCTTTTGATCGAAGCGATGCTCCCGCTCTTCGAGAAGCACAACAACCTCTCGCTGACCGTTGTGGGCGGTGGCGAGCTGATGAAGCCGCTCCGGGAGCAGGTCGAGGCTTTGGGCATCAGCGAGCGCGTAAGCTTCGAAGGGGTGTTGCCGACAAACAAAGTTCAAGAACGTTTAGCGAAGGCCGACCTGCTGGTGACGCCTTCGCGCGGAGATGGCTGGGGTTTGGCTGTAAACGAGGCGTTCTCGGTGGGCGTGCCAGTGATAGTCTCTGACCGGTGCGGTGCGGCAGACCTCGTCAGGGACGGCGTGAACGGGTACGTGTTCCGCAGCGAGGACGTGGAGGACCTGCGCCGCTGCATAGGCAGGTT
>DATFGQ010000044.1:0-52065 GCA_035249305.1 Blastocatellia bacterium | reverse complement strand
TAGGGCTTCGTGCCAAGAATTGATAAGGCATTTACGAAGCGAAGTGGTCAATAAGGCAGCAGAGCTGCCGTTCGAATTGAGGATCACAGAGAAATCAATCCTGGCGGCAGCTACTATTTAATTCTATTGTCCAAACTTCAGTCCGGTGATTTCATCACCGGCTAACATCCCTTGCGCCTCCGGCGCAACTCTTAAATACCTATTGCCTTAATTCGGCGGCTTTATGTTCGCATCCGCTTTGATCGTCGCCGGAAGGCTGACTATGTTAGCAAGCAGGCGGTACGCGCCCGTGTTCGACGCAATCGCCTGCGTTCGCAAATCGAGAGACGTGTAAACGAACATCCCCTCGCCGTAGCGCGCGACTAACAGGCTGCCCCTACGCGGGTCCTCTCCGGGGTCCGCGATCTCAAGCAGCGCCGTGTAATCTGCCGTCCATGCCCCCGGCACGTATATCGCCCTGTCGAGCGCCCATCCCTCGAAATCCTTCTCGGTTATCTTGTTCGGCTTCGCCAGCAGCGTGTGCTCCGGCTCAAGTATCTTCACCGGCCAGTTCTCCAGCGTCACGCGGTCCTTTGAAAGCTTGATAGGGAAGGGCGCGAACTGACCGAGCAGATAATTCCAATCATCAGGCTGCTGATAAAACACGAGGAGCGTCCCGCCTCGCTTGACGTATTTAAGTAGGCAGGCGCTCGCGATAATCAAGTCGGGCCTCGTCATGAAAGCGAGGTTATCGATCATAATCGCGTTGAAGCCCGACAGGTCCGCGCAGCCCTGCGCCGTAGCGGGAGCGCCCGTCTCTACAACCCCGTGCGCGGCGGTCTTTACGTCGGCGACCTGTAGCTCGGTACGCTCCACGCCGAGCTGATTGAGGGCGAATTCCATCCACGAATCGAAACCGCTTACGTAACCTACCTTGATCGCTTCGGCCACTTCGAAATCGGCGGACTTCACGTTCACCTTGAGAGACGCAACGGCCGTGGGCGGCGCGGGCTTTTCGCGCCTGACCTCCATCAGGATTTCCGGCGAGAGCGGCGGCTTGAGGATCGGCAGCTTCAGCTTGATCTTCAGGCTGACCTCGTCATCTTCCTTCGCGAAGCTTACGGGCTGCGGCTTGTAATCTTCAGAGTTGAGCGCGAGCGGCACCACCCAGAACTCACCCTTGAATGGGCCGGGGGAGCGGTTGCGCATGCGAACCGTGAACTCGAAGTCGCGAGGCTTTGACCAATCTTTTACGAGCGAGAATGGGATGGCGCTCATCTCGATGGGCGGCGCGATGTCGAACGAGACAAGCGCGGGGAGCGGTATCGTCGTCTGGTCTATGTCCACCTCGGCGTAGGCGACCAGTCGCGCGCCCGCCGGCTCCAGGTTTCGCGCGCCCGGGGGCAGGGAAGAGATCGCGTAGAAACTCTCTTTCTGAATCTGATCCGAATGCGGGAGCGTGAGCGCCGCGTCTTCCGGCACTTGAAACTGTAGCTCTTCGCTCGTGACTGCCCCGGCCGGCGCGAAGGTTACTTCGGTAGCTTTATAAGCCGGCTTCTTGTCCGACACCGGGAGCGATTCGGGCGCGTGAAAGACTATCGAGAGCGGGCGGCTGCCCCCGTTTCGAAGCGAGAGCTTGAGCCTTAACGGCTGGCCGCGCACAAGCACCCTGTCGGAAAGCGTTGCCTCTAAGCTCAAGTCGAGCGCGTGCGCGATCGCGCGTTCCAACGCTTCGATGTAACGGAGCATTCTGAAGAACTGTGAGCCGTAACGCCCGCGAATGTCTTGCACAGTCCCCTCGCCGCGCTTCTCAAGCAGGCGCTCTCTGAGCACCTCGACAAGCTTCTCCTTCGTGCCGACGGCTTCGGTCAAAGGGGCGTCGCCCACGCGCGGCGGGGCGATCGAGCGCGCCAGGTTTTCGGGCAGCGCGAGCCCGTCGAGCAGGGAAGTCCCTGGGCGGAACTTGTCGTCGGGGGCCGACTTGCTGAGCTTGTAAAAGACCTTCCCCTCTTCAGCGTCGAGCCTCTCGGGCCACGCCGGCCGGTCCCTGTATTGCCTCAGCGCGGCAAGCCCCATCTGCTCGTACGTCACGCCGCGGCTGGCATCGTACTCGGCGGTGCTGACGATTACCTGTTGCGACTCTTCGGCGACGCGCTGAAAGACGCGGCTGACGCGCCAGGGTTCTATGTCGGGCTCGGGGAAGCGGCTCACGTCGCCCGCCGCGTCGAACGCTTCGACGACCAGCCGCGCCACGGCCATCTGTTGCCCGTCTCTCTCCTTCGCATCCGAGGTATTAATGATTACGTCAGGGCGCAAGAGTCTTATCGCTTTCACGAGCCTGCCGAGCGCAGCCTCTTGGCCCCATTTGCTCAGAGCCTCTTCGGCAGACTTCGTGTGCCCCGAGTCCGGGAGGTTAAGGAAGTACAGATCGGAATCGACGAGGTTAGCGGCGGCGAGCGCTCGCCGCGTGTTTATGACGGCCGTCTCTTCCTGAAACCGGCGCGCGGCCCCTTTCTCCCCCGTCTCGTCCCTGGTCGCGACGGTGATGACGGTCTTCGCCCCGAGCCGCTTTCGATAGTAGGCTATAGTACCGTAATCGATATCGCCGGCCGAAGCGGCGACGGCCATGACGGTGTAGGGGTTGGAAAGGTCTCTCAAAGCCTGGTCGAGGGCTACGATGCCTCGCTCATAAACCTGCTTGCTCGTATCAGCCTGTGCGGCGAGCGGCGCGCTTTTCGCCAGTAGCGCTACCGTCATTAGAAGCAGAAAAACCGCCCTCAGCTTCAACTTCATACGATATAGTCCTCTGAATGCTTCCAGTGGGGCTTAGGCTATGTTAGCATTCTATCCAACCCCTTGTGAAACATTTCGGCCCCTGGTCATCCAAGCTGATTATTTGAGGAATACGGAGTATGTGTGTGAAGACGAAAATCAGAAGAGCGCCCGCCGTGGCCGAAGACAAGTCACAAAAAGAGAGAGAGAGAAAGACGCGCCTGTTGATCGCACTGCTGTGCGTGGCATTGTCTGGTGTGGCCGTCGTGCCCTTCTTTTTCATGGGCGTGACGCCCGATGGGAGCGGCGGCATGGAGCTGCGCATGCCGGCTACGCATGACATGCACCTGCATTACGAGCAGATGAAGTCTTTTCAACATGGCCTGTCGGCGGGCTCGATCTACCCCCGGTGGGAAGAGGACACGAACCGGGGGTTCGGCGCTCCGACCATGAGCTATTACCCTCCGGGAGTCTACTACGTGACGTCGCTTTTCTACGCCATCTCGGGCGACTGGATACGCGCGCTCCTGAACGCGCACCTTCTGATGATGCTGGCCTCGGCCGCCGCGATCTACGTCTACGCGCGACAGTTCATGTCGAGGTTTGCCGCCGTCACAGCGATGGCCGCTTACATCTTTCTACCCTACCACCTGCTCGATCAATACCAGCGGGGCGCGATAGCCGAGTTGCTCGGTTTCGTATGGATGCCTTTAATGCTGATGTTCGGCGAGAGGCTCTTCAGGCAGATCAGACCGCCCGCGTTTGATGAGCAGGCATGGGCCGGCAAGCCGGCAGGGAGATCCCATACTTCACACCTGCTTTTGAACTTCGCGGGGCTGGCGGTGAGCTACGGCGCGTTCGTCTGGTCACACCCGCCGACGGCCTATCAATTCACGCTCGCCTTCGGCATCTTCCTCTTAGCCCTCGCGCGGCTGCGGCGCGACGTGAAGGGGCTCGTTTACGCGGGCGCGGCCGTCGCGGTCGGCCTTGCGATCTCGGCCGCATATCTCTACCCCGCGGCCGTCGAGCAGGATTTAATACGCCACGAGTACATCTCCGAGACGTGGCCTTACCACAACACCTACGTCTTCGTGCATGACCTCTACTACATAGATTCTCACCACCCCTTCTTCCGGTTGATCGACTCGATCTGGATTTTCGGGGCGGTATTGATAGCCCTTTGCGCGGTCGTCCTGCTCGCCGTCAAATCCTACGCGCGCGCGCTGACGGCAGAGTTGCGAGAGCGCGTGCTCTTGTGGGTGATACTCGGCGCCTTCGCGGCATTCATGATGACGAAGCTCTCCTACCCGATCGGCCGTTTCATTCCGAAGATCGACATAGGCGTCTTCACCTGGAGAATGCTCTCGATCACTACGCTAGTCCTGGCGCTGCTGGCCGGGGCGTGCGTCCAGGCGGCGGTCGAATCGGCGAAGAATCGGCAGCGAGACAGGCGGCTGGTATTCAGCGCGCTGGCCGCGGTGATAGCCGTGGGCGGCATCATCTTCGGCGTAGGCGTGGTGGCGGCTCCGGTCGTTCGCGCGCCTGTCTTTGTCCCTTCGCTTGAGCACGTGAATTTCGCCACGATCCCGCGCACGGCGAGCGAAGACATGTTCGCGCTGCCCGTCGTCGACCCCGCGGAGCTCGCCGGGGGGAAGGGTGAGCTCTTCGTCGAGCGCTGGGACCCTCACCACCGCGCCGTGCGGGCGGAGATGAGAGAGCCCGACAGGCTTATGTTGCGGACCTTCGATTTTCCTGGGTGGAGTGTCACAGTCGACGGCCAGCCGGTCCAGCCGGCACACGGGCGTGCGATCCGGATAAAGTTGGAAAAGAAGACCGAGGCCATCGTTGTCGATGGGCGCACACGCGCCGTCGGCATGAACGAGGACTTCGAGGCGCTGGTCCGCTCTAACGGCGCGAGCCGCCCGACCATTCTTGAGAACGGCAGATCCGTGGAATCGCTCGGAGAAGAGAACCTGGGCGACATACTCGTCGAGCTGCCGGCCGGCACTCATCATATCAAGCTTGATTTCACGGACACTCCTCCGAGGCGAATGGCGAACATCATCACGCTGATCTCGGCATGTCTCGTCTCGGCTATGGTGGTAGCCGGCTTCCTCCTGAATCGACCGAAACAAGAAGGTTAGACGGATTACTAACCCTAATGGGTGACGGATAACTAAAATCTTATCAAAGCTGTCATTTATACTTGACAGCAGGGCTAGCGTATTTGACAATGCGGAAACGAGAGTACCACCGGTCCAAACGGAGGACTAAATATGCCGAGAAACTTCGCAGACCTTGATGTGCTTGAGAGCCTTCGAGAGTCTGGGGATTACGAGAAGCTTGCCGCGATGCTTACGGACGAGTGGCAGGCGATGGCGGAGTTTGACGATAACGCAATCAGGTTAAGGCTGCTTGCCTCGGAGCTCGCAGGGCGCGCGGGGAGGCTCGAAGAGATGGAGACGGCCTTAGCTCCTTACATAGAAGAGTGCGACCGGGTGCCTTTTAAGCTTGCCGCGCGCGTCTTGCTGGGATCGGCCCTCTATCACTACCGCCGCAGCGAGCCGAACCGCGCGTTGCAGCTCGCGACGCAGGCGAAGCTGATCGCCACGGTGCGCGAGGACGAGTTCACAGCGGCCGAGGCTATACAGCTTGAGGGGCAGGCGCTCTGGTCGCTTGAGCGGTGGGAGGAGGCCGAGAAGAAGCTGGACGAGGCGATCTCGGTTTACGCGAGCCAGCTTCGCTCGTACAGGCTCGGGCTTGCGTACCTCTGTCTGGGCGGCGTGCTCAGCCGCATAGGGAAGGTCGAGGAGGCGCGCATAGCGCTGGAGCGCGGGATAAAGATCCTTTT
The DNA here is from genome assembly GCA_035249305.1 of Blastocatellia bacterium. Taxonomy (GTDB): domain Bacteria; phylum Acidobacteriota; class Blastocatellia; order UBA7656; family UBA7656; genus DASUNP01. Next base: position 46,463 of record DATFGQ010000044.1, on the reverse strand, counting down.
GAAATGCAACGACGAGTATAACCTGGCGGTGGCGCGCGTGAACGTGGCGCACGCGCTGAACGTCATCGGGGAGCATGACACGGCGTTGAAGTACCTGCTATTTGCTCACGAGAAGTTCGAGCAGATCGGGCACCAGCAATACACCTACCTCACTCTGAACAACATCGCGGCGACTCTGATCTATCTGAAGCAGTACGACAGGGCCGAGAGTTATGTGAACCGCGCGCTCGAAGTGGGCGCGAAGGTTCGCAGCACGCAGATAGCTTCTACGTATGAGATCAAAGCGAGGGTCCACCTGGCGCGGCGCGAGTGGCCGCCGGCAAAGCGGGCGCTACAGACCTCGCTTGAGATCGCCGACCAGGCCAACAGCCAGTTGCAGAAGGCCGAGGCCAAGCGGACGATGGGGCGGCTCTACCTCGCTCAGGACGATCATGAAGAGGCCGCCGAGGCGCTCTGGCAGGCGCTCGATTACGCGCAGGATTTGAGGGCGTCGCTGCTGGAGATAGAGACGAAGGCGCTGCTGGCTCAAGCGATATGCGTTACAAACCCCGTAGAGGCATGCGCGCTCCTGTCGGACGTTGACTCCGCGCTCGGCGACCGCCCGCTGCCCGAGCTCAAGAAGGATGCTCAAGCGGCGCGCAGGCGCATCACTTCGCTCGACCAGGAGCACTACTTCGTGCTGAGCGACGCGAAAGTGCCGCTTCTGGCCGAAGCGAAGATCGCCCTGCTGAAGTGGCTCTGGGCGCGCGCGCTTTACAAGGCGAAGGGGAACGCGCGCGAAGCCGCGATGATCCTGGGCGTCACGCCGACTTACATACGCAAGCTGACGAAGGTGATCCCTCGCGACTTGCTCCGGCCCGGCAGAAAGCGGCCGAAGAAGACCGAGAGCGAGATTTAATTCTGATTGCTACGACTGGCAGGGGCGCGAGACCCAGAGCGGGTCGGTCGACTCGATGAGCTTCTGTTTTATCTTCTCATAGCGGACCTCGAACGCGCGCCGCTCTTCGTCCGTAAGCTGGCGCGTCCCTTTAGCCACGGCCGCCGATTCGATCACGCCTTCGATCTTGAGCGCCTGCTTAAAACAGGCTACTGACTTCTTGACCTCTTTGCCGCCATCTGAAAAACGGCAAGCCGCGCTGAACTCCTCGAAGATCGATCTGTAAATTGCCATCAGCCGCTCGTCGCCCGAAAAGCATGCCCGCCATGCCCGCTGCCACTCACGCGGCAGCGCGTTGGCGGGGCCTGAGACTACGCCGATCGGCAATTCGTTATGAAGCAGGTATCGATTCCAGTATTCCCGCACGCGCCCTATGAGCCCATCGTCCATGCGGAAGACCTGAAACATCAGCATTGCGTTCCCGACGTATATCCCGAATTCGCCTTTGTCTTTGTAATGCAGGGCGCCCTTCGTGTAGTTGCCGAGCACGCGGCGCGGCGCAGAGACTTTCACGCCGAAGATGAATGGCAGCCGGCTCAGGCGCTTAACGTCGCGCGTGCGTATATGAGGTATGCGCGGGTCGGCGGCAATGTCCGCGTTGTCGTACAAAAAGAGCGGGAGCCATGCCCCCTTGTGGTCGAACAGGTCGCTCACTTCGCGCTGGAAAAAAGCGATTACGTCGCCCATATCTTTTATCGACAGCGGCGCGACGACCGCCGCGTCCGCTCCCGCGTCAAGCGCGACCTCAAGGTTGGCAATCGTCTCTGCGCGCGTCGCGCCCGTCACGCCAACCCAGGCTTCGATGGGCTGCGCGGCAGGCATGCGAGGCCTCTCGTTCGCGAGGCGCTCGTTTATTCGGCGGACCTCGTCGGCCTCTATCCATATCAACTGCTGCCGCTCGCTGTTGGCCAGGCGATTCCATTCGCCGTTCGTGCCCACGCCGAAGATTATATCCGCGCCTAGCCCTTCTTGCGCCGCGTAACTAAAGACCCTGCGCTGTTGCTCTTCGATTATGCGGCCGGCCGTATCGACCACGGTGATGACAGGGATGCTCAGCCCGCGCCTCGGCAGATACCGAGAGGTTAGAGTCGCGCGGCGGTCTCGGACGCCTGTTTGATCTCTGTCCGCGTATTGAGGAATCGTCTCCATCGTCCGTGAAAACTTCAGATCCGGTCAAGGACGGCCACGGTCCTCTCGTTGTGGACTTCGCCCGTGTTCAGGGTCGTCTTAGGCTCAAGCAGAATGACGTGAGCCTCCTCGTCGGCGATCGGCAGGTGCTCGACGCCTCTCGGGATTATCACGAACTCGCCCTCTTCGAGCCTGATGTCGCGGTCGCGGAGCTTTATCAACAGGCTCCCTTTCACGACGAGAAAAAGCTCATCCTCTGCTTCGTGGTGATGCCAGACGAACTCGCCTTTCAGCTTGACCAGCTTCACGTACGAATCGTTTATCTCGCCGACTATCTTAGGGCTCCAGCGGTCTGCGAAGAGGTTGAACTTCTCCTCGATGCTCACCTTCTTTATGTCGTTCTGTTCCATATTTGATAGGTTCCAATCTACCGGCCTATGTAACGAGCCTAGGCGCGGGCGTTGCCGCTGTCAAGAGTGCGTAAGATCACGGCGGCGGCGCGTTGCCCGGCCGCAAGCGGTTGTGTATATTGTGAAAGCGGGCAGAAGATATATTCGTTTCGCCCCGCGCGCCGCCTTGAATTACCCGAACCAATCAAACTCTATTTCTAAGGAGCGTGCCATGGAACAACCTGCGAGGACCAACCAAGACCTGACCCAGGCCATCGAGGCGATGGGGAATAAGCTGCGTATAGATTCGATAATCGCTACGTCGGAAGCCGGGTCGGGCCACCCTTCGACTTGCCTGTCGGCAGCCGACCTGGTCGCCGCAATCTTTTTCTACGCCATGCGATACGAGGTCGAGAATCCTAAGAACCCTGTTAACGACCGCGTTGTTTTCTCGAAAGGCCATGCCGCCCCATTACTCTACGCGGCGTGGGCTGAGGCGGGCGCGTTCCCCGTCGAGCGGCTGAAGACGCTGCGCCAGTTCACGAGCGAGCTGGAAGGCCATCCGACGCCGCGGCTCAAGTGGGTGGAGGTCGCGACGGGCTCGCTAGGCCAGGGGCTCTCGTGCGGGGTCGGCATGGGGCTGAGCTCTAAACTGCTCGACCAGATCGATAACCGTATATACGTGCTGATGGGCGACGGCGAGGTGGCGGAAGGCTCGATCTGGGAGGCGGCCGAGTTGGGCTCTTACTACAAGCTCGACAACGTGATCGGGCTGGTCGACGTTAACGGGCTGGGGCAGAGCCAGCGGACTATGTACGGTCACGACGCGGAGGTCTATCGAAAGAGGTTCGACTCGTTCGGCTGGCACGCGATCACGATCGACGGCCACGACGTTCCACAGATCATCGCCGCGCTCGACGAGGCGATGGCCGTCAAAGGCAAGCCATCGGTCATCATCGCCGTCACGAAGAAAGGGAAGGGAGTCTCCTTCATCGAAGACAAGGAGGGCTGGCACGGCAAGCCGCTCAAGAAGGGCGAGGAGGCCGACCGCGCTATTGCCGAGCTGGAGCCGAAGACCATTGGGGGCGAGAATCTGAAGGTGAAACCTCCCGAAGGAAGATCGGTTGGTAAGGCTGCGGAGAGCGGCGGCCAGAGCGATTCGCTCGGAGAGATTCCTTACAGTTCCGGGCAGGAAGTCGCCACGCGCGAAGCATACGGCGACGCGCTCGCCCGGCTCGGGGCGGCGAACAATCGAGTGGTCGCCCTGGACGGTGACACTAAGAATTCGACTTACTCCGAGAAATTCATGAAGGCCCATCCCGAGCGCTTCTTTGAGTGCTTCATAGCCGAGCAGAACATGGTCGGCGCAGCCGTAGGGCTCGCCGCGCTGGGCAAGATTCCTTTTGCCTCCACCTTCGCATGTTTTCTCACGCGCGCCTACGACCAGATACGCATGGCCGCGATATCGCAATCTAACCTGAAGCTTTGCGGGTCGCACGCGGGCGTGTCGATAGGCGAAGACGGGCCTTCGCAGATGGCGCTCGAAGACTTCGCGATGATGCGCGCCATCGAAGGCTCTACGGTGCTCTACCCTTCCGACGCCGTCTCGACCGAGCAGGCGGTGAGGCTCGCGGCCGACGCCGAAGGCATCGTCTACATCAGGACAACAAGGCCGAAGACTCCTGTGATCTACGATGCGGACACGGAGTTCGCGCTGGGTCGCGCCAGGGTCGTCCGCGAGAGCGCGGACGATAAGCTTACGGTCGTGGCCGGAGGCGTCACTTTATTTGAAGCGCTCGCGGCCGCCGACCAGTTGACCGATGAAGGCATCAACGTGCGCGTCATCGACATCTTTTCGGTGAAGCCGATCGACGAAGAGACGCTCAAGTCATCGGCGAAAGAGACGAACGATCTTATTCTCACGGTCGAGGACCACGCGGCGTGGGGCGGGATCGGCGATGCGGTGGCCGCGGCCGTTTCGCCGCTTGGCGTAAAGGTCCACTCGCTCGGGGTGCGCGAGCTCCCGCGCTCGGGAAAGCCGGAAGAGTTGCTCGCGGCCTACGGCATAGACCGGGGCGCGATCGTCAAGAAGGTCAAAGAGCTGTTGGCAAACGTGTGAAGGAAAGTGGTCGCCTTGACAACGTTTGAACCCTTCCGGTATGGTCGTCTGTTGCCCACCGGCGCAAGTTTGCAACATGGTTATTAGCTTTCGTTTAATTCATAACTGGAGGTCTAGTGATGGCAGTTAAGGTTGGTATAAACGGCTTCGGCCGAATCGGCCGCAACATCTTCCGCGCCGCCCTCGAACGACACGACATCGACTTTGTCGCGGTCAATGACATAACCGACACAAAGACGCTCGCCCACCTGCTCAAGTACGATTCGGTGCTCGGGAATCTCGAAGCTGACATAAAGGCTTCTGAGACGAGCATCACGGTCGGTGACGACGAGTTCCGCGTCTTTTCCGAGCGCGACCCCGCCAAGATTGATTGGGCCTCGGTCGGAGCCGAGATCGTCGTCGAGTCGACGGGGCTGTTTACGAAACGCGAAGACGCGGCGAAGCACCTGCGCGACGGCGTAAAGAAGGTCATCATCTCCGCCCCGGCCAAGAACGAAGACATAACGATCGTCCTGGGCGTGAATGACGAAGCATACAACCCGCAGGAGCATCACGTCATCTCGAACGCTTCGTGCACGACCAACTGCCTCGCCCCCGTCGCCAAGGTGCTGCACGACAACTACAAGATCAAGAAGGGGCTGATGACGACCGTCCACTCGTACACGAACGACCAGCAGTTGCTCGACCTGCCGCACAAAGACCTCCGCAGGGCGCGCGCGGCGGCGCTGTCGATCATCCCCACCTCGACGGGCGCGGCCAAGGCCATAGGGCTTGTGCTGCCAGAGCTGAAGGGCAAGCTCGACGGTTTCGCGCTGAGGGTCCCGACGCCGAACGTCTCCGTCGTCGACCTTGTGGTCGAAGTCGAAAAAGCAACCTCGAAGGACCATGTCAACGAGGCGATGAAGCTAGCGGCCAGCGAGCAATTGAACGGCATACTTCAATACTCAGAAGAGCCGCTGGTGTCGGTCGATTTTCGCAAGAACGCTTATTCGTCGATCCTCGACGCGGAATACACCAACGTGATCGAAGGCACTTTGATCAAGGTGCTGTCGTGGTATGACAACGAGTGGGGTTACTCTTCGCGAGTCGTGGACCTGATCGACTTTCTGGTTAAGCGCGGCCTCTAACCTCAGTCCTGAGTCCTGAGTGCCGAGTGCTGAGTTAACTGCTCTCACTCAGGACTCAGGACTCAGGACTCAGGACTTCTAATGGCAAAACTTTCGATCAAAGACCTCGATTTAGACGGGAAGCGCCTGTTCATTCGCGTCGACTTCAACGTGCCTCTCGATGAGGAGGGCAACGTTACGGACGACACGCGGATTAGCGCCGCGCTGCCGACGATTGAATACGCTATCGATAAAGGGGCGCGCGTGATCCTGGCCTCGCACCTTGGCCGACCAAAGGGCAAGCCCGACCCTAAGTACTCGCTCGCCCCCGCCGCGGCGAAGCTCTCACAGCTAATCGGTAAAGAGGTCCGTCTCGCGCCCGATTCGATCGGCGAGCAGGCGCGCGCGGTCGTCGACTCTCTAGAACCGGGCGAAGTCGCGATGCTCGAAAACCTGCGCTTCCACCCCGGCGAAGAGAAGAACGACCCCGAGTTCGCCCGCCAGCTTGCGGAGCTATCGGACCTCTACGTTAACGACGCGTTCGGGACGGCTCACCGCGCGCACGCCTCTACGGAAGGCATCACACACTTCGTAGAGAAAGCCGCCGCCGGGCTCCTGATGGAGAAGGAGCTGCGCTACCTGGGCGAGGCGCTGGAAAACCCAGAGCGGCCGTTCGTGGTGATCCTTGGCGGGGCCAAGGTTTCCGACAAGATAAAGGTTATCGAGAACCTCTTGAAGAAGGCGGATCACATTCTGATAGGCGGGGCGATGGCTTACACGTTCCTGAAAGCGCAGGGGATCGAGGTCGGGCGCTCGCTGGTCGAAGACGACAAGCTGGATCTCGCGCGCGAGCTGATAGAGCGGGCGCATCACAGCGGCGTCGACCTGCTGTTGCCGACAGACCACGCCGTAGTCGAGAAAGAAGAGTGGGACAAAGACCCCGAGTCGGCGCACCCTCGGACCTGCGGTGTCGAAGAGACGAAGCCCGAAGAAGCCGGGCTGGACATCGGCCCGAAGACAATAAGGAACTTTTCAAACGTGCTCGCGATCGCTATGACAGTTGTGTGGAACGGGCCTATGGGGATGTTCGAGCACGAGCCGTTCGACCGCGGCACGCGCTCGATCGCGGAAGCAATCGCGGAGACTTCGGCCACCACGATCGTCGGGGGCGGCGACTCCGTCGCGGCGATAACCGAAGCGGGGTTCGCCGACCGCATCACGCACGTCTCGACCGGCGGTGGGGCTTCGCTTGAGTTCCTAGCTGGCGATGAGCTGCCCGGCATCGTGGCCCTGACGGATAAGTAAGGTATTGGAGAAGCTAATGAAGTTTTTGTTACTGACAATGACGCTCGTCGCGGCCGTAATGCTTGCCGCGTGCGAACGCCACACATCCGAAGATCAGGACAGCGGGACGCAACCCGTCAACCGGAACACGGGCGTGCTGGCCGAAACTCCGCCGCCGCCCGAGACTCCGCCGGCTGACGCTCCGCCGCCGGGTGGTGAAGCGCCTCCCGGCACGCCGCCCACGGGGATCAATCCGCCTCCGGCCGGGCCTGTGAAACCGCCGCCGTTCTGGAACATGACCACGGGAGAGATCAGCGACCTGCCGAGCTTCCCAGGCGGGGCCAGGATGAACGTGAATTATGGCCCGATCAACGGCATGGATTCGGCCTTCATCGTTTTATCGACCAGCCAGCCGATCGACAAGATAGCCGCTTTTTATGATAAGGCGATAAAGAGCAATGGCTGGACGGTCGTGACCAAGCTTGCAGACCCGGAGATCTACAAGGTATCGCTAAAGAAGGACGCTTTTAACGAGGCTATTATTCAGGTCGAGAAGGACCCGCAGAGCGGCATCCGCAGGATCGGGCTGACGCGGCTCCAGAAACCTAAGCAGCCGGCGAGCCAGCCCGCGGATCAGCCTAAGCCGCCAAGTACGTAGTCGCCCGGTGGACAGACATGCGAAAACCGCTCATAGCCGGAAACTGGAAGATGTACAAGACCATTGGCGAGGCCGTCGATTTCATTCAGGCCTTCAAGCCGATGGTAGTCTCCGCGACGCACGCGGAGGTCGTGTTGGCCCCCGCCTTCACTGCGATCAAACCTGTCGCGGACCGCGCCGAAGGGTCGAACATAGGCGTGGCCGCTCAAGACATTGCACAGGAGCCGGGGCCCGGAGCGTTCACGGGCGAAGTGGCGGCCTCTATGGTCAAGGACGCGGGCGCGCGCTACGCGATCATAGGCCATTCCGAGCGGCGGCAGTATTACGGAGAGACCGACGAGTCGGTCAATAACAAGGTCCGTCAAGCGCTCGGCGTAGGGCTGCTGCCGATAGTCTGCGTCGGTGAGCGGATAGAGGAACGCGACGCGGGGAGGGCCGAAGAGGTCGTCGGCGCACAATTACGCGGCGGGTTGCGTAACTTGACAGTGGCCGAAGCGTCACTTATCATAATTGCTTATGAGCCCGTCTGGGCCATAGGCACCGGACGAACCGCGACGCCCGAAACCGCCGAGCAGATGCACTCCTTCATACGCACTCGCATACAGGAGATGTTTGGTGATACGGTCGCGGAAGGCGTCAGGGTTCTTTACGGCGGGAGCGTGAAGCCCGATAACATCGCCGCGTTGATGAACGAGGCGGATATCGACGGCGCGCTCGTTGGCGGCGCGAGCCTCGAAGCCGAATCGTTCGCCAGGATCGTCAATTTTAAGGAAGACAGGTAGGAGCCGGCTGTGATTGGATACTTTTTGATGGCGTTATACATCATCGCGTGCTTCGTGTTGATATTGTTTGTGCTTTTGCAGCCGGGCAAATCGGACGCGGCGCAGGTGTTCGGCGGCGGCGCCAACTCTTCGGCCTTCGGCCCGCGCGGCACCCAGACGGTGATGGCGAAGGTTACAATCGGAGCGGCGATCGCCTTCTTTTTGATCGCGTTTCTCTTCGCGGAGATACCGGGGATTTCCGAAGACAAGTCTGTAGGCGGCGCAATAGGGCCGGCGACCGAGACTGCGCCGGTCGCGCCCGTGACGACGCCCTCGACAACGGCTCCCGAACAGATACCGCCGGCCGGCGAGGCTCCCGCGGTCACGCCGCCCGCGGGCACTCAGCCTGCGGCCACGGAGAAACCGGCCGCCCCGGCTCAGAAGAAAGAGGCGGCCAAGCCCGCCGAGAAGAAGCCGGCGACCAAGCAGCCTTAACCTGTAAGCGGCTATAAAGCACAGGTGATTGACAACTCAGCCTTCTGAATGTGCCGAAGTGGTGGAACTGGTAGACACGTACGTTTGAGGGGCGTATGGGGCAACCCGTGGGGGTTCGAGTCCCCCCTTCGGCACCACCAAATTCTCTCAGCTAAAGTGAATATCTTTCTCGCTCTTCTTTCGTAAACTCTCGCGACACGAGCCCGCGAGCAGCCTTGAGCAAGTCATCAATAGTCCCGCAGTATTCACACCTGTAAAGGTACGCCTTGTTGTCTCGGTCCACCGTGAGGATGAGGTTGCCTTCCGCATTGAACTTTGCGCTAACCGCCGCGCCGGGGAACTTTTCGAGCACCTCGCCGGTGTTTGCCTCCCACAGTTGAGCTGTGCCGTCCCTACTTGAAGTGACTACGCGTTTCCCATCCGGGTTGAATTCGGCAGACCACACCCAATTCTTATGCCCTTGAAATACTGCGACGGACTTGCCGGTGGCCGCCTCCCACACGCGCGCCGTCGAGTCATTACTGGCGGTCACAACCAGTTTCTCGTCAGGGCTAAAACCGGCTCGCGTGACCCAGTCGGAGTGGCCTTCTAAGGTGGCAACGAGATTGCCCGTGGCCGTCTCCCAAACCTTTGCAGTTCTGTCCGTGCTCGCCGTCACAATTAAGTTGCCCTTGGGGCTAAAGGCCGCGCTCCTCAGGGGGCCGTCATGCCTCAGCACAAATATTTCCCGCCCTGTGCTTGAGTCCCAGACCCTCGCCGTTTTGTCCTCGCTGGCGGTGACGACGAACTTACCCGTGATATCAAACTCCGCCGTGTAGACGTTGCCGCTGTGCCCACGCAATTCGACCATCTGATTATTGTTCGACAACTCCCAGACACGCGCCGTGTCGTCAAAGCTCGCCGTAACGACTCTAAATCCTGCGTCGAAGCGGGCGCTCACGACCCAGTCATTATGCCCTCTTAACTGAGCAACCTCGTAGCTGTCTTTGTTAGACTGACGCCAGACCCGGACGGTGCCCTCGCGGGCTGCGGTGACAAAGAGTGTGCCGCTGTTCGTGAATCGAACATCGTTTATTGCGACGCGGTGCGCCTGGAATTCGATCGTACGGTTAATTCGATCTGGATCCCACAAGCTGACCGAGCCATCCGTGCTGCCCGTAACTACTAATCTGCCTCCCGGGGCGAACTCGGCGCAATTGATGGGAGCCCTAACATATTCGCTCGCGGAGAAGGAGGTGTCCGGTCCTTCCGCCTGCAATCTGAACAATGCCTTTCTGAGGGCGGCCTCGGCCTCGGGCGTGGGCGAGGCTTTTGCCGATTCGATGGCCAGCAACAGGCTTAACTGAGGGTCGCTCGCTAATTGCTCCTGAGAGTTTGCGGCGAGCGCGCGAGACCGGGTGACGCCATCCGGCGCGCGGGAAAAAAGGTCGGCGATCCAGGTCTTCACAGGTGTCGAAAAAATTATCGTTATTGTGATCGCAAGCACCCAGCCAAGTTTAGAAAGATCTATTCTGGAAGCGGAGTTGATCGTCTTTAAACCTTCCAGTACCTTCGGCCGTCGAATGATTTTCGCAGGCGGTTTGGTTGTTTGCTCAGTCTCTTCCGCCGAAAGCCGGGTAGCGCTCGGCTTGGCTTCCATTCCTATGGGGGCGGCGACCTGAGTATTCGAGGCGATGGCGCGCAGCAGCTCTTCCATGAGGCGCGGCGTGTCTTCCGGGCCGTGCCACGAGAACCAGAGGATGTCGTTCAGGTAATACCCGAACTCGGGCGGTAACGGCTCATCGTAAGCGAGCCGCACGGGAATAATTGAGAGATTCCGCGTCGCGGCAAGTTCAACCGCGGTTGCCAGTTCTTGCCTTATCCATCGGCTGCTAGTAGCTTCCTTTGAGAGTAGAACGATCTGTACGTCGGCTTTTTCCAACTCCGACTTGAGACGGTCAGCCCAGCGATCGCCGGGCAGCAGCATCTTATCGTAAAAGACGTAATGCTGTTTGCCGACGGCCTGCGCTATCTCCCTGGCCATCGCCTCATCAAGCTCGGGGCCGCTCTTATAGCTGATAAAGACATTCGCGCGCTCTATGGGGTGGAAGATTCTGCGCATGCGGCTGTCCCTGGGCTCTAGCTGCGCCAGCGTGCCGGTAATCTTATCGTATGCCCGGACAAGCTCTGCCGCGTTAGGCTGCGTCGGTTCGCGAACCGCCACGTCCTCTTTGAAGGCGAAGCTGGTCGCGTAAGGTATCTTCAGGTCGAGGAACGCGGTCCTCTCAAACTTCAGCCCCGAATCGAGTATCAGCTTGCCGAAATCCTTCTCGAAGTCCCTCTGGAATTCGACGAGCAAGCTTGATTCGAAAGGCTCGACGCGGCTCGGCACGAAGACGAGTGAGAGCTTTCTGCCTTTCCGCCCTTCCGTGACCAGCAGGGGGTTGGCCAAACTGTCGGCCATCATCTTTGTGCCCGAGAGGTTCTGATTGTTCGCCGCCACGAACATCACCACAACGTCCGCCAGGTGATAAGTGCAAACGCCGCTCATCTCTGTGACGCCTGTGCGGCTGTCTACCAGCACGACATCGGCCATGCCTTCGGCCTCTTTGCGAAACCATTCGAAAAAAAGCTCGCCTTCCCAGTTGAGGTAGAAGTCGTCCCAGTTGAAGGAGCGCACACGTTCGGCGTATTTCACAAACTCGTTCTTGATCTCCTTCTTGTCGGGGCCGCGCCGCTTATCGACGTTCTCCGATCTCGCGCGGCGTCCCGCGGGTAACAAAGAGAGGCTGCCGCCCGTGACGCTGGTCTTGTAGATCGGCACTATGAAGCTGGAGAGCGGCTCGACCGAGAATGGAAACTTCTCCCGCTCAAGCTCCGCGTCATTGTCTGCGGTCGCCTCATCTGTCCGGTCGGGCTTCGGCGCTTGCGTTCCGGGGAGGTTCAGTTTCGGCAACGAGCGCAGCTCCTTGTAGGAGTTCAGCATGTCTATTACGCCGCGCTGTGTCAGCACGTCCGCAAGGTTTGTCGCCCTCGGCACGTCGAAATACCGCTCAAGCCCTGGCGCTTCCAGGTCGAAGTCTATCATCAAGACTTTCAAGCCGCGGCTGTACAACAGCTCGGCTATGTTTGCCAGCGCCATCGACCGGCCGACCCCGCCTTTGAAAGAGTAAAAGGTATAGATCATGATGATTTGCCCTGGTATTTTCTTATGCCTTCCTGCGCCTTCTCCTCCGCCGGTATCAAGTTCTTCGCCTTTCTCACCAGCCATTTGACAAAGTTGTATTCCTGATAAACTTCTTCGCAACTGTCGTCGTCCAGGTCTAGCGTCAGGCGCTTGTGGAACTCAAGGTCGAGATAAGTCTCACGGAACCTGATCATCTGCTGGTCTATATTCAAGACATTGCTTGAGGGGGCCAGCCTGACGACGAACATGTTCGGATAGGCGTCGAGCAAGGCCCGCCTGAATGTCCGCTGGATCTCCAGGTGTCGCATTGAGATGGCATCCATGATTACGACGCAGCCTTGCTCGCGCAGTCTCCTCAACTCGGCGCGTTTCCCCTCCTCGGTGAGGTTGGCGACCTCCACGAAATCAGGAATGATCTCTCTGCCGAATCCTGTGATCCTGGAGAGGGCCTCGGTCACCAGCACTTTAATGCTCTTTTGATTATTCTGAAAAGGCTGCCAATCCTCCGGCGAACGCTTGTATCGCTTCACCCAGTCGCTATCCAGGCGCCCCCGCAGGTTTGTAAACTGGTCGGCATACGGACCGTCCTTCAGGTCTTCGAAGGCCTTCCCCTCTTCCAACTCCTCCGCCTGCGCGACATTCATAACCAGTAACAGAACGGGCACCTTTATCCCTGGGTCGGGGATTTTCTCTTCGATCTCTTTGGCGGTTTTCGTTACGGCAATGTTGAATATGGTCTGAGCCTGATTGACCGTCTCTACCGTCCATTCGGGGTTCGACAGCTCCGCCGCCGATTGCGTGTACTCGCCCTTTTGCGCCTTATCTATTACCTGTTCGAGAGTGTGTCCATGTCTTATCTCGTGGTCCATCTGATTGACGGAACGGATGCACAATTCAAAAAACTCGGCCTGGTATTTAGGGGGCTGCGCGGTCGCCCATTGCTTGAGCGTCTCCACCAGGGGGTTCAGCGCTTTGATTCTCGGCTTGCTGGCGAGCTCATCCAGGTCGTCCTGTATCTTAGCCCATCTATCAGATGACATGAGACATCCCTCCCTTGCTTCCCGATCGACACCTCAACTGTGCTATCGCCGCGATAGCACCACTGCTTACGAGCATTCTATTCATTGGATGGCGCAGCCGATGGCCCCTTAGTCGGTATCGGTGCGCCCTTCTCTCGGTTTGGCCTTTCGCGCTTTACGTCTGCGTTTGCCGGGCTGCTGGTTGTTGATAGTCAGGTCGCCCGCCACCTGATAACTTGTGCCGACTTTCCAATTCAGGTTGTTGAAGATTACGCTTGCGTTGGCCGGATTGGACCATGCGCCGGGCTCGGGTTCGATCTCAGGCTCGCCTTTGAACGGAAGCCCTTTGGGTTCGCTGTCGCCACCGGCGTAATAAGCCAGCTTGAAGTTATTGGACTCGCCCCCGCCCCACTCCAGAACCGGGTGTTGTTTGCGGCCGGTGCGTCCGGGTACTACTTCGCGCGCGTGCAGCGCCAGGTCCGCCACGCGCACGTAGCCATCCTTTTTCGCCACGCCGACGCCGCTCAGCGCTTCGATCAGCGCGAGCGTGAAGGCGCTGTATGGCCTGCCCGCATACGACAACTCATCTTCCATAGATGAGGAGATGAGAATGCGGCCCGCCCCCTGGCTCAACATGCTCCTGGCCTGCGGAGGCAGGGGGGATTTCACAAGCTCCAAATCCGGCGCCTTCGCATCGCCCAGCCCGCCCGCGTGACAGCAGTCGAGCAAGACCACTAACCTCTCGGCCTTTATCGCTTGCAGCCTGCTGGTGAACTCGGCATCACTAATGGCGGTCAGGAATAACTTGGCCAGGTCATAGCCGTGAGGCATCAGGTAATAGAAAACGCCTGTGCTCGAAGTTACCCTATAGCCATGCCCCGAGAAATAGACTACGACCGTTGAGTCAGGAGGCGCGGACCGGGCTAAGTCGTCCAGGGCGGAGAGTATCTTTCCACGATCGGCATTCTCGCCCTTGAGCAGCTTGACCTGATCCGGAGGGTAGCCACAGCGCGAGCCGTCCTTCAGTATGTTAGCCAGACCCTCGGCATCCGTAACTGTGTTAGGAAGATCGCCCCCTACCCCGACCATCAGGGCGTAACCCTCGACGAAACCTTCGCTCATTTTCGTACCCTGTTATACAGGCGGCTCCCAGAGTGGGTTGTTGAGTCTGCCGCGTAAGATTAAACCTTGAAAACCCCAGCAAATTTGGCAGTGAGGGTAACACAGGTGGGTTGTAATGTAAACATCAACACCTGCTAACCCGATGGTAAGAAGGCGCACGGCCTTCGAGCCGGTTTCTACTATCGGTCGGCGGGTTTCGTCACCGCCGCGCTCGTGAGAACCTTTGTTACTTCCGCGCGCCCTTCCTCCTCCGCGTACTCAAACGCCGTCTTGCCCTTGTTGTCTTTCAGGCTCGGGTCGGCGCCGGCGGCCACCAGCGTCTTCACGAAATCGACGAACCCTTTTCTGGACCCGATTATCAGCGCAGTCTCCCCGGCGTTGTTCGCGGCATTCACGTCGGCCTTCGCCTCAAGCAGCAGCCGGGCGAGCTCCGTGCGCCCCTGCACGGCCGTGTCGTGAAGCGACGTGTCGCCGTCGCCATCTTTCGCGTTCACGTCCGCGCCGGCTTCGATCAACGCCTTCACCACGTCTGCGTAGCCCTGCGCCGACGCCGACATGATAGGCGTGCGGTGGTTGGTCGTTACCTCGTTCGGGTTCGCGCCCTCGGCCAGCATCCTCTGCACATCTTTGTACCTGCCTCTGGACGCGGCTAGCGACAGAGTATCCTGCCTGGGCGTCGAAGCGAACTTCATGGAGTAGGTCAGTATCCCGATCATAATGATCGGCGAAAGGACCCAGACCAGGATCTTCCTCTTCAACTGGCTCCGCTGCTTCGACACCTTGCCCTGGTCCAGCTCGTCGTAGGCGGCCTCTTCGAGCGTCTCGCCGAGCGCCTGGCGCGATTTGAAGTAGAGCATCACGAGCGGGAGCGCGCTGTAGGCATAGAACGGCACGATGAATATCCAGCCTAAGATCAAAAAGACGGGGTAGGCTTCTCTGACCGACCCGCTGCCGCTCACTGAGCCTCCGAAGATCAAGGCCATTGTCGCGGCGAACGCGGGCAGAAAGAGTATCGAGCAGAAGAGGAACGACACGCTCCGTACAGTGGCCCAGCGGGTGAGGTGTCGTAACCTGCCGGCCAGCGTCTTAGACCGTGAGAGCGCGCCCGGCGGGCTCTTCTTCTCGATCATCACGGCGGCGGGCGCGAGCGAGTAATCGACGAGAGACTTCAAGCCCGGCAGCAGAAGGCCGGCCAGCTTGACGAGCGCTATCAAGTCCGCGAGCAGGCTCGCGGCGACGAGCTGCGGAATTCGCTTTAAGAGCTTAAACAGGATCGAGCGTATGCGGAGCGCGCCGCGCCGGGTTAACCGCAGGTCGTGAATCGCTTGCGTGCTGGCGGCCATCGTCAACCTGTTGGCGACCTGTATGAAGAGAAAGACCGCTATCCAGAACCCTACGTCCGCAAGCGCCGAAGGCATGCTCTTATTCTTTGCGAACAACGCGCCGACAACCACCGAAGCGATGGCAAAAGGCAGATAAATGATCAAAGACATGAAGAGGAAGCCGGGGATGTGATTGTAATAATGCGACCGCCCCTCCTGTAGTATCTGAGAGTCCGTTTCGGCGGCGGCGCGCAGGGACTTGGCGAAAAGCCCCGCGCTCGGAGGGCGCTCGGAAGGCTCTTTCGCCAGGGCCGACATCACCAGCTCCGACACGGAGCTAGGAAGGTCGCCCCTCTTTTTTGAAAGCGGGGCCGGCGGCTCGCCCGTGTGTTTGGAGATCAGCTCGTTGAGGTCGCCCGTGAACGGCGGCTCGCCCGCCAGCATCTGGTAAATGATGACGCCGAGGCTGTATATGTCGGACCTCATGTCGAGCACGCCGCCGAGACACTGTTCCGGCGACATGTAAAGCGGCGTCCCCATCACCGCGCCGACGCGCGTCAGGTTAGAGGCCGAGGCCGCGCTCAGGTCGCCGACGCCTGAAGTCGACGGGTGCGAAGGTTGTATGCGCGTGGCGGCTTCCGGGTCCGTCTCGCTGTCCGGTGACGGCTGGTCGAAGATCTGCGTCTGCCGTTCTTCGTCGACGGCAGGGAACTGGATTTGAGTTGGCGCCTCGACGTCGGTCACCTCCTGGTGTTGAGGCTTGGTTGCGGCGACGGCGCGAACAGTCTCCGACCTCTTGGAAAACCGCGTCGCCGCATCGACGGAAGCCGGCTTAGCGCCTTCGATCTCGGGCGACGGCGCGGCGTCGTGAAGCTTCGCCAGGCCGAAGTCCAGAACCTTGACGTTATACCCGCCGCGCTGGTCCGGCTGTAGCCAGATGTTATCAGGCTTCAAGTCCCTGTGTATGATCCCCTGCTCGTGCGCCATGTTGACGGCCAGGCATATCTGCTCGACGATGTCTATGACGACGCCGAGCGGCAGGCTGCCGCGCTCTTTCAACATCTCTCCGAGCGAGCCGCCGTCAAGGTACTCCATCACCAGATAGGCGAGGTTCATCGAGCCCGTGCTCGTGAAGCCGAAGTCTGTGACGTTGACGACGTTCGGGTGGCGCAATCGGCCCGCGGCCTCGGCTTCGCGGCGGAACCGCTCGACGAACTCTTCGCTGCCCATCAGTTGAGGCGCAATCACCTTCAGCGCGACGGGACGCTTCGTCCCAAGGTGCGTGGCCAGGTAGACGGCCCCCATGCCGCCCTGCCCGAGCAGTTTGTCCAGATGGTATTTGCCATCGAGTGTGCGACCGGGTAGTTCCGAAAGTCGGGCCATCTCAATCTCCGAGCGTAGCAGTATAACAGAAGCCGCCAAATTCGGGTCAGTCGTCAAGACGGCCCTGCGTCTCCGGCCAGGGCTGTAACAAAGTAACTTGAGAAGAGAGAAGAAAAGACCTTATTCGGTCGATCTTTGAAATAGAGAACTTTACAGAACCGGAGGAAGGTCTTCGATGAAGTATATCACTGCTCTCGATTCTCTTGCCGATAAAGATGATCCCTCTTGCGTCGCTGAACCAGACTTTGTTACAGCCGTGTAGCACTTAAGTTGGTTCTTGACCATAAGCAAGATAAAAGAGCAGAATAGAACACGTTCGCGAGGAAAGTAGCTCACGTTACATTGTTGTCCTGAATTTTCAGTTGATAAGGAGGCAACCACAATGCGAAAACCCTCAAAAAGGTTCGTACTATTTACAGCTATCTCCGCAGTAGTAATCACAATACTGTCGGCATTGCCTAATTGGAGCCAAACAGCACGAATACAGCCAAATCAGAATAAGAAGGCGAAACCGATTGATGAAAAGGCAATCCCAACAGTGGGCTATGACGAAGCCGTAAGGCATCAAAGAAAAGAATCAACCATTGAACCCCAGCATCTCGAATTGAGGACGCTTCGAAACAGCCGTTATGACAATCAGGTGTGGGTACAGAAAGATGAGCAGAGTTCAGAAGTGTTATCTACAGGTCATTGGTGGCAAGGCTTATCGGCTTTACCCGTAGACCAGAGCGATGCAATTGTTATAGGTGAGATTACCACCTCACAAGCTTACCTCTCTAATGACAAGTCCGGCGTCTATTCTGAGTTTACTATCAGAATAGACGAAACACTTAAATCTCCTAATTCTGCTGCTCTTGCCCCTGGCGACATCATTGTCGGAGAACGTGCAGGTGGCGCAGTAAAGTTTTCTTCTGGCCGTATCACGCGATACACCTTACTTGGTCAGGGGTTTCCACGTCCTGGGCGGCGCTACGTTCTATTCTTAAGAATGAACGAGGCAGGGCAGGACTTCCATATCTTAACAGGATACCAACTTCGTAGAGGGAAAGTGCAACCCCTAGACCAGAAGGATATTTTTTCTCCCTATGAAGGGTACGACCAAACAGGCTTATTGGATGATATACGGAATGGTCTAGCCCAAGCAGAACAGAAGCCAGCGAAAGGCGGGATTATTAGATGAGAAAGAATAATCTCTCTTATGCGCTGACGCCCCATGTAACATTATTTACTTTCTGTATGTTGATGCATCTGCTCTCGCAACCTCCTGTCTCAGTACGCGGGCAAAGCACCTGCAACAGCACCAACTGTCAGCCTCCACCGCAACACGGATCGAGTTGGTCTAAGTGGTCGCAGAATGCAACGGTGGAGGTCGTTATTGACTCGCGTTACTCTACGCAAGAGCAAGATGCAATAAAGACTGCCTTCAATAACTGGCAGGCATCGAGAGGCTCAAGTGGGAACCGTTCTGGAGTAACTTTCAATTTCACGGTCGCTCCTATAACCGGTACTCCTAGTGCAGGTGCGGAAAGAATCGCCACCGGGTAATTCGAGCTGGCAGGGTCAAACCCTCGGTCGTCCTAACTCAGATAATGCATCGCTTCATTCTGCGATTATTTTCTTGAACCCAGGCATTACAAACATGCTGGCACTCACGCAAGCAGCAGCACACGAAACAGGGCATACATTTGGTCTTGATGATTGCAATAGCTGCCCTTCAGGAACCTCTGTGATGACGCCAGCCAGAGGCGGACTAAATGATACTACTTCTGGCTGCGTCGGCCCTTCTGACTGTGATAATGCCACAGTTCAAGCAGCGGGACCCTACGGTTTCCCCGGAGGCGGCGGGGGGGAGGGTGGAGGCGAAGGATGCGCCTGCCATGAAGTAATCGGTTGTATGGCGTGTGGTGGATTTGATGGCTGCCAATGCACCGACATTAACCCGCACAGCCCTATCCTCATTGACATCAATGGCGATGGCTTTGCCCTAACCAACCTTTCAAACGGCGTGAGATTCGACCTAGATGTAAGAGGCAGGGCAGGGCGTACTCCCTGGACAGCCGCCGGCACAGATGACGCCTTCCTGGTACTGGACCGGAGCAGCAATGGAACAATCGATGATGGCACAGAATTGTTTGGCGATTTAACGCCGCAACCTCTGTCGCCAGAGCCTAATGGCTTCCTTGCGTTAGCCGAGTTCGATAAACAGGTTAATGGCGGCAACAGAGATGAGAAGATAAGCAGCGCGGATGCTATCTATTCGTCTCTGCGCCTGTGGCGAGACATAAACCACAACGGTATATCAGAGGCAATTGAGATGTATACACTGCCGTCACTCGGCGTGGTGTCAATAGACCTTGACTATAGAGAATCGAGGCGGACTGATCAGTACGGGAATCAATTCCATTATCGAGCAAAGGTACGGGATGCGCGGGGGCACCACATTGGGCGATGGGCTTGGGATGTATTCTTCAATTCTTGGGAGTAACTTTCTGTTGAACTAGCTTATACGCAAAACCCGAGCATACAATCGCCGGCAGATTCTTTGTATTCTCCCGGCGGTTTTACTTTTCGGTTATAACGGCACATTGAAACTATGAAGATTATTCAAGCTAGACAGACTAGGGTATTGAAGCTCAATCGTAAGCCTCGGAGTACTCTTGTAATAGAATTTGAATATCCCCCAGACTCTGCAAGGGATTCTCTTCACTCGCATAATTCTCTCAAACTCAGCTTCTCCATTGCGGTGAGCTACGCACCTTTGTAGAGCGTCATGATGCATCGCCCACTGGCGGCAGGGCGTACCATCAGCTTTGTAATCAGCACAACGTCTAGTGCGACGCATCTGACTCAAAGTAATCCCACGTAAATCATACTTTCCTATCTTGAAGACTTGCTCAAGCCCCGGCCATTCTATTTTCCCAGCCAGCATACTGCTCGTAGTGATCCGCCATGGGAGTAGCTCACTAGCAGGCGGCGGGCATCCAAATTACAAACACGGCCTTTACTCAAAAGAGGTTGAAGAACTTGTAAGCGGCAAAAAGCGCAGCGAGGTCAGCTATGGAGTAACAAGCCTGAGCAGGGAACAGGCAAGTGATGAAAAACTGTTGGAGGCAGTCAGGGAGCATTGAATGGTAGAGAATGGGCTGCACTATAGGAAGGGCAGGAGTTTGAGGGAGGATTATTGCAGGTTGCGAATAGGAGACGGGGCGCAGGCAATGGCGATAATCAACAATCTGATATCGGGCCTGGCATTGAGGCAAGGATTCAAGTATCTGTCTGATGCGAGGATAAAGTATAATGCTCAACCACTTGAGGCGCTAAAGCTCATTTTGCGTCGCTGAACCAGACTTTGTTACAGCCGTGCCTCCCCGGCCTTATCTCTTGACACGCCGCCCCCGCGCCGCTACCATTATATTTTTGAAAGTAAGTGATTACTTGCTTACCCTCAGGTGTGGAGCTTCAGATGTCAAGAGAGTTGATACAGCAAAAGGCGGGCGGCGGCCTGGACGGCGCTCTAGAGACCGGGCGCATGACGGGCGAGGCGCGGAGGCAGCAACTGATCGAAGTCGCCATACGGCTCTTCTCGCAGAAGGGCTTCCGCGGCACTACGACCAAAGAGATCGCGCTGGCGGCGCGGGTCAACGAGGCCATCATATTCCGCCACTTCCCGACGAAAGAGGACCTTTACGCAGCGACGCTCGACTACAAGGCGGGCCAGGTCCGCGTAGAGGAGGGGCTTGAGGAGTTCAGAAAATACGCCCTCGCCAACGACGACGAGGCGCTGTTTCGCGCGCTCGCCCGCAGGATCATCGAGCACCACAGCCGCGATAAAGACTTTTTGAGATTGATGCTCTATTCCGCGCTCGAAGGGCACGAGCTTGCCCGAAACTTCCTGGACAAACAGGTCAAGCCTATAAACGAATTCTTCTACAGCTACATCGCCAGGCGGCAGCGCGAAGGCGCATTCCGCCGCGGCAGCCCCAAAGCAATCATGCACGCGTTCATAGGGATGGTCACCAACCACATGCTGACAACCAGGCTCTTCGATTTTGAATCGGCCAGGGTCTCTGACAGAGAGGTTGAAAGGACATTCCCGATCATCTTTCTAGACGGCCTGCGGCTCACGCGGGACTCGGAAACCGGACGCAGATAAAGATCGTTGTCAAACAGTAGAGGTAAATCGCGAATGCCAATATCGCTTCCAACTAGAAACATATACCTGATCGCAGTCGCGTTGCTCGTCTTTGTCGTCGTCATGCCGCTCGCCTTTTGCGGGCGCTCGACCTCGAACGCAAACAAGACCGCATCGACGGAAACGGCCGTTACCGAATCGCGCGCAGTCGACGTGACGACCGCGACCGCCAGCGCGCAGGAGGTCTCGGCTTACATCCAGGCGACGGGCAGCTTTGCCGCAGACGAGGCCTCGGACGTAGCGCCCGAAGTCTCAGGCCAGGTCGTCTCGACGCCCGTCGACGTGGGCGCGTTCGTCAAGCAAGGCGCGGTCATCGCGCAGCTTGAAGACCGTGACGCGCGGCTCAGGCTCCAGCAGGCGCTTGCCGCCGAGCAGCAGGCGCAGTCGGCCGTGCGACAGGCACAGGAGCGTCTCGGCCTCAACTCCGGCAGTCAGTTCGACGTTAATAACATTCCTGAAGTGCGCGCGGCCCTCAGGCAGTTCGAAGCGGCCGACGCGCAGGCGAAGCTCGCCGAAGCGAACGCCAACCGCTACGCCAGTCTCGTCAAGACGGGCGATGTCTCTCAGATGACCTATGACCAGGCGCGCGCGCAGGCGGACTCGGCCAGGGCGCAGGCGAACGCGGCGCGTCAGAACTACGAGCTGGCGATGAACGTGGCGCGGCAGAGCAACGTCGGCATATCGACGGCGCAGGCGCAGCTTGAGGCCACGCGCTCGCAGGTGGGGCTCGCGCGCAAGGCGCTGAGCGACACGACCATCACCGCGCCTTTCGGCGGCTACGTGAGCGACCGCCCCGTGGCCGCGGGAGAGTACGTAACGCCTGCGTCAAAGATCGCTACGATTCTGAAGACGAACCCGATCAAGCTCCGGCTGCAAGTCCCCGAGCTTGACGCGGCGCGCATACGAGTAGGGATGGAGGCCGAAGTGACCGTCGACGCTTACCCCGACGCGGCGTTCACGGGCAAGGTGACCGCGATCAACCCGGCGGTCGAGCTCACTTCGCGCGCGGTGGTCGTCGAAGTCGAGATCGATAACCGCAACAACAAGGTCCGGCCCGGTATGTTCGCGACCGCGCGCATACTTCAATCCGAGGGCGGGCAGGGAACGTTCGTCTCGCGCAACGCCGTGATGGAAGACCCGAACACAAACTCCTTCCGCGTCTTTGTGATCGAAGGCGAGACCGCCCGGCTCCGTGTGGTTCAGTTGGGCGAGCAGGACGGCAACTCTGTGCGGATAGTCTCGGGCGTTTCGCCGGGAGAGACGGTCGCGACGAGCAACCTTGAACAGCTTTACGATGGCGCAACTGTTGTCCGACGTTAGCGGCAGCGGGCGAAAGAAGGGAGTCTTCGCGCTGCCTATCGGAGATGATTTATGCAGAAGCTAGCTGAGATATGTGTACGCCGGCCGGTCTTCGCGACGATGCTTATTCTTGCGATGACGGTGGTCGGCGCGTTTTCTTTCTTCAGCCTCGGCGTCGACCGTTTCCCGAAGATCGACCTGCCGGTGATCTCAGTCATCACGGCAAACCCCGGCGCTTCGCCTCAAGAGATTGAAACGGAGATTACCGACCGGATCGAGGGCACGGTCAACACCGTGTCGGGCATAGACGAGCTTCGCTCGACTTCGGTCGAAGGGCTTTCCCAGGTCTTCATCACCTTCCAGCTCGAAAAGGACGCGGACGTGGCCGCGCAAGAGGTGCGCGACAAAGTCGACCTCATACTGAGAGACCTGCCCGAGACGGCCGAGCCGCCCATCGTGCAGAAGCTCGACCCCGACGCCTCGCCCATAGTCCTTTACGCCATCAGCGCGCCTCGCTCGACCATAGAGGTGCGCGACATCGTAAAGCGCGAGGTCCAGGAGCGGATCGAATCTATCAACGGCGTCGGCGAGGTCATACTCTACGGCGGCCGCGAGCGCGAGATACACGTCGACATCAACCCCGACCGGCTGCGCGCCTACAACCTGTCTGTAGTCGACATCGCGAACGCGCTGCGGACGCAGAACATGGAGATGCCGGGCGGCCGCGTCGAAGAGGGCGCGCGCGAGCTGACGGTCCGCACGCTCGGGAAGATCATCGAGCCCGAGCGGTTCAACGACATCGCGATCAAGACCATGCAAAGCTACCCCGTGAAGATCCGCGACGTTGGCACGGTCGAGGATTCGGGCGTCGAGCCGCGGACGGCCGCGGCGCTCAACGGCACGACGGCCGTCGTCGTCGCCGTGCGCAAGCAGTCGGGGACGAACACGGCGGCCATCGCCACGGAAGTCAAGAACCGCATGGCCGAGATCCAGCCGCTGCTGCCGAAGGACTTCACGGTCAAGCTGACCAGGGACCAGTCCGAGTACATCAACGCCTCGCTGCATGCGATTCAAGAGCACCTCGTAGTGGGGAGTTTGCTTGCGGCGCTCGTTGTCTTCTTCTTCCTGGTGAACCTGCGATCGACCGTCATCGCCGCGATCGCGATCCCCACGTCGATCATAACCGCGTTCGCTTTGATGGCCGCGCTCGGCTACACGCTGAACGGGATGACGATGCTCGCGCTTACGCTGATGGTCGGCATAGTGATAGACGACGCCATAGTCGTTCTTGAAAACATCTACAGGTACGTCGAAGAGAAAGGCATGCCGCCGTTCCAGGCCGCGATCGAAGGCACGCGCGAGATAGGGCTCGCCGTCATGGCGACGACGCTGAGCCTGCTGGCCGTCTTCGTGCCCGTAGGTTTCATGGGCGGCATCATGGGCCGCTTCATGTCGTCGTTCGGACTCACGGCCGCCGCCGCAATCGCCGTCAGCCTCATCGTATCGTTCACGCTGACGCCGATGTTGGCCGCCCGCTGGATCAAGGTGAAAGAGCACGCGCCGGGCGAAGACGCGCCCGATAAGCCAGACAACCCTCATGGAGCCACTTCGAAGGAGTCGCGGTGGTACAGGCCCGTCGACAGGACTTACACGTGGATGCTCAAGTGGGCGCTCGCGCACCGCAAGACGATGGTCGCCATCTGTGTCGCGGCCGTCGTGTCGATCGTGCCGCTGTTCGGGATCGCCGGCGTCAACTTCCTGCCCGAAGAGGACGAGTCGCAGTTCGAGATCACGCTTCGCGCGCCCGAAGGCACTAGCCTCGCGGCCACGCATTCGGTGATGGAGCGAATCGCGCGCGACGTGCGCGAAAAGTTGACAGGGATTGAAAGCACTCTGACGGTGGCTGGGTTCGGCGCGCAGCAGGTGGTCAACAACGGCACGATATTCGTCCGGCTCGTCCCCGCCGATAAGCGCGAACCCTCGCAGCATGAATTGATGGCGGCCGCGCGCAAGATCGTCGCTGCTTACCCGAAGGAGCTGACTACGTCCGTGCAGCCCGTGGCCGCGTTTTCGGGAGGCGGCTTCCGCAACGCGGGCGTTCAGGTCGTGATCGCTGGCCCTGACATCAACAAGCTCGACCAATACACGTCAAGCATCATCGAGAAGATGCGAAGTAACCCGAACATCGTCGACGCCGACCGCACACTGCTGCCGGGCAAGCCCGAGCTTCGAGTCTCGATTGACCGACAGCGCGCGGCCGACCTCGGCGTGCGCGTGGCCGACATCTCACAGACGCTCAACATAATGATGGCGGGCCAGGAGGTCACCACGTTCAACGAGGGCACCGAGCAGTACGACGTAGTCTTGCGCGCGCAAGGCGAGTTCAGGCGGAGCCCCGACAGCCTGCGCCGCATGACGGTCCCTTCGTCGTTCGGGTGGACCGTGGGGCTTGAGACGCTGGTCAAAGTCGAAGAAGGGACAGGGCCTGCGACCATCGACCGGCTCAACCGCCAGCGTCAGGTGACGGTGCTCGCGAACGTGCCGCGCGGCGGGTCGCAGTCCGAAGCCGTCCAGTCCGTCAGGCAGTACGCCGCCGAAGCGAAGATGGACCCAGGCTACGCGATAGTCCCCACGGGCCAGTCGAAAGAGCTCGGCAGGGCGGGGTACTATTTCGGGCTCGCCTTCCTGCTCTCCTTCATCTTCATGTACATGGTGCTCGCGGCGCAGTTCGAGTCGTTCATCCACCCGGTCACGATCTTGCTCACGCTGCCTCTGGCAATACCTTTCGCGCTGTTATCGACGGCGATCGCCGGACAGCAGTTAAACATATTCTCGATGCTCGGCATTCTCTTGTTGTTCGGCGTCGTGAAGAAGAACGCCATCCTACAGATCGATCACACGAACACGCTGCGCTCCAGAGGCATGGCGCGATACGACGCGATCATTCAAGCGAACCGCGACCGCCTGCGCCCGATTCTGATGACGACGATCGCGCTCGTCGCGGGGATGATACCGCTCGTAGTCGGGAGCGGACCCGGAGCGGCGACCAACCGCTCGATCGGGCTGCTGGTCGTCGGAGGCCAGTCGCTCTGTTTGTTGCTGACGCTGCTGGCGGTGCCTGTCTTCTACTCGATATTCGAAGACGTGGGCGAGATGCGCGCGTGGCGGTACGTCGCGGAGCGGGTCGGCGCGATGAAGGCCGGCTTGCGGCGAAGGTTTGCGCGCGCGGGAGCGGAGGCCACATACGCGAAGGGCGCATACCCTCTCAGCACGAAGAAGGAGAAGTATCTAGATGAAACCGGCGATTAATCTACTGGCGGCCGCGCTCGTAATCAGCATGTCGTTTTCACCTGTCGCGCTCGCGCAGACAGCGCAGCAACAGGGTAAGCCCGCGCAGCCTGCTGACAAGCCTGCCGAGCTCTTACAGCAGCCGCCGCAGGTCGCGCCGAACTACCAGGCGCCGCTGCGCCCGCTGCCGCCGGCCGAGAGGGTCGGAGTCGAGAGCCAGGCCGCGCTCTCGCTTGAAGAGGCGATCAGGCTGGCGCTCGCGAACAACAACGACATAGACAGCTCGCGGATCGAAACTCAGATGGCGGCGTTCGAATTGAAGGCCGTGCGCGGCGTCTATGACCCGCGCCTTACGACCGACCTGGCGTACGAGCGCGCCAACTCGCCCGTCGCGTCGCTTTTCGGCGGCGGCCCTGAAGGCAGGCTCTCTCAGAACGGCGTCACGGGCACGGGCCAGTTGAATGGCTTCTCGCCTTTCCTCGGCGGCTCGTACAGTCTGACTTTCGACTCGTCGCGTCTCGTATCGAACAACCAGTTCGCAACGCTCAACCCGCAGTTCCCGACAAGGATGAACCTGTCTCTTACGCAGCCGCTCTTTCGCGGCCTCACCATAGACGATAATCGACGTCGCATCGAAGTTGCGAAAAGAAACCTCTCGCTCACTGACGCGCAGTTCAGGCAGCGCGTGATGGATGTTGTTTCGCGCGTCGAGCAAGGTTACTGGGACCTCGTCTTCGCGCTAAGGAACTTGCAGGTGCAGATCGACGCGGTGAAGCAGGCGCGGACGCAGGTCGAGAGCAACACGCGGCTGGTCCAGCAGGGCGTGCTCGCGCCGATCGATGTCGTAGCCGCGGAGACTCAGGTCGCCACCTTCGAGCAGAACGTCTACAGCGCGCAGGAAGCCGTCACCCGCGCCGAGAATACTCTGAAGACACTGCTGCTGCCGAACCGCACCGCGCCGCTCTGGGGACAAGCGCTGCTCCCGACGACGGACGTGAATCTTGCTCCGCCTCGGGTCGAGCTCAATCAGGCAGTTTCGGCAGCGCTCGCTAACCGGCCCGAGATAGAGCAGGTCGAGACTACTTCGGAGATCAATAAGATCAACACGAAGTTTTTCCGCGACCAGACGCGGCCGCAGATCGATTTGATCGCGAGCTACAGCGCGGTCGGCCTCGCGGGGACCGAAGTGCCGCGAACGCCGAACCCGCTCACGGCGGGCAACGTGTTGCTCCAGGAGCGCGTGAATCTTTTGTCGCAGCTCGCGGGGCTGGACGTGCTCCCGCCCACCGCCGTGGGAGCGCTGCCTGAAAATTTGATAGGCGGATTCAATCAATCGCTTTCGAATCTTTTCGGGTTGAAGTACACCACGGCGCGCGTAGGCGTCAGGTTCAGCTTCCCGATCGGCAACCGCACGGCCGAAGCGAACCTCGGCCGCTCGCTGGCCGAAGGCCGCCGCATCGAAAACCAGCGCGACCAGTTAAACCAGAGCATTGAAGCGGACGTTCGCAACCTGCTACAGGCCGTGCGCTCGGCCGAGGCGCGTTTGAGCGCGGCGGCTTCGGCGCGATCGACGACCGAGCAGCAGTACGACAGCGAGCAGCGCAGGCTGCAAGCGGGGCTCTCGACGGTCTTCCTGGTGTTGCAGCGTCAGACCGAGCTGATCGCAGCGCGCGGGCGCGAGCTCCAGGCGCAGACCGATCTGAACCGCGCCATCGCAAACTTCCGCCGCGCGACGGGCGAGACGCTTCAAGTGCATAACATCTCTATAGACCAGAGCGAGCGATCGACTAAGTCGGCCCCGAGCATGGCGGATACGACAATGTCGAAGTAATAACCTGTAGGGGCAGCCCTTGTGGCTGCCCGGATCGCGCGTTAGCGCGATGACGTAATTGGCCGCCGTGCGCGAAGCGCATCATCGGCCATATCGGCCAATCCGGGCAGGGACAAGCCCTGCCCCTACAGGTTATTCCAAGCCGCCATAACTATGCGAAAAGCCGCCTTCACATTGATAGTAGCTTCACTCGTTGTCGCTGCATCGGCCTGTCATAAGGCCGACGAAGGCGGCCCTGGAAATCTGGTTGTAATCAATGCTCCGGTGGCCGGTCAGGTGCGGCGCGTTCTCGTCCGCGAAGGGGCGCAGGTAAGCGAAGGCACGGCGATCATCGAGATCGCGATTCATTCGGCATCGGCCGGGTCACAGGATTCAACGGCCGATCAGCAAAGAGAGTCGCGCGCGGCCGTCGAATCCAGCGCGAAGGAGATCGTCGAAGCCGAAGCCGACCTACAGCGAGCGCTAGTCGATGTGCAGCGAGTTGAGCAGAGTTTGGCTTCAGGCTTCGGCTCGCAAGCGGAGGTGGACGCCGCCCGCGCGAGGTTCCTCCTGGCGCAACAGCGCCTCGACGGCTTGCGCCAAAAGGCCCAGGCGGCGCGAGACAACCTCACCTACCAGAGGGGCAGGGGCTCGCCAGCTCCCGCCGAGCCGCGCGAGGAGATCGTCACCGTGCGCGTCCCCGCAGCAGGCACCGTCCGCGCAATAAGCTCTCGCGTCGGCCAGCAGGTCGCCGAGGGCCAGCCGCTCGCCACTCTGTCGACACAGAAGTGATATGATAATCATTGATGGTTATCGACAAACTAGGGAGCAGATCTAAAGTTGTTATCATCGGCGGCGGCTTCGGCGGCCTCTACGCCGCAAAGGCGCTGGCGGGAAAGCCCGTCGATGTCACGCTCGTCGACCGTAAGAATCATCACACGTTCCAGCCCTTGCTCTACCAGGTCGCCACAGCCGTCCTCTCGCCGGGCGAGATCGCCTCGCCGTTGCGCCGCATCCTCTACCGCGCCCGTAACGTGGAAGTCATATTAGGCGAAGCCGTAGCGTTTGATACGGCCCGGCGGCGCGTGAAGTTAAACGGAGACGCGGAGCTGGAGTACGACTACCTGATCGTAGCCGCCGGCGCGCGTCACGCCTACTTCGGCCACGACGAGTGGGAGAAGGACGCTCCGGGGCTAAAGACTGTCGAAGACTCCGTAGAGATACGCCGCCGGATACTGCTGGCCTTCGAGATTGCGGAGCGTGAGGCATATTTCAATGGAAAGCACAGACCGCTGACTTTCGCCGTGATCGGCGGCGGGCCTACTGGGGTTGAGCTTGCGGGGGCGATCGCCGACATCGCGCGCAGGGCTATGGCGACAGACTTCAAGGCCATAGACACGACCAAGGCGCGAGTGATTCTCTTCGAGGGCCTGCCGCGCGTACTCTCGATGTTCCCGGAAGAGCTTTCCGAGAAGGCGAAGAGACAGTTAGAAGAGCTCGGCGTCGAGGTGCGCACCAACAGTCTGGTGACGGCGGTCGAGCCGGGAAGGATCAAGGTTGGCGACGACTGGATCGAGACTAGCGTGACTTTGTGGGCGACGGGCGTGGCGGCCTCCCCGCTCGGAAAGCTCCTCGGCGCGGAGGTCGATAAAGCGGGCCGCGTCTTGATCGCGCCCGACCTGAGCCTCCCCGCGCATCCTGAAATCTTCGTCATCGGCGACATGTCGTCGCTCAAGGATATCGATGGTCAGCAAGTCCCCGGCCTCGGCGCGGCGGCGATGCAGCAGGGCAAGGCGGCTGCGGCCAATATCCTTCGCGACATACGCGGCGAAAAGCGCGCAGGCTTCAGATACAAGGATAAAGGCACGATGGCTACCATCGGCCGCCACAAGGCCGTAGCGCTCTTCGGGGGATGGCAGCTATCGGGCCTCCTGGCGTGGTTGATGTGGGCGTTCGTCCACATCTTCCTGCTGATAGGTTTTCGCAACCGATTGATGGTGATGCGCGAGTGGGTGTGGGCGTACTTCACGCGCGAGCGGAGCGCGCGGCTGATCACCGGCTACACCGACGTAGAAGGGAAGAGAGAGGGCTTGATCGAAGCGGAAGTCGCGCGGGCTTCGCGGTCTGAGCGGAAAGGTTAGCCGTGCGCATACTTCTGGTCGAAGACGAGCCCGCGGCGGCCCTGATGTTGGCGAAGGGACTGCGCGAGCATGCTTTCGCGGTCGACGTCGCGCCCGATGGCGAGACGGCTCTGGAGCAGGAGTATATCAACGAGTATGACTTGATCATCCTTGACGTGATGCTCCCGCGCAAAAACGGGATTGAGGTCTGCCGCCAATTGCGCTCAACCGGCTCTACGATCCCCATCCTGATGCTGACGGCGCGAGACGCGGTCGAGAACCGAATCGAGGGGCTCGACGCGGGGGCAGACGACTACCTCGTCAAGCCATTTCATTTTCATGAGATGCTCGCGCGGGTGCGCGCATTGTTGCGGCGGAGCCCGTCGTTGCGCCCCGACACGGTCGTCATCGCCGACCTCACCATAGACACGCGCGCGCAGCAGGTCAGCCGGGCGGGCGAGGCGGTAGAGTTGACCGCCAAGGAGTACGCGCTGCTGGAATACCTGGCCCGGCGCGCGGGCGAAGTCGTCACCCGCTCGGACATTGCCGAGCACGTCTGGGACCAGAACTTCGACCCTTTCTCAAACCTGATTGAAGTTTACATCCAGCGACTGCGACGCAAGATAGACGATGAGCACAAAGTAAGATTGATTCGCACGCGCAGAGGCGCGGGGTATCTTCTGGCAACCGGCGATGAAGATTAGAGTCCTCCATTCGGTCCGAGTACGACTGACTCTGTGGTACGTGAGCATGCTCGCTCTCGTCCTCATAGCCTTCAGCGTAGTCGTCTACACGCTGCTTTCGCGCTCGCTCTATGATCGCGTCGATGAAGGGTTGCGCTCTGTCATAGGAGTCGCGAAGGTGTCGATCACGCACGACACGGAGGAGGGCCAGACGAGCGAAGGCGCGGCGCGGAGCACTATCGCCGAGCTTTACAACCCGCAGCAGACGCTGGCCGTCTTCGACGGGTCGGGCCGGCTTCTGGCAAAGAACGACCCCGACGACGAGTTTCAGCCGGCGCTCCCCCCGCCCGGTTCCATACCCGACGAGCAGGCCGACCTCTACACGGAGTTTGAAGTCGACGGCGACGACCGTCATCGCGTGGCCGTGCAGCGGCTCTTGATCCCGCCCGCCGACACGCCCTACATAATCTTCATAAGCCAGCCGCTCGAACCCGTAGAAGAAGAGCTGGCTTCGCTGAGAGGCATTCTCTACTACGTCGGCCCCGTGGCGCTCGCGATGGCCGGGCTCGGCGGCTGGTTTCTGGCGCGCAAGAGCCTTGCCCCGGTGGTCGAGATGTCGGAGCGCGCCAGGTGGATGGGCGCGGCGAACCTCGACCAGAGGCTGCCGGTCGCGAACGCGCGCGACGAGCTGGGGCAACTGGCCGTGACTTTTAACGAGCTGCTCGGCCGGTTGAAGGCGGCCTTCTCGCGGCAGCGCGAATTCATGGCCGACGCTTCGCATGAGCTGCGCACGCCGCTGTCGGTCATACAGACGACGGCGGGCGTCACGCTGGACCGGCCTCGACGTGACGAAGCCGAGTATCGCGAAGCGATCAAGGTCATCGACGAGCAGTCACAGCGGCTGACGCGGATCGTTGAAGATATGTTCATGCTGGCGCGCGCCGATTCGGGAAACTACCCGCTGCACAAAAGCAAGTTCTATCTCGACGAGCTTGTCGAAGAGACCGCGCGCGCGGCGGGCGTGCTGGCTTCCGGCAAAGGGGTCGCGATCGACGTAGTCAACTCCTCGGAATCGCCCGCTTACGGCGACGAGGATCTGCTTAGGCGAATGATCCTTAACCTTCTCGACAACGCCATAAAGTACACGCCGGCCAGCGGCGCTGTGCGGCTCCGCCTCACGCGGAGGCAGCAGGACTATCTGATCGAAGTGTCGGACACAGGAAAGGGCATTCCCGAAGAGGCGCAGTCGCAAATCTTCAGCAGGTTCTACCGCGTAGACAAGGCCAGGTCGCGCTCTGAAAGCGCGGACGGCAGCGGCGCAGGGCTCGGCCTGGCCATAGCGCTCTGGATCGCCGAGGCGCACGGAGGCAGTCTGCGGCTGGCGCGGTCCGACGGCGGGGGCAGCACATTTGTCGCCGCCATACCAATCGCCGACGGCAAATAATCACCGGTCCCGCCCATTTATCTTCTGTTTATCTTCGTATTGCTATGCTTGTCTAATGACAGAATGTGAATGGGGGAGACTATGAGTTACAAGACTAAAGCGTTCGCTTCGATAGCGGGCATACTCTTAATAATCGGCCTGGCCGCGATAACAGGCATCTTTCTTTATGAATCCGGTTCTAAGTCTCAAGCGACCACAGGCGGGGCGGCTGTGCGATCGGCCGACACTTTTTCCGGAGGCACCTTCGAAGCTTCAGGAGTCGCGCAAGTGCCCGGTACGGATTCCGTGCTCTTTGTCGACGATGGGAAACCGGGTGAAGTTCACTGGATGCGACTGGACAGGGAAGGTAAGCAATCAGGTTCGATCAAGCCAATCAACCTTGGCGTGAACATCGAAGACCTTGAAGGCATCACGACGGACGGGACTTACTTCTACGTCGTCAGCTCGCAGTCGAAGTCGAAGAGCGCCGAGCAGGTCGGGCTTGCCCGGTTCAAGCTCAACGTCGAAACCGGGAGCGTTGCCGACGTGCAGAGTCTCAGCGAGTTGAAGCGATTCCTCGTCGAGAATGTTGCCGAGCTGCGGTCCTTCGGGTCGAAGAAGGCTAAGGATGACGGCATAAATATCGAAGGGCTTAGCTGGGACCCTGCCCACGGGCGACTCTTGCTCGGGTTGCGCTCGCCGGTCGCCGAAGGCAACGCGCTGCTGGTGCCCCTGAAGTTGCGCGACCCCCGCGGCCCGTTTTCATTCGAGAATATAGAAGCTCAGGGGGCATCAGCCATCCGGTTGCCGCTCGGAGGGCTCGGCATTCGCGGCATCGAGTATGACGAGCGCCACGGGCTCTTTCACATAATCGCGGGCGCGACCGAAAACCAGGACAAGACCGATTTCAAGCTGTGGGAGTGGGGCGGCGAGTCGAATAATCCCCAGTTGCGCGAGGTGACTACTTTCGACCGCAAGCTAAAACCCGAAGGGGTCGCGCCCGCGTCTGCCGGCGGCAGCAGCTTTAAGTTTGTCGTTTTTGATTCGAGCAAGTATTTAAGAATACAGTAGCTCGAATTACTGAGAGGGCTTCTGAAAAGTGGGAGAAAAAGCCCTTTCAGGGCTTTATTCAATAGAGCCTCGAAGAGGCGATATTCAATAAGCCCGCCGAAGGGGCGACGATTCAATAAGCCCCAAAGGGGCGACGATTCAATAGCCGAAAGCCCCGTAGGGGCGTGATTCAATAGCCCGGCGCATCGCGCCGGGTTAGGCGTCATAAGAGACGAAGCCCTGAAAGGGCGCGATAGTTATACCGCCCTTTCAGGGCTTGTAATAAAGACAACCCTTTTCCAGGGGCGATGCCCCTGGCTATTGCATATGTCCCCTTCGGGGACTTCTCAGACACTCTCTGAGCAGTCTTGGATTGGTCGAGCTCATCGCCTGATCGGAATGGGGCGCACCGCCCCGCCGTAGTTCTCGTCATCGGTCCCGGCGAATAGCTCGACCAATCCTTCTTTCATCTCACGCACGGCCAGGCTCTCTACTTTCAACCCGTCGAGCGTCGCGAGCTTTTGGGGCCTGCTCAAGAAAACCGGCATCGCCCCGCCCTTGCGGTCCGTTTGAAAGCGACCCGCGCGCCAGATGACGCTGGTGAACGGGCCGTTATCGTCTTCGGTGTCGTAAGCCGACGATATGTAGATTCGTCCCTTGCTGTCGACCTCGACCGCGCTCACGGGCCGTCTGTTCGCGCCCGTGAAACCGACGGGGCTGAAGTAGGTCTTTTGAAACGGCCCGACCCTTAACGGATTCGTCTCCAGGCTCGCCCAGTAAAACTCAGTTCTCGACAGACCGTCGCCGCGCTCCGCGAAGATATACGTAAGGCGGCTCCCAGTTTTCCAGACGGCGCTGCCTTCGATGTTATTCACAGTCGCGGGCAATTCAGCGAACGAGAGAAGAACCAGCCGGCCGTCTCTGAGCTCGGTTAAAAAGATGCGGCGGAACCGCTGGTTATCGTCTCGCTGTTCGCCGCTCTCCGTGAGCAGAAAAGAGTTTGTGCCGGGGATACGCGCGACGCTCTCCAGGTCGCTCGACGGCCCTTGAGGCGAAGGCCAATCGATAGCCAGCGGCTTCAGCGTGATTCCGTCAAGCGACCTCGGCAAAGAGAGCAGGCTGACTCGCACGCGGTCTTTCTCGTCCGGGTACTTGGCGTCGTGGAGGGCCAGGAAAGTGTCGCCCTCGACCCAGGCGAGGCCGCTGAAATCGGGCGCCGGGCCGGGCGTCTGCGCCGTAGGCAGGCTGCCGCTCGTGCCCGAGTTGCCCGACGGCACGCTGAGGACTACCAGTAAGGACATCGTTAAGATAGACCTGAGATGAGCATGCATTTTATCAAGCGAGCTGCTTCTTGATCGGTAGCTCGCGAATCCTCTTGCCGGTCGCCGCGAAGACCGCGTTACAGATCGCGGGCGCGATCGGCGGCACGCCCGGCTCGCCCACGCCCGCGGGGGCGGCGTCGCTGTTGACAATGTAGACGTTCGTCACCACCGGCGCCTGATTCATACGAGCCACGCGGTAGCCGTCGAAGTTCCCTTGCTGGACGCGCCCGCCCGTCGCGGTCATCTCGCTCATCAGCGCGATGCTCGCGCCGAAGACGGCCGCGCCTTCAAACTGCGCCTTCACGCGCTCGGGGTTGATGACGCGCCCGGCGTCTAAGGCGATATCGATTCTCGGAATCCTTACTTCGCCCTTGCTATCGACCTCGACCTCGACGACCGTAGCGACGTAAGTCAAAAAGCTTCGGTGCGCGGCAATACCGAGCGCGCGGCCGGCGGCGGGCTTCTTCGTAGCCCAGCCGGACTTTTGAGCTACAAGGTCGATGACGTTGCGCAACCGGGCCGTGTCGAACGGGAACTTGGGATTCGGCCGTCCGCTCTGCTTCAATCCCTCTTTGCTGAAATCGATCACGCGGGGCTCGCCTATCAATTCAAGCATGTACTCGACGCGGTCGCGGCCCGCCGCCGCGGCAAGCTCGTCTGTGAAAGACTGGACTGCGAAGGCGTGGTAAATATTCGCGACCGAGCGCAGCCACCCGATGCGGAAATGAGCCCTGGCCGGGCCGTTCTCAACTCTGAGGTTAGGGATCGGGTAGGGCATGTCCGTCCATCCCATGCTTAGCTGGAACCCGCCGTACTGCTCGTCTGGGTTGTTCTGCGAAGCGATAGGCGGAAAGACGCTGCTCTGGAGCCACGCCGTAGGACGGCCCTTGTCATCGACGGCGGCCTTCATGTAAAGCCCGGCCGGCGAGTGATAATAATCGAACCGGAGATCGTCTTCGCGGCTCCAGACGATCTTCACCGGCTTGCCGACCTGCTTTGACAACAGCGCCGCTTCGGCGACGTAGTCGGGCTTAGACTTTCGGCCGAACCCGCCGCCCAACAGCGTGACGTGACAGGTGACATCGTCCTTCGTGATGCCTAGCGCCGCCGCAACCGTGGCTTGCACCGCTTGCGGGTTCTGCGTGTTTGCATAAGTGACGACCTTGCCATCCTTGAACTCCGCCACGGCGGCGGGCGGCTCCATCGGAGCATGCGCGAGCATAGGCGTGTAGTAAGAAGCCTCGATAATCTTCCCGCCTTTAGCGAACTCGGCCTCGACGTTGCCCATCTCGCGGACTACGCGGCCGGGCTTGCGCGCGGTTTCGAGCAGGCTCTTTTTGTAAGCCTCCGACTCGTAGGATTCGTTTTCGCTCGCGTTCCATTTCAGGGTGAGCTTGCGGCGGCCTTCCAACGCGGCCCAGGTGTTGTCGGCGATCACGGCCGCGCCGCCCAGCGCTTTAAATCCGTAAGGCGGCTTCGCCCCGAACATCGCTATGACCTGCCTTACGCCTTTGACCTGCTTGGCGGCCGCGTCGTCGATGTTCTCAATCGTGCTGCCGAGCACGGGCGGGCGCGCGATCGCGGCGTAGACCATGCCGGGCATCGCCGCGTCTATCCCGAAAGTGCCTTTGCCCGTTACGAGGTCTGTAAGATCGACTATAGGCACGTCCTTGCCGATGTAGCGGAACTCGGCGGGCGTCTTGAAGCGGACGGCGTTCTGTTGCGGGGCGGTGGCGGCCGTAGCAAGTGGCACGAGGTCCGCGTAAGGGATCTTACGATTGGTCTTCGCGTGAACTACGAAGTGCTTCTGGCCGTGGCACTCTTCGGGCGGCACGCCCCACTTGCCGGCCGCGGCGTGTTCGAGCATCGTGCGCGCCGACGCGCCCGCGTTCCGCATCGCGTCATAAAAATCGCGCACAGAGCATGACCCGTCGGTGTTTTGCGAGCCGTATTTCACGTCGCCTTTCGCCTGGACGACGCGGACGCGATTCCAATCGGCTTCCAACTCGTCGGCCACTATCATCGGCAGACAGGTGCGCGCGCCCGTGCCCATCTCAGAGCGGTGCGCGACGATGATCACCGTGCCGTCGGTTTCAATGCCGAGGTAGACGCTCGGCTCCCACATCCTCGCGTCTGAAGTGGTGGCGGCGTTCTGGCCTAAGACGGACCCGGCGGGCAGGAGCGGCGCGGCGATGACGAAAGCCCCTGCGGAGAAGACCTGGCCGAGAAATGATCTGCGGGAGACATTGACGACTTCGGTCATCTCTTCACCCCCGCGGCCAGCTTGATGGCCTGACGTATCCGCTGGTACGTCCCGCACCGGCAGATGTTGCCCTTCATAGTCTCGTCAATATCCAGGTCGGTCGGACGCGGCTTTTTCTTGAGCAGCACGGCGGCCTGCATTATCTGGCCGCTCTGGCAATAGCCGCACTGGGGCACGTTGCAGGTTTTCCACGCCGTCTGGAGCGGGTGGTCGCCTTTGGCGGCAAGCCCCTCGATCGTCGTTACCTTCTTCCCGGCAACGTCGCTCATAGGCGTGCTGCAACTGCGCGCGGCCTCGCCGTTGACGTGGACGGTGCAAGCGCCGCAAAGCCCAAGGCCGCAGCCGAACTTTGTTCCCGTCAGTTGCAACTCGTCGCGAAGGAACCAGAGCAGCGGCATGTCGGGGTCGCCTTCGAACCGCCTCGGTTTACCGTTGACCGTCAGTTGAATCATCAATCTCTCCTTGTCTGATCGTTATTTCTTCTTAGCCTTTCTCGCGGGCTTGTAATCGACGAGCCAATCGGTGTCGACCTCGTCGGCGTTGCGGCGCTCTTTCTCTTTAATCAGCCAGTTGCCGCGGGCGTTGTGAGGCGAGCCGCCTTCGGCGTTGACGTGACAGAACTTGCAATCCTTCGCTCCGAACTTGCGCGCCTTAGCGACGAACGGCGGAAAGGCGAGCGCGGGCGTCATCAATGCTGCGATTATACAGGCGACGAAAACCAATGACAGTGTGATCTTGATCGTCTTCACTCATCTTCTCCTAGATTTAGTGCTGGGCGCTTCGCGCCTGGAGTATACTACTAGCTGACCGCGAGCGCCGACAACTCCGGTCAAGCCCCCGCGTTTGCGTAGTTCATGTTTTCTAATCATACTTCCGACAAAAAGAGGCATCCATATGATATTTGGCCTTGGGAATCCTTTCAGCTTCAGCGGCACGATCGATCGAGGCCCTTACGCCGTGTGGGGCCTGATTCTGTTCGCGGTCAAGTATAACCTCGACCGATGGGTCGCCGTCGCGCACTTCAACAGGTCATGGGGGATACTTAACTACTTAAACCCGAGCGAGCGCTACGGCGTCGACGACATCCCGCGCGACCAGGCGGCGTTTTACGCGACGCTGCTGGCCATGGCGCTGCCGTTCATCTGGGTCGGCGTTGCGATGACGCTCAGGCGTTTGAGGTCGGCCGATCTGCCTTTGTGGCTTGTCATACTCTTTTTCGTTCCCGTAGTAAACATCTTCCTCTTCATACTGCTGAGCCTGATGCCGTCACGGTTGGGCGAATCTTACCGCCGCCTGCCTTCTCGGATGGGGTTTCAAGACCTGCTCGACTGGGTAATCCCCGACCACCCTGTCGGCAGCGCCGCGGTCGGGTTGTTAGTGACGACTCCGCTGGCCGTCGGCGTGACGCTGTTGAGCGTCAACGGCTTTGAGAACTACGGCTGGGGGCTGTTCGTGGGGCTGCCTTTCTGCGTAGGCTTCACGTCGGTCTTGATCTATGGCTATCACAGGCCGCGCCCGCTGGGGACTTCCATCGCGGTGGCGTTCCTCTCGATCATTCTCGTCGGGCTTGCGCTGCTGGCCGTGGCGGTCGAAGGGATAATCTGTCTGATGATGGCCGCGCCGCTTGCCGCGGCGGTCGCGATCTTTGGAGGCTTGATCGGCTACCTGATTCAGTGCGGGCCGCGCAGGTCGATCAGCAGGCCCGCCGCCTTCTCGCTGCTCTTCTTAGCCGCCCCGGCCTTCGTAGGCGTAGAGAGCGTCAACCAGACAGAGCCGCGATTGCTTGAGGCGAAATCGACGGTCGTGATAAACGCGCCGCCGGAGCGGGTCTGGCCGAAAGTGGTAGAGTTCTCCGAGCTGCCGCCGCCGGAAGAGTTGTTATTCAAAACGGGCGTCGCCTACCCCATCCGGGCCGAGATCAAAGGGCGTGGCGCGGGGGCGGTGCGCCATTGCGTATTCTCGACGGGGGCGTTCGTCGAGCCGATCGAAGTATGGGACGAGCCCCGGTTGCTGAAGTTCTCTGTGGCGGGCCAGCCGCCGCCTATGTACGAGCTAACGCCTTACAGCGGAATCCGCCCGACGCACCTCGACCGCTACATGTCTTCGGAAGCCGGGCAATTCCTGCTCGTGCGACTGCCCGACGGGAGGACGAGGCTTGAGGGGACGACGTGGTATAGAAACCGCTTCTGGCCCGAGTGGTATTGGCAAGCCTGGTCGGATCACATAATTCATCGCATCCATTTGAGAGTCTTAAACCACATCAAGCTCCTCGCCGAGCAAGACGTTGATCGATAACCCTGTAGGGGCAGCCCTTGTGGCTGCCCGGATCGTGCGCAGCACGATGACCGTCCGGCGCTTGCGCGCCGCCGGGCGGGGACAAGCCCCGCCCCTACAGGTTGTCTCGAAGAGCCATAGTAATGCTGAGCAACCAAATTCAAAGGCCGTCATCTAAGCCGGTCGATGAAAAGCAGATCACGCATAGCAACTTCCACGGCGGCGGTGACAGCGCTCCTCTTGACGTTCGGCCTCACATACCCTGAGTGGTCTTCCGACACGCCCCTGTACGAATCACATGTCGAAGCCAGCACCATCGTCGAGGACCAGCCGGAGACCCCCGCGCCTCCCGCTCCCAAGCCTGTTCAGTATGTTTCGTTCAAGCTCGACGGAAAGCAGTCGATCGCCCAGCTCAAGTCGCGGCTCGGCGAAGAAGGTTTCCTGACCGTCTTAAAGATCAACCGTGTAGACCCGGCCAACCTGCGCAAAGGTACGGAGCTGATGGTCCCGGCCGAAGGCGGCGACCCG
Source organism: Blastocatellia bacterium (assembly GCA_035249305.1). Lineage (GTDB taxonomy): Bacteria > Acidobacteriota > Blastocatellia > UBA7656 > UBA7656 > DASUNP01. The sequence continues at coordinate 7,322 of DATFGQ010000044.1, read as the reverse complement.
CTGGAATTCTCGCCTTTCCCTCGCAGCATCGAGGTCGTCAAGGACATTCCGAAACTGATCCTCGTATCGCGCAGGGTCCAGGCGTTCGGCGCTTACGAAGATGGGAAGCTTGTGTGGTGGGGGCCTACCAGCACCGGCAAGAAAGCGACGCAGACTCCGGCCGGCCTTTTCCACACTAACTGGAGGGCGAAGGTTACGCGGAGCACGGTCAATAGCAACTGGGTTCTCCCATGGACTTTCAATCTCGATAACTTCGATGGGATAGCATTCCACCAGTACGCGCTGCCGGGTTATCCGGCCAGCCACGGCTGCGTGAGGTTGTTGGAGAGCGACGCGAAATGGGTCTACGGCTGGTCCGACCAGTGGGTGCTTTCGACACCCGAAAAGAGGCTGCTCGCAAACGGGACGCCGGTCATCATCTTCGACAACTACGCCTTCGGGCAGCAGCCGCCCTGGAAGCAGCTTTCAGCGGACGCGACGGCGGCTTCAGTCACGATCGCCGAGATTCAGAAGCAGCTCGACAAGCACCTTCCCGCGATCGAAGCCCGCGCGCACGAGCGAGAAATGGTAATGGCGACCATGGCCGAAGCGAAAGCGAAATAATTCCAAGTCCTGAGTGCTGAGTGCTGAGTCCTGAGTAAAAGCCCTGAAAGGGCGTAATTCAATAGCCAGGGGCACCGCCCCTGGAAACGGATCGTTAGTGATGAAAAGCCCTGAAAGGGCGATATGACTATCACGCCCTTTCAGGGCTCCATGTTGTATACGTGCGTCACCCAGCGCGTTGCGCCGGGCTATTGAATTATCGCCCTTTCAGGGCTTTTTCACACTTCTCTGACACCCTCTCAGGACTCAGGACTCAGGACTCAGGACTCAGTATGCTATGATTGCTGTCATGGCAAACGAAGCGAAGTCGGAAACCAAGGTCGCGACCATGCGTTACGCGGGGGCCGAGCAGTTCGTAGCCGAATCTGATAGCGGCCACGCCGTCGTCACGCAGTTCGGCGGGGCGAAGGTCACGGCTCCGAGCCCTATGGAGTTGCTGCTCATATCGCTCGGCGGGTGCACGGGGGCCGATGTCGTCGGCATACTCGAAAAGAAACGGCAGCAGGTCACAGGCTACGAGATCGAAGTCCGCGGCCAGAGGCGAGCGGAGTACCCGCGCATCTACACGCACATCGAAGTGATCCATCGCCTACGCGGCCGCGGGATAGACCCGAAGGCCGTCGCCCACGCGGTCGAGCTCTCCGAGTCGAAGTATTGCAGCGTCTCGGCGATGCTCAGGCCCGCCGCCGAGATCACTTCTCGGTACGAAATCACTGAAGAAGATCGTTAAATGAAAACCGCCTTGAATTGTCCTGTTTCGGTGTTATAATCCCGGCGCGTACAGCCAACAGATTGATAGGATGATTGACACCCCATCTGGCCCATCCTGTTCCGGTATAAGCCCCTTGGCTCTGTGGAATCTTGTGAGGGCGGTCCCGTCAGGCGAAGCCCTGATTGTTCGTCGCGACCTATCTATTAACCAGAGAGTGTTCGGGGAGGCGATCAGATGATTTGCAACGATTGCGGCACGACGCTCGTCAACACGGCCAGGTTCTGCGCGAGCTGCGGTTCGCCCACCTATCGCGATCAGGCTGAGACGCAGCTACAGCAGAGCAAGACCACGCCACTCAACCCTGACTCCACAGACAACCAGGGCTTCGCCAGTATTCCGCCCGCGCCCGCTTATACGACGGCCGCCGCCGCGGGACTGGCCCCTTACACGGCTTGCATCTATCATACGAACGTCGCGGCAGCCGGCGCCTGTGTGGGGTGCGGACATCCCTTCTGCCGCGCGTGTATGTACAACTACGCGGGCCGCAATTACTGCGTAAACTGCTGGGCGAGGCTAAACCCTGCGACGCAACGGCCGCAGTACTTTCAACAGCCTTACGGCTATGGCTACGCGCCGAACCAGTATTATTACCAGCCCGCCGTCCAGACCAAAAACCCTGGGCTGGCGCTGTTTTTGAGTTTCATAATGCCCGGCGCTGGACAGCTCTATAACGGCGACGTAGGCAAAGCCGTTCTGCTGTTCTTAGCTTTCTGGATACTGGTCTGGATTTTCATAGGCTGGATATTCTGGATCGTGGCGATGGTCGACGCTTACCATTCGGCCCAGAACATCAACCTCGGCAATCGCGCCTGAATCGGTCGGGCCGTCGTCTCAAATTTCTAAAACGAGTGTAGGGGTATGAACCAAGCGCGGCGCGCTCTCATCTTCGTCGGCCAGGCGGGCGCTGACATAGCGTTAGTCAACGCCTTGGAAGAGCTGCGCATTGCCAAGATGTGGCCGTGGGAGCAGGCCGACCACGCCGCCGAGGTCGCAATCATAATCATCGACCGCCCGGCCGCCAACGCGCTGAAGATCTGCTCTAACCTCCGCAGCCAGCCTCAGTTTAAGAACCCGCCGGTGCTGATAATCCTCGACCCGGCCGACAGCGGGTCGCTCGCGCAGTTCTCGTTTTTCGACGCGGACGTGCTGACTAAGCCTCTACGCTATCAAGCGGTGCATCGATACATCTCGGCGAAGCTCTCTTCGTCTTCGAACACGGACCTCAAGACCAGGACCCTGCCGCCCGACCCATCGCAAGGCCCCGGCGAGGTGGTCGACGCCCACGAGAAAGTGACCGAGCTGATCGGCCAGGATAGAATGACGGAGGCGGAGGCTGATTGAATAGCTTATGATCGTCTGCAATCGCTGTGGCACTTTTGTTGAAGACGGCATGAACTTCTGCACTGAATGCGGGGCCAGGCTCAATGCGCCCGCGCAGTCCGAAGCGCCGACAGCCCCGATCGCTTCGCCGCCTCAAACGCCTCCCGGCCCGCCGCCTCCGAACTGGACATATCCGGCCGCGCCGCCTCAGGCGCCTCCGCCGCCCGCGCCTCCGGTTCCCGATACGACGCCGCTCTCCCGCCGCCCGCCGGAACCGCCTGTCAATTACGGCCCATCGCGAAGAGAGTCGAACAGGCGCAATCTCTTCGTCATCGCTTTGGTCGTCCTGTTACTGGTGGGCGTGGCGGGCGCGTTGGCGCTGGCCTTGAGAAAATCGTCTAACGATCCGCCCGCGGTCGAGGCGATCGATGTCAACAAGACGACGATACTGCCGGGCGAGGAGGTGAACATCGCGGCTCGGGTGAGCGACCGCAACGGCGACCAGCTTAACTACGAATGGACGACTACGGCGGGGAGGATCGTCGGGTCGGGCGCTAACGTAGTCTTAAACACCTGGGGCGTAGAACCTGGGACAGAGTCGCTCAACGTCATAATCACGCTGACCGTCAAAGACCCCACCGGCGCGTTAGCGTCGGGCAAACGGGCCATCACTATCAACCCGGAGCCGCTCGAGACCATTGAAGAGGAAACCGCCGTTGACCCTTCGGCGGGGCCTATGATGCTGAAGATCTTTGCCGACAAGCGGGCGGTCCAGCGCGGGGAGACGGTCACCTTCAGGGCCGACGTGGAGAATCGAGAAGCGGCCGAGCTTTCTTTCGAATGGAAGACGACGGCCGGTTCGATTCAACCGAACGGAAACACTGCCACGCTACAGACCTCCGCGATCCAACTGAGCGGCGCGTCGCAGCAAGTCTTCGTGACCGTGATCGCCAGAGACGCGAGCGGCGCGGTCAAGTCGCTCAATCAGGCAATCAACGTCCTCGAAAGCGCTCCGAGAAACTGGCCCCCTACGATCGAGCTTCGAGCAAACAGGCCGCGCGTGCAGCAGGGCGAAGAGGTCGTTATCTTTGCCGACGCGTCGGACCGCGACGGCGACGCTCTCAGTTATTCATGGAGCAGCTCGGCGGGGCAGTTGACCGGAAGCGGGAATAGGTACACGCTCAAAACATCATCGGTCGATCCCGGCCCGGTTGAAGTCCGCGCGACGGTAGCCGACGGCCGCGGCGAGACGGCGACGGCAAGGCTCGTCGTCACCGTCACAGAACGTGCGAACGACCCGCCGACCATCGCTCAGATCGAGATCGTACCGGCTACGGTCGCCGTGGGGGAACTCACGTCCGTGAGGGCTTCGGCCTCCGACGCTGACGGCGACGCGCTTAGATACCAGTGGTCTACATCAGGCGGCTCGATCAGAGGCGCGGGGCCGAGCGTCGTCTTAGACACTTCATCCGTCAGGCTCGATTCGCAACAGGCGCAAGTGAGTGTGAGCTTGACGGTGACGGACCAGCGCGGAGGCGTCGCGACCGGCCGCGCATCTTTAACTGTGACCCGACCGACAACGCCGCCGCCCGTGCGGCCCGGCCCCGTCACTATCTCGGTGGGGCAAGAAGGCGAGGACCTGCTGGTGACTCTCTCAAACAGCCCAGGTCGCGCGGACGCGCAGGCCGGGTCGGTACAGGTCACGGTCGGGGCTTTCGGAGGCGCGCGGCAGGCGTCGGGATTCTTCCCCGGCTTCCCTTGCCGCGTCTCGTTCGGCGGGCAAGATAATGTTGATGAAATATCTTTTGTAGAGACTCCGAGCCCGGCCAACCGTTATTCGAGGGCGCGCGTCAGGGTTAGGCCGAAGAACTCGCGTCAGCCGGTGAGGTTTACAATTTTCTGGCGCGCCCTTTGAGCGAAAGCAAATTAGGCATAGACTCTTATTGCCGACCCGGAGATGGGTGAGATTATAAAGAGGAGGATGATATGAGACTCTTCAAATCACTATGCGTCGCCGCGATAATCACAAGCCTGATCGTTTTAATTCCGCGTCAATCCGACGCCGGCACCGCCGAGGACGAGATACGAATCCCCGGCGATATGATCTTTACGCTTGAGCTTCTGTCACCTATCAGCACGGAGCGGAATAAGAAGGGCGATGAGTTCACTTGCCGCGTCATCGCGCCGCGCGAATACGCCAACGCCATCGTCACCGGCCACATCTCAAAGCTCAAGTCGGGCGGCAAGGCGAATAAGAAATCTGAGCTTGCGCTCGCCTTCGACTCGATCACTATGGCGGAGCGGTCGGGCAAATTCGACGCGCAGGTGACAGAGGTCTTCGAAGCCGTCGCCGGCGACAAGGGCCGTGCCGACGAAGAGGGCAACGTCAAAGGCAAATCGGTTCGCAAGCGCGCCGTGAAGATAGGTGTCGCAGGGGCTGTGGCCGGAGCGATTATCGGCGGCCTGCTCGGCGGCGGGAAGGGAGCCGCGGCCGGCGCTGCAATCGGCGCGGGCGCGGGAGTGGCTTCGACTCTCGCCGTCGACGCCCCGAACCTGGAGTTTGCCGAAGGCACTCAGTTCAACGTCAGGACGACGGGCCGCTCGCGATGAGAATGCGCGGCGTTAATAATGCACCGTCGATTTCAAGCTACTCGCCGGTTCGACCCTTCGGGCGCTGGTTGGACGCCAGTATCTTCTTCCTCATGCGTATCGAGTCGGGCGTCACTTCGACAAGCTCATCCTCGCGTATGAACTCAAGCGCCTGCTCTAGCGACAGCTCGCGAAAGGGGACCAGTCGCATCGCCTCGTCGGCCGTCGACGCGCGCATGTTCGTGAGCTTCTTCTCTTTGACCACGTTCACGTCCAGGTCCACGTCGCGCGCGTTCTCGCCTACGATCATCCCCTCGTAGACCTGCGTGCCCGGCCTTACGAATAGCTCGCCGCGCTCTTGCAGATTGTAAAGGGCATACGTTGTAGCCTGGCCCGCGCGGTCGGCCACGAGCGCGCCGGTTATCCTCTGTGAGATCGCCCCCTGCCATTCGTCCCACCTCAGGAAGATGGTGTTCAAAAGCCCCGTGCCTTTCGTGTCGGTCAGAAACTCGCTCCTGAATCCGATCAGACCTCGCGACGGGACTTCGAACTCCATGCGGACGCGGCCCGTCCCGTGATTTATCATCTTCGTCATGCGGCCGCGGCGGCGGCCCAGCGCCTCGGTTATGACGCCGATAAAAGTCTCCGGGCTGTCGATGACGGTGAGCTCTATCGGCTCAAGCTTGCGGCCGCCTTCGCCGCGCAGGATCACCTCGGGCTTTGACACCTGAAGCTCGTAGCCTTCGCGCCGCATCATCTCGATAATGATGGCTAGCTGTAGCTCGCCGCGCCCCGACACCTTGAAGCTGTCCATCGCCTCCGTAGGATCGATCCTGATGGCGACGTTGGCGAGCGCTTCTTTATCGAGCCGCTCGCGAATCTTGCGCGAAGTGACGTACTTCCCCTCGCGCCCCGCGAAGGGCGAGGTGTTGACCGAAAAGATCATCGATATGGTCGGCTCGTCGACGACTATGCGCGGGAGCGGCTGCGGGTCGTCGGCCGACGAGACGGTCTCGCCAATGAAAATGTCTTCGATGCCGGCAAGCGCGACGATCTCGCCGGCTTCCGCGCGCTCGATGGGCTGCTGTTTCATCCCCTCGAAGGCGTAGAGCTTCGTCACCTTAGTCTTCTCGATGCGCCCGTCGAGCTTGCAGATCGATATCTGGTTGCCCACTTCGACCGTGCCCGAAAATATCCTGCCTATCGCCAGCCGGCCCACGTAATCGTTGTAATCGAGGTTCGCGACCAGCAGTTGCAAGACGCCGTCGGAGCTTGCCGACGGCGGCGGGATCGCCCGAAGAATCTCGTCAAACAGCGGGCGCAAATCCTGGCTGTCGTCCGTTAGCTCGCGGCGCGCGACACCGTCTCGCGCGACGGTGTAGATCACAGGGAAGTCCGCCTGCTCTTCTGTGGCGTCGAGGTCTATGAACAGGTCGAAGACTTCGCTGACGACCTCCTCGGCGCGGGCGTCCTGGCGGTCAATCTTGTTGATGACGACGATGGCGGGCAACTGCTGCGCGAGCGCCTTCGACAGCACGTATCGCGTCTGCGGCAGCGGGCCTTCGCTCGCGTCTACCAGGAGCATAACGCCGTCGACCATCTTTAAGACTCGCTCGACTTCGCCGCCGAAGTCGGAGTGGCCCGGCGTGTCGACTATGTTTATCTTCGTGCTCCCGTAATGGACCGAAGCGTTCTTGGCCATTATCGTGATGCCGCGCTCGCGCTCCAGGTCCATGCTGTCCATCATCCTCTCGACCGTCGCCTCGTTGGCGCGGAACAGTCCCGACTGTTTCAACATCGCGTCGACGAGCGTAGTCTTCCCGTGGTCGACGTGGGCGATGATGGCAATGTTACGAATATCTTCTCGTCTGTTCACATGTCCTCCCTGCTCTCTGCCGATCAAACAAATAATGATAGCAGACCGGTCTTTAGCTGTCAGGCTTTGCCAAGTCCTGAGTGCTGAGTCCTGAGTCCTGAGTCCTGAGTAATAGCAAGCTAGTCGGCTCCGTAGGAGCCAGATGTTTGTAGATGATCGCGA
>DATFGQ010000043.1:0-117716 GCA_035249305.1 Blastocatellia bacterium | reverse complement strand
GGCGGGCGGGCGGGGTCTGTCCGTGGGGAGGTCGAGCGAGGCGGGCGCGGCGGCCAGGCGGTCGCGCCAGAAAGGCAGGTGCAGTTCGATCAGCTCGATCAGTCGCCCCTGCTCCCACGCCGCGTAGTCGGCGTACTGTATAGGCAGCTCCGCAAGCGGCGATGGCTCACCGTGCGAGAATGCTTCATACAAAGCAGAGAGCTCTTTGACCAGCAGCCCAAGCGACCAGCCATCAGAAACCATGTGATGGACTGTGAATAGAAGTATGTGCTCATTAATATCCAGGCGCGATAAGCTCACTCTCAAGAGCGGCCCGGTAGTCAAATCGAATGGGAGGCGCGCCTGAGTGGCGGCCAAAGACTGAGCCTCGGCCGCGCGAACGCTTTCGGGCAACCCCGTCAGGTCGATTACGGATACGGGCAGAGACAAGCTCGGGTTGATGATCTGGACAGGCATTCCGTCTATTACCCTGAATGCGGTGCGGAGCGATTCGTGGCGTCTTATGACTTCGTTAATGCTCTGGCTGAGCGCCTTGATATCGATCTGACCAATCAATCGAAAGGCAAACGAATCCGTGTAGCTGAGATTACCCGGATCAAGCTCGTTGATAAACCACAAGCCCTGTTGGGCGGGCGAAAGTGGCGGCGGCGCGGAATCCGCTCTTGGAGCTATTGCCCGGAAATCGGGTTTGCTGAGACCTTCTTTCCGCAGCAGCGCCTCAAAGGCTGCTCGCTTCTTTGAAGAGAAATGCGGGTTACGATTTGAACTGACGCTCATTATCTTCGACGATTCCTGTTTATGAGAAGGTTAGTTTTGGAGCGCTGCCTCAAGCTCGTCATCCGAAGCGCGGACTATGCTCAGATAAAGGTCCGCGATCTTGTCGACTCGGCAAGAGTCATCCGAATATTCGACCACCGCCGCGGCGAGTCCTGAGATGGTTGGAGATAGAAAGAACCGGCGCAGTGGCAGTTCTATTTGAAAGATGTCGCGCACCCGCGAGACGACCTGCGAGGCCAGCAGCGAATGTCCCCCCAGATCGAAGAAGTCGTTGTTGATGCCGATCTTTTCTAGCCCGAGCAACTCGGACCAGATTGCAGCCAGGGCTTCCTCTATAAGAGTGCCCGGCGCAACAAAGCCTGCGCCCAGATCCGCCGCTGATCGGTCAGGAGCCGGAAGCGCCCGCCGGTCTACTTTTCCGTTCGACGTAAGCGGCAAATCATCAAGGAACATAAAACTCGACGGCAGCATGTAGTCGGGCAGACTCTCTTTAAGGAACCCGCGCAGACTGTCCGCCGTCGTCTCTGCTCCGGCTTTAGTAACTACATAAGCGACCAGCCGTCTATCGCCGGGGCTATCCTCCCTGAAGGAGATGATAGCTTCCGACACATCAGGGTGCTGCGACAATACTGCTTCGACCTCGCCGAACTCTATGCGGTAGCCCCGCACCTTAACCTGCTGGTCCGACCTCCCGATATACTCTATGCTGCCGTCGCTCAGGTACCTTCCCACGTCTCTAGTCCTGTAGAGCCGAGAGCCCGCCGTCTGGCCGAACGGGTTTGGTATGAACCTGTCGGCCGTCATCTCCGGCGCGTTCAGATACCCTCTCGCCAGCCCCGCTCCGGCTATGTAAATTTCGCTCGGCGACAGAATGGGCGCTAACTGTAGATGGGTGTCGAGCAGGTAGACTTGCGCGTTTGATATCGGTCGGCCTAGCGACTCTACCTGGCGCTCTCGCCCGCCTTCACACCTCTGGCATGTGGTATCTATGGCCGCCTCCGTCGGGCCGTACAGGTTATATACTTCTACGTCCAACTGAGATTTCAATTCGTGAACGAGCTCAGTCGTCAGCACCTCGCCGCCGACGAAGACTCGCCTCAAGCTTTTGCACTTGCTGATGTCGGTTTGATCTAGCAACGCGCGCAACAACGTCGGCACCAGTTGCAGCGTCGTTATACGGTACTTCACTATCTCATCGACAAGCTGGCGCGGGTCCCTGTGCGCCCCCGGCGACGCCATTACCAGCGTCGCCCCCGCGATCAGCGGCGCATAAAACTCCCACACCGAAGCGTCGAAGCTGAAAGCGGTCTTCTGAAGCACACGATCCGATTCGTCCAGCGGGAAAGCCGCGCTCATCCATGCCATGTGATTGCGGATCGCGTCGTGCGAGATCATTACTCCTTTCGGCTTGCCCGTCGAACCGGACGTGTAGAGCACGTAAGCGAGGCTCTCGCCAAAGGTCTCGGCGGAAGAACCGGCGGAAGGCTGTTGCTCTAAGCGCTCGCGATCATCATCAACAAAGATCGTCTGAGCGGAATGAGGCGGGAGCTTGTCGGCCAGCTTTTTCTGAGTCAACAGCATCGAGGCATGCGAATCTTCCAGCATGAATTGGAGACGCTCTTCTGGGTACTCGGGGTCGAGCGGCAAGTACGCGCCCCCGGCCTTTAGGACCGCGAGTATTCCCACGACCATCTCTACGGAGCGCTCCATGAAGATGCCTACGCATGTCTCTGTCGCGACGCCAGACCGGGTCAAGTAATCCGCAAGTCGCTCCGCCCTGTCGTTCAACTCCTCGTAGGTGAGGCGCTCTTCGCCAGTGATAATCGCAATCGCTTCTGGGGTCCGCCGAGCCTGGTCCTCAAACATCTTGTGTATGAATCGTTCCCGGCTGTAGTCGCGGCCGACGCCATTCCAATCGATCAACTGTTTCTGCTCTTCATCCTCCGTCAGGAGCGGCAATCGCGAGATGTGTCGCTTCGGGTCGGATGCGGCCGCCTCTAACAGGATTCGGAAATGCGCGGCCATTCGCTCCATGCTGAGCGGCTCGAAAAGGTCGGCGTTGTATTGCAAGGAGCCGGAAAGCCCATCGCCTGTCTCCGCCATCATCAACGACAGATCGAACTGAGCTATGCGCCGGTCGAGCGCTACGGGTTCCAGCCGTAGGTCGCAGAGGGTCACCGGCGACCCCGCTTCGCCGAGGGCGAAGGACGCAAGGTCCTGGTCGTCAAGCGACGGAGCCTTCTGGAGCGCGAACATCACCTGGAAGAGCGGCGACCGGCTGAAGTCGCGCACGGGCTGTAATCGTTCGACCAGAGAGGTGAACGGATAATCCTGGTGCTCGAATGCTTCGAGCGCAGTCTGACGCACTCGATCGAGCACTTGCTCGAACGTCGGATCTTCCGCCAGGCTGCCTCGAACGACGACAGAGTTTACAAAACATCCTACGGTATTTGACAACGCACTGCTCGGTCTGCCCGACACCGGCGAGCCGACCAGTATCTCTTCCTGCCCCGTGTAGCGGTGAAGCAGAACCTGAAATGCGGCCATCAAGCTCATGTAAAGTGTCGCACCCCGACTCGCGCCGACGGCTTTAATCCGCCTGGTCAACTCCTCGCCCAACTTGAAACTGATCGTGCCGCCTCTGTAGGTCTGGACGGGAGGGCGAGGCCGGTCGGTCGGAAGCTCCAGCGCCGTCAACTCTCCTCGCAGCTTGCCGAGCCAGTAAGCCCACAGACGCTCCCCTTCGGGGCTCGACAGCATGCGCTCTTGCCACAGGCTGTATTCGCCGTAATCCATGCTCACAGGGGCGAGCTGGGCCGCGGCCCCCGTCTTTTCCGCCTCGTAGAAAATTCCTAGCTCTTTCAACAACACGGCGAGCGACCAGAAATCGGCTATGATGTGATGGATGGCGATTAACAATACGTGTTCCTGTTCTGAGAGCTTGAACAGGTTAATTCGAAACAGCGGCCCTTGCTCCAGGTCGATTGGCCTGTGAGCCTCTTCATCCAGCCGGCGAGTGAGCGCCGCCGCGTCCCAGCCCGACGCGTCTTCTTCAATAAAGAAGAGCTCAGCCTCGTTTGTATGGACTTGAAATGGCTCGCCCTCCTCGACAGTGAACCTGGCCCGTAAACAGGAGTGCCGGTCTACAAGCGATTCGAATGCGCGCCGCAGGGTTGGCGCGTCTAAATCTCCTGTGATCGAGATAGCATTCACTATGTTGTAGAGGCTGCTGTCGGGAGCCATCTGGTACATAAACCACATGGCTTTCTGCGCGTAAGAGAGCGGGTAACGCCCCGCCTCTGTCGGCGAAGAGCTGACGCGCTTTTCGTCTCCTCTGAGATCGCCGTTCTCAAGACGCTCGACGATATGTTTAGCAAGCTCGCGGATCGTGCGCCCTTCGAGCAACGCGGACATGCCGGGAGAGACGCCCAGCCGCGTCTCTATTTCGTGTGTGATCTCGATTGCCATAAGCGAATCGAGCCCGTACAGGGATAGAGAGTGATCGCAGTCCATCGCGGTCGCATCGATGCGCAGCTTGCGCGCTGCCAGGGAAACCAGCCACGTTTGAACAGCCTCAAGGTCGTTAGAGATTATGTCGGGCAGCTCAGTTTCTAAAACTGCTTGAGCGGCGGCTGTCGCTCTCCACTCGGCGAGCGGCTCAAGACGGCCGTCGAGGAACGCGCCGCGGCATGCTCGTCGCTGTATCTTCCCGCTGGAAGTCTTCGGGACCGACCCGGCGTTGACCAGGATGATGGCATAAGGCTCGATCTCCTCTTCACGCGCGACGCCTTCCCTTATCGCCGTAATCACCTCGCCCAGATCGCATCGATTCTTACGATCGACTTCTTGAACTACAACCAGCCGTTCTTCACCCTCAACGTCGACCGAAAAGGCCGCGCCGCATCCCGGCCGCAAAGCCGCGTGGCTGCGCTCAACAACCAGCTCGATGTCGTGCGGATAGCGGTTGAGCCCGCGAATTATGATCAGGTCTTTCAGACGACCCGTCACAAACAACTGATCATCACACAAGAATCCCAGATCGCCCGTGCGCAAGAAAGGTCCTTCCCCCGTGTCGGACAGGCGGGCGCGAAAGACCTTCTCAGTCTCGTCAGCTTTATTCCAGTACCCGCGGGCGACGTTCGGACCCGCTACCCATATCTCCCCCACTTCGCCGGGCGCGCGGCGTTCGAATGATTCGGGATCGACTATGACTATCCTCTCTTCGAGCAGCTCTGCCCCACAGCTCACCAGATGGCGCGAGCCCTCGTCGTCAGTCAGCGCGTCGGCGGCAATATTCTTTTCAAGCTCCCTGGCGCTCAGGCCCTTCACGAGCGGCTTATCCGGCCTTCTCCCCCCCGAAACGATAAGCGTTGCTTCGGCCAGTCCGTAGCAAGGTGAGAAGGCTTCTTTACGGAACCCGCAAGGCCCGAAAGCCTCGGCGAAACGATCGAGGGTTTCGGCCCTGATCGGCTCAGCGCCATTGAAGGCTACGCTCCAACTGCTCAGGTCAAGCTGTGCGCGCTCGTCCGCCTTGATCTTGCGAACGCAGAGATCGTAAGCGAAATTCGGGCCGCCGCTCGTCGTCGCCCTGTGATCGGAGATCGCCTGAAGCCAATTCAACGGGCGCTGCAAAAACGAGACGGGCGACATAAGCACACACCTCGCTCCAAGGTAGAGCGGTTGCAACACACCGCCTATCAGCCCCATGTCGTGATAAAGCGGAAGCCAACTGACGATCACAGAATCTTCAGACTGCCCGAAGGCCGACTGTATCATCCGCTCGTTGTATAGAAGGTTGGCGTGAGTAACCATCACTCCCTTGGGCCGAGCCGTGGAGCCTGAAGTGTACTGAAGGAAGGCCAGCGCGTCTTTACCCAGCTCGGGTTCTTTCCAGGCCGACGCGATGTCGTCGGCGACCTCGTCGATAGCAACCCAGCGCAGCCGGTTTAATAAGTTTGATGCGGCGGCCGATCTTTCTATTCTCGACAATTGCGCCGAGCTTGCCGCGACTATCGCCGCCTCGGAGTCGCCAACGATAGTCTCAAAGCGCGCGAGCGACTGGTTCGGGCGGGGAGGGTATGAGGGTACGGCCACCGCCCCCGCGTAGAGAATCCCAAAGAATGTGGCCAGGTAATCGAGGCCCGGAGGAAGGATTAGCAAGACGCGCTGCCCCGAAGCGTTAAGCGATTGGAGCAACGCGCCGATGGCGCGGGCCTTCCGGTCTAGCTCTTCGTAAGTCAGCCCGGCCGGCGCGCTTCCGCCATCTTCCCAGAAGCTGTAGGCCGATCTTTCGGGCTGAACGACGGCCCTCCAGCGCAGCAGCTCGACTAACGATGTCGGGTTGATGCCAGGGCCTGGAGGCTCGTTGAAGAGTATCTGTGTAGTGCTGGCCATTGTTTTTTATGAGATTCTTCTTAGAGCGCGTCTGAGAAGTGGCAACTTACTCGGCCGCGTAGGAGCTTACCCGGCTCCGTAGGAGCCGGATGTTTGTAGTTGATCGCGTAATCATTATCCAACTCCGTGGGAGTTGGATGTGAAACATTCAACCCCTACGGGGTTGGGGCGCATTTACGCTATTGTTCTACAGACATCGAGCCCCTGCGGGGCTTTTCAGACGCCCTCTTACTGCTCGCTAAAAGCAGCGCCTCCTTTGGAGTGCTGCGACTTGTGATGAGTCACCGCACTCCGAAGGAACGGACTCTGACTCAATTGACTGCCTGCTGCTGTTGTTCCATCTTCTTCCTCAAGCTCAGGGGCCTCATGTCTGTCCATACTTCTTTTATATGGGCCAGGCACTCCGCCTTTAAGCCTTGCTTGCCCACGTCGTTCCACCCGAGTGGATTCTCTCTGTGGGCCGGCCAGATTGAATACTGTTCTTCGTGATTCACGACTACCTTGTAAACAGTGTTATCTTCTCTTTCGTCTCTGCTCATATTGACTCCTTTCAGATTGAACTTAATTCCGATTACCAGGATGACGACCGGGTGGAGATCAGAAGCTAAAAGTCGTCGTCACTATTATCCTGCGGTTGCTCGTCGCGTTGGCGAAATTGCCATCCGTGGCGCTCGCGTTCGATATGCCAAAAAGCGGCGAGCTAAGGTTGCCGATGGGCGCGCCGGGGTTAACGTGGTTGAAGAGATTAACGAACCTAACGGCCAGGTTCAGCTTATAGGGCCTCTCCTCGGCCGGGACGCTGCGAGCGGCGTTGGCGGCTACAGCATTACCGCCCTGCTGAGCGCGCGCGGTACGGCGCGGCGCCTGGCCGAACCCGAACGTCCTGCTCAACGCGAGGTTCACGCCAAAGAACCCTGGGCCGTCGCCGAAGTTTCTAGGGATGATCTTCTGCCCCGGCGCAGGATTCGGGTCGAACGCGCCGAAAGGCGTTATGACGACTCCGGGCTTCGTGATGTCGGTCGCCAGCGCGGGGCGCTCCGTAAAGAGCGTATCGCCGTTCGGGTCGCGCCCGGTAGTGATGTTGAACGGCGCGCCCGTTCGGGCAAAGATCAGCGGGCTTATCCTCACGTTCCAGGGGAGCGCTACGGAACTGCTCAAAGCGAACCTGTGGCGAATGTCGAGCGACGACCGGCCAAACTCCCCGCTCAAGTCATAGCTATCGGCGGGGAAGGTGCCCGCCCCATCCGTGTCTGAATCGGCCTTGTTGAAAGCGTAATTCGTGACTATCGATATCTTCGGGTTGATCCGTGAGGTCGCGGTGACGACAAGCTGGTGCTGCTTGAACACGCCGGCCGACTCGTATTGGAAGATGTTGACCGCGTCGCCCAACGGCCTGTCGACCAGGTTCGGCTCGTTCGGGTCGAAGCTGCCCGGCAGCGGCGCGTTGATGTTGCGAGTCCGCAGGACGTGGAGCGCGCGCGTGTTGATGTAGGTGACGGCGACTACGGTCGCATGCGGAAGCTGTCGCTCGACGCTTAACGACGATTGAATCATGTAAGGCGACCTCAGATCGTCGGCTATCTCTCTTATCGTTTGCGGGACGGCAAACCTCTTCAACAGGCGCGCCGACGGCACGTTCGGGAACATGTCTAATATGGTCGGATCATTCGTGATGAACTCCGTGCGGTTGAGCCCGTTGAAACGCTCGGCCTGCAAAGTGTAGTTCTCGCTGAAGCGATCAAAGAAGATCCCGGCCCCGCCGCGAATCACCGTCTTGGGCGTGCGCGATCCTTTCTCTTCCGGCGACCATGCGAAGGCCACGCGCGGAGCAAAATCGATCTTGCTGTCTATGTTGGTCTGGCCTTCGTAACGCAGCCCCAGGCTGATCGTCAAGCGGGGGCGGACTCTCCAATCGTCTTGTACAAAGCCGCCGAAATCGACTTGATTGATCGCCGCAGCCGGGTTGCCCGTAGCGAGAGAGAACTGCGTCGCCCCTCCGCCAAGCGCCCTGATCTCGGGCGCGGAGAGCCCCTGACTCTGGAATAGCATAGTGCGGCGGAACCTCTCTATGCTGCTGATGACGGTAAGCACCGGCTCGCCGTTCTGGTCGCGCGCCACCTGATTGTTTCGGTCGAGCTGAGGCGCGAGGCCGCCCGAGAAAGTATAGCTCCCGCCAAAGTTGGACCGCGATATATCCGATATCGTTACGCTCCGTATGCGGCCGCCCGCCCTGAACGTGTGCGCCCCCTGCGTCCACGTCGCATGGTCTATCAGCTCCCAGCGCTGTGTCGTGTTAGACGCGTTGCCCGTCTGCGGCCCGCCGCCTGTAAAAGCGTCGAGCACTCTTACTGTCGGCAGCGCGTTATCGCTATTCAGGTCTGTCCTGTAGCGCACATACTGAAACAGCGTCTGGTTGATTATCCTGTTCTTGATAATGGCCCGCTCCGACATGCGAATGAGCTGCTGCCTGTCGGACACTTCGTAAGCCCGCGATGGCAGCGAGAAATCTCCAACCCCGACGTTCTCTCTCGAAGTGGGGATGTTGACGTACTGCACAGAGAAGGAGTTGTTCTTATTTATCTCGTAATCGACCTGGGTCCTGAAATAGTTCTGCTGCGTCGGCGTCAGGACGGCCTGGCTGAATGGGACTATGTTGAAAGAAGGGTCGAGGACCGTGGCATTGACTATGGCGTTGTCGTCGCGCTGGCGATAATCATACATCACGATGAACGACGCCCGGTTGCGCACCAGCGGTCCGCTTATGTCGCCGCTATAAGTGCGGGCCTGGAAAGGGGTCCTCTGGGCGGAGAACGGGTTGCGCGCGTTCAACCTCTCGTCGTTGAAATAGAAGAGCAACTGGCCATGGAATTGAGGCGTGCCCGCCCGCGTGACCACTTCTATTCGCCCGAAACCGAGCCGGTCGTTCTCGGCGGAAAACGGGTTCTGGTTTATTCGCACCTCGCGTATGGATGAGCGGTTGGGCAGTCGAATGTCGCCCGTAAAACCGTCGACGTAAATCTGAGCCCCGCTCGGCCCCGCCGACGGCCCGGCCAGCATGCGCAACGCAGCAGCCAGCTCGTCCGGGTCGTCAGGCAACGAATCCAGATCAGTCCCACGCAGCACTATCGCGCTGGCGTTATTGTCGGGCTCTGTGTTTAGCGGCGTCTGCGCCGTGACCGCGAGCTCTTGCTTCGCTATCGTGGCCGTGAGCTTCGCATTGATCGTATTAGACTGGCCCTGCGCTATCTCTACGGCGTTGTCCTCAAAGACGGCGAAGCCCGTGGCAATGATGCGTAACACGTAACTGCCCGGCTCCACGTCTTTGAAAAGGTAGCTCCCTTCGCCATCTGTAGTCACCGTCGTTTCTGCGCCTTTCGCGTTGATCAAGGTCACGGCAGCTTCGCCTATCACGCCCCCGAGCTGATCCGTCACTTTGCCGCGCAGAGTCGTTGCGGCGCGCTGCCCCGCGATTGTCGAGTGGCACAGGATAAAGATTATGCCTATACTCAAGCATCGCTTTATAAAATGATTCTTCTTATACATAAAGGCCTCCTCTCCTATAGGCGCCGCGCTTCAGGGTAATCCGATGACAAAGCCGAGCACGCCGCCGGGCAGACCCGTGGCCGGGCTCGGAGTGTTGTTGCTTTGCTGTCTTTGCTTCTGCAAGAGATTTATGACCGAGTCCAACCCGGCGAAAAGGGCTATGGCCGTCATACGCGAAGGGTCACTGCCGACAGAGCTTGAGACCATCACTACGTCGCCCTGCTTTATGTCGGCGATCGTCAGCGACGGCAGCTTGTCTAAGACCTCTTGCAGATCGGCCGGCCGCTTCGCTTCAGGGCGCGCGTCGGGCTTTGCGGCGGCGACGGTCTGGTCCTGACGGATGAAGAGCTGAGCCGATTGCGGAGTGATGCGGCGAAGGGCCGATCTCTTGTTCAGCGCGATGCTGAGCTGTTGGCGGCCTCCGAGCAGGTTGATCTTAATCTCGCCTGTCGCCGCATCGACCTGCGTGACCGTGCCGCCGACCGTCTTAAAAGCGCCTGACACTATCTCCTTCGGGATGAAGCGCCGGCCGTCTTCGTTCTTGTCGCCTAAGACGCGAAGCTGATCGCCCACCCTCAGCTCGGCGAACGAGCTCGGCTTGGCATCGCTGAACCTGACCGAGTCAGGCGCATACCTGCGAAAGACCGCGCCTTCGCACGGGACGACGATGGGCGGGCCGTTCTTTCCCTGCCCGAGCGATTGGAGCTTGACCTCTTTGGTTTGAGGGTCGAGCGAGGTTACGACGCCGGCTATGCTGCGCCGCTGCCACTCTTCGCGCTCGCGGCTCTGCTTGAGCTGGATGTCGGCCTTCGTCATTATGATCAACTGGCGCGCGGTCACGGTCTTTTTCTCTTCGTCCGCCTTGCCGCGCGCGTAGACTCGATCTCCGACACCGATCTCGGCCGGCGCGACCTTGACGGCCTTATCCAGAGTCTGTTCGCCGGGCGGCACTCGCAGGTGAACCGTCGTCTCGTTAAACAACACGGTTACAGGCTGCGCGCCCTCGGTCTTCACAACCAGGCGCTTTGCCGCTTGATCGATTGACAACACCTCGCCAAGTACGTTGCTTTTCGTGGCATCCGAGCCCGTGCTGCTTTGTGCGATTGCCGTAGGGCTGGCCGCAAGGCATAGGCTGAAGGCCAGCGCGCAGCAGATTCCAAGAGCCGTACCTCTCGCTGAGTTCATACGACTTACCTCCAATGGCGCTTCATTTCCGCGACTCATTAATTGTTAGTTGCCGAAGCCTGTTCTTCGACCCGATTGATCGGCTCGTAGACAGGTATTTCGAAATTCAGCGTGTTCTTGCAGAACTCCACCCATTCGGGCGTCACGTCGCCGAAGACTATGTTCTCGTCGATGAATATCCCGTCGGTGACCGTAAAGTTTTCCTGTAAGTAGAAGTGATCGTCGTCGGTCAGCTCTCTGGGCGCGACAGTCTCTTGTCCATCCGCCTGCTGTTTGTCTTGCCTGAGGTTCTGGAGGTTCGCGGTCCAGTTGTTGAACTCACGAAATCTATTTACCGGGTAAGCTTTGCAGTATTTCCCCATGTTAGCCATCTCTTCATCTCCTTTTTCTTAAGATTGAAAACGCCTCGTCAGAAGGTAACCGACCTGCTTATCAGCGTCATATCACTGTACTGGGCCGAGGCCGGCATCATGCCCGCGGGCCTCGGCTCGACCGAGCCTTCTGGAAGATTCGGGAGCCCGTAAAACAGGTTCACAACTCTCATAGAGATTCCCTTCTCTCGATTCAGCTCCAGGACCACCTCTATTCCATCTTTAGAAGGGGCGTAGTAGTCGAGCCACCATTGCCCCTTTCCGTTTGGAGAGAACCGCTTCCCGTCAACGTGGACTGCCGAAACCTCTTCGCTCGACTGCAAGTAGATCATCACGACCGGGGCCGCTTGAGGGGAAGTTATGAGCATTCTCACCGTTCGAACGTTTCCGATCACGATGTCTCCGAGCACACGAATCTCAGGGCTGCCCGCTGAAACCGCGGGTGCCTGCTTGCTCAAGAAACCCTTGTAGGTGTCCGGTATGAACTCGGTGAGCGCGCCTCTTTGCGGCTCGGCCGACAAAAACTTGGATGTCCACTCATCCGGTCTTAGATCGGAGCTGGCCCACACGGCTTTGCCCGTGTCGGCGTTCGCCGCATAGAAGATGTTGTTCGGGCGCGGGTGATTGTTGTCGAACTGCGGCGTCAGGACCGCTATCAGAATCAAAGCTACGCACGCGACGGCCGAGCCCGTCGGCGCCAGCCACTTATTGTGGGCAGAGACTACGTCCAGGTGTGGGATGAACAATCCCAACACCAGCGCCACAAAGAAGGCGACCATCCAGGAAAAAGAGAGCGACATGGCGACAAAGGCGACGTAAATAACGGGGGCGAGCAAAACTATGATCGGGACCGCCGAGAGTGTAAGCACAACAACACGCCTCGCGTTGCTATGGTTCTTATCCTTCATAACGAATAGCAACGAGTTGGCGATGACGCCGAAGAGCAGAGGCCAGGCGAAGATGTAGCTCGAATTCGGCGCGAGAATGCTCGCGGCGACCGTTAAGATCGCCCACAAAAGCAGCCCGCCGATCGCCAGGTCTTCGACGCTGACCGCGCGCCTGAACCTGGAGTAAAGCAGAGAGGTGATGGCGACCGCCAACAACACCAGGGCAAGCATGAAGGGCCTGCTGTTATAAGTGTCCCGTCTTATGAACAGGCCGTCGAAGAATTGCAGCCCTTTCCAACCGAGCCCCACGGCCAGTGACGCGATTGCGGCTGTCAACGGCAGGGCGATAAAACCGATAGCCGCGCCTTTGACCGTGAGCCGCTTCTTTCTGAAGCCGAGCACGACAAGCCCTACTGCGGACAGAAGCGCGAAGGCGGCCAGGATGATGGCCCAGTTGTACGAGTAATGAATGAAGGCCAGGCCGAGTATGTCGAAATAGACGGCGTTCCCTCTCTCTAATTGCGACAGGTTGAGATTGCCCAGGTGGCGCGTTAGATCGATCGCGTAAGCGCCTTGATGCTGCAAGCTGCGCTCGTCAACGTTCTCGATCCTGTCGGCGTAACTGTGGTGATGAATCGGGTCATTTATATAAGCGAAGTTGTAGCCCGCGACCCCCGCCTGCTTGAACGTCGACAGGTCGGTGTCATAAGGGGTCAGCCGATACAGATCATTCGACGCCGATGTGGCGAAGGCATTCGAGCAAGCCTTGGCGAATTGCTCTACGAGCCATTTGTTGTTCTCGCTTGTTTCAAACAGTATGGTCGGCCCTTCTACTCCGAGCCCCTCCAGGTTGATCACAACGCCTACATCTTTCGCCCATGGGTGTTCTTTGACAAAGGCCTTCGACCCGTAAAGCCCTATCTCTTCGCAGTCGGAAAAGAGAAGGATCACGTCGTTTTTCGACTGAGCGTTCGCCTTCAAGGCCCTGGCCACTTCGATAAGCGCGGCCACGGCGGTCCCGTTGTCGCTGGCTCCGGGGCTGAAGGGGACGGAATCGTAGTGCGCCGCCAGCAGCACCGCCTTGCTGTTGTCCGAGCCCTCTATTCTCGCGACGACATTCTGCACCACGGCGGAAAGCTGGTAGCTTCCGCCCGCGCGCGACGGCGGGACGAACGTAGTCCGCTGGACCTCCGGCGTGAGGCCGATTGCGCGTAGCTCATCATTTATATACTGAAGAGCCTGCGCGTGTTCCTCGGAGCCGATCGGGCGAGGCTTCTGTGCAATCGCCGCCAGATGTCTCATCGCGCGGCCGGAAGCGAACTCGGTCGGCGGCGCGCTGTCGGCAACCGCGTCGGGGGGCTTAAGCTGATAGACGGCCACAAAGGCTAAAAGGACTATCGTTAAAAGGACCGCAAAGGCTCGAATAGAATTGAGTAATGCGGGCTCGTAGAGGGTGTGCGCGCGGGCCACTTGATACGTTTGAACCATCGTTTTACCTCCACCGCCAGACGGTCAGGCTTTGAAAGAAGTTCTTAGAATGTTGTGTGATTGTGGCTGGTCAGGGGGTTGAAAGCTTGCTGATCCCGACATAGGCTACCGCCACTTGCGCCAGGCTTCTTTGCTGCGGGCTCTCACCTGGGGCGTGATTTCCGCTCTGGTAGAAAATGGCGCGCAGCAGGCTGCCGCCCCTGCTGCGCGTCAGTTGAAGAAGTAGTCAGAGGGAATTCGCTGCGCTAGCAGCATGCGCTTGAGATCGACGTTAGCAGCCATAGAGATTCAAGACGGCTGCTGTCGATCACCCGTTCGTGTCGGGTAGTAGTCGCTAAAGCTTCTCTGTGACCACTTCTCAAACAGCTTCTTGAACTTGGTCGTTTCGATCTGGCGCACCGGCCCCGCGCCAGGGTTGACTCATGATTTGGCTTCGGTCGCGGGCGCAATACGCCACGACTCTATGAACACGCGCACTTGATACTCCACCATCTTCAGGAGGATGACGGCTCGTTCGCCATCCGAGAAGTCCCGCTCGAACACACCGGCCAACCCTTGAAATGGGCCGTCGTTGATAACGACCGGGTCTCCATTGCGCAAAGCGCTTGGGCTTTTATCGACGATGCCATCTTTACCTAGACGTGATCGAATAGATAGTATGATCTCTTCATCCAGAGGAACCGGCATGTCGCCGGCACAGACCACCCGATTAACACCACGCGCGTATTTTATCGAGTGAAGGTGAGGAGAAGGGCTAAAACGAGCGAATAGATATCTGGGAAACAGCGGTTTGATGACTTGTTTGTTATGGCCCAAAGTAAGCTTATGCTGCTTGATCTTGGGCAGCAGCACGTCGACTCCCAAACGCCTTATGTTGAAAGCCGCCTGGTCCTCTTGGTGCGGTTTCGTCTGAATGGCGTACCAATTCGCCTCTTCCCAAGAATAATAATCTTCCATAGCTTTAATACCTGGTTGATGAACTTGTGAAAGCAGGCTAGCGCCGTTGTTTTTACTTCAGTTTTTCGTTGATTCTTTACAGATCCTCATGGCTATTTTTTTTGTTCTCCAGCCCGTTCATTCATGAAAGTAAGTTTTGGAAGTATCGCGTAGGTTACATCACAGTCATGATTTTTTGTAACCTCATCGGAACGCGACTCTTAAGAGCCGTCCGCCTCCCGGCCGAGCAAAAAAATTCCACTCTTTTCGGAACTCCAAACCGCACGTGAAACCAAACGACCATTGGCGAAACTAGATAGGTCGAGATCCAAAAAAAGCAGTTCGATTTAAGCAAAAGCAGTTCGGTCTGACTAGACGCTAGAGTGTCGTTGCTGCCTGTCATCAGGCAGCGCAATTCCTTACTCAAACGTGTGCTTAGAAAAGGAGGTGGACTATGTCCAAAGCTAAGAGTCTGTTCCTACTCGTTATCCTGACCGGCTTACTGCTCCCCGCGACGGTGAATACCGCCGCCAACAACCAGGCCCCCTCGGAGAATACGGCAAGCCATCAGCAAATAAAGCAAAATGCTGTAGATTGGTGTTGTGTTGTAGGCCTCTCCTGCTGCGTTAATGGCCGGAACGCCCGATAGTTCTCTTCTTCATTGAAAAAGATTTGCTCCTCGCGCGGTTCGCAAAACTTAACGGGCCGAGCCGACGATAATGAAAGGCGCCCACTGAAAAGGTGTAGCGCCACTCCTTAGCAGCTTTAACTTAGCCAATCGAAGAGACTGGGATTCGGATTGACCTCCGGCAAGTAATCTTCTGTAGAAGTCCAGCATAAGCCTCTGCGTCCAGGAGTCTTCCACTTGCCAGAGTGACCCGCAGACGCATCGCGCGCCCGCGACCAGGAAAGCTCGATGTAGCCCGATAACGCCTTCGGCTCCGGCTTCCTGACCGGATGCGGTCTCACAGCCGCTGAGGACGATCAGCTCGGCATTCAACTTGAGCTGCGCAATCTCTGTGGCGGTCAACACGCCGTCGTCGGTTCCCGCGGGGTCGCGGTAGAGCGTTATGGCAGAGGCTTCGCCGTCGTTGTTATCCGACATGGCGTGGGTAGCCAGGTGTATGAAGCGAAAATCCGACAGGTCGGTCTTCTTGAACTTGTCTTCGCTGGCCTCCGGCCCCAGCCACACCGTAGGAGCGCTGTCATGTTGTTGGGCGAGCGTCGCGATCTCGCGGACCTCCTGGCGGGCCGCCGGGAGCTGATCGAGCAGGGCCGCGCGATCATCTTTTGAAGCCCCGTTGTCTTTGGCCTCCACCAGAGGGTCGCCTGCCAGCAGCATACGCTTGAGTTGCTTCGGCAGTTGCCGCCTGTTTTCGATCTCGGCCAGGACCGATATTGAAGGCGCGTACGTGATCGCATGGTCGTTTACGACGTAGCGATATAGCCTGGACTGTTGCGGGCCGTCCGGCCTGCGGACCACCAGCCCTTCAAACGCGAGCTGGAAAAGCGACCCCGATGGGACGATGATCAGGTCGCTCCCTTTAATCAGACCGGCGACCGGCTTCATCAGCATCGTGTAAAGCTGGTGAGAGACCTGGGCGTAATTGTAGAGCGCCTCGGGCGTAGGCTGCGAATTGCTCAACTGGCTTGAAACCTGCGCGCGCCATTCGGTTACGGCTTTTGTAATAGTCACTCTGCTGGGCAGCTTGAAGAACTGAGCCCTGCGCGCGGTCAAGGCGATCAAGAAACTCTCCTGGATGCCGAGCTGGTAGTAGAGGATCACCGTCTTGCGCTTGTACTCGCCGAGCTTCTTTTGCACCTGCTCGGCCGTGAGCGGTGACAGTTCGGCCGCGTATACGGGGTTGTCGGTCGAGCGTCGGATCTCGGCCTGGAGTCGCATCCGCTCGGCGAGCAGATTCGCGCGCTGCCGCTGTAGATCGTACACGGTATCGCGCGTGGCATAGCCTGTTGAACGCAACATTATCAACTGGCCCCGGACGGCCGATATTTTTTCGAGCAACTCTCGATCCCGGCTGAGCACCTGTAGGTCGGGCACAACCCCGTTCGACCGCTCCAGCATGGCTAGCTGCTCAAGCAGCGACCGGCCCCGGCTGCGCTCGGCGAAATGGAATGCCTGGTGCGCGTACTCTTCGCTCGGATGGCGGGCGTTCAACGCGTAGAGGTTCATGATGATCTGCGTGCAGATCGTCTTTGATTGGGACGATAGCTGTTGTCGCAGCTCCTCTATTGACTCTTTCGCACGTGCGTCTTCTACGGTTCGCAGCGCCTTGAGGCAGAGCTGTAAGGCGGCCGTGTAGTTTCCCCTGGCCATCTCCCCGTCGGCCTTCAATTGAAGCGCTATTCGCAGCGGGCCGGGGTTATCGTCGGTGGGGCTTATCAGCTCTAACGCCTCGCCCGCCAGGTCGATCATCTCGCCGATGTGGTTGGTGGCGTACTTCCCCATGCACATCAAGGTAGTCGCCGCAATCTCCTCGTCGCGGATGCCCAGCCGGCGCGCCCTGTCACGCATCTCGCCGGCGAGCGCCCACCCTTCCTGCGACCGGTCGGCTTCTAAAAACAGACGGGTCCCCGCCAGCGTGTGAATCGCCCTGAGTTCGAGCACGGGGTCTACCCCGTGACATAACGAGTACGCCTTTTCGGCGTAGGCGATGGCCCTCTCTTGGTCTTGTAATTTGAGATACTCGTTGACCGAAGTGTAAAGCTCGACCAGAGTCGAGGGCTGCCCCGACTTTTCGGCCTGCTCCGTGGCGGTCTTGAAATAGACCGTCGCAAGACCGGGCCTCGCGGTAGAGTAATACAGATTGCCGAACTCTATCAGCACGCGGGTCTCTGCGTCGGCGCTCGCCTTCAACTGCCTGCTCAATTCCAGGGCCTCTTCCAGCTTGCTCACCGCCTGGTTGTAGGCCCGCCGCCGGGTGAAAAGGCGGCTATGATCGAGCGCGACGGCGAAGCGGCCGTATAGGAAATTGCTGCTTATTGCGCTCTCGGCGCTCCTGGCGTAATACTTCTCGGCCGCGTCGCCCGCCCCCCGCTCTCTGAGGTATTGCGCCATCCCTAGATTCATCCAGCCGATGGCGCGGCCGCTGGCCATGCGCTCGCCCCACTCGATCCCCTCGCGGTAGAAGGACTCGGCGGCTCCCTGGTCGAGGTCGATCTCGCGGTCGCCTTCGTCCAGGGATAGAGAGTAGCTGCCATATTGATCCGCGTTAGCGCCGCACACAACCACCGTATAAAGTCCCGCCGCCGGCAGGGTCGCCCGCACCCGCGCGTTGAAGAAACCGCCATTGTTATCGGCCCACGTGATCTGGCGGCCTTGCGGGTCGAGGAGCAGCAGATAGATGTCAAATTCGTAAGACTGCGCGGCGATAGTGACCTGCTGCCCTTTCGAGCCTTCGAACGCCCACCGGCTCTCCGCGGCGATCGGCGCTTCGCCGCGTAACGGGTCCGACGGGCGAAGCGCGCCCTCGCTGCGGTCTCCAAGGCGAATGTTTTTAACGGCGCTCGACCAGGAAACGGTCCAGAAAAAGGCGACTACCAGTAAGGCGCACAGCCCCATTAAAACCAGTCTCTTTTCGTATAGAGCGCTTGCCTTTAGTGAAAGGGATATCGGGGACATAATAGCACCCCAGAGAGCCGCTCGTCCCTCACCTTAGAAGTATCTTGATAAGCTGGATACTTGTTCTTTGAGAGACTCCGCGTCGGCTCGGTGTTTCCCGTTCATTGCAATTGTCGCATCAAGCTCGGCGAGAGACTGTTGGGGCTGATTGTTCTTCAAATACGCTAGAGCCAGGTAGTAATGGCTGCTCTCCCGCAGTGGCCCAACGCCGGATTGGACGCTCTGTTTCAACGGCGCAATCGCATCCCTGTTGCGGCCGGCCAGCAACAGCGACACGCCCAGGTAGAATCCCACATCGGCCATGCTATCGGGTTCCAACTCGCTGATGGTTTCAAGCTGTTCAATAGCGCTGGGGAAATCGTTCTCCTGGTAGGCCGCCATCGCGTGATCAAAGGCCTTGTTCTTTTTGCGAAGAATGACCGTTTCAGACGAAGGCGTGTATGGCGCCTTGGGGATCTCGATCTCCTTCCAGCGGGAATCCAGGTCGGCTATGTTCGTGCTGTCGGATTGCGGGTCTTGCTTGGAGCTGTAGACGACGTAGAGGCTGACGCCGATTATCAGGGATAAGGCGGCCATCGCGGGCACGAGCCTCCACGACCAGGCTCGGCGAGGGGTCGACCTGAGCTGCTCGAAGGATGAAGAATGTCTGATGGCCTCGCCGCGCAACGCGGCGGACCTGTGATTGCGAAACGCGATCATGAAAGGCTCGATTGAATAGACCTGATTATAACAGTATTCGCACTCGACCAGGTGGTCCATGAAGATACGCCGCTCGTCCTCTTCGAGGGCGTTAAGCTCATACGAGCCGATCCATCTCCCGATGCGTTTGTTGGTACAGCGATTCATTGCAAAAAGTCTATCACAACAGACAGTTTTGTTATAAAGATTTCTTTCGTCCGTCAAGCAACCTGAGCGGCCTGGCGCTTGGGCCATCTTACGCCAGGCCGGTTCACACTTGCAACCTGTATTCTTCCGACAGGATCTTGCGCAAGGCCTTGCGGCAGCGGAAGACCCGCACCTTAAGACTCGACTTCGGGATCCCGAGCCTTTCACTTATCTCGGTGGGGTCGAACCCGTCGTAGAGCGAAGAGAGGATCGCGCGACAACTAGAGTGTCTATCGCCCAGCCTGTCGATACAGTCGCGAATAATTCGATCCAGCTCGACGGCGTGAAGCTCGCCATCCATGTTGTATTGCAGCGGCAGGTTATCTTCCAGCTCGACCTGGCGCTGCTTGCGCCTGTCGCGCTCTTGATACACGTTGCCGATCTTGTTGCGCAACACCTGGTTGGTGAAAGCGAGCAACCCCTCCATATTCTCGAACTCCGGCAGGTGGTTGTGAACTATGACCATAGTCTCCTGCACAAGGTCCTCGGCCGATTCCGCGACTCTATATCGCGCGATGACCAAAAGCCTCGACCGCAAAAAATCAAAAAGCCGATCGATCGCCCCCGCGTCCCCGCGTTTTGCCGCTGCCAACTGATCGATCAGATCCTGCCATGAGACACCCTTCTTCATTTTTCGCTCCCGCAGGACGTGGATGTCCTTTAAGATAAAAGCAGCGTCCGACTGGACCTCAGGCATAAGATTACGGCTTTAGAACAAACCACCAGTTGGCTCGGTGAAACTAAGTGCACTGCATCGAGCAGTTCCAGGCTACATTACGACGGGCTTTATGACGCCCTCGGCGTCCGAAGTGAGAGGCTGTCGTCGCGCATTGCCGGCTGAATCGATCTCTTGAGCCGCGCGCCCTTCGGGTCTTAGCTCCGGCTCAGGGTCGTCAGATTCAGCCTTTATTCTCCCCACTGCGCGCCTGGAAATCTCTTCACAGCTTCAGGGCTCATCTCAGCGGCACGGATTATAGCACTGTTTCGGCGTATCGCTGTAGTCTTTAACACCACGCGGAACTTTTTTTCGGGATTAAGGGCCTTGCTTTTTATCCAGCCTGTCTACGACCTGACTGATCTCCTGGCTGAGTATGCGCAGGAGCGTCCCCTTCGACGAATGCAAGAAGAAGTGGTCGCCCGGAAGTATGCGCAACGCGAACGAAGCGGTGGTCTGCTCTCGCCATCCTTCGAGCAGCTCGCGCCCCACATCTACGTCCTCTAATCCGCCGAAAGCGCTGATGGGGCAGTCGAGCGGCGGCTCGGCCGTGTATTGATAAGTTTGAATAAGCTCGAAGTCCGCTCTGAGGACCGGCAGCAGCAGGCCCAATAACTCCGGGTGCTCCAAGACCTCCTTCGGCGTGCCGTTGAGTCGCCGAAGCTCCTCTATCAACTCCTCTTCGGGCAGATCGTAAGTGATCGGCTTCGTAGACGGTATTTGAGGGGCGCGGCGACCGGAGACAAATAGTTGTTCGGGCTGTAAACCATGTTCCCTGCGCAAGCGGCGGGTCAATTCGAAGCTGATGATCCCGCCCATGCTGTGGCCGAAGAAAGCGAACGGCTTATCCAGGTACGGGAGGAGCACCTTCGCAATCTCGCCGACGAGCGGCTCCATGCGGGTAAAGGCCTTTTCCGGCAGCCGCCTCTCGCGCCCCGGCAACTGTAACGGACAGACCTCGACGCTCGCGGGCAGGCTTTCTTGCCACCCGCGGAAGATCAAGGCCCCGCCGCCCGCGTAAGGGAAACAGAAGAGTCTCAGCCTGGCCTGCGGCCGCGGGCTGAAAATAAGCCAGGGAGTTGGTGGTGGTGCGTGTGCCATAGCCGCTTCAACCTTGTAGACTTTTCATTCTCAAAACTGGCCAGCTTACCTGTTACAATAACGAAGGCAGGGTTGTCAATTAATTGCCATGTGAATTCGCCGCCAATTCGTTTTCAGAATATGATTCGTTTCCCCCACTGGCCATTACCTCCCGACGCAATGGCGCTGGCCGACGACGAGGTGCATGTCTGGCGCGTCTACCTGAACAAGGGGTTTTCTGATTTAGAGCGCCTTGCGAGCATACTCACGGCGGAGGAGAGGGAGAAAGCCGGCAGGTTTTTTTTCGAGGAGCATCGGCGCGAATACGTTGTATCGCATTCGATTCTTCGTTACCTGCTCGGGCGCTATGTCGAGATAGCGCCGGACCGGCTGCGCTTCCGCCTTGGTGAGTACGGCAAGCCCGCACTCGCGGTCGAGTCCGGCGGAGGGTGGCTCAGATTCAACTTATCCCACTCACATGGGATTGCGCTCTATGCCATTGCTCGCAATCGCGAGGTGGGAGTCGACGTGGAGCGGATTCAGCCAGATTTCGCGGGCGAGCAGATCGCCGAAAGATTCTTTTCCAGCGAGGAGATTCGCGCGCTGCGATTAATTCCCGGCCATCTGCGAGACGAAGCGTTCTTTAATTGCTGGACGCGCAAAGAGGCATTCATCAAGGCGAAGGGTGAAGGGCTTTCGATGCCCCTGGATTCGTTCGACGTGTCGCTAGCTCCCGGCGAGCCCGCGAGACTAATCGCGACAAGAGCCGACTCCGATGAGGCATCGCGGTGGACGCTTCGCGAGCTGTCTCCCTCGGACGGTTACGTGGGAGCAGTCGCGGCCGAGGGCGCGGACTGGAGACTCAAGCTTATAGATTTTCCCGAACTATCCTGATAAAGCTCCGGCCTCGATCACTGAAGATCGTCTTTATCGCGGAGCGCGTAGAGTATTAAATTATAGCCCGGCCGAAGCACATACGAGCCTATCCGCTCGTAGCGGTCCCCCAGAGCAGCCCGCAATTCGCTTTCCTGATCTTCGGAGCCGATCACTATTGTTCCCGTCAGCCCTCTCACCTGCTCCAGATAAGCTACCTGCTTGTAGTCCCGAAGATACCACGGCAGCGGCCAGTACTCTGATGACGTGATAGTGATCGCCGTATCGAGCCCCGCCGCCGAGTTATTCGCTAATTTAGAGACCTCATTCGTCAGAGATAAAAAGTCCCGGTGAGTGTGCGCGTAAACATAGGGGTGAGAGTTATCATCATACTCAAGGTAATTGAGCCTTATCGTCTCGTACAGAGTAGCGCAGATAATGATGCCAACCGCCCCCGCGGCCAGCGCGCGCTGCTTGCTGTTCTTCGCTCGCCTGCCGACCGCATCCAGAGCATGTCCGCCAATGATTGCGAGCGGGATTATGAGGTTGAGAGTCAGCCAGGGCGTTTTATACGGTATGAATGAATAAGCGAAAAGCAACCCGCAAAACCAGAGTAAAATAAATATCAGAAAGCGATTGCTCGCCCGCCATAGAATTAGCCCCGCGCCCGCAAGCCCCAAAGCAAGCACGAAGAGTTCCTCTTTCATCAGCCATGAGATGTACGTGTACCAGCTATGATCATGCCCGCTCCTGCCCGTGCGCGCCCAGTACTGAAAAGAGATCAACACATCCTTCGCCCACCTTTCGTTTGAAAAGAAGGATGAGTAGAAGAGCCCTGACACGAAGACGAACAGCCCCGCCGCGATTAGCCATTTAAGATACCCTCGCATGTTCTTTTCCCACTCGCTCGGTCCTTCTTTAGAGACCGAGCCCCTTCGAATGTCGATTAACAACGGGGTTAGAAAAAAGGCCAGAATGAGCACTGACGCCGAGATGATTACCGTCTCCTTAGTTGCGAATGCGAGTGCGGCGGCGAGCGAGGCAAGCATTAAGTAAACGATACGTCCCGTATCAAGGTAACGCAGGGCCGCGACGACGACGGCAAGGGTGAAGAAGACGAATAGCGATTCGTGTATGAAGTATCGCGACATGTAGACAGCGCCCGGCGACACCGCGACCAGAGCAGCCCCGGCCAGCGCCCCGACGGTGCCCGCGTGTCGCCGCAGGCATAGCACTAGCCACACAGTAGCGACCCCGAACAATGCGGGCGCGAGCCGTATGGCGAACGTAGACAAACCAAAAAGTCGCAAGGCTGCGAGCGCGAAGTAGTAGAGCGTGGGGCCGTGATAATTCGTCGGGTCGTATTGATAAAAACCTTCATTGTAAAGTCGCAGCGAGAAAAAGGCGTTCACGCCTTCGTCTTGATGCAAGGGGTTCAAGCCTAGGTCATACAGCCTTAGGATAGCCGAGATGGCGAGTACGCAGGAGCTTGCGACCAGCCACGCGGTTCGCGGGCCGAACGGATGGCTGCGCCGCTCTTCTTTAGTTATCGTGCTCACACACAGAGGGTCAAAGGGTTAAGTTTCCGCGTACAATTCGAGCGCTTTCATCAGCGTCTTCGGGAGCGGCGCGGGCTCCAGACGTTTCCCTTCTCTTCGCATGCAGACTATCTGCTGTTCGCCTCGCGCGACCAATTCCTCATTATCGTTTGTGCGCCAATATTCGAAAGACATCGTCACGCGGTTCTGGCCAAGCCCCGCCAGCCGCATGCGTATCACAATCTCATCAAACGCCGACAGCTCGGCGAGGTAATCACAAGAGCAATGCGTGGTGATTAGACATAGGCCATCGGAGAGTTGCTCAAGCACGTCAGGCGCATGCTGCTTGAGAAACATCTCCCTGCACCTGCCCTGCCACCTGATGTGATTCGCGTAGTAAACATTCCCCGCCAGGTTCGTCTCTTCGAACCCAACGGTATGCCTGTACTCATAAGCGCGCATGACCTCTCCTCGATTGCTCATGCCGTGTGATAAAGACCTTCTTCCCTGCTCGACAGAATCGCGAGCGCATGTTGCCCCTCGGCATCTTTTATTCGCACTGCGAACGTGGCGATAATCAGCGCGCCGCTCGCCAGCAGCACGCAGCCCGCGCCTCTGTCTGAGTCAAACGTTAACGGCGCGTCGAGGGCCGCGCCCGATTTTTTGAGGCATTCGGTCGCGGTCCACACGCGAGTGGCGGCTGTGTCCGCGTCTTCGCTCGCCATACGCGCGATAACTTGCGCCAGGTTGTAACGCTCCTCGCCGAGCATTCCCTTCCAGGTCGAAGGAGTACGACCGGCAACAGCCTCGAAGTCGCACCCGAGTCTGCCCGTCCCGGCAACGGCTAAGGTGAGATTCCCTGAATGCGAAGCGGAGATTTGCAAACCTGTGACGGCCTCGGGCTTTCCGTCCGGCCTCCTCAATATCTGCGCCGCGCCGCCGAGGATTCGGCCGAGAGCCTTGTCGCTCTTTAACCTTCGATCATCATCGCCGCCCGGCTCGATGGCGACCGAGATGCGCGAGCTGGGAACGATCTCGCTCAGGACTCGCTCGATATAAGCGCCGACGAGCGGCGCCGACAAATCCGGTTGGCGGCGTTTGGTGTCGAGCCTGCGCAGCCGCAGGTTCTTCCAGCTCTCTAACAGAGCCCCCTCCGCGTCTCTCACCTCAAGGTCATAGGTGAATAGATCGCCCGCCCGCGCCCGCTCGCAGGCGCGCATAGTCCTTGGACCCTCGGCCGAACTGCTTTTGATTACGATCTCGTCAACGCTGACGGGAAGCAGCGTAGCGTCCGGGACGCAAGCCTGTATCGCATGAATAGTGGCATCGCGGCGGCCAGGGTCGCCGAGAACCAAAGCGCCCGGCAGGTAAGGACCGAACCATTTCGCCTGGGTCTCTTCAATGTCAGCCGCGCATCCGGTGGAAGCAATCTTACGGTAACCTAGCACACGCTCGAATCGGCCCTTCTGAAACAGTATCCCGCCGTAGAGATCCTTATCGGGTCGGATCGCTATCAACGGGAGCTTTTCTTCCGCTTCCAGTAACTCAGACGGCGAGGCGTTCTCGCCGAATCTGCACAACGCGCGAAAATGGTCTACCTGAAAATCGGTGAGACTGCTTCTCAACACTACTTCGACGAGCCCCTGCCCGCGTGCGAGGGCAGCGATGGTAATCGTGGTCGACGAAGCGTCGTGGACCAGGACTGCCCGGTTGAAGCTCACGTCCTCGAAGACCGGCGCTTCGTCCGTTTCGGCGAGCGCCATTGCTACTTGAGCCATCGCCTCAAGGCCCATCACGGCCGGCAGTATTCTGTCGCCTTCCAGAACGTGATCTTCGAGATAAGGGTCCGTGGCCGTCGACAGCTCCGATTCGACGATAAGCTCAACTCCGGGATAGTAGAGTTTAGGTCGCTCAAGGAAACGCAAGAAAGGCAGATCGGGCTGCTCGATTCTTAGTGTCGGCGATTTCCCAAACCTGCCGCTCACGACGACCGCGACTCGATTCGACCGTTGGGCCAGCAGGCGCTTGAGCGTTGTCACCCCTTCATCAAGCGGAATCGGAGTGATCCCCTGCTCCATCAACGCGTCGACTGTTCCGAGGCGCTCGCCCATTCCTGCTCCCGACCACAGCGACCACTCGATAGCGATGCATCGGCAATGAGGGTTCTTCGTCTGCCAGTCTTCTGTGAGCGAAGTCAGCCACTGGTTTGCCAGGGCATAATCGGCTTCGCCCCGCATGCCTGCGCGCGCGATGAGTGAGCCGAAGGTTATGAGCAGTCTCAAACTCTCCGGGCGAACGGCTCGAAGTATGTTGCGCGCCCCTTGAAGCTTAGGTCGCAATGTTTCGAGGAACGCTTCTTCGTCGAGCGATTCGAAAAGCTTCGGGCGATTGACTCCCGCACCATGCAATACCGCAGTGATCGGCCCCGTCTCTGACTCGATTCGGCTCACCGCTTCTCTCACCTGATTGAAATCCGCGACGTCGGCCGTGAAGTACTGGAACTGGATGCCGAGCGAAGTCATCCTTTCCAGGTTTGCTTTCAACTCGGGGTCTCGATCAGGGACGGAACGGCCTAACAGCGCAAGCCGCGCGCCCGTGTCGCGAGCGACCGAAATCGCGCATTCGGCTGCGATCCCTTTCCCACCGCCCGTAACAAGGATCACATCATCGCTTCCGAGCGGCATCTCGCCTTCGTCAAGCTCAGGCAGTAACTTGAGAGTCGGTACTCTGCGTTTCCCCGACGCGTCGTAATGAGCTTCTGAATAACCGATCGCGGCCTTCGCTTCTTCAGCCGCCCAATCGATAGCCTGCAACTCGCTGACCGGGACGTTAGCGACGCAGGTTGTAATCCACGGCGCTTCCAGGTAGAAGGTCCGCGCAAAGGCGGCGGCCCCTTTACCCTGCTCTACCAGCACCAGCTTGCTTCCTTCGCCTCCGGCCAGAGCGGCGCGCGCGCCTTCAAGCAGAATCTTAATGTGATTTTCGTTGCAATCAGGGGGGAGCGCCACCACGACTCCCGCGCCTTCGCACTTTACGAATACTTCCTTCAAGCGACCGGCGAGCGGGTAATCCTGGGGCACGAAAATTTGCCAGTTACTTTCAACCGGCTGCGCTTTTCGACGAGGCAGTGGCTGCTCGATGTGATCAATCTCAAAGCATCGCGTCCAGGAGTCTACGCCCGCGTCTAAGCGCCGAGCCTTCGACGCAAAGTTACCTGCGCGCAGCCATTCATCAAACGCCTGTGCGACATCGGCCAATGTTACTGTCGAGTAATCGGTCGGCGCTACTGGCGGCGCGAGCCCAAGGTGGCGCGCGGTTTCAGCTACGATTTGCCCGACCGTTATTGAATTGAGGTGCAAGTCTCCCAACAACCTGTCGTTTTCATTCACGGCGGAAGGCGGCAGCTCCGCCCGCGCGGCGACGAGGTTGCGAATCAGTTCCAGCGTATTCTTCGCTTCGCCCGAGCCTGGATCGAATTGAGAGATATTAATCTGTGAGCCGTCACTTTCTGCGATCGAGCCTCTCGGCTCGCCGGCCGCCGCGCGCTCGAAGTCGCCTCCTTCGATCAATGGAGCGAGCTCGCAGGGGTTAGTAAAGAAGCGCGGCCGCCAGTCGAGCTTGAACGATTTCGTGAAACGGTCAGAAAATAATGGGCCGCAATCGGCTACCGCGCCCAAGGCGTAAGCAGCGCCCGCGGCCTTCAGCAACCCCTTCAACGAATCGCTGCCCGCGTCTATAGCGATGACAGGTTTATTCAAAAACTCGCTCGCAAGCCCAGTAAGCACATGCCCTGGCCCCACCTCTATGAACAAGTCCGCGTCAGATGCGGCGGCATGCGCGGCTTCAAAGAATCGAACGGGAGCCGTCAACTGTTGGCAGAGCAACTGGCGCAGGTTCACGTCGGCCGGGATGGTATTCGATGTTACGGTTGAGAAGACTTTGCGATAAGGCTGGCGGAATCGTTCGAGTGACAAGTAATCCGCCAGCAGTGGAATTGCCGAAGCGAGCAGCGGCGAATGAAAGGCATGCGAGACGGGCAACGTGACCGCCGCATGGCCCCGCGATCTGACGCGAGCGACGAAGCTTTGCACCGCCGTCGCCGCCCCCGAAACGACCGTCTGGTCAGGCGAATTCAGGCAGGCGATGACTATTGGGTCACCGTTCAACAGCGCTTCGACTTCATGCCGGTTGCCCTTGATGCTGGCCATCCCGCCCGGCAAGCCGCCGCAATCATTCATCGCCTTTGCGCGCGCGACCGCGACGCGGATCGCGCCTTCTTCATCGAACGCGCCGGCCCAATGAAGCGCGGTGATCTCTCCGAGGCTGTGGCCGACCGCCACGTCGGCCGTCATACCGAGCCGCTCCATCACCAGCAGCCCGGCGATTGAAGCGGTGACGATCGCCGGCTGCGCAACTTCAGTCGCCGCCGCGTCGCCGCTCGAAGCGAGAGCCGCGTTGCGGTAGAGTTGTCGGACGCATTCGAAACGGCGAGAGAATGCTCCGCCATCAAGGTAGACAGGCGAGGCCTGGCCGGGAAAGAGGAAGCCGACCCGCGCTTTGCGATTCGAGCCGACGAAGATTCCAGCATCCGGGTCAATCTCAAGGCTGACTCCGCTCGCGAGCCATGCTTCTAACACTTCTAGCCGCGATGCAAGCTCGGCGGGACTTGATGCGACGATGGCGGCTCTCAGCGCCGCGCCGTTGAGGGTCGCCGCGAGCGACGCTTGCATAGCCGCCGCGAGGTCCGCCATCTCGGCCAGCGAAATCTTCGGAGCGAGCTTTAATAGATTGCGGATCTGATCGAGCAGCCCTTCCCTGTCGCGAGACGCCATCAAAAACAATTCGGCATCTTGAGCGGAAGATAAGAGGGCTTGCTCTCTGGAGTTCAGCTCGACGCGTCTTTGTTTGGCTACGCCTTCGAGCGCGATGTGAGCGTTGATTCCTCCAAAACCCATGGCGCTCACTCCCGCGCGAAGCGGGAGTTGTGCGGGCCATATCTGGCCCCGCTTCAAAGTCTTGAGTCTCGCATGAGGCTCGGCCAGCTTCGGATGCGCTTGATCGCAAGCGGTCGTCGGCGGCAGGACCTGTGCGTGGAGAGCAAGCGTAGCTTTGATCAGTCCGGCAATCCCGGCCGCTGCCTTCGTATGACCGATATTCGCTTTTATAGAGCCTAGCGCGGCGACGGCATTCGCACCCCGGCGAGCGCGTATTATCGTTTCAAGCTCTGTCGAGTCGCCGACGCTGGTCCCTGTCCCGTGCCCTTCAAAATAGCCTACTGAATCTGCGCCGAACTGCGCGCGTTTATAGGCCCGCTCGAAGGCAAGGAGCTGACCTTCGACCTCCGGCCGCGTGATCGCCCCGCGACCGTCGGTCGAGATTCCCCAGCCTTTGATCACAGAGTAGGTTCGACAACTCTTTTCTACGGCGTCACTGTAGCGCATCAAGACTACGAACCCGCACCCTTCTCCCGGCAGGAACCCCGACGATCGCGCGTCATAGACGCGAAATTGATCCGTCGCCAGCGCGCCCGCCTTCGCGAAGCCTACGAGCTCGAACGGGTCTATGCTTAAATCGACGCCGCCCGCAAGAGCGACATCTATATCGCCCGACGCCAGCGCCGAGCAGGCCGTCGCGACCGCGAGCAGCGACGAGGCGCATGCGCCATCGACCGTGTAGCCCGCGCCCTTGAAATCAAAATGATTGCAGATTCGGCCCGCGATAGTGTTCGACAGATTCCCGGCCAGGGTGTCTTCGCCGATTTCAGGAAACGGGTCTTTGTAAACCTGCTCGCAGCGGTCTGTGCAATCACGAATCTCTCCTGGCGAAAAACCTTTCTCAAACAGAACTCCTTCCAGCACGCGGCGAACGTAAGGCCAGCGCAAGCGCAGCGAATTCGCTCGCGAGAACTCTCCCGTGAGCGTATTGCCGAGAAAGACGCCGGTCGATTCTCTGTCGAGCCCTTCGGCGTCCGGGAATCCGGCGTCGACCAAAGCCTCGGCGGCCATATCGAGCGCGAGCCAGTGCGCCAGATCGGCAGAGCGGAAAGCGCCTCCCGATATACGGAATCGCAAGCGGTCAAATTCGTAGCCTTCTATTAATGCGGCTTCGGCGGTGTAGATATGATCGGGCGCGCGGCGGTCGCTCGACAGGTAGTCTTCAAGGCGGAGGCGCTCGGGCGGGATACGTCTGAATGCTCTGCGCTGAGCGAGCGCATTCTCCCATAGCTCGCCCGGCGAGCGGGCGTCAGGGTAACAGCATGCCATCCCTACGATAGCAACGGCTTCCTTCATCTATCATACCTCGCCGACAGCGGCCACGGCTGTCTTGACTTTGGCCGACTGGCGCTCACGACGCGCGGCAAAGGCGCGAAGGGCGTAAAGCCCGAGCCCGCGGACTAAGCAGACCAAGGTAAGAGCGAAGAAAAGGCCAAAGACCACGTGCGATGTCACGAGTACCCCGTAAGCAGCCGCCACGGCCGCGCCGAATATGATCTGCCCTTTGCGGTCGCTCGGGCTGGTCGCCGGGTCAGTCACCATGTAGAAGGTGAAGAGTATGAAAGCCATCCCCGTCATAGGGCCTAGCGCGGCGGCTAAGGGCGCGTCCAAAATCAAGCTTCTGATCAGCGCTTGAAGGGCGAATCCCCCGAGCCACGCCGCGATCAACGGAAGTTTTCGAGTGAAGCGGGCATTCAAGAAAGTCCCCGAAAGTATAATGATGCCGGGGAGAATCCAATCGCCCGCCGCGCCGAGGTTCTCCGTGAATTGATAAGGCGGAGCTATCCCGACCCACGAGAAGACCAGGAGCGTGATCGTTATCCCGAAATTCGAAGGGTTGAAATAATGTCTCGTCCCCGCTCCGACAGGTGCGCGGAATATGACCTTAGAGCTTATGGCGATGGCCGCCGCGAAGGCGACGACCCACAGCCGGTCGTTGGCATAAAGCAACATCGAGACGGCAAGCGCCGATATGTGCGCCGAGAGCAAGAAGTCTATAAAATTGCGGACCCCTCCCAAGAACTTCAGCGGGCGGGCATTCGCCCACGCGTCTATCAGCTCAAGCGCTATTTCGAGGCTGTAAGCCGTCGCAATCGCGACCAGAGGCTGGGCCAAGGATTGTTCGAAGCCTAGTACGGTGTGGCCAAGAATGTTCAGTACCGTGATGGCGATGGCGAAACGCCTCAAGCCGCCGAGCCTACGCATCCCTTCCCAATTGGCTTCCAAGCTCATTGATCGATCTCCTCTCTGCTACTGCCCTAACAATACGGTGTGCCACCCCGGCTTAAACCGGAGGGCGCTGCGATGAAGCTTGCCCGTCAAATCTCTCCAATCGATATCTACATGCAGCTCGGCCTCGCCGCTTAGATTTCCGAGTCCGAAATGAAGATCGGGGCTGCGCTTTCCAGAATGGCCCGAGCCGCCATCGACCTGAGCGACCATCTTCCGCCCTTCGGGGAGGTGAACGGTCGCCACAGCGCCGATCGCCGGACGCCCGCGGAGGTCTGCCGCCGGATGCCCCGGTCGCGCCTTCATAGCCGTTGCTTGCACGCCGACCGGCAGCAAGATGTGGAGCCCCAGGAATCTATTGGCGTCGGGGCTTTCGTTCAAATAAAAGTAAGATGTCATCCATTGATTAGCCCTGGCGAAATCTAGGCGGCCATCGCCATTCGCGTCTGCGACGGCGATGCCGCGACTGATTTCGGAATCGCCGAGCCCGAGGTCGGCGGCCAGGTCGTAGTAGCGGCCATTACTCGCCCGGACAAAGATGGGACAGGGCTTTCGCCCGCTGAGATCATCTCCGGGCTGAAAGCTCGGCCAGGCGCCCAGGTGCTCCAGGAGCTGATCGTTTGACATCGCAAGCTCGTGCAATTCCGGCCAGCGGCTAACCTTGCCTTGCATAAAGCCTGTGGCCTGGAGCGCTTCAGGCGCCCCGTCGTTGTCTAGATCGACCAGACGCGCGTCCCATCCCCAACTGCTCCTCGACAGCCCCAGTTGTTCGCTTCGATCGACGTATGGGGCTACCCCGTTGTCCATCAACCCGACCTCGCCGGTGCTGACCCAAACGAAATGGCTCTCCTCAAGCGAATACTCATCTGCGATGTTGCTCACATATATGTCGAGCAGGCCGTCTCCGTTGAGATCGGCAAAGTCTACGCCCATGCCTTTGAACGAATCCTTGCCCAGGACCTTGGAGTTTGGTGTGGTGAGAGCCTTTTTGCCTTCGAGAATGTCAAAGCGCAGATTGCCCGGCGTCGAGCGGTTATAGAGCAGCCGGTCAGGCCCGAAGTCATTGGCGAAATAAATTTCCGGGAGCATATCTCCGTTGAGGTCGGCTGCGCCTACGGCCAGCGTCCAGGCGGTGGCGAGATCCCCGCTCAGCACCCCATCAACCTGTTTGAAATAGTAAGTCGGGCTTGCGCCTTGCCGCGCGCCTGTCCACAGAAGCAGCTTGCTGCGCCCGCCATTGAAGGCGCGAGACATGGACCGCTGCATGTGCTCGCTCCCTGTGTCGTTAGCGTCGAGGACGCGCGCTCCGTCGGGGAAATAATTCCCAATGATCAGGTCTATGTGCCCGTCGCCATCGAGGTCGGCCTGGGTCGCGCAGTTCGAGTACCAGCGCTCATGGTTGGGGATGAGCTCTGTAGGCGCATAGAGGCTGCGCTCTAAATGGGCGGGGAATTGAGAAGAGCGATTCGCGGCTCTGAGGAAGATGATCGGCGCTCGGCCCCAGTAATATACAAGGATGTCCGTCAGCCCGTCTTCGTTAAAGTCGCCCGGCAAACCTCCCATCGGGGCCATCGTCGCGGCATCGAATGGGAGCGGTGATGGGTCCAGCTCGAACGCGCCATATCTTGCGGGCGTGCCGGGAACGGGCGCCACGACGACCTGATCGGTTCGCGTATCTACGACGCAGACATCATTCGGCAGCCCATCGCCGTCGAGATCATTTAAAGAGACCGCCGCCCCTACCGAAGATATCCACCCGGCTATGCGCTGCATCTCCGGGTGAACCGTCCTGACCTCGCGGTGCGGGCGATTCCCGAGTTCCGGCAGCGCCAGGCGCGCAAATCCGAAACGCGACGAGATCGCGGCGCGCTCCGGCTCGGAAAGCGCGGGCAACCGGGCGAAACCGTATATCGCAAAGATGACTGCGCACGCAGTAATGCGCGCGGCGTAGATACGAAATAGTCTTGCTAATGCTCTCATTGCACCGACACCTCACTGGCGAAGCTCGCCGCAATCCGCCGCCGCCACACTTCGTAGTTGGGGATTGCGCGCGTGTTAGGAAGATCTTGTAAAGCGACATCAGTGACTTTCGCCGCCGATTCTGCTGACATCCCGCAGAAGACGCGGCAAGCGAGTTCCGTGTGCGCGGTCATGTTGTCGGCTCGCTGGCGGGCCTTTGCGGCAAAACAGACCCCCTGCGCCAGATTACGCCCGTATGCCCCCGCCCTGTTGCGCAGGGATTGGAGGGTTGCCTCGTCTTGACCGCCCGCATACGCGCAGGCGAGACCCACCCCGCTCCAGAGATCAGACTGGCGTGACTCGGCGAACGAAGATAGGGTGGCGCAGATTGCTTCGATGTCGGCCGCTTCGACAAACCAGAGGCTTCGGCCGAGCCCCTGGTCAAAGACACGGGCAGCATACCCGGCAAACCGCGGGCGCGCTTTGTGTGATCTGAAATACGCGGGGCCTCCGAAGTAGCCTTCGTGAAAACCGTAGCCGTCGACTGCCAGCCAGCGCAGTAGAGGGTCGAGCCGCTTGAGCGAGCTTTCGAGGCGAACGGGCAGCCGGGCCAAAGCCCATCCTGCTCCTACGTGAGCCATGTAAATGTGATTTGCGCCGGGGCCAAGGATAAAAGATTGGAATCGATTCGCCTTCCAGGGCGTCATGAAATCGATCAGCGACAGAGCCATCGCCGCGCCTTCGAAAGCGAACCCGCGCCATTCAGCCTCTACGTCATTCAATCGCGATTCGAGCGAAGCATCGTCGTCCGCCTCTAATGCCGCATGATAGCCATCGAGGAAGGTTGAGCCGATGCGCTCTAACCGCTGGCGCACCCTTTCATCACAGCTACGGAAGCCACGTTTGGCGAAAGTCGCCTCTTCGGGCGAAATCCCCAGAACGCGGCGTCGCAGCTTTCTGATTAAGCGGCTCACTCGTTGATCTCGACGCTAAGTAGATTTTGACACCGGCCCCTGTCGCACAACGCACCCATGCGCGACTACGATTTGCCGTGCATAGGTGCGCCGTGTAAGGCCGGAAAAGGACGATTTAGACAGGAACCCGGCGGCGTAGTCAGCGGGGCTCGCCGAGCAACCATCGGCGACGGTGACTACGCCACGGTCTTCTCAAGCAACATAACAGGCCGCTTCCTCACAAGAGTGCGGCGGCCGACCGACTGCCCCGGCCTCAACGCCCGCTGTTGGGCTTCTCTATCCCCGGCCCTATCTCTTTCCTGGTCGGTGTCGGCCTTGGGGCTATGGTTGTGGCATGCGCCGCTATTATCGACTGGTGAGTATTAGGTCTTATGGTCACGCCGCCGCCCGGCGCAATGGCAGCGTTCGTCTCATTCCCGCTCGACTCCCACGTGCCCGTGGCAGTGAGGCTGATCGCAGGCCATGCTACGAATTGCGAATCACCAGTCCCTGAATCGAAGACCCGGTTGGGCTGGCCCGGACTTGTGAATGTGTATTCGCGGTTAATCTGCAAGGAGCTGCTGAATGTGCCATCAGCGTTGAAATGCATCGATCCGCCGGACGGAACCGACGGAGACTCTTTAACGCTGACGCTATAATCAGCAAAACTGCCGTCGGCGAAGTTTACGCGCATAGCGCCGACGCTCACCAGTCGAAGGCCCGTAAGCAGAAGCGGGGTGCTGCCCGGCACGTTGACGGCTTGCGTGCGTTCGATGACCGTGTCCGCATTGTAGCCGGGGACCGCAGCGCCGCCCTTGAGAGCCACCCTGCCCGAAAAAGCTGTTGAAGGACTGCCCGCGGAGTTCTCGAAGAAGCCGGCGGCAAGGTTAAAGTTCTCGCCGGTTTGAGCGTTGTCCGGGGTGTTGAACAAGTCATAGCCAGCGCCTATGGTCGTCATAGCGCCGGCGCGCCAGAGAGTAACAGCACCGGCGATTATAACCAGCCCAACTATGAGCGTCAGTTTGGTGTTCCTTTTCATTCCTCTTCCTCCTCCTCCGTTTCTCAGCCATTGGGTGTTTCAGGACCTTCGGAGAGCCGCGGGAATGGCGCGAGCGACAGCGTCAGCCAGTGCAGCTTTAGTATCCAAAGACCTGAGTTATGGACAATACGCCTGAAAAACAATTCCGCGAAAAAAATACCGCTTGCGGGTGCTTACCTTGGCCTCTGACACCTGCGGGCAAAGCGCGCAACCAGACCGCTTTTTCGCAGGATTGTCAGGAATTCTGTGAGGATTTCTTGCGTAGCCATTATTACTTGCGTGTTTTTCCTTGTCAAGAAAATTCGTATTTAACATTACAAGAACAGGTACTTAAATCGCGAGCGCCGACAATCGCGTTGGGCTATGGGCCAGGCGCTTTCTTTCCGAGCAGAAACACGGTGGGGATTAAGATGAGGGTCACGGCCGCGCACACGAGCAGGGTCAAGGAGACGATCAGCCCGAGTTGCAAGTTCGGCGCTACTTCAGACATTGCCAGGACCGAAAAGCCTGAGGCTATAGCTACTGCGCTGGTGATGATCGGCGGTCCCGTACCTCGAAAGGCGAGCGTGAGAGAATCGAAGGGGGCCAGGCCCTGTCTGAGCGCCTGCCAGTAGCTGGTCGTCAGGTGGATTGAAAAGTCTAGCCCGATGCCTATTGCGATGCCGGCAAACATCGAATTGGCGATCCCAAGCGGAACCTTTGCGACGGCCAGCGCGGCAAATACCGCGAGCACGCTGAGCGCCACAGGTAAGATGGCGATCAAACCTGTCCGCATGGATTTCAGGAAGATCGACAGTAAGACGAAATCGATTAATAGCGCTAAAGGGATCGAGAAGACTTGTCCCCTGACTAACAGTCGCACCGTGACGTAGCTGATCCAGCCATCGCCGAAAGGGGTTATACTGCCTCCCGTCCTTGAAATAGTTGCGCCGGCGGCCTGGGCCGCGCCGAGGACGCTTTCTATGCGCTGGTAATTCGCTGAGCGAACGAATACGGTCACGCGCGCCCGCCGGTACGAGCCGTCAAGCCGCTTGTCGAGCGGCAGCCCCGGCGCGGACGCTATCGCCTCGAAGGTCTGCTTGATGCGATCGCTCGAAAGCCGAACCACGTTGAATTGCAGCCCCGTGCGATAGTCCGAGTAGTTGACTCCCGACACTGAAGCGTGCGCCCGCGCGACATCGGTGTATACGCTTTCAATCGCCCCGACAGAAGGAATCGTAGCAACCGCGTCTTCGATAGCGCCTAAGGCGGCAAAAGTTTGCGGGTTTAAATAGCCATCGCTTGCGCCGCTATCGGCGAGGAATTCGATCGTAGTCGTGCCCGCAAGTAACTCGTTGAGCACTTTATCCCCGCGCGAGATGTCGCTGTCGGCTGGAAGGTTTGCGACCCAGCTATCGTCGACTCGCAATCTCGTCGCCAGCAGAGCCGAGCTCGCCGTAATGACCAGAATGATCAGGAGGGCGTGACCGGGGCCAGCCGCTATCAATCCTCGGTAGAGTTTCAATATGGGGCCATCCCACAAGTTATGACGGTCTTTATTCACGCTCGGCTTCGGATTTAAGACTACGAGCAGCGCGGGAATAAGCGTGAAGGTGAAGAGTGTAGAAAAGAGTATGGCGATTGCCCCATAAATCCCGAACACGCGGAGGGGCTCAAGGCCGGTGACGGCGAGCGATAGCAGGCCGACTACAGTCGAGATTGCGGTTAATCCCACGGGGCGGATCAACTGGCGGAACGCATCGATTACTCCGTCCTGGGTTGAGCCGCCGACCGCGCGCCGCCGGTGATTAAAATAATGAGTGAGCGCATAAACATCATCAGACACGCCGACGGAGACTAGAATCACGGGCAGCACCAGCGTAGTAACAAATACGGATTGCCGGGCGAGCCCCATCAAGCCTATGGTCCAGAGCAAGCTTATCGCGATCTCCGCAAGCGAAAACAGAGCGGGAGCCGGGTGTTTGAAAGCAAGCATCAACATACAACCGACGACCACGATGACGATCGGAACTAAGCGGGCTAAGTCACTGGCGGCCGACTGTCCGAGGACGGCCTGGGCGAGGGCGGTCCCTGTCAGATACAACGAGTCCTTACCGTCGCGCTCGGCGGCCAGCAGAGACCTGACTTGTTGAAGGATGTCGTATCGGTCTGCTCGCGGATCAACTTCAGCAAAGATCGCCGCGGCCTTCCCATCTTTACCTACGAGCACTCCGTCTGTGAGCCCCAGCCGTTCAACGTCCCGCCGAAGCCGCTCGATTGCCTCCGAGTCTAATTCCGTGCTTTTAGCCATCAGGTCATACGAAATGACCTTGCCGTCCTTTTCAGTTTGACCCGATATGGTCGACAGGCTCATGACGGATTCGGCGACGATCCCCTCTACCTCTGAAAGGCCCCTGGTCAATCTGTCTATTCGCCCTAGCGTTTCCGGCGAGTATATATCCGCGTCTTCACTAACGACGCCTATCATGACAATATCTCGCAATCCGAATACGTCGGCCGCATTGTCACTCGCAGCCAGAGTCGGATCGCCTGACGGTATTAATGATCTGGCGTCCAACTGTAACCGCACGCGGGGCGCGAACATGCAGAGCACGATAGTTAGGAACAGTATCGTCGTTAAGACAATGATCGGACGGTGGACGGAGAATTTAATCAGCCTGATCATTACTAAGAGCTATTGAGATGCTTGAAAGACAAAGGCGACTAGCCGCAAGCGTAAGCTGAAATACATTGCCTGTCAACTTTGAATAAGGCCCGAATCTCGCGGGCGCTCAAGCGGGCCATTTCCGCTACACTTGTATTCGATCTCGAATAGAATTAAAGCGGTGGGCGGAAGGAGCAATGATATGGCGCGGACAGAGCCATTGTGGGGGGCCGAAGACCAGGCGGAGCGACTGCGGGAGTTGACGAGCGATGACCCGCAGTTGAAAGAGCTGCCGC
Organism: Blastocatellia bacterium; assembly: GCA_035249305.1. Taxonomy (GTDB): domain Bacteria; phylum Acidobacteriota; class Blastocatellia; order UBA7656; family UBA7656; genus DASUNP01. Next base: position 80,290 of record DATFGQ010000043.1, on the reverse strand, counting down.
TGCGGCGCGACGTTCGCTCGCTCGGATTGTTGCTGGGCCATGCTCTTAAAGAGCAAGCGGGTGACGAGCTCTTCGAGGCGGTCGAACGACTGAGGCTGCTGGCAATAGAGCATCGCGATTTGCAGCACGATCAAGACGCGGGCCAGCCCGGCGAGCATGATCTGATGAGCCGCGCGAGGGAGATAGTCGGCCGCCTGACGGTTAAGCAGGCGTACCAGATGACCAAAGCCTTTGCGACTTACTTTGAATTGATTAACCTCGCGGAGACTAATCATCGCAAGCGCCGCCGCCGCGCGCACGAGCTACAGCCTGACCGGCGGCCCGAGCCGGGGACCTTTTTCGGCACGCTCATTCGCGCGCGCGATGCGGGCGTCGGGGCCGAAGAAGCGCTCGACTGGCTAGGCCGAATAAAAGTCACTCCCGTTTTCACCGCTCACCCGACGGAGATCGCGCGCCGGACCGTGCTGTTCAAGCGCGACCGCATCGCGAAAGAGATAGAGAGCCTCGACCGGCTGCCGCTGTCGGATGTCGAGGCCGCGCGTCGCGAAGAATCGATCGCGGCGGAGATAACAGCGCTCTGGCAATCGGACGAAGTGCGCCGCCGCCAGCCGACCGTGAGCGACGAAATCAGGATGGGGCTCGCCTATTATCCGGCGGTGCTGATCGCGACGCTTCCGCAGATCTACGAGGAGATGGCCGGCGCGTTCCGGCAAGTCTACGGGCTTGAAATATCTGCGGCCGATCTGCCGACCGTCGTGACGTTCGGCTCCTGGATAGGCGGCGACCGCGACGGCAACCCTTTCGTCACCGCCCGCTCGACTCGCGAGGCGCTTGAGATTGCGCGCAGGACAATACTCGATCATTACATAAACGCCGCGCGAGAACTGGTCAAACTGCTCAGCCCATCCACGTTTCAAACCGGGGCGTCTGAAGCGTTAACGCGCTCGCTCGATAATGCTCAATCTCGCATATCGGTCAACCAGGCAGAGCTGGAGCGTCGAACGGCGGCCGAGGTCTATCGCCGCTTTCTGCTTTACGTGCACAGCCGCTTACAGGCGACGCGCGACGACCTTAATCACGAAGAGGCTTACAAGGAGGCGGGTGAGTTCGCAGCGGACGTGAAGCTAATGCGCGACAGCCTCGCCGAGAATCGCGGCGAGCACCTCGCCCGCGCGCTGCTCGACCCGTTGCTACGCCAGATCGAGACGTTCGGTTTTCATCTGCAAACGCTCGACATCCGACAGCATGCGCGCGTACATCGCAAAGCGATCTCCGAGCTTGCGGCGGCGGCCTCGCTCAATGAGAACCCGAGTCTCGAATTGCCCGCAACGCCATCCGAGCAGACCGCGGCGTTGCTTGAGACGCTGCGCGGCGTCTCCGCGCTGAAGCGCCAATTCCCTTCGGAGACGGTCTGTCATTACGTCATCAGCGGCGCGCAATCGGCCGAAGACATTTTGCAGACAGTGTGGCTGTCGGAAGCCAGCGGCATTCGCGTGGCGGGATCGGCCCAGGAGAAAGGCGCGGGGCTGATGCCCGTACCGCTTTTTGAATCGATCGAAGACCTGCGCAACTGCCCCGAGATCTGCCGTAAACTTTGGACATCTCCCGACTACGTGCGGCTGCTCGATTCGTGGGGGCGGCGGCAGGAGGTTATGCTCGGCTATTCGGACTCGAACAAAGATGGCGGGATGATGACAAGCACGTGGGAGATCTACAAAGCGCACCGCGAGCTGCACAAGGTTGCGGACGCTTGCGGACTGAAGCTGCGGATATTCCACGGGCGCGGCGGCACGGTCGGCCGCGGCGGCGGGCCTACGCACCGCGCGATAGTTGCACAGCCCGCGGGCGCCTTCACCGGCGAGATAAGGATCACGGAGCAGGGCGAGGTGTTGAATTGGAAATACTCTGACGCCATCTTAGCCGAGCGCAGCCTCGAATTGATGGTAGCCGCTTCGTTCGAAGCCCTTGTGCGCCCCGGCCGTTCGACGAGCGACGAAAGCGAGTGGGAAGCGGCGATGGATCAGATGTCCGAAGACGCGTTCGGGTTCTACCGTGAGAAGGTAGTCGACAGCCCCGACACGATTCCTTACTTCGAGCAGGCCACGCCCGTGCTCGAATTCGACCAGGTGAAGATCGGCTCGCGCCCGGCGCGGAGAAGTGGCCGCCAGGGCTTACAGGATTTGCGAGCCATCCCATGGGTCTTCGGGTGGATGCAGAGCCGTCACGTTTTGCCCGCGTGGTTCGGCGTGGGCTACGCGCTCGAACGATTCAGAAGCAGACGCGCCGATGGTGAGCGGTTGCTTCAAGAGATGTTTCGCGATTTCGCGCTCTTCGAAGACCTGATCCGCAATGTCGAATTAGGGATGGCGAAGGCCGATCTTACGATCGCGCGAGTGTACGCAGGGCTTGTCGAGGATAGCGGCGTGCGCGACCGCGTGCTCGGTGTGATCGCCGAAGAGTTCGAGCGAACACGCCGCGAGATACTTCGCGCGAGCGGGCAGCAACAGCTACTCGAAAACGTTCCCGTGCTTGCCCGGTCGATTCGTCTTCGCAACCCGTATGTCGACCCGATGAGCTTAATTCAAGTCGAGCTGCTCCGCCGCAAGCGCGCCGGTGACGAAAGCGAAGGGCTGAATTACGCGCTCGCGGCGACGATCAACGGCATCGCCGCGGGGTTGCGCAACACAGGTTAACGCGGACAATGATCGACCTTATGAGATAGATGATTTCCAGCCATTAATAAATCTCCAGGTCGCGGCCCGAAACGACTCGTCCCTTATAAAACTGGTTTACTTCTTTAACCAGATCCTCGTCGCTCGCCCCCCAGAACAACTGGTGGTAGAGGATCAGGAGTTTCGGCTTCGCCTGGTTGGCGATCTCCGCGAGCTCTCTGGTCGACGTGTGAAAATTCGAATGATACTTCTGCCATTCGGGAGGGCGGGTGGCAAATCTTACGGCCGAGTAGACTTCATGGATCAGCACGTCGCACCCGTCGCAGTTCTTGACGACGTTTGAATTCGGCGTGCAATCGCCCGATATGACGATCGTCTTATCAGGCGTCTCGAAGCGATAGCCGTAGGCTTCTTTCCACGAGCCATGCGGCACACGAAACGCCTTCACGGTCACGTTCTCGTCTTTGTAGACTACGCCCGGCTTGATCTCGTGAGCGACCACCTTGTAGCCGGTCTTGTTTGACGGCTCCAACCCCTTCGTGCGGATGTGAATGTCCTGCTGGTAAGCTCGCAGCAGATGATAGGTCATGGCTTTGACGCCCCGCGGCCCGTAGACCCGAAGCGGCTCGCTGCGTTCGAGCGTCCACGGCGAGAAGATCAAGTCGGCGTAACCGAGCGTGTGGTCCGAGTGCAGGTGCGTAAGAAAGGCCGTCTTGAGTTTATCTACTTTCAACCCAGCCACGCCCTTCTGGTGAGCGGCCGCGGCGCGACGCACGACGCCGGGTCCGAAGTCGACAAGGTAAGGCGTGTCGTTGACGACGATGGCGACCGAAGGGCCGGACCGCTCAGGGTCCGCATTCGGCGTCCCCGTGCCGAGCAACACCACTTGTGTTTTTTGAACAGGCGTTCGCGTCTCGGTATAAGCCGGGCGTTGCCAGAGACTCGAAAGAGAAAGAAAGAGAACCAACCCGCAACAAGATAGCGCTTTCATCCGTCCTCGTCCGTCCGTGTTGTGTGCAATGACCGGAGCAATTCTCAGTTGCATTTGGCTATAGAGCGCAGTCACTTGTCAACACGGCCGAGACTCTATTTCGTCTCACTTGCCGCGGCTTTCTTCCTGACGTAGATCGAATCCCAGACCGTGGTCCAGGTCTTTCCGTCGCCGCCCAGGTTATCCTGCGTGTGGCGCAATTTGTCCGGTCCCAGGTTGTAGAATTTCACGCGCACCGTCGTCGGCTGGCTGCCTGCCGCGAGCATCTCGCCGTCATATTGCATCACGCCGTCTTTGTACTCGCCGCTCATCTCCCAAACGATCTGGTTGTTGCCAATGTAGGTCTGCCGCCACTTCTTTGTGACCGGGTTGTAGAAATTCATGCTCTTGCCGGTCCCGCCGCCATTGCCCGTCCAGTTCTCCATGATCAAACAACCTTCTTCGAGCCGCTCGATGACGTTGGCGCCGACACTCTGCCCGTTTATTTGCACGTCCCACTCGCCAACCCAGAAATCAAGCTGCTTGGCTTCGTCCGAGTATTTGCACGGGCGGGCGTTGCGGTCCACTCCCTCCAGGATGGTCTTAAACCGCGCGTCGTCTCGCAGGCCGGCCAGAAGCGGATCGTTATTCAGGCGGTTCCTCTGCGAGAACCCTGCGCCATTGGCTCTATTTAGAAACTCGAACGCTTTATCTTTGTTATTCAACCTGGCGTAGGCCGTGCCGACGACATAATAAGCCAGCGGGCCGCGAAGCAACTCGGCCGCCTTTTCGAGCGGAGCGATCGCCGCGTCGTACCTGTTCAACGACATCAGCGACGAGCCGAGCCGGAACCACGCCTGCCCGTTGTTCGGCTCCGCTTTCGTCAATGCCTCGTAAGCCTTCGCCGACTCTTCCCATTTCTGGGCTTGCCATAGCTTGTTGGCTTCCTGCGCCGCTGCGGACGGCTGGTTCTGTCCGAACGCCGTTGTGACAAACACCGCGAATAAAAACAGAGCTGCACATTTCGGTATCATACTTTTCCTCCGCTTTGCTTTTGAGCTATGGTTGAGTCTATCGAGATACTGATTAAATGTCTTTTAGCCGTGCTTAAGAAAGCTTAATTCTGCTGAAGGTTTTACTATGACGGACGCTGTGGCTTACGAGTTCGGCCCATACCGCCTGGACCTCCTGAATCGACTGCTCCTCAAGCATGGCCAGGTGGTGCAACTCACCTCCAAGGCATTTGAGACGCTCGCCTTGCTGGTCGAACATCACGGCCAGGTCCTGCGAAGGCGCGACATGATGAACCGGCTCTGGCCCGACAGCTTTGTCGAAGAGATTAACCTGACGGTACACATATCTGCCTTGCGCAAGGCGTTGGGCGAAACCCCGAGCCACCACCGCTATATCGTCACGGTCCCAAAACGCGGCTACAGCTTCGTCGCTCCGGTCCGCCAGTCCTCCGCTCAGCGTCGAGTGGCAGACGGGCCGTCGCCCGTCGCCGACATCCAATCGCCGGCCGCGATCAAGTCGATCGCCGTACTCCCGTTCAAGAGCATCGGCGACGCCGACGGTTACGACTACCTCGGCTCGGGATTCGCCAACGCCCTCATCACGAGACTCAGCCGCATCAAACAGATCATCGTTAGACCGACGACATCCGTCCTGAGATATTCATCACCCGCAACCGACCCTGTGCTTGCGGGCCGGGAGCTCATAGTCGACGCGGTGATCGACGGGACGATGCAAAAAAAAGGAGAAGGATTTCGGTTAACGGTTCAACTCATTAACGTTTATAACGGCTCTATAATGTGGGCCGAGAGTTTTGATGAAGAGTTCTCGAACCTCTTCTCTTTGGAAGACGTGTTGTCGGCGAAGGTGGCTCAATCTCTAAGTCTGAAGCTTACGGGAGAGGAGAGAGAGGCGGTCTCGAAGAATCAGACGAAGAACTCCGACGCCTACGAGCTATACATAAAAGGCAGGTTCTTCTGGGAAAAAAGGACGGAATCAGGTCTATTGAAGGGGGCCGCCTGTTTTCAGCAGTCCCTTCTTAAAGACCCCGACTACGCGTTGGCTCACGCGGGATTGGCCGACTCGTATACATTGCTGGGAGAGTACCTTCTTCTATCCCCTGAAGAATCATTTCCAAAGGCGAAGAGAGCCGCGCTGCGAGCTATCGAGCTGGACAGCTTGCTGGCTGAGACATACACAACGTTAGGCGATATAAGAATGTTTTACGATTATCACCGGCTTGAGGCCGAAGCCATGTATCGGAAGGCTATTGAGATAAATCCGAATTATTCGACCGGCCACCATTCCTACGCCTGGTTTCTATTAACTCAAGGACGGTTCGCGGAAGCGATCTCAGAGCTGCAAACCGCGCAAAGACTCGACCCGCTCTCACTGACCATTAACACCACTCTCGGGCTTCCATACTATTACTTGCGTGATTACGATTCGGCGATAAGATCATTCCGCGCCGTCACCGATATGGACCCGAATTATGCGCATGCTCATTACTATCTCGGGTCTGCGTTGATACAAAAAGGTTGTTACGAGGAAGCCAGGGAAGAGTTTCGCTTGCAACCTTCGGAATTCAGATTTCAGAGGCTCGCATTGTTGGGCAACGCCTGTGCTCTATCGGGGGAAAGGCGGGAGGCGGAAGCGGTTCTTACGCAGTTAAAAGAGCAATCAAGCAGGCGCTATATCTCGCCTTACCTTCCGGCCATAATTCATGTCGGGTTACAAGAGTACGAAGAAGCTTTAGATTGTTTAGAGGCGGCTTTTGTCGGCCGCGCGTCCTGGCTTGTCTTTCTCGGCATCGATCCGCTATTCGACAAGCTTCGCAAGAACCGGCGGTTCCATGACCTGGTAGAGAAAGTCGGTTTCACGAACCCTGCGAATGTAAATGGGCTTCAGTAAGTCGAGCTGAAACTGAGCAGGTTCCCCGCAAAGGCGAACCACAAAAACCCGAGACACGCCAGCACCAGCACGGTCGCCTGGAGCCTGCGCCAGATGCTATTGCCTTTCTTCGCCCACGCCTTTATCGCGTTATAGATCACGACCAGCGATCCTATCGCCCCGATAATACCGATCACCTGGATGATGTGAAACCAGATGTTCCCGCGATCACTGAAGACTTCAAGGTTCGTGAACCCATAAATCAGAAGCCCCGCCATAGCCGCGATGAAGATTATGTCAAGCGCAAAGACTATCCGCACCCCTAAGCGCAGCCGCCGCTCGGTCGGCGTCATCTCCAGCTTGTGGCCGTAGTGCCTCCTGACAAACCACGCGACGGGCCATAACAGGAGCGTCAAAACCATTATGAGCAGCGACAGGATTATCACGGGTACGAGCAAGCCGTTGTTCTCGAACGTGCCGACGCGCTGGCCGACGAAAAACGGGAAAGGCAACACCATCGTCATACGTCCATGCTGGTCGGGTTTAAAGATGAGCTTCTCTTGGCCGTTCTCTTCGAGAAACGTCATCGGCGCAACGCCGCGCCACCGCTTCGGCTTGCCGTTGTGCCCTGTCACCTCAGCCACCTCTATCACGCCATGGTCGCCAGGCGCTACGGTGAACTGGCTGAGCAGCATCGCCGCCTTCAGAAACGAAGTCTCGCTGCGGCGGCTCAGCATGTAGGTGCCGCCTACGGCTCGCGCGTCTTCGGCGGCGCTCGACGAGGCGGGCGGAGGCGGAGGCGTGTAAGGGAAGTAACGGTCGAGCATCGCTTCCCAGAGCAGGGTCCTCAGCGAATCCTGCCCCTTGCCCGCGCTGTTATAGGAGATGAAAAAGCCTACGCCCGCGTCCAGTATCAGGTGCAGGTCGCTGTGGAACCACATAGTATCGCCGCCATGGCCTATGATGCGGTGTCCGTTGCGCGACTCTTCGTAGAAGCCATAGGCCATCGCGTTCGCCGCGTCGTCCAAAGCGAAAAGCCTGCTGTGCATGAGGCGCGCGGTTTCGGGGCGAAGTATCCTCGCCTCTCCGAACTTCCCTTCCCCCAGGTGCGCGATCATGAACCGGGCCATGTCACTTGCGGAGCTGCTGAGGCTCCCGGCCGGGAAGACGTTCACCACCTCAAACGGCTTCGGGTCGTCGCTCCCGAGCTGATACCCGTTAGACATGTTCGGGGCCAGATTCTCTGGGAGCGGCTGGACGAAAGTCGAGTGAGTCATGCCGAGCGGCCTGAAAATGTTCGCGTCCACGTAGTCATTAAACGGCTGCCCCGAAACGCGCTCGACGATGTAGCCGGCCAGCGCCGTCGCGTAGTTCGAGTAGGCGGGGGTCGTGCCCGGAGGGAATATGCGACCGGGGATGTGCGTCTTTAAATACTCTCCGAGGTTGGCGGCCTGCGAGCCGGTCGTGAAGAGGTCTTTGACCTGCTCTTCGAACCCCGGCGTGTGCGTCATTATGTGCTTGAGCGTGATGGGCTGGCCGTAGGCGTCGGGGATCTTGAAGTCTAGATACTCGTTGACATCGCGGTCTAAGTCGAGCTTGCCCTGTTCGGCCATCTGCATCACGGAGGTCCAGGTGAAGAGCTTTGACACGGAGCCCGGACGGAAGAGCGTCTCGTCGGGCGAGACGGGCTTTTTGCTCGCCGCGTCGGCGTAACCGTACCCTTTGGCAAACAGGAGCTTCCCATCCTTGACGACCGAAATGGTCGCGCCCGCGACGTCGCTTTGCAGGAGCTGGAGCGGCACTACGCCGTCGAGAAAGGCCTCCACGTCGGCGGCCGTCAGCTCGTGCGTGCCGGAAGGAGGTTTATCCGGCGTCACCGCCTCGCTCGGCTCTTTGGGCGAGGGCTTTGGCGAAGTCGGGACCTGCCCCCACACGGCCGAGCAGAGGATCAGAGCGGTCATGATAAAGATGAGAGGCTTTGTTCTTTTCACAGTTCGGGCTCCTGTCATCACAGATCACCTACGTGTAAGGGGATGAAAGAGGATTCACTTGTGTCTCCGCGGTGAGATGTCTCTTTATCACCTTACATTCAATCGAAAGCGGCTCTATAGCGCGTCTGAGAAGTAGCAACTCACTCGGCTGCGTAGCAGCCAGATGTTTGTAGAAGGATCGCATAAACAATCTCCAACTCCGTAGGAGTTGAATAACAGACATACAACCCCTACGGGGTTGGGGAATGGCTCATGACTATCTACAAACATTCAACTCCTACGGAGTTGGAGGGATTGCCTTGTGATCATCTACAGACATATAGCCCCTACAGGGCTCTTCAGAGCGGTTAATCATCGGCGCGGCGAGCGCTGCCGCGCCGGCCATCGCCGCGCGCTTGATCGCCTCGCGGCGCGTCAACAGTTTCTCATCCCTCTTCATATCAGAACTCGATCCTTATTCCGATCTGCCCTTCGCGGCCGGGCAACACCTGCGTCCTTTCGCCGAAGAAGGGCGCGGCCATGGTCTGGGCCGACTCGACCGCGGCGGGGTTCTGGCGGTTCAGCAGGTTGAAGAACTCGAAGAGCACTTGCGCCCTGACGCGCTCGCCGACGCGAAACCGCTTCGCGAAGCGCATGTCGAGGTTGACGAACGCCGGGGCGGTGAAGGCGTTGCGCCCCCCGCCCGGCCCGTGATCGATCAGGTTGAATGTGCCGTTGCCGTCAGGGTCTTCGGCGACCGCCGCGTCACGGCTGAAGTGAAAACCGCTCTGCGCGCGGAAGATGCTGCTGACCTGAATCTGCCAAGGGAACTCCACCAGCCCGTGCATCTGGAAGATGTGATCGAGCGCCAGATCCGAAGGGCCTTTATCGAGGTCCGGGCCGTTGAGGAAAGTCCCCGCCTGCGCGACGAACGCGCCGGTCTGGGCTATGAACGAGCCGCTGCGGTTGCTCTCGCCCGTCTCCGGCTCTGTCACTTCCGGCACTATCCCGACGAAGCTGTCGGAAGGCAGCGTGTCGATGCCGAGCGAGTTGTCCCTGGCGTGTGCGAAGGTGTAGTTCGCGCCCAGAAGGAAGCGGCGGCTGAAGCGCTTGTTGAAGTTGAGCACAAGCGCGTCGTAGGTCCCTTCGAAGTAGGGGCCGAACGTGCGTATAGGCCCCGTCGGGAAAGGCTCTAAGAACCTGCGCCCCAGCACTCGCGCTTCGAATGCGATGTTCGCTTCGCGCACGCCGAGAATGTTGCGAATCTCGCGATGATAGTAATCGGCCTCGATCACCATGTCTTTCGTAAGCTCGCGCTGGAAGCCTCCGCTGAAGCTGAGCGTGTGCGGGGTCTTGAAGCTCTCGTCGACGGCCGTGGGGAAAGGCTGGGGAGGGATCGCGCCATGCGAGAGCGCGCCGAACGGGCCGAAGAAGAAGAAGCCCGCGGGCCGGCCTACGGCGGCGCTCGCCGCGTCGGCGAACTGCTGCGGCGACAGCCCCGACAGCGCCTCTACGTTGCTGACGTTGATCACGGCGTTGGCGGGGATCGGCGCATGCCCCGGCGAGACTACGCGGTTGAGCCTGTCTATCCCGACCAGCGGCCCGCCGAACGGGCACCTCGCCCCGCTCGACGCGATCTGCGCGTCGGTCAGGTTGGGCGATACGCACAGCCCGTTGGGCGGGAAGAGCGAAGCGTTGACGAGGGCTACTACGAGGGTCGGCACGCCGAAAAAGCCGCGCGGGTAGGAGAAGGGCTGGACCACCCTGCGGTCCGCGCCGCCGAAGTCCGGGACGTTGCGCGCAAGCCCCAGCCGGAACTGGTCGTAAAAGACGCCGAAGTGACCGCGCACTACCGTCTTATCATTCACGGCCCAGGCGACGCCCAGCCGCGGCGAGAAATTCCGCTTCCTCTCGAACTCGGAGTCGTAGTCCCACCGCAGGCCAAGGTTCAGCGTCAGGTTGGGGCGCAGCTTCCAATCGTCCTGCGCGAAGAGCCCGTTGTAGTTGTTGCGCAGGTGAATCTCGTTGGCCTCGGGCGTGAGCCCCCCGATCGTCGTTACCGTGAAGAAGCCCGAGTTGATCGGCCCGAACGCCTCGAAGTCAGCGACCGTGGCGAAGAGCTGACTGGCCAACAACTGCGGCGTCACTCCGTCGACTCTCGTCCGCAGGAAGTTCCACCCGAACTTGATGTCGTGGCTGCCCAGTAGCCTTGCGGCGTGGGCCGACACCGAGGTGTATTTCTGGTCAAGGTCCGACGGCGTCTCGGCGTTGCCGAAGCTGACGCCCGGCAGATCGCCGAAGAAGGTGCCCGTCGTGTTAGAGCTGAAGACGTTGAAGATGGTCGCCGCCCCCGCGTCCGGGTGCGAGGGGCGTGAGTCGGAAGGCTCGCCCCGGTATGCGCCGCGCAAGGTCAGGACCCATGGGTTGCCCTGCTCTCCGAGCAACACCGTGTCGCCGAACCCCAACAGCAGGTGACGCGCGCCCGAATCGTCTCTGGTCGAAGGCAGGCTGCCCGACTGTGACAGCGGCAAGAACTCGCGGATTACGCGGTTGGTGTAATTCAACTGCTGCGTCAACTGGTGGCGGCCGAGCTGCTCGTTAAACTTCAAGAAATTCCGCGTCTCGAATATGCGCGATGGGTTATCGAAGCGGCTCTCCTGGTCGCGCAGCAGGCGATCGACCTGCGCGTTGCCCGTGCTCGGGAAGACGAAATCGAGCTGGCGTTTCTCTGTGATCCGCTCGGCCGAGCCGAAGAAGAAGACCTTATCCTTGATCACAGGCCCGCCCAGCGCCAGGCTGTAGTCGAACCTGCGGAGCGTCGGCGCGTCCTCCTGCGTCTCGTCGAGCGAGTTCGACGAGTCGAAAGCGTCGTTGCGGTGAAACAGCGACGCGACGCCGTGAAGAGCATTCCCGCCGCTCTTCGTGATGACGTTGACCACCGCGCCCGACGCCTGCCCGAACTCGGCCTTGTAGCCGGTCGTCAACACCTGGAACTCGGCGATCGTCTCCTGGTTGAACTGCGCGGCCGGCCCGCCGTTGACCGTGTCTTTGTTCGGCAGCCCGTCGATCAGATAGTTGTTGTTGCCGCCGCGCTCGCCGAGCACAGGCGTGGACTGGTCGCTGCCGGGGTCGGCCTGGCGGTTGATGGAGACGCCGGGCACGAGCTGCAAAAGGTCCAGGTAGTCGCGCCCGTTTACCGGGAGCTCGCTGATCTGCTGGGGGGTGATCGTCGAGCCCGTGGCCGACGCGTTCGGTTCGAGCAGCGGCAGCTCGTCCGACCTCACGTCTATGACTTCGGCCGCGACGGTCCCGACCTGTAGCTGCACGTCAAAGGTCACGATGCGGTTGAGCGTCAGCTCGATCTTGGACGTGCGCGAGGCGAAGCCTGCCTGCGAGACCGTCAGAGTGTATGTCCCCGCCGGCAACGCCGTAAGGCGGTAGAAACCGTCCGAGTCCGTCCTCGTCGTGCGCTCGGAGGCGAGCGTCGTCCCGCTCGCCTTGACCTCCGCGCCGACGATCACCGCCCCGTTGGTGTCGGTGACGGTCCCTTCGATCGTCGAAGTGGTGGTCTGGGCCGCCGCGCTCGGCGACAACGGGTGGAGCATGAAAAGAGCGAGCCAAAGGGCCGCGAGCGAGGAAGCCAGCCTCCTCAATCGTGATCGCGCGCCTTCGCCTGTGGGTTTGAGGGTCGATGTCAGGATAAGCCTCGTCATAACTTCTCCTTTCATGAAGGTAACTCGATGCACGGTCTCTAAGAGGTGACCGGCGGAAAATCCCCAAGAGGTCAAGCACCCCTTACGAGCGTGGCGGTTATATAACATCTACCGTTGCACGCTGTCAACATGAAGACAACGATTGTTGCAATTTGAAAAACGGTGTGTTATCGTGCTCCGCCATGCGACAAGATTTTGAAGACGCGATCAGAATCGACAGGGTCGAGCTCCGCCTAATCCGCCTGCCTCTGAACGAGCCTTTCGAGACCAGCTTCGGGAGCATAGACTCGCGGCTCATATTCCTGGTGAGCGTCGAAGCCGGAGGGCTTAAAGGGTGGGGCGAGGTCGTGGCCGCCGAAGAGCCTCGCTACAGCTACGAGACGGTAGGCACGGCGCTGCATGTCATAAGAGACTTCCTCGGCCCCGCGCTTTTGACCCGGCCCGTCGCGGGCCTGGGCGACCTGGCCGAGATGTTCTCGTCGTTCCGCGGACACAACATGGCCAAGGCGGGTCTGGAGCTTGCCTACATGGACCTGCTCGCGCGGTTGAAGAAGCTGTCGCTCGGTTCGCTGCTGGGTGGCACGCGGTCGCGAATCCCCGTAGGCGTGAGCCTCGGCATTCAGCCCACGCTCGAACAGATACTGGGCCAGGTCGACCGCTACCTGGCGTTGGGTTATCAGCGGATCAAACTGAAGATCAAGCAGGGGTGGGACACGAACGTGGTCGCGGAGGTGCGCCTGCGTCACCCTGACATACTCCTTTCGGTCGACGCCAATTCGGCTTACACGATCGCCGAGAAGGAGCATCTGAAACGGCTCGACGATTTCAACCTCTTGATGATCGAACAGCCCCTCGACCATGACGACCTGCTGGACCACTCGCGGCTGCAACGCGAGATGAAGACGCCGCTGTGCCTGGACGAAAGCATCACGGGCCTGCGTCAGACGCGCAGGGCTCTCGACATGGAGAGCTGTCGCATGATCAATATCAAGGTGGGGCGCGTGGGCGGGTACTGGCAGGCCCTTGCGATTCACGACCTCTGCTACTCAAAGAATGTTCCTGTCTGGTGCGGCGGGATGCTTGAGTCGGGCATAGGCCGCGCGCACAACATCGCGCTGGCCAGCCTCCCCGGCTTCACGCTGCCCGGCGACGTATCGGCCAGCTCAAGATATTTCGCCCGCGACGTTATAATGCCCGAGGTGGTTGTCTCGCCCGACGGTACGATAGAGGTCCCCGGCGGCCCTGGGCTCGGTTTCGACGTGGACACGGATTACATTGAGGACCGGACCGAGTCGGTCGAGTCGATTAAGCGCCAAGGGTGATGGCCGCACCGAGGAGAAGTGCGATGACGACGAGAACCAAGCCGAGTGGAAAGGATGGGAGTCGCGGCGACGATTCATCCACGCCGCTTGAAGTCCGCTTCGCCCAATCGCAGTTGAGCCGCAGCCGCCGCCAATTGATCAGGGCGATTCTCGATAACAACGAAGAGACCTTCTATCTCTCCTCTCACGAGCTGGCGAAGCGATACAGCGTCGACGCCTCGACGATCGTGCGCACGGTCCAGGCTCTGGGCTACGAGCGCTTCGCAGACTTCGCGGCGGACCTGCGCCAGCACTTCGTCAAACAGATAACGCCCTACGCGGTGTTGAAGGCCGCGACGCGAGCGAAGCGGAGCGTGACCGACCAGATAGACTACTGCGTGGAAAGAGACACGGAGAGTTTAAGCGTGCTCAGGTCGAGCTTCGAGTCGGACCGCGTAGTGGAGCTTGCGAAGTTGATCCACCGCTCGCGGCGAATTCTCGTCGTCGGAGTCGACCTTGCCGCCTCGCTCGCGTGGTTCTTAGCGTATGGGCTGACGCCGCTGGCGATCGACGCCGAAGCGCCGGTAGGGAGCCGCGGGAACCTGCAACACAAGGTCGATGTCCTGACCGGCAAAGACCTGCTCATAGCGATCAGCTTCAGGCGGTGCCTCCGAGAGACTGTCGAGTCTGTCCTGCGCGCCCGCGAGCGGGGCGTGCCGACTTTCGGGATCACGGACAGCGCCACGACGCCGATAGCGATGCACTGTGACGCCTACCTGCTGGCATCGACGAGCAGCCCTTCTTTCACAGGCTCATACGTCGCCCCGATGGCGCTGATAAACACAATCATCGTTGCGTGCTCTCACATACAGCCTAAACGCTCGCTCGCCCTGCTGGGCCAACAAGAAGAGGAGTACAGGACCGGAGCCCGCTGGTATCAAGAGCCTCAGGGCCGCGCCAGGTCCGCAAGCAACGGCGCTCAACAGGCGGCCGACGGCAACCCGACGCGACCCCGCAAAAAAAGCGGACACAAATGAATAAACCGCGAGTCCGAGCCGGAGGCTCCGATTCTTCAGAGAGATGTTACGTAGTGTCTGCTCGCAATTCTGCGACGAGGCGCAGGGCCGCCTTGCGAACGGGGCGCATTAAGGGATTGCTCGCCAACCCGATCACCTTCACCACGAGATCGACCGTTCGTTCGACGAGCTTATAAGTGCGAGAGCGTCCCGGCGAAGAGTCGTGTATCCAGAAAAGTATGATTCCCATGTGATATAGCCACAGCAGGTAGGGCAGCTCCTGCTTCAGGTCCTTGGGCACCCTGGTGTCGGAGCCATCAACCACCTGCGCGAATAACGAGATGCTCTCTTGTCGCGCCCGATCCGAATCATCGCTGAATGGGTTGAGCGGGCTTTGCGGGTCGGCGGCCGTTCTAAACAGCACCCCCGCGAACTGGTGATACGGCTCTATGATCTCTATCTCCTTGATCATCACGCCATGAAGCCGCGCCTTCAAGTCCCGTTCCCTCTCAAGCAGCTCTGTGCTCGCGGCCAACTGCTCCTCGTGCGTGCGGCTGTAGAACGCCTGGATCAGGTGCTCCTTCGAGCGGAAGTAGTAGTAGGCGTTGCCCAGGGCCACGCCCGCGCGTTCGGCGATCGCCCGCATCGTCGTCTCTTCGTAACCGCGCTCCCGATACAGCTCCAGGGCCGCCTCCAGTATGGCGGCCCTGGTCTGCTCACCTTTGCTCGTCTTGGCCGACTCTTGTTTGGTCTCGGTCATCCTGAATCCCTCAGCAGTAGTTTGCCCACTCCCTCCAGCTTGTGCCGGTTCTGAGAGATCATTGATACCACGCGCCTGGCGGTCGGCAAAAGCTCGGGCGAGCTGAGCCTGAACGACCACTCTCTGTAGTTGCGCAAGGCCCAAAGACACATCAGCCACGCTTTCGCCCCCCAGTAGACCGCCCCCTCGTCGCTTATGACCGTCACGTCCTTAGCGGTCATGGCATGATTCAGCTTCGGGTAGCGGGAGCGCGCCTGCTCGGAATTCACCGGCACGAAAGCAAGCTCAACGTACTTAGGCTGGACCGAGAGCCAGCCCTGAGCCCTGCGGCACAACCCGCATTGAGGGTCGTAAAGCACTGTTAGCTGGCGCATGACTCTCTTCCCCTTATTTGAGTGTACTCGTCCGGCGCAACCGGGGGAGGCGCGTCCTGGATGGCTGACCGGCGGCGCATGCGGCTGAAGATGAAGAGGTTGAAGAAGTGCATCCCGCCGAGCACGAGCAGGACCAGCCCTATCTTCCAGGATAACGCCTCTATGGCTTCGCGCGTGGTGGCGACGTCGTAGCCCAGCTTGAGGGCGAGGCTCACGTAACCCAGGTTGATGAGGTAGAAGCCGACTACCAGAAGATGGTTGACCGAATCCGCCAGCGACTCGTTCCCGTGGAAAACGTCTACGAGAAAGACCCTCCCGTTCTTATGGAGCGTCCGGGCGACCCATATGGTGAGGGCGATGCTGATTGCAATGTAGAGAAGATAAGCGGTCACGAGAATGTCCATAGCTGCCTCCTTCGGATTTTCGAACTCGTTCAATTTGGAGAGTACTGCTATTCAATCTCGATGTCAAGATATATTTTGAACGAGTTCGAAAATCCGAAGGAGGCAGCTATGGACATTCTCGTGACCGCCCTCTTTTCAGGTCATCTCGCGCCCGCAAATTCCCGCGACTCTACGGACGCAGCCGTGTGTTGCAGCCTGTGGACCAGCCCACGGATGGCGTCTAGCCTTACGCGGTCGCCTGTCCTGAGCCGTCTGGTGGCGTGCTTCACGTTGGCGAGCGCGGGGAGCCCGTACTCGCGCGCCACGGTCGACGCATGCGAGAGGACGCCGCCGACTTCGACGATCACCCCGGAGGCCAGCGTAAAGAGCGGCGTCCACGACGGGTCGGTCGCGGGAGCGACGAGGATCGCGCCCGGTTTCATCAGGTCAAAGTCCGCGGGGTCATGCACGACGACCACTTCGCCCTCGACGCACCCTCCGCTGACGGGGTGTCCGCTCAACTCGCCTTCGTCGTCGACCCTGCTGCTCACGCCCGCCGCGCGGATAAACTCTGCGAGCTCCGACTCGCGCATCAACAGCGGCATCTGTATCGAGCGGCGCCGGGCCGTCTCAAGCCTGCGCTCCGCCGCAATGGCGCGGAGCGTTTCGGGCCGGCGCTCCCCTTTGATCACCGCCGCGATCTCGCGGAAGTGGATCAGGAAATAGTCGTCCCGGCCGTCGAGCCACCCGCGGTGGACGAATCGGTCGGCGAGCACGAGATTCCACGCACGCATCGCCGCAAGAACGCGCACAAGGTCTGAGCGCACCTGCTCGCGCCACACGTAGTACTGCTTGATCCTTTGAATCCCGCGCCGTATACGCGGCAACATAGTCAATTTCTGCCAGAGCGACAGCCGCCCGGCGAACGCCGCCCATGCATCCCTGGCGTCGCGCTCCTGGCGCAGGGCGGTCTCGGAAGAGGACTTTTCCGAACCGCCTTCGAGGTGCGCGCGAATTATGCGCAGTAAAGCGGTCGCGTCTTCGCTGTAGCGCGGCAGCGACCAGTCATACTCGTAACGGCCGCGGTGGCCGTAAGTCTCAAGGAAGCGTTTGAAGCCCGACAGAAATGCCGTGCCGCGAAGCGCGACCGACAGGCGCGACAGGTCTGACGACTGATCGCAGAGGTACTTGACGACCGTAGGCTCGGTGCGCGCAGTCCTGGCGAGAGCGACCAGGTCGAACGCCTGCTGCGCGCTCACAGACCTCTCGCCCATCGCGAGCTGCGGGTAGACGAGGCGCTCGAACTCGAAGCCGACCTTCTCACACAGCTTGCGCACGGGAGTCTCGTGAAACAGCACGCCGGTCAACAGCAACACGGTCTGCATGTAATTTGGCGCGTCTCCTACCCACTCTTCTATTACGGCCCACACCTCCTCATCTGAAAGGCGGCGCGGGTCGACCTCCGCCATGCGGTTGACGGCCTCTCGCGATTTTGCTTCGTGAGTGCGGACGAGGCGGGCCGCCCGAAGGTGCCGCCACATTATGCGAAGCAGATCACCGGCTACGGACATGCGGTCGCCGATCCCCAGAGGCTGAGGCTTCTCGTCGCTCGGCTGAATGGTTCCCGTGTGACCCATGGACCTCAACATGTCGGCGGGCGCAATGGCTCCGAGCGCGCAGACGCGCCGCACTTGCGAGAGGTTGAAATAGAGACGCCCGCAAAACGACTTCACCATCGGCCCAAGCACATGGTCGGGAGCTATGAGGTCGCCCATGTACTGCCGCTCCGCCTGGTTGAGCATCTCCTCAAACGCCGATAACGCCTGCGGCGACGTTACGTCGGGCAGCACCTCGACGAGGTTGGCGCGCGTCCATTCGGTTTCGTCAACGCGCGGGCGGGCGGTTGTGACGGGGCGAGATTGCACGACCCAGAACCCTGTTCCGTCGTGACACCACTCAACGTCCTGCGGCGCGCCGTAGTAGCCTTCGATGCCTATCAATATGCGCGCCAGCTCCCGCACCTGGCCGGCCGCAAGCGACAGCGTCATCGCCCGCCCCGGCGTTCCTTTCTCGCCGACGCGACTCCACAACAGCTCGCCGTCGCGCTTGCGGATCACGAACTCGTCAGGCTCGACCTGACCGCTCACCAGCGCCTCGCCGACTCCCCAGGACGAGTTGATCACCAGCTCGTCGTCGGCCCCCGTGACGGGATTGACCGTGAAGGCCACGCCTGCCGCGACGGGGTGAATCATAAGCTGGATCAGAACTCCCATCTCGATCGTGTCGATCGAGATCCCCTTCGCGCGGCGATATTCGAGCGCTTGCGCGGTGCGCGCCGACGCGCGACATGCTTCGACCGCACGGCCGAGGTCTGCGCGACATACATTGAGTAGGGTCTGGTGTATGCCTGCGAACGACTGCCCCTCGCCGTCTTCGCCGATGCCCGAGGAGCGGACGGCGAAGAGCGCGTCGATCGGCAGTCCGTCAAACCACGTGTGGTCCGCTAGCCCTTCCAGATCGGCTGCGCTCGCCGTCGACAGCACGACCAGCCCGTCCGGCACGAGGAACCCGGCTTGCCTCAGCCTCGCGCAGTTGTACGCCTTAGCGCCCGATCGTGCTTCATCACCGGCCGTGATCTCATCGAGTGGCTTGATGTTTGTGTCAATGCTCCTGTTCATACTCTCCTCCCTTACGAATCAACGGCGGCGGCCGAAACGCATGCCGCTGCTACGCTGCGCGCCGCCGCTGCGACTGCCTGAGCGGAAGTTCTCCCACCGCTGCTGCCCCGCGGCCCGCGCCGATTGCTGGTTATGAAAAGACTGGTTGTCCGAGGGACGCCTTACCGACGACCAGCCGTCGCTCGTGTGCTGCTCCAGGCCGCTCGACTTGTTGTAGCGGTAGACTTCGCCATCCCTCCCCGCGTAGACGTTGTTCTTGCCGACCACAACGCCGGTGTCCGTATTCGTGTTGTACGCGAAGCCTCTGCCGCCTGCCGTGACCTTCCCCGTGTCCGCGTTGTACGTCGCGCCGACCGCGCCGCCGCTGATAACTCCCGTTTGAGGGTTGTAGTGGACGCCTCGCGCCCCGGCCGCGCCGTTGCCGGTGTATGCGTTGCTCACCGCTCCGGCTTGACCCGCGGCGACTCTTCCGGTGTTCGGGTTGTAAGCGACACCACCAACACCGGAAACCGTCGTCCCGGTGTAGACGTTGGTGTTCGTGAAACCGCGACCGTTATACCTCGTGCCCGTCGCTATATTCACTCCCGAGTAAGCGCTGCCATAGCCGACGTTGCCCGTGTAAGGGTTCGCCCATGCGGCCCTCGCCCCTGAGTAAGCAACATTCCCCCATTGCCCGTAGACGTTCGCGGCCGCGACGCCGCCCCACGCCGCGGGGTAGTAGCCCCACCCGGCCGCCGCGTACCACGCGCCCGGATAGTAGTAAGAACTCCAACCGTAACCCACGCCGAAGGCCACGCCCCACCCGGCATACGTGCTCCAGGCGAAGCCCGCGGCGTAGCCGTAGGTCCAACCCCATCCGTACCAGTAGCCGCCGATGTACGGCGGGAAGTACCAGCCCGTCCCGTACACAACCACGTTGTCCGAAGAGACTACCGTCCCGTAATAGCCCGGCGTGTAACCGACGTAGACCACCTCCGGCGTCGCACCGTAGACCTTAACGTAAGTCACGTGATGCAGCGGCGAGCTCGGCGGAATCGTGTAGATGATGGCCGGCACAGAGCTCGCTACGGCCCACGGGCCTGCGGGCGAACCGGCAACGAACCAGACGCCATTCTTCACAGCGTAGTAGCTCGCCGCGCTCACCGCGATGACAGGCGTTGCGGTGTTTACGGCGTACTGTAGCGATGTGCTCTCAATCGGTTTGAACTGCGGCGGCCCGTCATAGCTGATCGTAAGGCTCGCCGCGCTCCGCGTGATCGTGGCGGTCTGCGGAATGCTGTTAGCGATCATTGCTTCTTTAGCCTGCGGTGTACCAGGCACCGAAACGAGGACATCGGCCTTCGCGTGAGTCGCGGGAATCCGCGCGAAATCGGCCGGCAACGAGCCGCCGGCCACATAACTCCACGGCCCATTCATCGTTTCAGACCGGAACCACCGGCCAGAGATCAACACGTAATGAGTCTGCGTGGAAACGTCGACGAAGATGTCGTTCTCGGTATTCGTCACGTAGATGAGCCGCGTCCCTTCGATCGACGCGACCTGCGGGTCGCCCATCGTCTGGATCAATTCAGCCGGCTCGGTGCTCGTGTAAATGCTAGGGATCAGTCCGGTCCTTGCGACCTGTTTCAGCGACGGCTGCGTCTGGCCGGAGCCCGCGCCCGCCCCGTCGAGCAGATCGACCTGCTTGCTCTCTGCGGCAATCTTCAACGCCTTCTCCAGGTCGTCGGGCGTCTTCTGCGCTATCACCCACGGCCCTGTGGCCGTCAGCGATTCCATCCACCCGTCCATCAAGTGGAGGTAGAACATACCTTTCGATTCATCGTGCAGGATGAGGACGCGTGTGTTGATAACGCGCTTAAGCTCTGTCCCCTTGACCGGGCGCAGCACGGGGCTGCCATCGATCAAGATCAGGATGGCCGTCCTGGTGCTGAAGAAGATTCTTGGCGCGTCGTTCTTGAGTTGATACCTGGTGTTCTCGTCTCCGGCCTCGGTGATCGCCATCTCGGCTAAGAGGCGGTCGAGCGCAATCACGTCGCCCGCATTAGGCGCCTGTTGCTGCAACAAGTCGCGATAGTGCGCGGCCCTTTCCGCCGCCGTGGGGAAGCTGACTTTCGTGATGCGAAAATCGGTCATCCTCACCAGCCTGTTGACCTTGTCAATCTCTGTGCGCGACGTGAACCATAAGACTCCGTAAGTTGTCTGCTTCGATTGCCCGTCGGCTATAGCGACCGCCGCGCGCGCCTCGAACCGGTTGCCCCGCCACTGCTCGATCTGCGGTTGATAAACCGAGAACGTGCCCGCGGGGCTTACGAACTTACGCGGCCAGCCCTTGTCAGTCGGCGCGGTCTGGGCCGATGAGGTTTGAGACGCCGCGACGCATACAAAAATTGCGACGAGCGCAAGAATGAGTTTTGCCGAAATCGATTTCATATTCACCTCTTTATCAGCGACTCGTAGTCGAAGTTCTCTGTGATTAGTGTCAGCTCTTTGCTCGGGTAGTCGACGGCCGAGCGCGCCATGTAGGTCGGGCCTGCCGGCAGGTCTTGAAAATCCGAGACGACTCTGACGGGCTTACCCTCAAGCGCAGTCTGAACTTCCACCTTCCGCATGCGGCGCGTCACCGCATCGACCCAGACCGTCATCGAATCGCCCGGCTGGAGCACGCCGCCGCCGCTGATGCGAATCAACTTCTGCTCGCTCCCCATCTCAGGCGTCACGACTGCCGCCGCCATGAAGCGCTCCATCACGTCCGGCGCGAGCTCGCCGTAAGACCTGGCAAGCTTCGTCAAGCCGTCGAGCGTCTCTAAGAAGTCCTCTTTCTTCTTTTGAGCGATGAGCCCCCGCAGGCCGCGCGTCGGCAGCTTCTGCTGCGGCGTGCTAGCGACAAGCGTCTTCTCGATCGCGCCGTCAGCCCCGTAGCGCATCTGGTTCACCTGAGCGTTTTTCGTCTCGCCCCCCTTTTGAATCTCTGTGCGCGACTTCCATGTGTATTGCCTCAGCGCCTGCGCGTTCTGCCGCTGCGCCTGGGCGAACTTCTGATCCATTTGTGAGGAGATGGCGACGCTCGTCAGCAGCCCCGTCACCACCCCCATTCCGATTGCGAATCGAAAAGCACCTTTCTTCATAATGATCTCCCTGACGGGGCTACTTCTTGGCCGCCCGATCTTTTAAGAACCTCTCGACGAGCTTGGCCATGCCCTTGTTGACATCCTTTTCGAGGTCCTTCGCGTTGATCTCCCCCGTCACGAGCCCGCGCCACACTTCCTGCCGCGTCGCGCTGTCGACGAAGATCACTACTATCGTTCCCTCGGTCACCTGGCTCACGTTAACGCTGCCCATCCTCTGCAATATGCCGAAGCGGTTGTCACGAATGTCGAGCCCCTTGCGCGTCGTCACGTAGTAGGCGATCTGGAAGTCCGGCTTCCCGCTCGGGGCAAAGCCGTTGGCTCTCAGTTGCGAATCGAGCGCGTTGTGTATGCGGCGGTCGTTCAACGGGCTCGCCGCCAGCGGGTCGCCCGGCGCGCGCTCCTGTTGAT
Organism: Blastocatellia bacterium; assembly: GCA_035249305.1. Taxonomy (GTDB): domain Bacteria; phylum Acidobacteriota; class Blastocatellia; order UBA7656; family UBA7656; genus DASUNP01. The sequence goes on along the minus strand of DATFGQ010000043.1, from coordinate 58,016 downwards.
AGAAGCCATACGTCTTGAGCGCGGCGAAATTAAACGAACGGTCATAGTCTGTCTGCACCGATTGAGCCTGGGCGGCGACGGCGCACGCCATCATCAAAAGGCTACAGCTAAATAAAAAGCGAACTCTCTTCATTATCTTTCTCCTCTCGGTCAATTTAATTTGCTACGCGGGGGTGTAGGGCAATCGCCTTGCCAGAAGAGACGAGCCTGAGGAGAAGAGGTCAAGTTGAAGAGAGAATTATGATTTACGTCGGAGAGCCGGTAGGTGACGGAAAGAAGTGCCGATCAATTTTGTGCCGAGCTTTCGGCGCGAGCCGAGTTTTCGGCGCGACAGAGTGCGGTTACGACCCCGCGCGGTCAAGGCCGAGCTTCTGCATTCTAGATTGCAGAGTCGTTCTTTTCATGCCGAGCCGCGCGGCCGCGCCCTTCGGGCCGCCGACGACCCAGTTGGCTTCGTTGAGCGCGCGCAGTATGTGTTCGCGTTCGGCGGCTTCGAGCGTGGAGAGACTCGCCGGGGCGACGCTCGCGGGAGCGACCGGCGCGGACGGCTTCAACTCTGACAGAGAGACATCAAGGTCAGGGCCTTGCGTGATTATGACCGCGCGCTCGATGAAGTGTTCGAGCTCGCGCACGTTGCCGGGCCAGCGATAGGCCGTCAGCGCGGCCATCGCCTCGGCCGGTATAGACTCGATGCGCTTCTTCAGACGCCGCGCATACTTCTGCGTGAAGAACCGCGCAAGCGTCGGTATGTCTTCCACGCGCTCGCGCAGCGGCGGGATCGTGATCGGGAAGACGTTGAGCCGGTAATAGAGGTCGCCGCGATATTTCTTTTCGGCGACCATCTGTTCAATATCGCTGTTGGTGGCGGCGACCAGGCGCACGTCGACGCGCTGCGTGCGCGTGCTCCCGAGCCGCTCGAACTCCTGCTCCTGGAGCACGCGCAGAAGTTTCGGCTGCAATTCGAGCGGGATGTCGCCCACTTCGTCCAGAAAGAGCGTGCCCTTGTGCGCCAGCTCGAACCGCCCTATGCGTTGAGAGATCGCGCCGGTGAACGCCCCCTTCTCGTGGCCGAAGAGCTCCGATTCTAACAGGCCCGTCGGTATCGCCGCGCAGTTCAGCTTCACCATCGTGCGCTCGCGCCGCTCGCTCAACGAGTGGATGGCGCGCGCGATCAGCTCCTTCCCCGTGCCCGTCTCGCCGAGGATCAGGACCGTGGAATCGGTCGGCGCGACCGTCTCGACCTGCCTGAGTATCCTCTTGAGCGCCGCGCTGCTGCCGATGATCTCGTCGAAGTTGCGTTCGGTGCGGATCTCGTCTTCGAGGTAGAGCTTCTCGCTAGCGAGTTTGTTCTTGAGCGCCTCGATCTCGCGAAAGGCCAGGACGTTCTCGACGGCGATCGCGACCTGGTTTGCGATCTGGCAAAGCATCTCCACTTCTTCGTCAGAGAATTTGACCTCGCGAAGTGTGGCGAACCCGAGGATGCCGAGCTTGCGGCCATGGACGATGAGCGGGACTGCGCCGCCCGACTTGAAACCCGCCCGGCGGAACCGCAGGGTGAATTCCGAGTCGAGCGGCTCGCCCTCATACCGGTCGAGCAGGACCGGCTTGCCCGTCGTGAAGGCAAGGCCGGGCGCGGAGCCTTCGAAGGGGATCGGCTGCCCTTCGTCAATAAACGCCTGGTCAGTAGGGTTGGAGTACGCGCGCAATTGATTGCTCTCGGGATCGTAAAGAGCAAGCCCCACGGTGTCGTAGTTCGACACCTTAGCGAGGCAATACGAGATGGTCTTCATCAGGCTCTGCACGTCGAGGTTCGATACCACGGCGTTGTTGATCTCAAGCAGCAGCTCCAGCCGCTCGGACTGTTGTCGCGCGAGCTGCTCCGCCTTGCGCGCGCGCTCGAAGTTGAGCGCGTTGTCGACGGCGATCGCGATCTGGTTTGCGACCTGGCACAACAAGTCTTTGTCTCTATCGGAAAAGCCATTCTCGCGTTTGCTTGCGAAGGCCAATATGCCCAGCTTGCGCCCCTTCGCGATCAGGGGGATGCTGCCGCCCGCCCTGTAACCGATCTCGTAGACCCGCCTCGACACATCGGATGTGAATCTGTTCAGGTCCAACTTATCGAACAGGACCGGCTGGCCGGAGGTGAAGGCTAAACCGGCGGGCGTGCCTTCGAGCGGGACCAGGAACCCTTCGCTCCTGGCAGGACTCCCCGGCCCGGCGTCGGTCGCTATAGTGCGCAACTGGCCGCTTTCCTGATCGAACAGCGCCACCGTTACTATGTCGACCTCGATCACCTCGCGGATGCTCGAAGAGATGACCGTGAGCAGCTCGCGCAGGTCCAACTCCGAGACAACCGCGGTAGTGATTTTGAGCATCAGCCGCATGTGTTCCAGATTGTGCTTCAGCTCTACGCTGGCCGCGCGGGCGCTTTCAAAGTTGATGGTGTCGTCGACCGCGACGGCCACCAGCTTCGCCACGTTTTCGATGAACTCCTGGTCGTCTGCGCCCCAGGCAGATTCCCGCGGGCTGTAAAACCCGAGCGCGCCCAATCGCCGCCCCTGCGAAGTGAGCGGGAGGATGTAGGCGGTCTTGACCCCGTACTGGCGCAGCTCGGCGATGATGCGCGGGTAGCGACTCTCGTAAGAACCGAGATCGGTCATCAGCAGGGGCTGCTGTGATTGCCAAACCGACCCGGCGAGCGACTCTTCGATAACCAGGTCTGGCAGCGCATGACCGCTCGGCAGGTTGACCGACTCCAGAACGTGTCTGCGCATCACGTTATGTTCCGGGTCATAAAGGAATATCTGTACGGCGTCAAACTGGACGGCGACCTGTAATCTTTCTTTCAGGACTTTGAGCAACGATTTCAGGTCGCGGTGAGCGGCTATCGATTCTGCGGCCTGGGCCAGAGCCTGATACTGCTGGAGCCTGATGTTGAGCTTTGATTGTACTGAGCCAGCGTCCATAGCTTTCAGAGTGGCGACAATCATAGCACAGTCCCCGATGCCCGGTGCGATTATATCGGCACGTTCGATGATATATCGGCACGCCTCATTCGGCACTTCTTTCGGCACGCCCGCCGCCTCATCCACTGAAAAACAATAAAACCTTTTCTTTCATCACCTTGAGTTTCGTTATCGGGTCCGGCCGGTTCTGGCAAGCAGATTGCCCAATGCATCGGCGATTGGAGGAACAAGTCAGTGATTCGAATTAACAGATTTCGAGAGCGCTCGACGTTGTGCCTGACGGTTGAAGGCACGCTGTCGGGCGCGTGGGTCGACGAGCTGGAGAAGTGCTGGCTCGACGCCAGGCCGTCGCCCGACAACGGGAAGGTCAAAGTCGAGCTGTCGGGAGTGACTTTCGTTGACGACAAGGGGCGACGGCTGCTGGAACGAATGTTACGCGAGGGCGCGGAGCTCAAAGCAACGCGGGTAATGACAAAAGCGATTATCGAAGAGATCGCCGCCGAGAATCGCTCGGCCGAGACTCTCTGAATAAACGGACGGAGATATGACTATGACTACGAATCCACATCACTACGATCTGGTCGTCATAGGCAGCGGGCCAGCCGGTCAGAAGGGGGCGATCGCCGCGGCCAAGCTCGGCAAGCGGGTCGCCATCGTAGACCGCGAGGTGATGATAGGCGGCGTCTGCCTGCACACGGGCACGATCCCTAGCAAGACCTTGAGGGAGGCGATTCTCTACCTCACGGGCTTTCGCCAGCGCGCCTTCTACGGGCGGGATTACAGGCTCAAGCAGGAGATTTCGGTCGCCGACCTTTCGACGCGCGTCGACGTAGTGAGGAAGCGCGAGAAGGAAGTCATAAACCAGCAGCTCATCCGCAATAACGTCGCGATCATACATGGCGCGGCGCGGTTCGTGGGGCCTAACCAATTAGAGGTCGACCGCGAAGGCGACGTGACGCCGGTCACGGCCGACCATGTCTTGATCGCCTGCGGCACGCGGCCCGCGCACGCGTCGGACATCCCTTTCGAGGGCAAGAAGATTCTGGACGCCGATCAGCTCGGCCGCGTCAATAAGATCCCGCGCGACCTGATCGTCGTCGGCGCGGGCGTGATCGGAATCGAATACGCCGCGATGCTCGCCGCGCTCGGCGTCAAGGTGACGGTGATCGAACAGCGGCCGACTCTCCTCGACTTCGTAGACCAGGAGATACTCGAAGCGCTCTGCTTCTACCTGCGGCGGCAGGGCGTAACCTTCCGGCTCGGCGAGAAGGTGACGGGCATCGAGTTAGATGAGCAGGGCGTTGTGCACGCGCGGATGGAGAGCGGGAAGCGCGTCCACGCCGAAGGGCTGCTGTACGCGGTCGGCAGGCAGGTGAACACGGACTTGCTCAACGTCGCGGCCGCGGGCGTGGCGGTCGACGCGCGCGGCCGCGTGCCGGTCAACGAGCACTACCAGACGAGCGCGCCTCACATCTACGCGGCGGGCGACTGCATAGGGTTTCCGTCGCTCGCCTCCACATCTATGGAGCAGGGGCGTCAGGCCGCCCGCCACATGTTTCAAGGCGCTCAGGCGGCGAAGGCGACGCTCTTCCCCTACGGCATATACACGATCCCGGAAATATCTATGGTCGGGAAGACCGAGCGCGAGCTGACCGAAGAGAAGGTCGATTACGAGGTCGGCGTCGCGCGCTACGAAGACATCGCCAAGGGCCAGATGGCCGGCGACGACACGGGGATGTTGAAGATACTGTTCGACCGCGACTCGCTGAAGCTGCTGGGCGTCCACGCGATCGGCGAAGGCGCCACCGAGATAATTCACGTCGGTCAGACGGTGATCGCCTTCGGAGGCACCGTCGAATTCTTCCGAGACAGCGTCTTCAACTACCCGACGTTCGCGGAGGCTTATAAGGTCGCCGCGCTGAATGGCCTGAACAAACTTTGAGATTTGGGAGATAAGACCATGCTTACTATGAAATATCGCCTTCGTATTCTGGTAACGATCGCCTCTCTGATCTGCCTGACGGCCGAAGGGCGGGCGCAATCTGGGGAGAGCCGCAGCGTCGAGGTGCTGACGCTTGAACAGGCCGTAGCGATCGCGCTCCGGGACAACCCGCAGGTCAAGAACGCGGCCATCGAAGTCGGCAAGCCCGAGCGTGATTACGCCGCGCTCAAGACCAGGAGGCTTCCGAACTTCAGCTTCGAGGCGGTCGGCTCGCAACAACTGACGCCGATCGACTTCACCTTCGAGCGCGGCGTGTTCGGGACCTTTCCCGAGACGGGGCCGATCCCGTCGGAGGACACGAAGATCAGCACGCCTTTGAAGCCGACCGCGGTCTTCATAACCCGAATCACTCAGCCGCTGTCGCAGCTTTACGAAACCAAGCTCAACCTCAAGCTGCTGAAGCTCAAGGGCGAGATAGCTCAAGAAGAGCTGCGCGCGAAGCAGCAGCAGATAGCGCGCGACGTGAAGCGCGCCTACTACGCGCTGCTACAGACCGAGAGCGAGATCGAGGCCGCAGCCGAGACGATCAGGATGTACAAGGAGCTCGATCGCGTGACGGGTGATTACGTCGCCCAGCAGGTAGCGCTCCGCACCGAAAGCCTCGACGTGAAGTCGCGGCTCGCCAAGTCCGAGTACGACATGATGACGCTCGCCGACAAGGCAGGAATACAGAAGCAACAGATCAACCAGTTGCTCGGCCGCGACGTGCTGACGGAGTTCACGGTCTCGGCCGTAGCAGACGCCGGCGCCTTCGAGGCGGACCTTGCGGCGGCGCGCACGCGAGCTTTAGAGCAACGCCCGGAGTTGAGGGAAGCGCGGCTGAAAGTGAAGCAGGCCGAAGGCGACCGGCGCGTTAAGAAGTCAGAGTTCTTGCCCGATGTCAGCGCCAGCTTCCAGCACGTCACCACGGCCAACTTCAACAGCATACTCCCGAAGAGCTACATGAACGTCGGCGTAACGGTCTCGTGGGAAGTCTTTGACTGGGGCCGCAAGAAGCAGGAGCTGGCCGGGAAGGACCTGGTGATCCTTCAGGCGCAAAACTCGGTCAAGGATGCCGAGACGAGCGTCCTGATCGAAGTCAACGACAAGTACAACAAGCTCAGGCAGGCGCGGCAGCTTTTTGCCGTCACGCAGATGGACCGCGAGGCGGCCGCCGAGAACGTCCGCGTGCTGACGAACCGATACAAGGCGCAGATGTCGCTGCTCAAGGACGTGCTTCAAGCACAATCACAGCTCGAACAGGCTACCAACCAGGGGCGGCAGGCGCTGCTGAGCTTCTGGACGGCGAAGGCGGATTTCGAGACCGCGATAGGAGAAGACAAATGAAGACCAAACAGTTTCTGACGATCGCTTTAATCTCTGCGTGCGGGCTCTTGCAGGGCTGCACGAAGACAACCGTGAATGCCGCTAAACCGCCGACGCCGGTCAAGGTCGAAGTCGTAAGCTCCTATGCAGCGCCGGGCGGCGCGCGTTACTCGGCCAGCATCGTCCCGGCTTCGCAGGTGGAGCTGGCCTTTAGCGTCGGCGGCTTCATCGACCAGATACTGAAGATGAAGGGAGTCGACGGCCGCACGCGCAACGTGCAGCAGGGTGATTCCGTAGCGCGCGGCGCGGCGCTCGCAAGGGTGCGCTCGAAGGACTACGCGGTAAAGGTCGACCAGGCCGGCGGCCAGCTCGCGCAAGCCCGCGCAAGCCTTGTGACAACCACCAGGCAGGTGGCCGAAGCCGAGGTCGCCGCGGAGAAAGCGAAGCTCGACTTCCAGCGCGCCGACGCGTTGTTCGCAACCCAGAGCATGACGAAGTCGGAATACGATTCCGCGAAATCACAGTACGACCTCTACAAGGCTAAAGTCGACACGGCCCGCGCGCAGCTTGCGGTCATAGAGGCGCAGATAGCCGCCGCCGAAGCCGCCCACGCCGCGACGAAGATCTCCAGCGACGACACGCTTCTGCGCTCGCCGATAGACGGGCTGCTGCTGGAGCGCAGGGTCGAGGTCGGCGAGCTGATCTCGCCCGGCAGCCCTGCCTTCGTGCTGGCCGACATCTCCGTAGTGAAGGCGCAGTTCGGCGTTCCCGACCTTGAGATACAGAACCTCATACTCGGGAGCACGCTCGCGGTAGGGCTGGACGCGCTGCCCGGCAAAGAGTTCACCGGCCAGATCACGTCCATATCGCCCTCGGCCGACCAGAAGACGCGGCTGTTCCAGGTAGAGGTCTCCATACCGAACCCCGGTTATCAGATTAAGGTCGGCATGATCGCGTCGCTCACGCTGGCGACGGCGACGACCGTTGAAGCCGTCGCGGTAGTGCCGCTCAGCGCGATCGTCAGGTCTAAGGACAGGCCGGACGAATATTCCCTGTTCGTGCTCGAACAGGTGGGCGGCGACGCGCGCGCGCGTCTGCGCGTTGTGATTCTCGGCGACGCGTACGGCAACCGCGTCGCGGTGAAGGATGGCGTGAGCGTCGGCGACCGTGTGGTCACTTCCGGCGGCTCACGTCTGGTGGATGGCGAGATAGTTCAAGCGATCCCTTGATCGAGGGATCGCGCTGAAGAGTACGGATTCAACTTCTATTAATGATAGCGAGGAGAGCGCGATGGCACACGGAAAGTCAGACGATGAGATGATCAAAAAGACGCACAACACGGCGAGGTTCTTCGTCGAGGTTCGGCACATCTCCTGGGTGTTGCTGGTCGGCGTCATGATGTGGGGCGTCTTCGCATACTTCCAGATGCCCCAGCGCAAGGACCCCGAGATCGCCGTGCGACAAGCCGTGGCCATTACGCCGTGGCCGGGCGCGAGCGCCGAGAAGGTCGAGCAACTGGTCACCAAGAAAGTCGAAGAGCAGATGGCCGCCAACGCCCTGGTGACGAAGATCGAATCGATCTCGCGCACGAGCGTCTCGGTCGTCTACCTGGAGCTAGACGAGAACTCCGACCAGGGCGACCGCGGCAAACAGCTCGACGACGTGGCCTTCCGTCTCAACAACATCAGCGACCTGCCGGAAGGCGCGGGGCCTATAAACTTCATACGCGATTTCGGCGACACGGCGGCGTTGATGCTGACGGTCGCAAGCCCGAAGGCGAGTGAGACCGACATCGCCTTGCGCGCCAACGCCATTCAGCGCGCGGTCGAGAGCGCCCGCGCCCAGGCCCCGGCCTCCGAGCGGTCTTCGCGCTTCACGATCGTCGTCAACTTCCCGCAGTCGGTCGGCGCGCGCATCGTCCACCCCGCGCTTGAGGCCTTCGCCGACTTCACCCGCGAGAAAGGCTTCGCGCGCGACGTGCGGCTGATCGAAGGCGCGGAATTCCTGGGCCTGGACGGTGTCAGCACAGACGACGACCGTAGGCTGCTCGGCTACATGCGCGAGTTCGTAAGCGAGCGCATGCAGGCGTCAGGGCTCCACCCGGACACCTGGGAGCCGGCGGTCATCCGCGACCCGAAAGATACGCTTGAGCGCATCCGTGCGGTAGCCGGCGACAAATACACCTACCGCGAGCTTGACGAGTTCACTGATCTGATATCGAAGACGCTAAAGACGCTGCCGCAGGTCTCGAAGGTCGAGCGCAAGGGCATGCTCGACGAGAAGGTCTATCTCGTCTATTCGCAAGAGCGTCTGGCCGCCTACGGTCTGACGCTTTCCAGACTCCCTGACATTCTGAAGACGCGCAACATCACGATCCCCGGCGGCCAGATAGACGTGCAGGGCAAGAACCTGACTATAGACCCGTCGGGCGAGTTCAAATCCGAAAAAGAGATCGGCGATGTCGTCGTGAGTTTTTCAAGCTCAGGCGCGCCCGTCTACCTGCGCGACCTGTTCGACATCTCGCGCGCTTACGAAAGCCCCGCGCGATACCTGAACTTCTACGACTGGAAAGACGGCGAGGGCCACTGGCGTCGCACGCGCGCCATAACGCTTTCGGTGCAGATGCGCTCGGGCGAGATCATAGGCGATTTCGGCAAGGCCGTCGACGGGGCGCTGGCGGGGATGAGCTCACAGTTGCCCGAAGACCTCCAGCTCGCGCGCACGAGCGACCAGCCGCTTCAGGTCGAAGAGAGCGTAGACCTTTTCATGGTCAGTCTGTACGAGGCGATCATCCTCGTGGTGCTGGTCTCGCTCATAGGGTTCTGGGAGTGGCGGTCGGCGCTGCTGATGGCGCTGGCGATCCCTATAACGCTCGCGATGACCTTCGGGATGATGCACATGCTGAAGATAGACCTTCAGCAGATCTCTATCGCGACGCTGATCATCGCGTTGGGGCTCTTAGTAGACGATCCGGTGGTCGCGGGCGATTCGATAAAGCGCGAGTTAGGCGCGGGCCACAAGCCGCTCGTCGCGTCGTGGCTCGGGCCGACGAAGCTCGCGGGCGCGATCATGTTCGCGACGATAACGAACATCGTCGCCTACCTGCCGTTCCTGAGCGTGGGCGGGGACACGGGGGCGTTTCTCTACAGCATGCCCGTGGTCATAACCTGTTCGCTGATCGCGTCGCGGCTGGCCTCGATGACCTTCATACCGCTGCTGGGCTATTACATGATCAAGCCGAAGCAGGAGCCGTCGATACACGAGCGCCGCAAGAAAGGCTTCGCCGCGTGGTATTACCGCGTGGGGACGGCGGCGATCAACCACCGCTGGAAGGTGCTGGCGGGCTCGGTGATATTCCTCGCGCTCGGCGTTTTCTTCATGAGCCAGTTAAAGACGCAGTTCTTCCCGAAGGATTTATCGTATCTCTCTTACGTAGACGTGTGGCTGCCCGAAGACGCGCCGCTGGAAGCGACTAACCGCGCGACGGTGCGCGCCGAAGAGGTGATCCGCGACGTGTTCAAAGAGTATGGCGATCATCACACGGATGACGATGGCAAGCCGCGCGACCTGCTGCGTTCGCTGACCACGTTCGTCGGCGGCGGCGGGCCTCGCTTCTGGTTTTCGGTCTCGCCCGAGCAGCAACAGCTCAACTACGCGCAGATCATCGTCGAGGTGACGGACAAACACGAGACGGGCCACCTGGTCGCGCCGCTACAGGAGGCGCTGTCGGCCAGGATTCCCGAGGCGCGCATAGACGTGCGGCAGCTTGAGTCGGGCAAGGCCGTCGGGCTGCCCGTGGCGATACGGATTTCCGGCGACGACGCCACGACGCTCAGGGCGCAGGCCGAGCGTGTGATGAATATCTTTCGCTCGATCCCCGAGGCCGCGCGGCCGCGCGACGACTGGGGCGACGAGAGCTTCTCAGTGAAGCTCCAGACTGATCCAGACCGGGCGAACCTCACGGGCATCACTAACCTGGATGTCGCGGCGGCCTCGGCCACAGCGCTGAGCGGGTACGCAGTCACCACGCTTCGCGAGGGCGATAAGCAGATCCCCGTAGTCGCGAAGCTGCGGATGGAGGAGCGCGCGCGGCTCGACGACATCAACAACCTCTACGTCTATTCGTCCTCCGGCACGGAGCGCGTGCCGCTCAGGCAGGTCTCGACGGTCTCTTACCAGATGCAGACGGAGAAGCTGCGACGCCGGAACCAGTTCCGCACGATCACCGTCTCGGCTTCGCCCGTCGAAGGCGTGCTCGCGAGCGAAGTGATGGCGGCGGCGCGGCCTCAGTTGGAAGAGTTCGCAAAGAGCTTGCCGCCCGGCTACCGCATGGAGATCGGCGGCGAAGAAGAGTCGCAGGTCGAAAGCTTCACCGATTTAGTGATCGTCCTCGGCATCTCCGTGGCCGCAATATTTCTTACACTGGTCTTGCAGTTCAGGAGCGCGGTAAAGCCGATCATAGTCTTCGCCGCGGTGCCATACGGCGTGGTGGGGGCGCTCGCGGTCTTGTGGATGATGGGCTCGCCGTTCGGCTTCATGGCCTTCCTCGGGATCATCAGTCTGATCGGGGTGATCGTGAGCCACATCATCGTGCTGTTCGACTTTATCGAAGAGAAACACGCCGAGGGCGAGCCGCTCCAGGAGGCGCTGTTAGACGCGGGGATCGTGCGGCTGCGGCCCGTGTTGATCACCGTCGGGGCGACCGTAATCGCGTTGTTCCCGCTGGCGATGCATGGCGGGCCGCTGTGGGAGCCCATGTGCTACGCGCAGATAGGCGGGCTGACGGCCGCGACTTTCATCACGCTGCTGCTGGTGCCCGTGATCTACTCGATCTTCGTTCTGGATTTGAAGCTGATCAAGTGGGACAAAGCCGAAGGGGCCGACGAGCCCGAGCCGGACCCCGGCGCGCAGCCTGACCATAAAGAGGAGCCGCAGGCCGCCGCGGCGCACGGTTAGTAGAAAAAAGAGTTTTTAGTTTTTAGTTTTAAGTTTTCAGTTTTCAGCGTAAGAGCTAAAAACTGAAAACTTAAAACTAAAAACTGATCAACCGCGTACGCCGAACAGACGGGCGGGCTCCGAAGCTGCTACGCGGACGCGCGCGTCGAGGATCACCGCACCGCTCTCGTGGACGACGAACGGCTTGCAGTCAAGCTCGGCGATCTGCGGGATGTCTTCGACCATCGCGCTGACCCTCAAAAGTCCCTCTTCGAGCGCGGCCGTGTCCGAAGGCGGGCTGCCGCGAAAACCTGTAAGCAGCGGGTAGGTCTTCAGGCTCCGGACCATCTCGGAAGCGTCTTCGCGCGTAAGCGGGGTGAGCCTCACGGAGACATCGCTCAGGAGCTCGCCCAGTGCGCCGCCCGCGCCGCAAGCGACGACGGGTCCGAACTGCGGATCGGTCACAGCGCCTACGATCATCTCCACTCCGCCGGCATTCATTCGGTCCGCGATCTCGGCGGCGAGCGGGAGGCCGTAGCAAGAGAAGAGCTCGGCCGTCTCTTCGGCGGTGAGCCAGCAGTCGCCGCGCTCAAGGGCGGTCGCGACGATCGCGGCGGCCTCGTCCCTGCGCAAGCCATCAAAGCGCGGCGGCGAAGTCGCGGGCCGCTCGCGCCACTCGCCGTAGCGCGCCGCGCGCGCGAGCGCGATCGCCGCTGCTTCCGGGAAGGCGTAAGAAGGCACGCTCAGGTCGTCGGAGCGCAACTCCTCGGGCACGCCTTCTGCGGACATAAATACCGTTATGACGGGCTTCGCGCGGTTGATCTTCCGCGCGCTCTCCATGATCACGCGCGCGACATCCCTGGCGCGGGTGAGCAAGGGCGGGATGAATATTATTATCAGCGCGTCGACGTTCGGGTCGGCGGCGACCGCTTCGATGGCCTCGCGGTAATGGTCATGCGTTGCCCACGCTGTTAGATCGACAGGGTTGCCGACGCTCGCACCGGCGGCCAGCGCCGCGCGCAGCCTGCTCTCGGTCGCCTGGTCGAGGATGGGCACCTCAAGCCCCTCGGCCTCGCACGCGTCCGCGCACAGGATCGCGGGGCCGCCGCCGTTGGTGATGATGCCGACGCGGCGGCCGCGCGGGAACGGCTGGTTCGCAAGCAGCGTGGTCACGTCGAAGAGCTCTTCGAGCGTGTCGGTGCGTATGACCCCCGCCTGGTGAAACAGCGCCTCGACCGTAACTTCCGACGCGGCTATGAGCGCGCCCGTGTGCGAAGAGGTCGCGCGCGCGCCCGCCGCCGAGCGGCCGCTTTTCACGACGACTATCGGCTTCTTGCGCCCGACGCGACGGGCGATCTCGGAGAACCTCTTCGGGTTGCCGAACGATTCCAGGTAGAGAAGTATGACGTCGGTCCCTTCGTCCTCCTCCCAGTAGCGCAGAAGGTCGTTGCCGGAGATGTCTGCTTTGTTGCCTACGGAGACGAACGTCGACAGGCCGAGCCCGAGCGACTTCGCGTATTCGATGATAGCCACGCCGAGCGCGCCACTTTGGGAAGAGAACCCCACGCGGCCTGTCGGGGGGACGGCCGGCGCGAATGTGGCCGCGAGCCTTACATCAGGCGCGGTGTTGAGTATTCCCATGCAGTTAGGCCCTATCAGGCGCATGCCCGTGGCGCGGCAGACCCGAAGTAATTCCTGCTGGAGCGCGCGCCCCTCTTCACCCGCCTCGGCGAACCCCGCCGTTATCACCACCAGCGCGCGCACGCCTTTGCGGCCGCAGGCTTCGGCCACCTCTACGACACTGCGGGCCGGGACGACGATCACCGCAAGGTCTACGGGGCCGGGTATAGACTCGACCGTGGGGTAAGTGGGAACGCTCTGGACCACGTCGGTCGTCGGGTTGACCGCGTAGACGGGTCCGTTGAAGCCGTAGCTCAGGAGGTTGTGAAAGGTCTTGCCGCCGATGCTGTCGCGCTGCCGCGACGCGCCGACGACGGCGACCGAGCGCGGGCGGAAGAAGGCCGCGAGCGCGCTCCTGGCGGCGATACGCTCTCGCATCTCGAACCGCTCGATCGCCTCGGGCGTCAGCTCCGTGGGAAATGTTACGCGCAACTGGCCCGTTTCGACCGCCGTCTCAATAGGGAAGCCCGACTCGCGGAATACGCCTATCATCTTGTGGTTGGCCGACAGCACGTCTGCTTCAAAGAGGTGAATCCCGTTGGCCGAGGCTACGGCAGCAAGCTGCCCGAGCAGAATCGTCCCTAGCCCGCGACCTTGAAACTCGTCCGATATGGTGAAGGCGACCTCCGCGCGGTCTTTAGCCAAAGCGATGTAAAACGCATGGCCCACGATCCGCTCGTCCGAGCCTTTCGTGGCGACGACGCCGAACCGGCTTGTGTAATCTACGTTGACCTCCCTGTGCGCCTCCATCGTCAGAGAGGCGTCCGACACGGGCGCGAAAAAGCGGAGCCAGCGGGACTGCTGCGAGAGCGAGAGGAGCAGGTCTAGAAGCTTATCCTCGTCGTCGGGCCGGATGGGGCGGACGTGTATGGTCGAGCCGTCTTTGAGGACTACATCGCCTTCTTGATAGAGAGGCTGCGCGGGCTGGTTGTTCGCAATCGACATAAAGCCTGTAGCAACGACGAGAGAGTTTTCATTCGCACATTACGCGGCATCTAACGGTTTACCGTCCGAGATGAATTAAGAGAACAACTCGTCAACAAAGATTCTCCACCCTTTCACTGCCGGCTCCGCATCGGCTGTATCCCCGCGCCGGAAAATCTTTGGATTGTCAGGATCATTTACACCATATGATTTGATAACGTCTGTGCTGAGCACGTCTACGTCCCAAACAATAAGCGTTCCCGCCGCGAAGTAGTCGGCGCGTTTTTTTGCTATGGCATCCTCGGCAAGCGGGCCATAGTCATTTTCGCTTCTGACTTCGACTGCAAAGACTGGCGCTCCCTCAAGGAACCTCATCCCTGTAGGCTGGCCAACATAGAAAGAAGCATCAGGGCTAAATGAATTACGATTGGGTAAATCCACCCTGTAACCTACATTATCCGGGTATGCCCGACCAGGAATTCTGCCTTCCATCTGGCTTAAGCTCATCGCTATCTTAAATCCGGCGCGCGCGGGCATGTCTCCGGTGGGTGACATTAGGATTATTTCTCCATCGACGATCTCGGCTTTGGCGTTGTCTGGTGCTTTATACAGGTCATCAATTGTTGCTTTAACTTTGGTAGCCATATCCAAACCTCACAACCGAATACTAGCATAAAGCAGATCGCAAATCAGAAGAGTTTGAATTATTAACGCGCCGCCCCGCTGACGCGCGGCGTTATGCGCGTCTCGGGTATTTATGCTATTTTTTGGTCTCTGATTTTATATAGATACAGACCCAATGGACAGAGACTCGGTATGAGATTCGCCAAAGTGATATTCCTGATCGCGGGCATCTACGGCCTGGTCGTCGTGCTGCCGCAGTATTTCCTCGAAGAGAAGACGGGCCGCGATTTCCCGCCGCCCATCACACACCCGGAGTATTACTACGGCTTCGTCGGCGTCGTCGTGGCCTGGCAGGTCCTCTTTATCCTCCTGTCCAGGGACCCGGCGCGGTACCGTGTGCTGATGATCCCCGCGGTCCTCGAGAAAGCAACTTTCGCGATAGCCGTGATAGTCCTCTTCTTACAAGAGAGAGTCTCGCCGGTAATGCTCGGCTTTGGCATAATCGATTTGATCTTAGGCGCGCTGTTCGCCGTCGCCTACGCGAAGACGCCAGATGAGCGGTAATGATCGAAAAGATATAAGACCGGGCATGACGGTCGACATAGTCCTCAAGCAGCACCAGCGGAGCGGGGAGCGCACTCGCGGCGTCGTCAAAGAGGTGCTCACGAAATCCGCCACACACCCTCACGGCATAAAGGTGCGGCTTGAGACGGGCGAGGTGGGCAGAGTCAAACAGATCATCGAGAGCTGAGAGGGCGTCTGAAAAGCCCCGTAGGGGCTGTATGTCTGTAGAAGTGCCGCGTGACCATTATTCAACTCCTACGGAGTTGTATGTACCTGCCTCGCGATCATCTACAAACATCTGGCTCCTACGGAGCCGAGGATTCTCCTGCAAACATCCGGCTCCTACGGAGCCGAGTAAGTTGCTACTTCTCAGACGCGCTCTGAGTGATAATCCGAATGCTAATCCCTCGCAAGGGGTCGCTTACCGCAGCAAACGTAGTACGTCCCGAACAGCGTCTCCTCCATGCTGAATTCCCTCGTTAACCCATGTAGCTCTTCCCACGGCCGCATCAACGGATTGCCCAGGACCGTCTTCCTCATCACCCACACGCTGTAAGGCAGCAGCAGTTTGCCGAGGATGCCCGACGGGAGCTTCGCATCCATGATGACGAGGTTCTTACCGGGCTTCAGTTGATTCCAGGCATGCCCGAGCACCTGCTTGTGATGAGGAATGGTCGCGTATGAGAGGCTGAATAATACTGCGTCGACTTCCTCAGGCGCGGTGTAGTTAAGGGCATCACTGCGTATCAGCGTCACGTTCTCCCACCCGTGTCTTGCGCGAAGCGCTTTAGCCTTTTCGAGCATCCCTTCCGATAAGTCCACCCCGTAGACATGGCCAGAGGGTCCGACTGCCTCGCGCAAGAGACGGAGGTTTCTGCCCGTGCCACAACCGATCTCCAGCACGCGGTCGCCGGGGAGAAGTTGCAGGCGGTCAGCGGCTTTCTTTCGTATCCCGGGAGGGAGCAAGAAGAGCCACTCAAAGAAGGGGAAGATGTTAGCGATACGATTGTATCTACGGCGGATGAAAGATGGATCGAGATCAGACCAACTACTCAATTGCATTGCTTAACCTCCCTCGACACCTGACCGGCTCACAGGTTTAAATGAGAGAGGCCGGGCCGGCGATACGCAATCAATCACCGGCCCGGCCTCTCTAAAATTCAAGCGCGCTTATTTGTTGGCGGCCGTCTCTCGCAGGTTCTGCGAGTCGAGCGTGTAATCGAACCAGCCGATCATCATCTCTTCCCAGGTCTGCGGACCCCAGCGCACCTCTTTCGTCGGGTCCGGGTTGTACTTATTCTTTGTCGAGTTGTCGTGGTGGGCGACGCACTCCAGCTTGCTCCCCTTAGGCGCGGCGACGGGCTCTTTCAGCCAGTAGTTCAACTGCCAGTTGAAATCGTACCTCGGCACCGTGAGCAGCACCTTTGACGTGCCGTCGGGGTAGACCAGCTTGTATTCGAAATCTTTGCCGCGCAGGTGCATGTGCGGCATGAACCCCCAGATGTGGCTGTCTTCGGCGAAGGTGAACGAGGCGCGCGATTCGTAATGCGCGTCGTTGGGCGGGATGATCAGCCCGCGCGAGAACGCGCCCGAAGTAATGAAGCGCTTCTCGACAGGCGTCTTCGCGAATACGAGGCCGAGGCTCGTCCGGTCCTTGCCCGCCGTCCCGTTCGTCGTGTAGTGCATCTGGAAGACGAGCGCCGAGCCTTTCTTTATCAGCTTTGCGACTCCCGGCCTCAGCACGAGCGGGCTCATGCCCGGCGCCCACCCGACGAGCATGCCGTCCGGGTTGCTCGCGCGGCCGCGGCCCGACGCGCCCTCGCGGTTGCCGCCCTGGTTTTCGCCCAGGCCCGCGCCGTTGGTCCGCAGCAGCCCTTCGGGCGGCATCGGACCGCGGCCGGGCTCTATCACGTTCACGATCACGTGATGCACCAGCGCGGGGTTGCCGCGCTTGATCTCGGCGGCCTGGATGTATTTGTCTTCGGTGAATCTGGTGTGGACGACGAAGTGCTGATAATCGACCGTGCCGTCGGCCGGGACGCTGTACTCTTCCGTCAGCGGCAAGATCATATCAGGCTTGCCTATAGACCAGCCCTCCTGGCGCAACGTCGGCAGCGCGGGCAGGTCCTTCGGGTCGCCTTCCTTCGCGCCCTGGTTCACCCACTCGACGAGCGTATCGATATCCTTCTGAGACAATCGGCGGTCGTTTATAAACTCGCCGTGTTTGGGGTCCGCGTGCCAGGGAGGCATCTGTCGGTTGATGACGACTTCGCGGATCGATTTGGCCCACGGCCTGACCTGTTTATAGTTGAGGAATGCCATCGGCGCGGTCTCGCCCGGCTGATGGCACACGACACAGTTCTTAAATATTATCGGCGCAACGTCCTTTGAAAAGGTCAACGACGGGGAGCTTTTTTCGCTGGCGCTGCCTACTCCCTGCGCCAGAAAGAAGCCCGCGATCGTAAGAGCCAGTACAAGGCAAAAAGCGCTGCTTCGTTTCATAATCTTCTCCTGATTGATTGAGTAAAGAGCGCCCGAGGAGCCGGCGCTGGTTACAAGTACGGAGCCCGCTCGGGCAGGTTACATAATAATTCAAGAAAGCCCTCAAATAAAGCGCCGGCCATCCGGTATACTGGCTCCGCGATGAAACAAGAACCGGCACGACACGCCCACGACAAGACCGATGACGAACGGGAGCTCTCGCGGCTCGGCTACGCGCAGGAGCTCTTCAGGACGATGGGCGGATTTTCTAACTTCGCCCTCTCCTTCTCGATAATCTCAATCCTCACGGGGGCCGTCACGCTTTACGATCATGGCCTCTTGATGGGCGGGCCGGCGGAGATGGCCTTCGGCTGGCCTCTGGTGACGATCTTTACGCTCGCGGTCGCGATGAGCATGGCCGAGCTCGCGTCGGCGCTCCCGACTTCGGGCGCTATGTATCACTGGTCGTCGATGCTCGGCGGGAAAGGGTGGGGCTGGTTCACCGCCTGGTTCAACCTCGCGGGAAACGTCGCAATGCTGGCCGGCGTAGATTACGGCTGCGCTCAATTCGTCACGCCTCTCATAGGGCTCGACGCTACGACAAAGAATCTACTTCTAGTCTACGCGGCCATCCTGATTTCGCACGCGCTCGTCAACCACTACGGCATTCGATTGATCGCGCGGTTGAACGACTTCAGCGTCGTCGTTCACATCCTGGGCGTAGTCTGTATAGTCGGCGCGCTCTTAATCTTCGCGCCGAAACAACCCGCGAGCTTCTTCTTCGAGCCGATCACGAATAACCCTTCGCGCTCGCCCTACTGGTGGGCCTTCATCCTGGGGCTGCTCCAGGCGCAGTGGACCTTCACGGGTTACGACGCATCGGCGGCGGTGTCGGAAGAGACCATCGACCCGCGCCGCCGCGCGCCGTGGGGGATGATCATGGCCGTCGCCGTTTCGAGCGTGGTCGGATACCTGCTGCTCATAGCCCTGACCCTCTCGATCCAAGACATCTCCGCCGTCTTGAACACGAAGGACGCGAGCGGCAACGCGGTCCCTGCCGTCATAGTGATCTTGCAGACCGCGTTAGGCGAAAGGGCCGGCGCCGCGGCAGTGGCGATGGCTGCGGTGGCGATGTGGTTCTGCGGGCTGTCGGCCGTCACATGGATCTCGCGAGTCATCTACGCCTTCTCGCGCGACCGCGGGCTGCCCGCTTCCGCCTTGTGGAAGCGCGTAGACAAAAAGCGCCTGACGCCCGCGCCCGCCATCTGGCTTTCGGTGGCGGCGGCGTTTCTGGCGGCCGTCTACAGCGACGCCTACCCGGTCGTTACTTCGATCAGCGTCATAGGGCTTTACATCTCGTACGTGATACCCATCTTCCTTTCGCTGCGCCGGGGTCGCAAAGGCCCTCTTGAGCCGCGAGGCCCCTGGCATCTCGGCCGGTATAGCAGAGCGATCGGCCTGGTGGCGCTCGCGTGGGTGGCATTTATCAGCGTCATTCTCAGCCTGCCCAACGATATGCGCGCGGGCAAGGCGATAGCAGCGCTCACGGCCCTGCTCGCGGTCTTGTACATTGCGCGCGAGCGGAAGCGCTTCCCCGGCCCCGCATTTCTGTCGGAGGGCGATCGACGGTCGCGATGAATAGCCTTGAGCTTCAGCAAATACTGGTTCGCGCCAACGAGTTCAAAGAGGGCGACCTCGTGGTTGGCGGCACGCGCGACGATCTCGAACGCGGCGAAGCTCGCGCGCGGCTCTCTTCCCTGCGTGTAGGAGATATTACACGCACCGCCATAATCGAAGACGAGCTGAGCGAAGCCCTATCGCGCTCGCTGGACGCGCGGCTCGCGGGTGAGCTATCTCACCTGACCGTCGACGAGCTGAAGAGCAATCTCCTGGGTTCGGACTGCGCAGGCTTCGCGCGCCGCTACCGCGACGGGCTTTCGAGCGAAGCGATCGCCGCGGTCGCAAAAGTAATGACCGAAGGCGAGCTGTCGGCGGTAGCCCACGCCCTGTTCAACCCGCTGCCGGGCGAAGGAGTTGCGATCGGCTCGCCCAATCATTTCGGGTCGCGCATACAACCTAACAGCCCCGGAGACGCGGAAGAAGAGATTCTCTTCTCCGTGCTCGAAGGTCTCTCGTACGGCTGCGGCGACGTGATACTCGGGTTGAATCCCGCGAGCGACAGCGTAGAGACGATCATACGCCTCGAAGAGCTGCTGCGCGGCATAAAGGAGCGGCTGCGGTTGCCCACGCGCTACTGCGTCCTTTCAGACATCGTCAAACAGAGTGCGGCGCGCGCGCGGACTCGCGTAGAAGTCGGGTTCCAGAGCCTCGCGGGCACTTCGGCGGCGATGTCGGGGATCGTAGGGCTCACGGTCGAGGGTTTGATCGACCTGGCGCGCGGATTCGACGGGCTCTATTTCGAGACGGGACAGGGGTCGGCCGTGACCAACGGCGCGGCCGAGGGCGTCGATATGGTGACGCTCGAATCGCGCGCTTACGGGCTGGCCCGGTTGATCGGCGAACGTACGGGCTCGTGGATGATCGTCAACGATGTCGCGGGGTTCATAGGCCCCGAAGTTTTTCGCACGCCGGATCAGCTTCGCCGCGCGTGCCTCGAAGACACGGTGATGGCAAAGCTGCACGGCGTCACGATGGGGCTCGATGTCTGCTCGACTTTTCACATGGGCATAGAGCCGCATGCTTTGCGAGAGCTGACCGAGCAGATAGTCGAGCGCGCCGCGCCCGCTTACCTGATGGCCGTGGCCGGCAACGCCGACCCTATGCTCGGCTACCTCACGACTTCGTTCCGCGAGCACCCGCGCCTGCGCGGCCGCGCCGGGAAGCAAGTTTCGACGGCGATGCGGAGAAGGCTTGTCGAGCTGGGTATTATGAATCACACAGGCGATCTGGCTCCTGACAGGCCCAACGCCCAGTCGCTTTACGCGATCTACATGAAGGAGGGCGGCGACGCGCGCTCAATCGAAGCGCTCACCGAAGAGGGCAGGAGAAAAATAACGCGCATGGCCGAAGGCGGTTTCGATCTCGGTCGCGGGGATGCAACAGATGAAGTAGAGGCGCGAATCAATGCTCTTTACGCTAACGCGCGGCAGGCTCTGTATGCCGCAATCGATGCGGCGGTCATCCGAGACGTAGCGCCGCGAAGCTTGCGCGTGAGGACTTCCGCCCTCAGCCGGGACGATTACTTGACGCACCCTCCGTCGGGCGAAACTATTCGCGAAGAGGGCGCGCGGCGCCTGCTCGCGCTTTACGCGGGGTCGCGACCTCAGGCGCAGATAGCGATCTCCGATGGGCTCAACGCCAACGCGGTGAACGAGAACCTGCGGCGTGTGTTGCCGCAGCTCAGGCAGATGCTAGGCCGGGCGGGGCTGCGCGTCGGCGATGTCGACATCGTTATCGAGAATGGTCGCGTGCGCGCCGGCTATCACGCGGGCGCGCTGTTGGACGCGGATGTGGTTATCCATTTGATAGGCGAGCGGCCGGGCACGGGATTGAACACGCTTTCGGCTTATCTCACTTATGGCCGGGACAAAGCGGGGCTCTCGCGGTGGAGCAGGACGATGGACCATTCAACGACTACGGCCGTCTGCGGCATCCACCCGCGCGGGAAGCCACCGTCGACGGCGGCCGAAGAGATCGCGTCGCTCACAAAACGTATGCTGGAAGAGCGCTGTTCGGGAGTCGAGCTTGCGTCGAATCAGGTTTGAAGCAAGATGGAAAAACATCTCACCGCAGAGACGCAGAGCGAATTAAGCCTCGAAGAGGCGAGATTCAAAAGCCAGGGGCACCGCCCCTGGAAACGGGTTAATAGTAATGAGAAGCCCTGAAAGGGCGATACTCTTATCGCGCCCTTTCAGGGCTTCTCGTTGTATGCGTGCGATACCCGGCGCGTTGCGCCGGGCTATTGAATCACGCCCCTACGGGGCTTTCGGCTATTGAATGCCGCCTCTTCGAGGCTTTCGGCTATTGAATCGTCGCCCCTTTGGGGCTTTATCTTCTCTGCGCCGCCGCGTGCGAAGCACATCATCGGCCATCCTGTGTACTCCGCGTCTCTGCGGTGAATCTTATTACACTACCTATTCCAACATAGGCTCGAAGCTTCTTTCCGAATCGGCCGGGGCCTTTCTCTCCATGATGATGCGCGCGCAGGAGTTCCACCGCAGCACCGCGTCGTCGTTGCCCGATGGGCGGACTGCCTCGGCTTGCTCAAACCATTTCATCGCCTCGTTCAACCAGCTCGTAACCAGCCCCGTCCCTCGCGCATGGCGTTTGAGATAGACCTTGGCTTTCCTCTCGCAGATGATCCCACGGTAATAAGCTCGCTCGTAGTCGCCGCGCAGACGGCAGAGCAAATCCTGTAGGTCGGCCTCGGGTATCTTCCTGTCAAACTGGTCGGTCAGCGACAACAGCAGCGCGATCACCGCCGGCTGGTTTTCGGGGTCGATCTGAAGGATGTCGAGGCAGATGCTCTCGGCCTCTTCCGGCTCGTTCAAGAGCCTGTACCGCTCCACCCTTTCGAGCGCCTTCGGTATAGCTTCGCGAGATATGGACTTGAGCTTCAGCATAACTCCTCCACGTTCACTTACGGCGGAACAGCCTCTTTATCGGGTCGTAGAACTGGTCGACGACCCTCTCCTTGAGAGGGATGATTGCGTTGTCGGTAATCGTGATGTTCTCGGGGCAGACTTTCGTGCAGCATTTCGTGATGTTGCAGTAGCCAATGCCATGCGCTTTCTTCAGCTCCCCGACCCTGTCTTCGACGTCGAGCGGGTGCATCTCAAGCGCCGCGGCGTAGACGAAGAACCTCGGCCCGATGAACTCTTCGTGCTTGACGTGGTCGCGCAGCACGTGGCAAACGTCCTGGCACAGAAAACACTCTATGCACTTGCGGAACTCCTGAACCCGGTCGACGTCCTCCTGAGCCATCCTCCATGTGCCATCGGGGGCGTCGGGCGGGCGGGGCTTGAACCTCTTGATCTGCTTCTTCACGCGATAATTCCATGTAACATCCGTCACCAGGTCTTTGACCGGCGGGAAGGCCTTCATAGGCTCTATCGTCACGGGCTCGTCCAGCTTCAGATCACTCAACCGCGCCATGCACATCAGACGCGGAAGGCCGTTGATCTCGGCCGAGCACGAGCCGCACTTGCCCGCCTTGCAGTTCCAACGCACCGCAAGGTCGTTAGCCGATTCGGCCTGAATCTGATGAACGGCGTCTAAGACCACCATGCCCTCGGAGACTTTCGTCGAGTAGTCTTTGAATTCGCCTTCGCCGCGCTCCCCGCGCCAGATTCTGAATGTCGCTTGTGTCATCCCATCTCCTCAATGATCTGCTTGAGCTCGGCCGGCATCTCCGGGATCGGCTCGCGCTCGACCAGCATCTCGCCGCCCGCCCCCTTGCGGATGATGATGTTGATCTTACCAAGCTGCTCGTCCTTCTTAGGGTAGTCCTCGCGGAACTGCGCACCCCGGCTCTCCTTCCGCACGATCCCCGCCCGCGCGATCGCTTCCGAGACTGTAAGCAAGCTCTCAAGGTCGAGCGCCGTGTGCCAGCCGGGGTTGTATTCGCGGTTCCCGCCTATGCCCGCGCGGTCGGCGCGCTCGCGCAGACGGGCGATCTCTTCGAGCGCCTCACCCATCTCCTCTTCCCTACGCACTATGCCGACCTTGTCCTGCATTACCTCCTGGAGGTCGTGCTGAATCTGGTAAGGGTTTTCGCCCTTCGCGCCGCGGTCGAAAGGCGCGAGCGCGCGCCGCGCAGCACGGTCTACATGGTCTTCGTCAACGTGAGCGAGGCCGCTCTCGTCGGCGAAGCGCGCGGCATAGTGGCCCGCGCGCTTGCCGAAGACCAAAAGGTCCGACAGCGAATTGCCTCCGAGACGGTTCGCGCCGTGAAGACCCGCGGCGCACTCGCCCGCGGCGAAAAGGCCCGCGACTGACGACATCTGCGTGTCGCCATCCACGCGGACGCCGCCCATCATGTAATGCGTAGTCGGGCCGACCTCCATAGGGACTTCGGTGATGTCCACGTCGGCGAGCTGTTTGAACTGATGGTACATGCTCGGGAGCTTCTTCTTGATGCGCTCGGCCGCATCGGGGAGCTTCTTCTTGATCCAGCGAATATCTAAGAAGACGCCGCCGTGCGGGCTCCCGCGTCCTTCCTTGACCTCGCGGACGATGCAGCGCGCGACGTGATCGCGGGTCAGCAGCTCGGGCGGGCGGCGGGCGGACTTGTCGCCTTGAGTGTAACGCCAGCCCTCTTCTTCGTTATCGGCGGTCGAGCTGCGATAGTTCTCGGGTATGTCGTCGAACATAAAGCGGCGGCCTTGCGCGTTGAGCAGGATTCCGCCTTCGCCGCGAACCCCTTCGGTGACCAGTATGCCGCAGACGCTCGGGGGCCAGACCATCCCCGTCGGGTGGAATTGAACGAACTCCATGTCCATCAGCGCGGCCCCCGCGTGATAGGCGAGCGAGTGGCCGTCGCCCGTGTACTCCCAACTGTTGCTGTTGATCTTGAAGGCGCGGCCCACGCCGCCCGTCGCCAGCACGACGGCCTTCGCCAGGAAGAGGCGGAAACGCCCGCGCTCGCGCTCGTACCCGAACGCGCCCGCTATGCGGTCATCGGACTTCAACAGCGTCAGCACAGTGCACTCCATGTGAACGTCTATGCCGCAGTGTATGCCGTGGTCCTGGAGCGTGCGGATCATCTCAAGCCCCGTGCGGTCGCCCACGTGCGCCAGGCGCGGGTACTTGTGCCCCCCGAAATTCCGCTGGAGTATGCGCCCGTCTTTCGTGCGATCAAACAACGCGCCCCAGGCTTCGAGCTGGCGGACCGAGTCGGGCGCTTCGCGCGCGTGGAGCTCGGCCATGCGCCAGTTGTTCAGGTACTGGCCGCCGCGCATCGTGTCGGCGAAGTGGACTCTCCAGTTGTCGCGGTCGTCCGTGTTCGCGAGCGCCGCGGCTATCCCGCCTTCGGCCATAACGGTGTGCGCCTTGCCGAGAAGCGACTTGCAGACCATCCCGACCTTGGCCCCCCTGGAGGCGGCTTCGATGGCGGCGCGGAGCCCGGCCCCGCCCGCGCCTATGATCAGCACGTCGTATTCGTGCTTCTGGTGTTCCGCCATCAGAAGATCCTCGCGTCGTGCCAGATGCCCATCGAACAGAGCCTGACGTAGATGTCCGCGAAGGCGACCGAAAAGAGGCTCATCCACGCCCACCGCATGTGCCTGCGGTTGAGACAGCTTGAGCAGTCATACGCCTTCTTGCGCACGGGCGACAGCGACAGCCGGTCGAGGTAGCCCCCTACTAGATGGCGCATCGAGTGGCACCCGAGCGCGTAGCCGCCGAGCATAATGACGTTGACCGCAAGAACTATCGTGCCGACCCCTACGCCGAACTCTTCGCGGCCCGTCGCGGCGTCTTTGAACCACATCGCCTTGTACACGTCGTAGGCGAGTATGACAAGGAACAGCAGCGCGATGTAGAGAAAGTACCTGTGTATGTTCTGAATGATGAGCGGGAACGAGCGCTCGCCGAGGTAGCTCTTGCGCGGCTCGCCCACCGCGCATGCGGGCGGGTCGGCCCAGAAGGCTTTGTAGTAAGCACCACGGTAATAATAACACGTTACGCGGAACCCGCCCGGCGCCCACAGGATCAGCAGCGCCGCCGAAAAAGGCAACGCCCCCGGCCACCACCCCGGCTTCGGGCCGAACCACGCGTGGTGAGAATCGCCGAAAAGCAACGGCGAGTAGAAGGGCGACAGGTAAGGCCCGTACTCGAAGTGAGCGTTCTGAAAAGCCGCCCACGTCGCGTAGACTATGAAGGAGCCCAGCGCCAAAAAGACCACCAGCGGCTGCCCCCACCACCTGTCACGCCGCCGTGTCTCGCCGAAGCGGCGCGGCTTTACATTAAGTTCCGCCTGAGACATGCAGGTCACCTCGCACTATCTAATTCTCATTGGAATTTCCGGCGAGGATAGCACAAGCCATCCGTTTTTGGAATGCGCCTTGACCGATTCTTCCCAGAAGTCGTTAGAGGGCGTCTGAGAAGTGGGAGAAAAGCCCTGAAAGGGCTAGATTCAATAGAGCCTCGAAGAGGCGATATTCAATAAGCCCCGAAAGGGGCGATATTCAATAGCCCGGCGCATCGCGCCGGGTTATGTACGCACACAACAAGAAGCCCTGAAAGGGCGCGATACTTATATCGCCCTTTCAGGGCTTCTCATTATTAACGGTCCGTTTCCAGGGGCGGTGCCCCTGGCTATTGAATTTGTCCCCTTCGGGGACTTTTCAGACCCCTCTTAGAACTTTCTTGGGAACAGTGATTGCAAAACAGAATTGTGGAAGGCAGGGTAGTAACGTGGCTGTACGCGTGGTGTGCGTGATTCTCTTTACGTCTGCGTTGCTGTTCGCTCAAACGAAACAGGCGCCGCGGCCCAAGCCCGCTCAGCCTGCCGCCGCCGCGCCGGCCGTGATTACGGAAGAGGACCTGGCGTACCTGCGGGGCAGAGACCTGATGATACCGGTAGCGGGGGTGTCGCGAAAACAGCTTCATAATACTTATGACGACGCGCGCTCCGAGGGCCGACAGCATAACGCTATAGACATAATCGCCCCGCAAGGCACGCCCGTCCTCGCAGTCGATGAAGGGCCGGTAATCAAGCTCTTCCAGAGCGACAAGGGCGGCATAACGCTCTACCAGCTCGACCCTTCGGGGAAGTACGCTTACTACTACGCGCACCTCGCGAGTTACGCCGACGGGATGGCCGAGGGCAAGCGGTTAAAGCGCGGCGAGGTGCTAGGCTACGTGGGAGACTCGGGCAACGCGGGCAAGGGGAATTACCACCTCCACTTCGAAGTATCGAAGCTGGCCGACCCGCGCAAGTGGTACGGCGGGACGCCGGCCAACCCTTACTACCTGCTCGGAGGTAAGTAACTCTGTCGATCATCCAGACCCAGACATGCGGCTATCTCGCCGAGAGCGCCCTTCTTTTGAGGCTTCGGCAACCCTTATCAACGTGTTCCATTCTTCCGAGGTAAAGTTCTCTTCCAGGCTCATGATTGGTCGCACCCCCTAACTCTTATTGATTAACCTCTGCACATCGCGCCTGACGACCGCCAATTGTTCGCGCACACCTGTCAAAGACCTCGCCCCCTCTTCGACCTTCGAGCGCTCGCTGCGCACGAACCGTGTGTAAGGCTCTATGGCGATCTGAACACTCTCTACCGCGTGGTCGATCTCGCGGTTCGATTCCGCCTCAAACGACTGTCTCAAATCGGCGCGCAACTTTTCGGTCTTCGAGCGGAACTCTTCGATGGCGCGCTTGCGTTTGTAAGGGAGTATGAAGAAGCTGGCCGAAAACAGGACCGCCGCCGCCGCCACTCCCGTCACGTCGAGCGCGACCGTCGTAAAGGCCGTCGCCAGGACGTAGCCGAGGCCGACGGCGCCCGCCCCAAGGCCGACCGACTGCTGGATGGCGCTCATCGCGCCGTCTATGACCCGCCTGCACTCTTCGCGGTGGTCGAGCGAGTTGATTCGCGCCTCGGCCTCGCGCCGGATGCGGCCGTGGACCTGCTCTCGCTCGTAGACGAACCGCCCCCCTACCCGACCGACGACCCTTGAATCGTACTCACTCTTGCGCACCTGCGCGTTGAAGTAATCCAGCGTGTCGTTCCAAAGCTTCATGTTGGCGACGACGAGCCAGTCGACCGACTCGTCCATGACGCGGGCGAGCTCGCGCCGCCACTCCGTAAGGACCTGCCGCTCGAACTCTTCACGAAACCTCGTCTCGTCTCTGAGCAGGTTCACATGGCGCAGCCGCACGCGACTGTCGAGGAAATCGACGCCCCTGTCGCGTAGCTCCATCACCAGCTTGTCGACCCGCAGTATGAACTTCTCAAAGTTCGACCGCATCTCGGCGCGGGCCGCTTCGAGCTGTGTTTCGATCCGAGATATCTTTGCCGTGTCTTCGGAAAGCAGATGAAGCTTCGCCGCGTACTCGCCTTCCAACTTGCCGGCCACGGCGTCGGCCGTGTCTACGGGGCTGAGCAGCTTCAGCCTCAGCCGCTCCTGCTCGTTTAAGGTCTGGAATATGTAATCCTCCAGCGGCTCGAACCGGCTGCGCGACCATTCGCGCGGGTGGCTGCCGAGCTTGGCGGCGAGCGCGAGCTTGGCCGATATGGCGAATATCAGCGGCTTGAACCCGAGCAACTCCCGGCATTTGTCGTCGACAAATTCGACCACCTGGTTGATCTCTTGTTCGTCCTTCGTGTCTATCTTATTCAGAACTATTACGACCTTCTTCCCCCAGTGCTGTATGTAGGATAGGAACTGTCGCTCGCTTTCGGTGAGCGGGCGGTCTATAGAGGTCACGAAAAGCACGAGGTCGGCGCGCGGGATGAAATCCTCGGTGATCTCCTGGTGCTGTCGGATGACAGAGTTGGTGCCGGGCGTGTCTACGATAGCTATGTTGCGCAGGAACTCTACGGGCAGGCGCTGCTCGGTCACAAACGAGCCGAGCGTTTTTTCCTGCGCCTCGTCTGAGTGGCGCATTATTGTTATGCGGTCATCGACCGGCACAGGCCCCTCGACCCGGACCTTCTCGCCGAACAGCGCGTTGATGAAAGACGATTTGCCGGAATTAAACTCGCCCGCGATCACCAGCAAAAACAGCTCGTCGATATTGGCAAGCGTCTCGGCGAGCCGCCGCGCGTCTTCGCCATGCTCGCCGGCGGCTGCCAGTCCGTGCAGCTTAGAGATCAGCCCCTTTTGCGACTCGATAATCTGCCGCAGCCGCTCGTCAACTAAATGCCCTGTGATAGTCATCTGTGCCATTTCCGGCAAACCTCCTTTCGTAACAGGCAATCGCAGAATAGTTCGGGCGGCGCGATTGCTTGTTACGGTAAGTGGTTCTAAGTCCCGCTGTGTCGCCGCTGTAACAGCTCTCCCATTTCACTAAGCCAACCTACTGTGACCTGCTATGCGTCTGTGTCGGGCGGGATCACAAGCTGTTGGCCCACTTGTATCCTGTCCGGGTCATTTAGTTTGTCGCGGTTGGCGTAGAATATGCGCATATACTCATTCGAGTCGCCGTAGAACTGGCGGCTGATCTTCGACAGGGTGTCGCCCGATTTGACCGTATAGGACTGGCCCTGCCCGGTCTCCACCCCCCTGTTGACAGCGCCTTGCGTCGAGGTCTGCTGACCGCCCGCCGTCACGGCGCTCTGCGCCGCCGTCTGGCTCACTGTGATGTCTGCCGTTATGTCGTCGAGGTTTGGGTTAGCCAGTTTGATCTGGTCCCAAATCTTATTGGCCACGTCCTGCGAGGGTGCGACAGCGCGTATTAAAAGTTTGTCGTCCTCGACGTGGAGGTTCTTAAACTGCACGTGTTGCTGATCGGCGAGGTTTAATACCGATTGGTATTTGTTCCTCAACTCTTCAAAGCGTTTGCGCGACTTCTCGTCTTCGGACGCCCCGCGCCCGAACATTTTGTCAAATAAGCCCATCTGTTGCTCTCCCTTTCTGTATAAATCCTTACACCCAAGCGTTCCCTGGCAAAAAGCCATTAGTTTATCCAGTGCAAACAGGGGACCATTTCAAGCCGGGCCTGCGCGGCAGTCGCCACTGGCTCATCAGTTGCTTTATCAAGGCTCACTTGCCCGTTAGAGCCTCACCAATGGTCGATGCTTGTACACAAATCGTTCGGGAGTGTAGGGATGCTTGACACAATACGTCTCTAAATAAGCCCGGGAGACTAAATCTATGGCGGAGATGATCCAGCGGTACGCGGAAAAGATAGAAGGCCCGAGCGGCGCGAGCTATGACGTGTTCGTCTACGGGGAGCAACGTCCCGACGGCAAATGGGAGGGCTGGCTTGAGTTTCATTCAGCGGACGCAAGAGTGCTCCGCACCGCGCGCGAAACGACGCAGCCCAACCGCGAAGCGCTCGCTTACTGGGCTTCGGGTCTTGAGCCGCTATATTTCGAAGGGGCGTTCGCAAGAGCGCGCGAAGTGAGGTGAGGCGTTATGCAAAGACGGCGATTGATAGGAATAGAGAACTACATCCTCGAGGCATTCCGCGGCCGGGGGAGCAACAAGCTGCCGACGAAAGAGATATTCGATTCGACTCCCCAGTACGCGAATGCCGACCTCGTCAGGGCGTTTGAAGACCTGGAGAAGCGACGGCTGCTCGTCCGCCATACGGAAGAAGGCGAGGACATGATCGAGCTGACACACGAAGGCATCCGGCTTGCGGGCGAGGCGGATTTCAAAACCATAGAATACTCTGACGTGCTGCGCCACCCGCCGAGAGGTTCGACAATTTAAACTCTACCGGGACGATTTCGCCTTCGCTTCTCTCTTCGGACGGTAGATGTCCGTGCTCGTGCCATAGAATACTTCCGCCGCGCCCATCAACGTCTCCGACAGCGTCGGGTGCGGGTGAATGCTCATCCCTACGTCCGATGCGAGCGCGCCCATCTCGATGGCGAGCACGCCTTCCGAGATCAGCTCGCCCGCGCCGACGCCGACGATGCCGACGCCTAAGACGCGCTCGGTCTCCGTCTCTATGATGAGCTTCGTCACTCCCTCGATCCGGTCCAAAGTCATGGCCCGACCGGACGCGCCCCACGGGTAGCGCGCGACCGTCACGGCGCGGTTCTCTTTTTTCGCTTCAGTCTCTGTGAGGCCGCACCAGGCGATCTCGGGGTCCGTGAAGACGACGGCCGGAATCGCGTTCGGCTCGAAGGCGACCTTGTGGCCGGCTATCACTTCGGCGGCCGTGCGCCCCTCGTGCGTAGCCTTGTGTGCGAGCATCGGGTCGCCCACGACATCGCCTATCGCAAAGATAGAGGCTTCCGCAGTGCGCCGCTGCGCGTCGACTTTTACAAAGCCGCGAGCGTCTATCTCAACTTTCGTATTCTCAAGCCCGAGCCCTTCGGAGTTCGGCTTGCGGCCCACGGAGACGAGCACGTTCTCGTAAACCTGTTCGGCCTCCTTCACGGCTTCGCCTTCAAAGCGGACGCGGACGGCGTCGCGCTCTTCTTTCATCTCGACGACTTTCGAACTGAGCATCACCGCTTTGAATATCTTTTCGACGCGCTTGGCGAGGATCGATACCAGATCGCGGTCTGCTCCCGGCAGCAACCCCGGCGTCATCTCGACGACGGAGACTTCCGCGCCTAACGCCGCGTAAACGGTCCCGAGCTCAAGCCCTATGTAGCCGCCCCCTATGACGAGCATGTTTTTCGGAACGCTCTTGATGTCAAGCGCCGTGGTTGAATCGAGAAGGCGAGGGCTGTCGAGCGCGAGGCCCGGCGCCGTCGCGGGGCGCGAGCCCGTGGCGACTATCGCGTGCTCGAACCGCAAACGGCTCTCGCCGTTCTTGGCGGTCTGAATGTTTAGAGTGTTGGCGTCGATAAACTTTGCGCGGCCTTGAATGAATCTGACCTTGCGTTGTTTGGCAAGCTGCCCGAGCCCGCCGGTCAGGCGGTCGACGACTCCCTCTTTCCACGCGCGCAGCTTGTCGACATCGATCTTCGGATCGGCGAACTCGATCCCCCAGTTGGCGGCATGGCGCGATTCCGTTATGAGCTTTGCCACGTGCAGCAGCGCTTTAGACGGGATGCACCCGCGGTATAGACAGACGCCTCCGGGGTTGCGCTCAAGGTCGACGAGCGCGACCTGTAAGCCGAGGTCCGCAGCCATAAACGCCGCTGCGTACCCGCCGGGGCCGCCGCCGATGACGACGACTTGCGTGGAATCCATTTGCTCGCTCATTAATGATCTCCTCACCCTTGCAACGCGAGAACGAAAGGCTGCTCAAGCGCCTCGGCCACCCAGCGCACGAACCGCGCGGCGTCCGCGCCATCGATCAGGCGGTGGTCGTAAGAGAGTGAAAGCGGCAGCATCAGCCGGGGCTCGAAGTTGCCGTCCCTGTAAACGGGCTGGAGGCTCGCGCGCGACATTCCGAGGATAGCCACCTCGGGCCAGTTCACTATCGGCGTGAAGCTCGTGCCGCCAATGCCGCCGAGGTTCGTTATCGTGATAGAAGCGCCTTGCATCTCCTCAAGGCTGATCTTTTTGTTGCGCGCTTTTTCGGCGAGCTGGTTCAGCTCGGCCGACAAATCTCGGATGTTCTTCCTGTCGACGTCGCGCACGACCGGGACCAACAGCCCGCGATCCGTGTCTACGGCCACCCCGACGTTGTAATACTTCTTATAAACGATCTCGTTGGCCGCCACGTCTATGCTCGCGTTGAATTGCGGGAAGACTTTCAGCGCCGCCGCGACCACCTTGAGCGCGATGGCCGTGACCGTGAGCTTTCCGCCCGCCTCTTCAGCGATCTTGCCGAATTTCTTTCTGAGGGCCTCAAGCTCGGTGATGTCCGCCAGATCGTGTTGCGTGACGTGCGGGATCGTCAGCCACGAGTTGCGCATGCTCTCGGCGGTCTTGCGCCGTATGCCGCTCATGGGTTTGCGCTCGACTTCGCCCCACTGCGAAAAATCTGGGAGCCGAACGGTGGGCGCACCAGGCGCGGCCGGGGCGGCAGCGCTTTTCAACCCGGTGATCAACGATCGCGCATGGCGGCTCACGTCTTCGGCCGATATTCGCCCGCCCGGCCCCGAGCCTTGAACATCGTAGATGTCTACGCCGAGCTCGCGCGCCATGCGACGCACGGAAGGCGACGCGGGAACAGGCCCTCGCTTCTGCGCTGACTCGGCGGCGGCGGCGGCAACAGGAGGGGCTGGCGCTGGAGCCGGCGCTTGATCTTCAGCTTTCTCTTCAGGCTGGGCCTTCTGCTCGGGCTTCTGATCGGCCTTCGCCGTTTGCGCGGCCTCTTGTTGCGGCGCTTCTTGCGCTTCGGCCTTATCCTCGATGCGCTGTTCGGGCGCGGCGTCGGCCTTGGCGTCAGGCTTAGCCTCAGCCTTACCTTTCTCCTGTTTGGCCGAGGCGCCGTCTTCAAGCGTTAAGATCGTCTGGCCGACTTTGATCGTGTCGCCCTCTTTCACGCGAATCTCTTTTACGACGCCGCTCTCGAAGGCGGGCACTTCGACCGTCGCCTTATCAGTCTCAAGCTCGATCACGGGTTGGTCTTTCTCCACACTGTCGCCCACCGACACCAGCAGCTTGGCGAGAACGCCCGACTCTATGTTCTCCCCAAGCTGCGGAAGCTTTAACTCGGTTGCCATTTTCTTGTCCTTCCTTTACGAAGTGAACGGGTCGGCCTTCTCAGGATCGATGCCCAGATCTTTTATAGCCTTCTGCACAACGTCGGTCTTGATCTTCTTCTCGCGCGCCAGCGCCACGAGCGTCGCGAGCGTGACGAAGCGGCGGTCGACTTCGAAGAACTCTCTGAGCGCGTCGCGGGCATCGCTGCGGCCGTAGCCGTCGGTCCCCAACGAGATCAACGGGCGAGGCAGCCACTGAGATATTGAATCGGGCAAAGCCTTGACGTAATCGGACGCCGCCACGAAGACGCCGGGCGCGTCGGCAACGCAGGAGGTGACGTAAGGCGCCCTCGGTTTCTCCGACGGGTGGAGCGCGTTCCACCGCTCGACTTCGTGCCCGTCGCGGTAGAGCTCTTTGTAGCTCGTGACGCTCCAAACGTCCGCCGCGACATTGTACTGCTCGGCAAGTATTCGGCTGGCCTCGACCACTTCGTTGAGTATCGCGCCGCTGCCGAACAACTGCGCGCGCAGCTTGGCGTTCTGATTCTCTGACGCCTTCAGGCGGTACATGCCGCGGAGTATGCCTTCCCTCACGCCGTCGACGTCCGGGATCTGCGGGTGCGGGTAGTTCTCGTTCATCAGCGTGAGGTAATAAAAGATATTTTCCTGCTTCTCGTACATGCGGCGTATGCCGTCTTGAATAATCACCGCCAGCTCGTAGGCGTAAGCCGGGTCGTACGTCACAAGGTTCGGCACCGGGTAGGCGAGCAGGTGGCTGTTGCCGTCTTGATGCTGCAAGCCTTCGCCCGCCAGCGTCGTGCGGCCGGCGGTCCCGCCCAACAAAAACCCTTTCGTGCGCATGTCGCCCGCCGCCCAGATCAGGTCGCCGATGCGCTGGAACCCGAACATCGAATAGAAGATGAAGAAGGGTATCGTGTTGACGCCGTGCGTGGCGTAAGCCGTGCCCGCAGCTATGAAGTCCGACATCGAGCCGGCTTCCGTTATCCCCTCTTCGAGAATCTGCCCGTCGGTCGCCTCTTTGTAGTAGAGCAAGGTCGCCGCATCGACGGGCTCGTACAACTGGCCCACGTGCGAGTATATCCCGACCTGCCGGAACAACGGCTCCATGCCGAAAGTCCTCGCCTCGTCCGGCACTATCGGCACCACAAGGTCTCCGATCTGCCCGTCGCGCAGGAGCTTTGCAAGTATTCTCACAAAGACCATCGTGGTCGAAGCCTCGCGCCCGTCGGTCCCGCCGAAGAACTCTTCGAACAACTCATCGCCCGGCGCTTTTAAGGATTCGACCGCGACGACTCGCGTAGGGACGTAGCCGCGCAAGCGTTCGCGCTGGTTGCGGATGTATTGAATCTCGGGGCTTGAGTCGGGCGGGCGGTAGAAAGGCGCTTCGGCGATGTCTTCGTCCGAGATCGGTATGCCGAACCGCGCGCGGAACTGGCGCAGCTCCTCCTCGTTCATCTTCTTCTGCTGGTGCGTTATGTTCTTGCCCTCGCCGCTCTCGCCCAGTCCGTAACCCTTGATCGTCCTGGCCAGTATCACGGTGGGCGAGCCTTCGTGCTCAACGGCGGCTTTGTACGCGGCGTAGACTTTTTGCGGGTCGTGGCCGCCCAGGCGCATCTTTCTCAACTGCTCGTCCGACAGGTGAGAAACCATCTCCGTGAGGCGTGGGTCTACGCCGAAGAAATTCTCGCGGAAGTAAGCGCCCGACTCGGCGGAATACTTCTGCCACTGGCCGTCGACGGTCTCGCCCATTCGCTTGACGAGTAACCCCTCGTGGTCTGCCGCAAACAGTGGGTCCCAGTCGCTCCCCCAGATGACCTTGATGACGTTCCACCCCGCGCCGCGAAAGATGGATTCAAGCTCCTGTATGATGTTGCCGTTGCCGCGCACCGGGCCGTCGAGCCGCTGGAGGTTGCAGTTGATGACGAAGATCAGGTTGTCTATCTTCTCGCGCGAGGCGAGCGTTATCGCGCCGAGGCTCTCGGGCTCGTCCGTCTCGCCATCGCCAAGGAAGGCCCAGACTTTCGAGCCGGAATGTCTCTTCAGCCCGCGGTCTTCGAGGTAGCGATTGAAGCGCGCCTGGTAGATGGCCATGATCGGCCCCAGCCCCATCGAGACTGTCGGGAACTCCCAGAATTGAGGCATCAGCCACGGGTGCGGGTAGGAAGAGAGCCCGTGTTCCGACTGTATCTCGCGCCGGAAACATGACAGGTGCTCTTTCGACAACCGGCCTTCCAGAAACGCGCGCGCGTAGATGCCCGGCGAGGCGTGGCCTTGAAAGTAGATGATGTCGCCGTCGTGGTCATCGCCCTTGCCGCGGAAGAAGTGGTTATAACCGACTTCGTATAACGTAGCCGCCGAAGCGTAGGTCGATATGTGCCCGCCTATTCCGCTCTCCTCGCGGTTGGCGCGCACGACCATGGCCAGCGCGTTCCACCGCACGAGGCTCTTAATTCGTCTCTCGAGGTCGCGGCTTCCTGGGTAGACCGGCTGGCTGTCGGCGGGGATTGTGTTTATGTAAGGCGTGTTAGCCGTGAAGGGAATCTCTACGCCGGACTGTCGTGCGTGGATCTGGAGCCGTTCGAGCAGGGTCCGTACCCGCTCAGGCCCCCCGTTTTTTATCACATAATCTAGCGAATCGATCCATTCGCGAATCTCCACGTCGCCCGCCTCGCGGGCCTCCGAGCTTGCCATCGCTGACATCCTTTCGAGAATCTGATTTCCACTTAGCCGTCACACTATTATTCTGCCATAGAGTTGGCGGGAAAGTCTCTCGGCGGCGGCAAAACTTTGACAGGCGGGCGCGCGGGCTGCAAAATCGATAGTCGTGAACGTCAAAGCTTACCTGGAACGGATCAATTATGACGGGCCGCTTGAGATTGCGGCAGAGACCTTGCGCCGCCTGCACCGGGCGCACATGCTCGCGGTCCCGTTCGAGAACCTCGACATACACCTGGGCCGGCCGATCGCGCTCGAAGACGGCTCGCTGTTTTCGAAGATAATCGAACGTCGGCGCGGCGGTTTCTGCTACGAGCTGAACGGGACTTTCGCGTCGCTGCTCAGTGCGCTCGGCTTCCGCGTTGAGATGCTCTCGGCGGGCGTAGCGCGCGAAGACGGCGGCTTCGGCCCGCCCTTCGACCACATGGCGCTGCTGGTCCATCTCGGCGAAAGGTGGCTGGCCGACGTAGGCTTCGGCGACTCTTTCGGCGAGCCCCTGCTGTTGGACGACCGCGGCGAGCAGATGCGCGACGGAGTCGCTTATCGCATAGATGATGATGGCGAGAGTTTAACGCTCAGCCGGCGCGGCGGCGGCGAGGTGTGGGAAGCCCAGTATCGGTTTACGCTCCGGCCTTATGTGTACACGGACTACGTTGATAGGTGCCGTTATCATGAGACATCCCCCGAGTCGCACTTCACGCGCCGCCGCGTCTGCACGCGGGCGACCGACGGCGGCCGAATCACGCTGAGCGAGATGCGGCTGATCGTGACGCGCGCGGGCCATAAAGAGGAGCGGTTGCTTGAAAGCGACGACGAATACGCCGCGGCATTAAGAGAGCATTTCGGGATCGATCTTGGCGGGTTGAGATTTGGTAGCGATTTAAGCCTCGAAGAGTCCTGATTCAAAAGGAAGCCTCGAAGAGGCGCTATTCAATAGCCCGGCGCAACGCGCCGGGTGACGCACGCATACAACGAGAAGCCCTGAAAGGGCGATATAACTATCGCGCCCTTTCAGGGCTTTTCATTATTATCGATTCGTTTCCAGGGGCTTCGCCCCTGGCTTTTGAATTACGCCTCTTCGAGGCTATTTCAACGCCCTTATATTCTCTACGTTTCTCTTCGGTGAGAGATTTCCCAAGAGCGCCTACTTCGTCAACTCGTCGGCGATCTCGTTCGCGCCGTAAACCTTGCGCAAGGCCTCGACCATGCCGCGCACGTCTACAGACACCGCGCGGTTCACCGATTCGTCGAAAATGAAATTGCCTACCAGCGACTGAATGTTCCCGTCGAATATCAGGCCGACGAGCTCGGCGTTTCGGTTGATCACGGGCGAGCCGCTGTTGCCGCCTATGATGTCGTTCGTCGATACGAAGTTGAACGGCACATCTAATTTGATCGCGGACTTCTTCTCAACCCACCGCTGCGGCAAATCATAAGGCGGCTTCTGGTTGAACTTCGCCGCGCGCTCGTACAGGCCCGCGAACGTGGTGAACGGCTTGATCTGCTTGCCCATCTCTTCGTAGCCTTTGACCGCGCCGTAAGAGAGCCGCAGCGTGAACGTCGCGTCGGGGTAGAGGCGCGTGCCCTCGATGTCGAAAAGCGCGCGCGCTATCTTCGCGTAATTGGCCCGCTCGTGGCTCGTCACTTCGGCCTCGTAGCGCTTGCGGATCGTGCGCGCCTGCTCGTCTATGTCGCGCGCGAGCTGGATCAACGGGTCGTCGGATTCGGCGATCGCCTTCGCGCCGCCCGCGGCCAGTTGCTTGCGGAAGGCCACGTCCTTGAGCTTCGACTTGTCTATCAGCTCGGCGGCGCGCGCTTCGGGCGTCTTGCCGGCCAGCGCCTTCTTGACCAGCGCGTGGTCCGCTCCGAGCTCTTCGCGCATGAGGGCGAGCGAGTCGGCGAGCTTGATCTTCTCCAGGTCGTCGTAGATCGGCGCGGGCGAATAAAGGCTCATCTCGAACGAAGCGCGGCGCGCGTCCGTGTATTCGGGCAGCCGGTCGGCGTCGGCCTTCGCGCTCTCCGCCGCCAGCCGCACGAGCGCGCGGGCGTAGCCGAAAAGCGTAGTGTTCAACCCCGCCGTGCCTTCCATAAATTGGTATTCGAGCAGGTAAGACGGCAGCGCCTTTCGCCCGCGGGCGATCGTGTCCCACGCCTCGCCGTACTCTTTCTGCTTGCGAGGATCGGCCATCACGCTCTTGCGCAACGACTCTTCGGCTTTAGCCTTCTTCGCCATCAGCGACTTGTCGCGGAGGCCCGCGAGCTGGCCGTGCCAGTTCTTAAGCGCGTTCTCTATTCCGAGCACGTCTTCCTGCGCGCGTCGCGACTGCTCTTCGCCCAGCGCGCCATACTTCTTCAGCGCCGCCAGCCGCCGCTCGTACAGCTTTATGACGAACGGGAGCCCCGTGTCGCGCAGGTACTCAAGGTGAGCCACCGTGTTCAGCCGCGAAGTGGAGCCGGGGTGGCCCGACACGAAGACGAGCTCGCCGTCTTTCGCTCCCGTCTTCGACCACTTGAAGTAGTTGTCCACCTTGAGCGGCGCGCCGTTCTCGTAGACGCGGAAGAGCGCCATATCGAGGTTGTAGCGCGGGTAAGTGAAGTTATCCGGGTCGCCGCCGAAAAAGGCTATCTGCGCTTCGGGCGCGAAGACCAGCCGCACGTCCGTATATTTTTTGTAGCGGTAAAGGTTGTACTGGCCTCCCTGGTAAAGCGTGACCACGTCGCTGCGCAGCCCCGTCTTTTCAAGGGACTCCTTCTCGATCGTCGCTATCTCGGCTCGGCGCGCAACGTCCGCGTCGGCCGCGGACATGTCGGGCTTGGCCGCGCGGTTGACCCTGTCGGTCACGTCTTCGAAACTCACCAGGACGTTCAACTCAAGCTCCGGCGACTTAAGCTCCTTGTCGCGCGTGGGCGCGTAAAAGCCGTCCTTCATGTAATCCTTCTCGGCCGAGCTGAGCTGAGCCAGCGTCTCGGACGCGATGTGGTGGTTCGTCAGCACTAGGCCGTCCGGAGAGACGAACGAGCCGCTGCCCCCGTTGTTGAACCTGACGGAGGCGAGCTGCACACGCTTGAGCCAATCGTCTGTCACGTCGAAACCGTACTTGCGTTTGATCTCGGCGCGGGGCACGTTATTGAAAGTCCACATACCCTCGTCGGCGCGGACGGCGTCGAGGACCGGGGCCGCAAACATCGCGACGAGAATCGCGCTCATAATTCTTCTTAGGTTCATATTCATACCTCAACGTATAAAATCAAGCGCCCGGAAAAATGAGGGCCAGCCGTTCAAGACTCGCCCTCTACCATTCCGCTTACTTGGAGAAGATATTGGCAGTGCTTTGCTGCCAATATGATTTTAACAAACTCTTCTGGCGATTTGAAATTTGTATGGCGCGACCCGTCGGAACGGGTTCCCCGCGCTTTCGCGCGCCGCGATTTCAAATCACTCTTTATAGATCTCAACGACCGCTTTGCCGTCCGAGTCGATGAAGCCGCGGTACATGCCAGGGCTGTTGAAGGGCATGGCGTGGTTGCCGTCCTTGTCAATCGCGATGACGCCGCCCTCGCCGCCGAGCTTGACGAGCTTCTTCATCACGACGATGTCGGCCGCCTCTTTCAGCGACAGCCCGCGGTACTCCATCAGCGCGGCTATGTCGTGGGCCACGACCGAGCGTATGAAGTACTCGCCGTGCCCCGTAGCCGAGACGGCGCAGGTCGCGTTGTTAGCGTAAGTCCCCGCTCCTATGATCGGGGCGTCGCCCACGCGCCCGAACTTCTTGTTCGTCATGCCGCCCGTCGATGTCCCCGCGGCCAGGTTCCCGTTCTGATCCAGCGCCACGGCCCCCACGGTCCCGAACTTCTTGTCGTCCGTCGTCAAAGAGCTAGTCTTCGGCTGCTTCTCTTTGCGCTTGGCCTCCTGTAACTGTTTCCACCTCTCTTCGGTGTAGAAGTATTTCGGGTCCACCCACTCGACGCCGTTTTGACGCGCGAAAGTTTCGGCGCCCTCGCCGACCATCATCACGTGCGGCGACTTCTCCATCACCAGGCGGGCTAGGCTGATAGGGTTCTTGATGCGCTTGACACCGGCCACTGCGCCGGCCTTCAGAGTCGCCCCGTCCATGATCGAAGCGTCCAGCTCGTTGGTCCCTTCGCTGGTGAAGACGGCCCCTTTGCCCGCGTTAAACAGCGGCGAGTCTTCGAGCACCTTTATCGTCGCTTCGATCGCGTCCAGGCTGCTGCCGCCGCGCTTGAGCACGGCATGTCCCGTCTGCAAGGCTTCGGTCAGCGCGGCGCGGTAAGCCGCCTCGCGCTCGGGCGACATGTTCGATCTCAGTATCGTCCCCGCGCCCCCGTGAATGACCAGCTTGAAGCGCTTCTCTTTCTGGCCCTGCGTCTGCCCCGTCAGGCTGAAGGCGAAGAGAGACAGTATCATCGTAGTCAGTGAGATCATCAGTCTTAATCGCTTATTCATCTGCGGCTCCTTTAGCCTCTGAGCGTTTCGACGAGCAGGATCGAAACGGCGGCGGGCGTCACGCCCGGTATGCGTGCGGCCTGGCCTATCGTGCGCGGGCGGATCGCCGTGAGCTTCTGCACCACCTCGGTCGACAGACCCGACACGCTCGAAAAATCGATCCCGGCGGGTATCTCCAGATCGTCGTAGCGGCCGCGCTTTCGGGCGAGCGATTCCTGGTCCTTCAAGTACCCGGCGTAGCGAATGTCGTTGAGCGCCACGGTGATCTCTTTCTCGCTCACGTCAGGGTTGGCGGCGCGGGCTATCTCGACCAGATTTTCCGGGTTGAAGTCGGGACGCCGCGCGAGGTAATCGAGCCGCCTGCCGTGCAAACTCTCCGGCGAGCCTTCGAGCCCTTCGAGAAGCTCAGCGGAAACTTCGCTCACGCGCGCCGAGGCCAGGAACTCTTTGACGCGCGCTACGTCGCGCTGCCTCGTAACGAACGCCTCGTAATCCGCGTCGTCGATCGAGCCGATCTCGCGCGCCACGGGCGTCAGCCGCTGGTCTGCGTTGTCGTAGCGCAGCGACAGCCTCATCTCCGCGCGCGACGTGAACATTCGATAAGGCTCGTCTGCGCCCTTGGTCACAAGGTCGTCTATCATCACGGCGATGTAGCTGGCGCGGCGGTCGAGCACGATCTGCTCTCGCGCCAGCGCGCCGAGCGCGGCGTTAATCCCGGCGACTATTCCCTGCCCCGCCGCCTCTTCGTAACCCGAAGTCCCGTTGATCTGCCCCGCGTGGAAGAGCCCGCCGACGAGCTTCGTCTCAAGCGTCGGGTGCAGCTCGCGCGGGTCCACGAAGTCGTATTCGACCGCGTAACCCGGCCGCAGCATCTTGACGCGCTCAAGGCCGGGAATCTTTCGCACGAACTCAAGCTGGACCTCTTCGGCCATGCTCGTCGAGATGCCGTTCGGGTAGACCTCGTAAGTCTTATAACCTTCCGGCTCAAGGAAGATTTGATGGCGCGGCTTCTCGCTGAACTTGACGACCTTGTCTTCGATCGACGGGCAGTAGCGCGGGCCTATGCCCTGTATGTCGCCGCTGTAGAGCGGCGATTTGTCGAGGTTCCGCCGTATCACGTCATGCACCGTTTCGTTGGTGTAGCCGATGAAGCACTCTATCTGCGGCCGGTCGATCCTCTCGGTCTTAAACGAGAACGGCACGGGGCGTTCGTCGCCGGGCTGGCGCTCGAATTTCGAGTAATCGATAGTACGCCCGTCGAGGCGCGGCGGGGTGCCGGTCTTCAACCGCCCTGTGCGAAAGCCGATCGCGCGTACCGAATCGGCCAGCCTTATAGAAGCAGGCTCGCCGCTGCGGCCCGCCTGGAAAGTCTTGCGCCCGACGTGGATCAACCCGTTGAGGAAAGTCCCCGTCGTAAGCACGACCGAGCGCGCCTGGATAAAAGTCCCGTCGGCGAGCTCGACTCCCGTGACGCGAGCGGCGGCGATCTTTATCTCGGCGACCTCGCCTTCGATGACGGTCAGGTTTTCGGTCGCGGCGAGCCTGCGCCTCATCTCCGTGCGATAAAGGTTACGGTCGGCCTGGGCGCGGGGCGACTGAACGGCGGGGCCGCGGCTGCGGTTTAGCAGGCGGAACTGGATCCCCGTGGCGTCGATGACCTGGCCCATTATGCCGCCGAGCGCGTCGACTTCGCGGACCAGATGGCCTTTGGCTATGCCGCCTATGGCGGGGTTGCAGCTCATCTGCCCGATCGAGTTTCGGTCGATGGTGACGAGCGCCGTGCGGGCGCCGAGGCGCGCGGCGATGTAGGCCGCCTCGCAACCGGCATGGCCCGCGCCGATCACAACCACATCAAATGCTCTCTCTATGCTCATAGACAACTGGGATAACATTTCATTTTACTATGAGCCCTGTTTGACTGCCCATAGCGGTTTGCAACTGGATGAGACGCCTACTTAGTCGACCGATCAGGTTTCTATCCTTGATTAGCCTCTCGGATACGGAGACAATGGCGAATGATGATTATCAACCTACACCGCTTTTCAATCCTCGCCGCCATTTTTCTGCTCGTGTCGCTTGCGTGCGGCCACAACGCAAACGGCTCTCAAGCTCAGGGGCTAATAACGAAAGAGGCGCCAGATAGGATTGACCCTGCCGCAAGGTACTTATTTTACCTGCACGGCAGGATAATCGAGGAGCAGGGCATTCGCCCCACAAGCGAGCGGTGGGGCGTTTACGAGTACGAAGAG
The DNA here is from genome assembly GCA_035249305.1 of Blastocatellia bacterium. Classification (GTDB taxonomy): domain Bacteria; phylum Acidobacteriota; class Blastocatellia; order UBA7656; family UBA7656; genus DASUNP01. The sequence goes on along the minus strand of DATFGQ010000043.1, from coordinate 15,900 downwards.
ATTCTCGAAGCATTAAAGCGGCGGGGGCTCGTCGTCATCAGCGAGGCGCGGCCACGCGGGACGGAGATCGAGTCTTACGCGACAAAGGTCATAGGCCAGATCAACGCGCTGCTCAAGGCCGGAGTCCCGCCTCGAAAAATCACCGTCGTCGGCGCGTCGAAAGGGTCTGTGATAGCGATGGTCGTATCGATGCGGTTAAAGAACCGTGAAGTTAATTTCGTCCTGATGGGCAACTGCAACGACGGGACTCTACAACAGCGGCGGGTAGATTTATGGGGCAACGTCTTGTCGATATTCGACGCGGCAGACGACATAGGCGGGACGTGTCAAAAGTTCTTCGAGAAGGCGAAGGGTCTCAACAAACGCAAAGAGGTGGAGCTTAAGACCGGCCTCGGACACGGCTTTCTCTACAAGGCGATGAACGAGTGGATAGAGCCTGCCGCGGCGTGGGCGACCGGACATTAAGAAGTGCTGAGTGCTGAGTCCTGAGTCCTGAGATAGTGTCTGAAAGCCCCGTAGGGGCTCTATGTTTGTAGAAATATGGCGCAAGTATTATCCAACTCCGTAGGAGTTGAATGTCCAAGATGTGACTCCTACGGAGTCGTAGGCAATATGTGAGATCATTCTACAAACATCCGGCTCCTACGGAGCCGAGTAGCTCGCTATTACTCAGCACTCAGGACTCAGCACTCAGCACTAAAGAGATATGTTAAGACTAATAAAACTGATCGGGCGGCCGATCTTCCGCATACTCTTTTCGGTAGAGTACGCCGGTCTTGAGAACGTGCCCGCGACTGGCGCGGTCATACTGGCCGGCAATCACCCTTCTTACCTCGACCCGGTGCTAGTCACCCTGCCCGTTAATCGCATCATAAGATTCATGGCATGGGACGCGCTGTTCAAAATCCCGCTGCTCGGCCAGATCATAAGAGCGCTCGGCGCGTTCCCCGTAGACATCACGCGCGGCAAAGGCGAATCCGCCTACCGCGAGGCCCTGCGCGTGCTTGAGGGCGGAGAGGCGCTCGGCATATTCCCAGAAGGCAAGCGCTCGGACCGCGGGCCTATGGGAGAGCTGCGCGCGGGGACCGCGCGGCTCGCGCTTGATACGGGAGCGCCGATAGTGCCCGTGACGATCGGCGGCGCGTTTCGCGCATGGCCTAAGCACCGGCTTCTGCCAAAGCCCGCGAAGATCGTCGTCCGATTTCACCAGCCCGTCTACCCCGACCAGTTCCGCGCCGCGGGCGAAATCGATGACCGCAAGCCTCAGCAAGAGATCATGCGGTCGGTCGCGGAGAAGATAAACCGCTCGCTCGCGCCCGCGCTCCACAGCTCGGAAAGCTTCGAGAGGTGGTACAAGCAACCGCCTTCGCACATACGCAGCTACGAGTGGGCGCCGCTCATAGCCGCGATCGTGGCGACGGTGGTCGCGGCCTTAAGCGGCAGGATTGGCGAGAGCTGGATTAAGATATGGGCTCCGGCCGCGGTCTATTACCTTTACTTGATCGCGGACCTGTCGCTCATCAAGCCGGGCCGCACCGCCAAATGGCTCCGCAACTCGATGCCCGTCTGGCTGATACTCGCGTGGCATTACCCGCTGACAGAGGCCATAGGGGTGTCGGCGGGCGAGTTGAACCTGTTGTTAGTCGCGGCCGCGCTCTTAGCTTTCTTCCCCTATTTTTATGAAGATTACTACACGCTGCAAAAGTTCGTGCGCGGCCTGGTCGTCGTCTACTACTTCTCGTTAGCCGTGGCCTTGCGCTGGCCGCACCCGCTCGGAGTCCTGGTCGCAACGCTCGGCTTCATCGCGATCTTCAGCATCCGATACAAGACGCTCTACTACCAGGCGGTAGTCGGGTTGATGCTGGCTGCGATCACGCTGGCGCTTATCTTGAAAGGCCCGGTCACGCTTTCGCTGTTAGCTTACGGCTTGCTCTCCGTAGCCGCGCTCTTGTACATACAGACTTTCGTCGCCGCCGCTTACGACATAAGAAAAGCCGGCAACGTCGCTCACCACAAAGACGCGCATGCCGCCTGAGTGGCGTTTGATCTCTAGCCCGTCGTCACGTCCTTGCTGAAGCGTATCGCGTGGTTCGCATCGACGTTGAAGCGGTAGGCTTCGCGCATGCCCTCCTTGCCGCTGTGCGTAAAGACGAGGACGCGCTCGCCATCGGTCCGTATGTGAATGATGCCGAAGTTCGTGCGCTCGAACCCGAAATAGGATGGCAGCGCCTTCTCGTCGTCAAGGCTTCGCGTGGCGCTGCCGTAGAACTTCCTGAGGTCGGCCCGCGTTATCGCTTCGTCCCCATCGTAAAACTTGGCGATCAGGCGGCGCTCATGCGAGTGGTCGCGCATCGCAAAGAAGGCGGCAAGCTCCGTGCAGAGGACTATGCCCGTCTCGCCCCGGCTGACTTTACCCAGCGCGGAGACTAGTGTCGCCCTCGGGTGAATGTGCTCCTTATTGGCGGTCTCGTCGCCCGAGGAGATGATCGATACGACGGGCTTCATGGCCTTGAGCGCTTTGAAGTCGAAGTCGGCCGAGCCGTGGTGCGGTGCCTTGACGACCTCTGCCTCCAGCTCGCTCAAGTCGAGCCTGTCGCGCATCAACCCCATCGCTTCCTGGTTGAGGTCGCCCGTGAAGTTGAAGCGGACGTTGCCGTAGGTCAGGCGGAACGCTACCGAGTGGCCGTTGATCGTGTGGGAGACAGATATCTTTTCCGAAGATTGATTGGTTCCCTCCTCCAGGTGGATGAGCGCGGACTTCGGGGGCTGGTGGAGGAACGGGAGGGCATCTTTCTCTCTGCCGTCTTGAGGGTCGGTCACCTTCGACTGAAAGGGACCCTGAATCTCGACCTTGATGGCCGGGCTGAGGAAGCCGAACAGGTCGTCGGCGCTCATGCCGTGCGCCACCCGCCTGAACTTAATCTCCCCCCGCTGCTCCCAGTGAGTGAGCGTCTCGCCCCAGCGCTTGAAGGGGCCGTTCTTCATCCCCTCAGCGGCCTGGCGCGGGTCGTCGAAGAGGTCGACGATCATAGGGGTCCCGTCTTGCTCGACCGTCCGGCCCAACCCCTGCTCGTCCTCGACCGTAGACGGCGCCTTGACCAGCCCGTTGTGGTAGACCCGCCGGGGTCGTATGAAGAGCCTCTTGCGTGCCGAGATGCCCTTGTCCGTCTCGGAGCGCTTGATGTCGATGAGCCCCTCGAAATGGTCTGCGTCGCCGTGCGTGATGAGAATCAAGTCGACATCCAGCGGGCTCGTCTTTGAGCTCTTCCGGTGGAGGTACCGCGCCGCGACGTGGCGGGCGAATAGCTTGTTGTCGCCGCCGTCGATGAAGATGATCTTGGTCTGGTCATTCTCATCCGGGGGAGTCTCAAGCACCATCCCGTCGCCCTGCTGCACGTCGACCATCGAGAACTTAAGCACCCCCTTGTCGCGCCCGCGAAAGGGCTTGCCGGTGATCGTCCCCTCCAGGGCGCCGTCGAAAAGCTCCAGGGCGCGCACGCGACTGGGCTTGCCACTTCCCCCCTCCTCTAAGACTTCAACCTTGTCTCCGAAAGCGAGTATCGCCTGCTGCTCTTCGCCATTCGATCCGGCGAACCTGAAGCGAACAAAATCCTTATCGATATAGCGGATGTCTGCCATCTCTCACCTCCTGGTAGGGCATTTGAATAAGGCCCAAGATAATCTAATCAACAGCCTTCTACCTTACAATGAGAGTTGACGGATTTCATTACAGATCCGATGCTGGTTTAGCGTTTTCTATTGCCAGTTTGTGTCATTACTTAACGAATGCTATTCTATTTTTTGACATCTCGCCCCCTCCTCACACCGGTTAAATTTTAGAAAGATTCGTTTTGATCGACGGGGCCGCCGCGGCATACGCGTTGCCACGCAGGTTAGGCCCGAAAGCTACATCTTCCCCGATCGGGTGCGGGTCAAAACGAATTCGCAAAGGAAATCCAGGGCTTATGCAGAGGCAATCTCTCCATCTTGTACTTTTCACTTTTGTCATAGTCGCACTTTTTTCAACCGGCGCGAGCGCGGCCCCGCCTCAGGAGTGGCTTTCGCGAGGGCCAGGCGGAGGGGGCGCGTTATTCGCGCCGAGCTTCAGCCCGCACAACCCGAACGAGGTTTATATCTCGTGTGACATGAGCGAGCTGTTTCATTCGACGAACCTCGGCCAGTCGTGGCGGATGTTGAGCTTCCGCCAGATACAGGGCAACCGCCAATCCATAGTCCGGTTCACGAACGACCCGTCGATCCTCTACTCGCTCGACTACACGAACATAGCCGGGGCCGATCTGGTCACGCCCTCCAAGAGCACAGACGGCGGCGCGACGTGGCAGCGGATGAGCGCAGACCCTACGGGCGGCGAAGCCTACAGCCTGCACGTAGACCCGAACAACGCCAACAACCTGATCGTGTCCGACTACACCCGCATCTTTTTTTCCGGCAACGGTGGCGCGAGCTTTCAGCAGAAGTTCACAAACGCGGCGGGCTGTTATGTCGCGGGCGCGTTCTTCGACGGCGTAAACATATTCGTAGGCACGAGCGCGGGGCTGCTGTTTTCCGTCAACGGGGGAAGCACCTTTACGACGGCCGCCGCCACGGGCATACCGGCCGCGCAGGCGATGGTCTCGTTCGCCGGTGCGAAGCAGAACGGTGTGACGCGCTTCTTCTGCGTCACGCTCGCGGCGGGCGACGTATTCCCTGGCCTGTTGGCCGAAGGCTCTTACGCTGGCTACCAGAGCATCTACTCGCTCGACTGGGGTCAGCCTTCATGGGTCGCCAGGACGACCGGCGTCGCGGCAAATCAATACCCGTTTTTCGTCTCGATGGCGCTCGGTAATATTTCTACCGCTTACGTCGCGGGGCAGACCTCGAACGAGTTTCCGATCATCTACAAAACTACGAACGGCGGCCAGAGCTGGCAGAGCGTGTTATCGACTACGAACAACCAGAACATACTCACGGGCTGGGCCGGGCACGGGGGCGACAGGGGATGGACTTATGGCGCGGGCGCGCTCGGCTTTGCCGTCTCTCCGACAGACGTTAATAAAGCTGCCTTCACAGACCTGGGGTTCGCGCACTTGACTACGGACGGCGGCTCGACGTGGAAACAGATGTACGTCAACCCGGCCGACGAGAACCCGATGGGTGTGGCGACGCCGAAGAACAAGAGCTATCGCGGCATAGGGCTCGAAGACACGACCTGCTGGTGGATCACCTGGAGCGACGCCAACAACATGTTCGCTTCATATTCCGACATACGCGGCACCCGCTCGACCGACGCCGGGCAGTCATGGTCTTTTAATTACACGGGTCAGACTTATAACTCGACCTATCAATCGCTGAAACACCCGACCACGGGCAACCTCTACGCGGCCGTGTCGAGCGTGCACGACATGTATCAAAGCACCTACCTGACCGACGCGAGGATCAACGTCGGGACGGGCGAGATCAAGTACTCGACCAACGCGGGCGCGAGTTGGTCGACGCTGCACGACTTCGGCCGCCCCGTGATAGGGCTGGCCGTAGACCCGAACAACCCGAACCGAATGTACGCGAGCGTGATTCACAACACTACGGGCGGCATATTCGTTTCGAACGACATTCAAAACGGCTCGGCCTCGACGTGGGCCAAGCTCGCGAACCCGCCGCGGACCGAAGGGCACCCGTTCAACATCAAAGTCCTGAACGACGGCACGCTCGTCTGCACCTACTCCGGCCGAAGAAACACCGCGGGCGCATTCACCGCGAGCTCCGGCGTCTTCGTGAGCACGGACGGCGGCGCGACGTGGGTAGACCGCAGCCACACGGGGATGGTCTACTGGACCAAAGACATAGTCCTGGACCCGCACGACGTAACACAGAATACATGGTATGTCGGCGTGTGGAGCGGGTGGGGAGGGCCGCCTAACGGGCTCGGCGGGCTTTACAAGAGCACGAACAGGGGCGTGTCGTGGACGCGCATAAGCAGCCTCGACAGAGTGACCTCTTGCGCGATCAGCCCGACCAACCCTAACGAGATCTACCTGACGACTGAGACAGAAGGGCTCTGGTATTCGAGCAACCTCAACTCCGCGAGCCCGACATTCGAGGCGATCACGACTTATCCTTTTCGCCAGCCTGAAAGAGTCTTTTACAACCCTCACAACCCGAGCGAAGTCTGGGTTACGAGTTTCGGCCACGGCCTCAGGGTCGGGAGCAGTTGTTCTTTCTTGATCGCGCCCGCCAGCAAGTCTTTCACGGAGATGGGGGGCGACGGGAGTTTTCAGCTAACGACGACGAGCAGTTGCGACTGGACTGCCGCGAGCAACCAGAGCTGGATCGTTATCACCTCGCGCGCAAGCGGCACGGGCGGCGAGGTGATCACTTATTCCGTGAGGGACAACCTGAGCGGCGTGGCGCGTCAAGGCTCGATCACCGTCGGGGGGCAGACTTTCACGATAGTCCAGAAAGGCGGCGTCACGAGCTGCGCCTTCACTATCTCGCCGACCTTCAACTCTTTCAACGCAACCGGCGGCGCGGACAGCATACAGGTGACGACCTCCAACAACTGCACGTGGCAGGCCGTCAGTCAGTCGAGCTGGATTACCGTCACTGCGAACCCCGTCGGCATGGGCAACGCAGTCGTTACATATTCGGTCGCCCCGAATGCGACAGGGTCGACGCGCAAGGGGAAGATAATGGTCGCGGGGCAGACCTTCTCGGTCAAGCAAAAGGGGAGTTGATCTAGCCGTCTTGTCGTTGTTAATGTCTCTGAGCAGGAGCTGACTGTAGGAGGCATCGATGAAGGCCGGACCGATTATGCTCGCCCTGGTTGCGTGCTCTTTACTGACTCTCTCGTGCGCGAACCAACCTGCTAAACAGACCGCCGCACAAGCCGGCTTCCCCGAAGGCCGGTGGATAGACCTCTCGCATGACCTTTCATCCGAGACGATTTATTGGCCTACGGCCGAGCCGTTCAAACGCGAGACGGTCGCCGAAGGATTCACGGAGAAGGGTTATTACTATTCGGCCTACAGTTTTTGCGCGGCCGAGCACGGCGGCACGCACATCGACGCGCCCGTTCACTTTGCGCAGGGGCGCAACACCGTCGACGCGATTCCGCTGTCTCAGCTTATAGCCCCGGCCATCAAGATAGACGTTTCGAGCAAGGCCGCGGCCAACCGCGATTACCAGATCGGTGTGCAAGATCTTGCCGACTGGGAATCGGCGAACGGGCGTATCCCCGACGGCAGCATAGTGCTTTTTGAGACGGGCTTCGGCCAGTTCTGGCCCGACCGCGTCAAGTATTTGGGCACGGACAAGCGAGGCGCGGAGGGCGTGGCCGAGCTACATTTTCCGGGGCTGCACCCGGACGGGGCGCGGTGGCTGGTCGAGAATAGAAAGATAAGCGCCGTCGGGCTCGACACGGCGAGCATAGACTACGGCCAGACGCAGACCTTCGACAGCCACGTAATATTGATGACGAACAATATCCCCGCCTTCGAGAACGTCGCCAACCTCGGGCAGGTGCCGAAGAGCGGGGCGCGCGTCGTCGCGCTCCCGATAAAGATCAAAGGCGGCAGCGGCGGCCCCTTGCGAATAGTCGCCTTCATACCAGCCGCGGGCAGCTAACAAAGCTTATGAATATCGTTAATGATCATCCGTTCACAGGGACTACGGAGACCATCGAGACGACATCGCCGGCCGTCGTAGAGTTCGCGCGACTTCACGCGGGCGGCCGTGCGACCGACGCCGAGCGGGCCGTCGCGCTCTATTACGCCGTGCGCGACGAGATTCGCTACGACCCTTACAGAATCGACCTGACGGTCGAGGGGATGAAGGCGAGCACGACGCTTGCAAACAAGCACGGCTGGTGCGTGTCGAAGGCCGTGCTGTTGGCCGCCTGTTGCAGGTCGCTCGGGATACCGGCGAGGCTCGGGTTCGCGGACGTGCGCAATCACCTGTCGACCGAAAGGATGAGAGAGAGGATGCGGACGGACATATTCTACTGGCACGGCTACACGGAGATACTGCTGGAGGGCCGCTGGGTGAAGGCGACGCCGGCTTTCAACCTTGAGCTGTGCGAGAGGTTCGGCCTCCTCCCGCTGGAGTTCGATGGCCTTAGCGATTCGCTCTATCACCCTTTCGACCGCGAGGGCAATCGTCACATGGAGTACGTCAACCACAGAGGGACGTACCCGGACCTTCCGCTGGAAGAGATCATCGAGACGTTCCGGCGCGAGTACAACTTCCTGGGCGCGGACCGCGACCTCAAACGCGCGAGCTTCGATGAAGACGTAAAGCGCGAAACTTCCTGAAGGCGTCTCGATGTTTAAGCGGCGTAGAATCTGGTTCCTCGCAATAACGCTTCTGGCGTTAGTCGTCATCTACTTCACCACGCGCGGCCCGGAAGAGCCGGTCCCGAACCCTCCGGGGACTTTCACGTTCGCAGTCCTTGGCGACGCCCCTTACTACACGCACGAGGAGCTTCAGTTCAAACTAGTGCTCGAATCGCTCGACCGGAACGATCTGAGCTTTGTCATACACGTGGGCGACATCTTCTGGCGGCCATGCAGTGATGCGCATTACCGTAAGAGCCTCGACCGGTTCAACGGCCTGCGCCACGCTTTGATCTACACGCCGGGTGACAACGAGTGGGCCGACTGCTGGGAGAAGGATACGGGCGGCTTCGAGCCTCTGGATCGGCTGGCGAAGATAAGGGAAATATTCTTCAGCGACCCTACGCACAGCCTGGGCGGCAACCGGCTCTCACTCGTCACGCAGGCGGGCCGCGAGCCTTTCCCCGAGTTCGTAGAGAACGCCCGCTGGGTGCACGAAGGTGTAGTCTTTGCCACCGCGCACATCGTCGGGAGCAAGAACGGTCTTGCGCCGTTCCCCGCGCGCACGCAAGCCGACGACCAGGAATCAAAGCGCAGGACAGAAGCGGCGGCGGCCTGGGTGCGCGAGACCTTCGCCGAGGCCAGGAACCTTAACGCGTCGGCGGTCGTGATAAGCTATCACGCCAGCGCAGACCTCGAAGAGCCTCACGACAATGATTACCGCCGCGCGTTCGACCCGTTCATACTGGCGATAGAGGAGGAGGCCGATCGTTTCGCGCGGCCCGTGCTGTTGGCGCACGGCGACGGGCATGATTACACGGTCGATCACCCGCTCGTGCGGCGGGCGACGGGCAAGCCTTTAGAGAATGTCACACGACTCCAGGTCCCCGGCTCGCCCCTGGTCGGCTGGGTCCGCGTCGTGGTCACGCCCGGCGCCACGCAGCCATTCTCGTTCGACCAGCACGTGGTCCCGCGCTGGAAATACTGGTGAGAAAAAATACACGCCACAGAGGCACGGAGGCACAGAGATAAAACAATAAAAATCTCTGTGCCTCCGTGCCTCTGTGGCTAAATAGATTCTATCCCCGAGCCTGCCTTCTCACTTCGAGCGGCTCGAAGCCTGAAAATCAAGCTCGGCCTTCACCAGGTCGTACATCTTCTGCTCAACGGGCTGCGCGCCGCGGCCGTAATTCGACATCACTATAGCCGTCCAGCCCGTGCCTAAGAACATGTCGAGGTTGGAGCTGATGCCGAGGAACCCGCCGCCGTGACCCGCCTTCTTGGCTTCAGCATCGTACTGAAAGCCATAGCCGTAATCGGGAGAATTCAGCTCGGGCTTGGGCGAAAGCAGGAGCTTCACGTATTCGGCGCCTACCAGCTTGTTCGACCTGAGCGCGATGTCGAACTTCAACAGATCTTCAACGGTCGAATACCCGCCGCCTTGCGGCCCCCCGCGCAGCACGTGCGCGAAGACGTTGTTCATAAACGAGACCCCGCCGTCGGTAAACTGTTTGTCATAGCCTACGGCCAGGTTCGGATTGACCTTGTCCAGTTCGTAGCAATCGGTGTTTATCATCCCCGCGGGCTTCGTGATGTTTTCGCGCACGTAGTCGTAATAGCTCTGGCCCGAGACTACTTCGATCACCTTGCCGAGCACCAGCATGCCGGTGTTTGAGTACTGCCATTTAGTGCCGGGCTCGAACAAGAGCTTTTCGTCGGCCGCGGCGCGTTTGATCATGTCGTCGACCGTGCGGTACAAGGCGCGGGACGATTCGCTCCACTGCTTGGAGAAATAGCCGCCCAGCCCCGCCGTGTGCGTGAGCAGGTGTTTGATCTTGATCTTTTCCGCCGACGCCTTGTCCGGGAAATCGGGCAGGAACTTTGACAGCGGGTCGTCGAACGAGAGCTTGCCGCGCTCGACCAACTGCGCGATGGCGACGGCCGTGAACATCTTGTTCATCGAGCCGAGGTTGAATTTCGTATCGATCCGGTTCGGCGCGTTAAAATCTTTGTTCGCCATCCCGTAAGCGCCTTTGAATATCGGCACGCCGTCTTTGGCAAGCAGCACCGTGCCCGAAAAGACGTCGGCCTCGACCAGCTTCGCGACGAATGTTTTGAGCTCCTGCGCGATCTGCTCGGTTGTCAGGCGCTTGACCGGCTGCGCGTCGGCCGGCGGTTTCGGCTGTCTGAGCCCTATCCCCGAAATGCGGTGCGGCGCTTCCGGCTCGGTCCGAATAAAGAGGGCCATCCACTGGCCCGTGAGCTTCGCCTTGAGCAACACGGTCGCCTCGTTCGGCTTCGACTCTTGAACGCCGTGAAACTCGACGCCCCGCGTCGAGTCGTGAAGCCCTGACAAGAAATTCAAGTGGCGCTCCATCGGTATGTTCAGAAAATTCGGCGCGAAGTTCTCCTTAGCATACTTTGCGAGCTCCGCGCGGTTGCCCGAATCGATCAGCCGGGCGAACTCCTTCGCGCGGAGCTCGGCGGGGTTGTCGGACTTGGCCGCCTGCCCGGCCGCCGCCGACGCCCCGATTAAAGATAACGACAACACGAGTACGAGATTCTTGATCAGCTTTTTCATGACAACTCCTTTTTGATGGCGTTGACGCTCTCCTACTATTTAACGACACAATCGAAGATACGGTATATGGATTATGGTAATATGCTTTATTCACGTTATGAATATCAGATCGTTCGACCTGAACCTGCTTCTGGCCTTCGAGTCTCTGATGGCCGAGAGGAACGTGACGCGCGCGGCGCGGCGTTCGGGGCTCAGCCAGCCGGCGATGAGCAACGCGCTGGCGCGGTTGCGCCGCATCTTCGACGACCCGCTGCTGGTGAGGACGCCCGAGGGGATGAAGCCGACGCCGGTCGCCCAATCGCTCGTAGGGCCGGTGTCGGCGGCGCTCGATGGGCTGAGGGCCGCGCTCGAAGAGCGTCCCGCCTTCGACGCGGCGGCCTCGCGACGGACGTTCCACCTGCTGGCGAACGACTACGCGGAGGTCGCGTTGCTGGCCCCTTTAATCGATGAGCTACACCGGAAGGCCGCGGGGCTCACGCTGAAGATAGATCGCCCGCGGAGCCTCTTCCAGCCGCCCGCGCCGTCGTCGCTGGCCGACTCATTCGACCTGGCCATAGGCTTCTTCCCCGACGCGCTGTCGCTCGACGCGACGCTTCGGTCCGAGTTTTTGTGGGAGGAGCGCAACGTCTGCATCGCGCGCGAGGGCCACCCTTCGATCCGCGGGCGGCTGACGCTCAGGCAGTACGCGGCCGCCGATCACGTGGCGGTCTTTTATAAATCGGAAGGTCCCGGCGTGATAGACATACTGCTCCAGCAGAAAGGCCACGCGCGCCGCTCGGTAATCCTCGTCCCGCACTTTGCGAGCGTGGCCTTCATGGTCGGGGCGTCGGATCTGATAGCGACCCTGCCCGAACGGCTCGCGCTGGAGTTCAACAAGAAGCTGAAGCTGCAAGTGCTGCCGGTGCCCGTGGCGATCCCGACGTTCCGGCTCGTCATGCTCTGGCACGAGCGCAGCCACGCGGACCCGGCTCACACCTGGCTGCGCAACCTCATATCGCAGACGGCCGCCAGGCTAAGAAGCTAAGGGGTGAGAGAGGCCGGCCTCCGTCGCATCACGAATCACCGATTTTAACTTTACTTTTTTCCTGCAATGCTCAGATCGCGTTTTGCGTCCTAGTATACTAGGCGCATCCGGAATCCGACTCTTGGCTGAAAGGTTCTTTGACTCAGCCGATCAAGATTGGCACCCATCCTTGACGCTCAACCCTCGCCGCCTGCCGTTAGCGCGGGCTTACAGTCGGCGGGTCGAGCTTTCCTGATAGGCTAACCAAAGTTTAAAGGTGTTTTAATGGGCCAGTTACACATAGCCCTTCAAGAAGGGTTCGAAGACGAAGCCGTGGTGTTACGAGTCAACGGCAAAGAAGTATTTAACAAGCAAGGCGTAAAAACAAAGTTACAGATAGGCCGCGCCGACGCCGTCGACGTCGAGGTCGACGACGGCACTGCGACCGTCGAAATCCTGCTGCCTACGAAAAACCTCACCAAAACAGTCCAGACACGGGTCCCACAAGAGCCATTTCTGGGCGTGTCGCTTGTCGCGGGCGAGATCGTTCACCGCGTCTCAAGCACGCCCTTCGGCTACGTCTGACGAAAGGAAGCTGTAGCAATCTCCACGAGCCAGGCCGCGACTGGTCTGGTCCAACAATTTCAGAATTCTAGTAAAGGCTGACGCGCTTTCGACTTTGAGAGCCGGAGGCCGCTATATCGTTTAAGGCGGCCCAACGTGCGACGCTTTGTGACAGACTCACGAGAGTCGAGGCGCGCGGCGCTTGATTTAAGGAGGTATTGAAGATGACTAGAGAGAATCCCCCCGACGAGCTATTCGGAGAGGTATCGGAATCGGTCTATTCGACAGAGCTAGAAGCGGACGCGCAGAGCACTTTCCTGCCGCTGCCGCCCGTGAGCGGCCTTTACACCTGGAAGCAACTGTTGCCTATAATCAGGGAGGAGCTTCGTATAGACGTTGATGGCTCCTACCCGCAGAACGTCGCCAGCGGCACCGTACACGGCGGCATAGCTTCGCGAGTCCACTGGATAGCGAACCTCACTCCCAGCGGTCCCAACACGTGGAATGGCAGCATATGGTACAAGGACGGCCCGGTGTTGAGCTTCCCCTACACCAACGTCGTCATAAAGGTGCATCGGAGCCTTATCTCCTCACTGCAAAAAGCGACGGTGGTCTTTTCCGGAGGCGCCCCGCCGCGCACGCGGGTCTTTAAGTACACTTCTCGCTACTTCCGCAAAGTCGATTTCGAGTTCGACTTCGCCGAAGGCGAGGCGGCGCTTACGGAGATAGACACGGGCGCGCACCCGAACCGCCCCGCGACGCTCCCGGTTGAAAACCTGACGATGAAGAAGACGTTTAACCGCACGGGGTTCGACGTCACGACATCGCCAGGGGCGAATGTCCCCATCTCCGGGGCGGGCGTGGACGCGGTCTGGAGCAACAACGAAATGCATGACGCGATGCAGATATACTGGTCACATTTCGCCGCGTCGGCGCAATGGGCCTTCTGGATATTCTTCGCATCGCTTCATGAGTGGGGCACAGGGCTGGGCGGAATCATGTTTGACGACATAGGGCCGAACCAGCGCCAGGGCACCGCGATCTTCAACGACTCGTTCATCTCGGTCCCGCCCGGCGGCGACGCGGCTCCCGCGGCCTGGATCAAACGGATGATCTACTGGACCGCCTGCCACGAGATGGGCCACTCTTTCAACCTCGCACATTCGTGGCAGAAGTCGCTGGTCTTCGACGGGCACGGCCCCTGGATCCCTCTCCTGGACGAGCCCCTTGAGCGCAGCTTCATGAACTACCCGTTCGTGGTGCCGGGCGGCGAGTCGGCCTTTTTCTCGGACTTCGAATTCCGCTTCAGCGACGGGGAGCTGCTCTTCATGCGCCACGCGCCGGAGCGGTTCGTCAGGATGGGCGACGCGCTGTGGTTCGACAACCACGGCTTCCAGGAGGCGAACGTTTTGCCGCAGCCGTCGCTGACGCTGGAGTTGCGGGCCAACCGCGACAAGCCCATTTTCGAATTCCTCGAACCGGTCGTCCTCGAATTGAAGCTGAAGAACACCTCGTCCGAGCCGCGGATCGTCCCTGAAAACATCCTCGCCACTCAGGAGGCCATGACGGTGATAATCAAGAAGCAGGGGGAGCCCGCGCGCCAGTATGCCCCGTACGCGCGGTATTGTCACCTGCCGAAAGGCAGGGTGCTCAATCCTGGCGACAAGATGTACGACTCGCTGTTCGTGGCGGCCGGTCTGGGCGGCTGGCAGATAGCCGAGCCGGGCAATTACCTGATCCAACTGTCGGTCAACATCGGCGGCGAAGACATCGTCTCGAACCCGCTGACGCTGCGAGTGACCCCGCCGCGTGGGTACGAAGAAGAGGTGCTCGCTCAGGACTTCTTCTGCAACGATGTCGGCCGCGTGCTCGCGTTCGACGGCAGCCGGCACTTAGATAAGGCCAACGACGTTCTGCGTCAGGTCTCCGAGCAGTTGAGCGACCGCCGCGTGGCTATACACACGCGTGTGCCGCTGGCGAAGGTCAAGGCCCGCGAGTATAAGCTGCTTGACGTTAACACAGTACGGAATGGCGAGCAGGTGCTGGCGGTCAACAAGGTCGCGCCGGCCGACGCCGACACAACCTACGCAGAGCTTACAACGCTTCTGAGCAGGCCCGGCACTGCCGCAGAAACGCTAGGCCACATAGACTTCAAGTACTATGTAGACTTCTTCACCGAGTCTCTCGTCGAGCAGGGAGAGAACGCGCAGGCGGCGAGGTTACAGGACACCTTGTACGACACGCTTTCGGCCCGCAACGTCCTCAAGAGCGTTCTGGAGGAGATAAGATCAAAACGAGACAGCGCTGCGCGGGCTGCGGCTAAGTAATCAATTTAACGCACCACGGTTCTCAATGCCCTCATGGCCGTCGTTGCGGCGGCCGTGAGGGTTTTTTATCATGAGGTTTTTTATTCTGAGGCGCCTTACCGCTTCATCACCCAGCGCAATGCCCCTAGCAGGTGTTGCTGATACCGCTCGTCCTGCCAGACTTCGGCCCGATGACCGAGCGCCGTGTAGAAGACCCGACCGCGACCGTAGTTGCGCCACCACGCCAGGGCGAAATCTCTGTCCGCGCGGCGCACCCCAGGCTTGTTGAGATCAACCGATCCGGCGTCCAGGCTCAGCAAGACGTTAACGCGGGCGCGCGAGAAATCCTTGAACTGATAAATCTCGTCCGTCAGCTTGAACGCAGTCCCGAGGTGGCGCGTAGCCGGGTGCCGTGGGTCTTCAGCTTTGATCGTGACCTCCTGATGCCAGGGGTGGTTATCGAAGTAGCCGCCGATCAGCTCGCCGTACTCAGGCCATTTGTAAAACGTGTCGGTCGCGCTGTGTATGCCGACGAAGCCCTTGCCCCCTTTAATGAAGTCGAGGAAAGCCGTCTTCTGTTCTTCCGATAGCGGCAACTCGCCGGTAGTGTAGAAGACAACCGCCTGGTATTGCTTCAGCCGCTCGCGGCTCAGCTCCGCACAGTCCTGAGTGGCGATGACTTCAAACGCGCCGGAACGCTCGCCGATCTGTTTGAGGGTCTGTTCAGAGAGCGGGAGGACGGCGTGCTTGAATCCTGCCGAATGCGTGAGGTAAAGCACCTTCGGCTTAGTAGTTTTTATTCCTGATGCGGTGGCGGCAAGTTGGCCCGGCCGAGCTTGTGTAAGAAGAACTGACGCGGCAACGCCTAGCAATGAGAGAATAAATCTTTTCGACATGGCTCTACTTGTTGCTTGTACAGGTTAAAGGTGGGCTCCACTGCTGTCAAAACAATTTAAGGCCGCTTTCGGCGGCCCTAAGTAAACCTGAGTATTGAGTTGCTCAGGCTGAAATGATGCCGCAGTGGCGCAGATTGTAGCTCAACAGTTTCAGCTTTATCGTGTTCCACAATCCACACCACGAGCGGCTAAATACTCGGTCAATAAATTTATGCCAAAGTTG
>DATFGQ010000042.1:0-22356 GCA_035249305.1 Blastocatellia bacterium | reverse complement strand
GAACAGGGGCGCGAAAGCTACAATCAGGCTCATCAACTCGACAGGCAGAGTTTGCATAGCAGTCCTTTCTTGGCGGAAAGACTTATAGCTTACTCAGCCTGTCGTCTATTTTTCAAAGACCAAATTGGATAAAGTCGAGCTCAGTAGTTCGTTTTCACTTAGTCGCTTGAAATGAACTACTGTCTACTGGCTACTGTCTACTGACTACTGTCTCCTCATCATTGACGTTTCTCAAAACAGAGGAATAGAATTTTTACTTCGTAACAGGGAGGTGAGAATGACTTCGACATCGCAATCGCCGTTGCCAGACCTGCGGGGCGCTGAGAATCTTAAGCGCGAGCTATCGGATTTCGTAACCAGCGGGCCGCTCAAACAAGAGTACGAAGAGCAGCTCAAGCTCTTCTTCTCCTTCTCGGACAAGGAGGACGAGGGCGAAACCGACAGCGTGTTAGATTATTTCCTCTTCGACTGGGTCGATGAGAAGGGCGACGGCGCCATCGAGCATTTTCTCGCCTCGCGGCCCGACCTCAGCGAAGACGATCAGGAGACGCTCATCGATTGGACCGATTCGGTCAACACCGTCTTCGAGATAAAATCGCTCGGCAAGAATTCGCTCAAGCTCAGAGAGCTCGACACCGGCGACGAGTTTCCCGTCGTGACCCTCAAGCCGCTCGACCAGACCCCGTTCAAGCGCGGCCAGTTCATAGCCGCGAGGCTGTTGCCGCTCGACGACAAGTTCATCTTCTCCGGCTTGCAATTCATAATGCCCGACCGCGAGGCGGCCATGGAGGCGCTCGAAATGCGCCGCGCGCTCGATTCGCTCTACTCGCCCGAGGCGCTCGAAAGCGCGCAGCAGGAACAGGTGAAAGCCTTCTGCGAGCTGTTCGGCTGCGACGAGCTTTCGGTCCCGCCCGCCGAGCTTAATTCGACGCTCGGCAAATTCCAGCGCTACCTGTTCGAAGACCGCCGCGACCCCGAAACCGGGATGACGCCCGCCGAAAAGTTTCACGAAGAGTTCGGGCGCGACCTGAGCGTGCCCGAGATGCCGCCCCTGCCCATCATCTCGGGGGCCGGCGAGGTCACGATCCTGTGCGACGATTTTGACGGCATCGTGCTGCTGCCCGATTACAAAAACTTCCAGCGCGTATTCGAGCTCGACGAGCCTGAAGGCGAGATCCCCAACTGGCAAGACCTGATATGGAATTACATAAAAGATCCTGAGCTGCCTATCGTCGCCTTCGAGCGGGTCGCCGAACGCGACAGCGATCGCGTAGAGAAGGTCTTGCGCCGATTGCTTGGGGATGATGATTTTTCGGTCGAACACCTTTACGCCGTGCTGCTTCACTACAAACAGCCCGTCGAAGGGCTCGACGACCTTTCAGACGATCAACAGCTTTGGGACCTGTTCAACGGCAACGCGCCGCCGGAGAAGGGCCGGGCGAACGCTCCCGTCGCGACGGCGACAAAGAAAGCTTCCGCAAGCAAGCAGCGCCCCGCGAAAAAATCGCCCGCGAAGAAATCCGCGGCAAAGAAATCAACCGCCAAGAAAGTGGCCGCCAAGAAATTGGGCTCCAAGAAAGCCGCCGCGAAAAGACCTGCCGCATCTAAAGCGGGCGGCAAGGCGAAGGCCGGCGCGTCTAAAGCCGGCAAGCGTGCTCCGGCTAAGAAGCGATGACGCTTCAGGAAGCAGCCTCCGCGTTCATCGATCATACGAGGCGGCTCCGTCCGTCCGCTGGAGTCGCGGCAATCGAGCTGTTCGACGAATACCTGCGCGCGTCCGATCTCTCTTCAAACGAACTTCTGCCCGCTTCCGCGTTGCGCGATTTTCTCGCGCGCTGGTACGTAGAGGTAGCCGCCGCGCCCTATGCCGGCAGAGAGGTCCCCTCGCCCGAAGCTCTTCTCGATTCGGTCGCGGAGTTCTTGAAGTGGGCCGACGCTCGCGGCCTGCGGGTCGCGGGCGAATGCGCGGCCATGCTCTCGGAGCTTCAAGAGAGCTTGCCGCGCGCCTTAGAGATAAACCGGGCGCTTTCGAGCCATTTCGGCGAGCGCGGCGGCGCTTTCGGCTTCCCCGAATTCCTCACCTCTTTCGACCAGGGTGGTCACAGCGAATACGACATCGGCGAGCCGGGCGAAGTGCGGGCGATTGAAGGCTACTTCTTGATAGAGCGCGTCGAGCATGATCGCGCGGAGGCTGTTGAGATCGTCTCGGACAGGCGCGTCGGGCCTATAATCTTTCCCGAAGAGGTAGCGCGGCTGATCGGCACGGGCTTTATCATCAACCTTGAGGTGACGCGCGCGGGCGGCGTCTGGCGGATCACCGATTGCGGCTTCGCATTCCCGCCAAACGCGCTGGAAGCGCTGAGCGCCGAGTGATCGCTTTTTTTGCCGTTATCTTTGCCTTCCATTATCGTGACCGCTATACTGCATACTATCGCGGACTGACCAGGGGTTCATATAACTTTCCGGCGGGGTGATAATACGACCAAGATGGCCGAAGGACGGATTCAGCAAGCACAAGACAGCAGGGAGCGCCTGGCCCGACTTTACGAGCTGGCGCTTACGGTGGCCGGCGACCCTACCGAAGTTTTCGATCACATAGTCAGGATCATAGCCGAGCTTTTCGAGGTCAGGGTCGCGCTCGTCGAGAAGCTCGAAGGCGACAAGATCATCACGCTGTCGATGTACCTGGACGGCAAGATACTGCACGAAGGCGTTTTCGACCTGGCGGGTACTCCGTGCGCGGGCGTGCGCGAGCGGCGCGAATTCTGTAGCTTCAACCGCGCGGCCCAGACCTTCCCGCAAGACGAATTCTTAAAAGAGTACGGCATAGACTCGTACATAGGCGTGCCCGTCATCAGCTCGGAAGGCGAAGTCATAGCGATCGTTAACGCTATGAATGATCGGCCCCTCCATCTCAGCAGCGAAGACAGGGTCTTCTTAGAAGCGATGGCTTCCAGAGTGCGGTTAGAGCTTGAGCGGATGGAGAAGGCTCAAGAAGTCGACGTCATACGGCTGTTGCTCGACATAACGCAAGAGATCTCGCGCCTGAAGGATTCGGGCGAGACGCTTCAGAAGATAGTCGATGCGGGCAGAGCGTTGATCGGCGTCGATATGGCCGCGATTGCTACGGTCGACGACGCGACCGGCGTGACCAGTTGGAAAGCGGCTTCGGGGTTTAAGACCGACGCGTTCCTCAGAGTGAGATTCGCGCCCGGTCGCGGGACGGCGGGCCGCGCGATAGCCGCGCAGAAGACCGTCGTGCTCGAAGGCATAGGCAGGAGCCCCGACCTCTCCCCGGAAGAATTTCCGATCCACATGGCCGAGGGGATGCATAACGCTCTCGGCGTGCCGATCATCAACGGGGGCCAGATCATAGGGGTGCTGATAGGCGGCTACAGCGCAGAGCGCGGGTTTACCGACCTTCAGATCAAGATCGCGGAAGCCCTGGCGGCGCAGGCGGGCGTCGCGATAGAGAACGCCAGAATGTATACCGAGCTCGCCTCGGCCAACGAACGGCTCGTCGAGGCGGATCGTTTCAAGACCGAATTGATAGCCGAGCTTTCGACGCCGATCATACCCATCTGGGATAAGATGCTGCTTGCGCCCATCATCGGGACGCTTTCAACAGAGCGGGCCGAAGCCTTGACGGAAGCTCTGCTGAAGAAGACTGCGAGCAGCGGCGCAGAGGTAGTCATAATTGACATCACGGGTGTTCGTACAGTAGACACCGAAGCCGCGCATCACATCCGCAACACGATAACGGCCATCCGCATACTGGGCGCGAACTGCATCCTGACAGGCATCGGGGCCGCGATCGCCCAGACGCTGGTCCAGCTCGGCATCTCGCTCGAAGGCATACAGACGAGACGCAAGCTGTCGGACGGCCTTCAACTAGCCCTCGACCTTCTCAGAAAGTCCTGAGTGCTGGGTAATAGCGAGCTACTCGGCTCCGTAGGAGCCGGATGTTTGTAGAAGGATCGCTAACCATTATCCAACTCCGTAGGAGTTGTATGTCTGGTATGCAACTCCTACGGAGTTGAGGTGCATTTACGCCATTGTTCTACAGACATTGAGCCCCTGCGGGGCTTTTCAAAAACTATCTCAGGACTCAGGACTCAGGACTCAGCACTCAAGTCTTACTCGCGCGGAGCGATTTCTTCCTCTCCAGTTCGGCGAGCAGTCGGTCGAGCGGCAGCGTGTTGAGCACGTCTTTGGCCGTGAGCCACGCTCTGCGCGCCGTAACGACGCCGTAGTACATCGAGGCGAATCCCGATGTCTGATGAGAGTCCGTGCTGATGACCAGGCCCACGCCTGCGTCCCTCGCGGCCTTCAGCCAATAGCTGTTCAGGTCTAGCCGGTAAGGGCTGGCGTTCAGCTCAAGCCTCACGTCGTACTTCTGCGCCGCCGCTATCACCTGCTCCAGATCGATCTCGTAAGGCGCTCGCTCGCCAAGTATGCGGCCCGTCGGGTGGGCGAAGACGTTCGGGTAGCCGGTCTTGAAGGCCGTCACAACCCGGTCGGTTATCTGCTGGCCCGGCTGGTTGAATCCCGAGTGTATCGAGCAGACGATCCAGTCCAATCTGTCGAGCACCTCCGCGGGCATGTCGAGAGAGCCGTCCGACAGGATGTCGACCTCGGCCCCTTTCAACACCTTGATGTCGTCAAACTCGGCTGCGACCGCTTCGATCTCTTCGATCTCTTTCAGCAGTTGGTCCGGCGTGTTGCCGTTGGCTATCGAAGAGGATTCCGTGTGGTCAGTGATGGCTATGTAATGAAACCCTTGCTCGCGCGCGGCCTCGACCATCTCGCGCACGGTGTTTCGTCCGTCCGACCAAACGGTGTGCATGTGGAAGTCGCCGCGAATGTCGTTGAGCTCTATGAGCTGAGGCAGACGGTTCTCGCGCGCGGCCTCGACCTCGCCGACGCCCTCGCGGACTTCGGGGGGTATGAAGCTCAGCCCCAGCGCGCCGTAGAAATCCTCCTCGCTCTCGATTGAGATCGACTCCTCCGGTTTTGCCGCCTTCCGCTTCTTGCCTCTTGCCTCTTGGCTTTTGCCTTGAGCAGAGTAGAGCTTGAACCCTTTGAAGACGAGCCCGCGCCCGGCGGCCTCCGACTCAAGGTCGCGGACGTGCTCTACAGAGCCGGTCGTGCGGACGGTGGCCGCCGCGAAATCGGCTCCAGGAGCCAGATGCAGGGCGACCGTGACGCCCTTCTTCGTTTCAGCCTCTATGCGGTCTTCGCGAACCGATCTCACTTCGCCGATCTGAGGGAGCGCGGCGAACTCGGCTATCATCTCGCGGCGGTCGCCCGAAGCGAGCATCTCGACCGAGTCAACCATCTCGCGCCCGCGGCGTATCTGGCCGACGCATTCGATGCGGAGCCCGTCGGCCCTAGCGCCGTTTTTTTTCCCGCTGAGCCGGTCGATGATCGTGCGGGCAAGGTCGAGCGCGTCGTTGAGCCGCATCATGCCGCGCTCGGATTCTATGCGGGTGAGCGATTTCTTTATTCGCTCGGCCGTCTTCTCCCCGAGGCCGGGGACAGATTCGAGCCCGCCGCCTTCCGCAAACGCCTTCAGCTCTTCGAGGCTCTTTATGCCGAACTCGCGGTAGAGCAGTTGCGAAGTCTTGAGCCCCACGCCCGAGACGCGCCGCAATTCGAGGACGGTTTCGGGCACTTCTTCCTTCAACTCCTCGAAGTAGCCCGACGTGCCAGTCCGCGTGATCTCGACTATCTGGCTGCTGATTGATTTACCTATGCCGGGGATCTTCTGAAGCTCGGCCGCGCCGCCGCGCGCCGCTATCTCCGTAAGCGACTCGCTCATCTCCGCGATCGTCTCTGAAGCGAGCCTGTAGGAGCGGGTCTTGAACGGGTTCTCGTCTTTGAATTCGAGGAGGTCGGCTATGCGCTCGAAGACGCGGGCGATGTCCGCGTTGTCGATGGCGAGCTTGCCATCGTAATCCTGGGGTGAGTCTTTCATAAGATTAAGCTAGCCCCGCGAGGCTGGCGAGGTCAACCGGCAAGACCGTCGCTTTACTAGTCAGACTGGACTGCCGCCATTCGAACGATCATACATGATGCTACTTCACCTCATGAAATGGGTATTTATACTCGTCCGCGTCTATAGGCCGGCTCGCCGTCACCACGTCGACGAACCTGCCTATCATCTGCTTCATGCGTTCCGCCCTTTCAGGCTCGCGGTCGTACAGGTTGTGCTGCTCGCGCGGGTCGCGGTTGAGGTCGAACAGCTCGAACGTCACGTAGTTCCGGTTGTAGATCAGCTTGTAGCCGTCCTGTGTCACGACCATGTATTTCTTGCTCTCGGGGTGAACGCCGCGGTAGCGCGGGACGTAGGGTGACTCTTGCCCGCGCGTCTGCTCACCGTAAACGGGCGGCCGCATGAGTTGCTCGCCGCGAATGAGCGGCATCAAGTTCGTTCCCGCGTACTCGGCGGGAGGAGCTATGCCGACCGCGCTTAAGATGGTCGAGCCAAGATCGACAGAGCTGACATGCGTCGAGACGCGTCGCGCCGCCTGGCCCGGCATGTGAATTATCATGGGGATTCTGATCTGGTCGTTATAAAGTACCGCCGAGTGCTTATACATCCCGCGCTCGCCGAGCGATTCGCCGTGGTCGGCCATGACGACTATCACGGTGTCGTCGAGCCTCCCGCTCTCTGCCATCCAGTCGAACAATCGGCCCAGGTGGAAGTCCGTGAAAGCGATCTCGCCGTCATAAAGGTCTGCGACGGAATTGCCGAAATCAAATCTCTCATGCTTGAGGTAAGGCTGGTGAGGGTCAGTCGAGTAAAGGAAGGCGCAGAAAGGCTGGTCCTTCGGAAGCTCGCCGAATATCTTGATCGCGCGGTCGATCGTGTAATCGAAAGTCCTGGCCCGCCCCCTGTAGGCTTCTCTCATCCCTTTGACGTGGCGGCGCAGCGTCGTGATCCTGCGCGGGAAGAGCAGGTTGTTGTACCCGTTCTCTTCGAGCACTTCGGTCCATGTCTTGAAGTGCCCGTCCCAGTAAGAGGACTGCATGAACTTCGGCAGCGCCTCGAACGTGTTGGGCGAAGGCGTGTAAGCGTTCTCGAACACCGTGGAGCGCGAGGCCAGGCGGTCTATGTTAGGGCTCGTGTCCCTGTGATAGCCGTAAGCGCCGAGGTGGTCGGGCCTGAGCGCATCTATGAAGATGAAGATGACGTTGAAAGCGCGCCCGGCCGGCGGGCTCGCGGCGCTCTTTTGCTCTTTCCACCAGTCGCCTAGTTGCTGCTCGGTGAGGTCGCCTCCGATGGAGTTGTTGTCCGCGCCGTCCCCTACGACTTCAGGCTGCGAAGGGTTTATATCGCGGCGGCCTTCGTCTTTGTCGCCCCCGTCGAGAAACGCCGAGTAGCCGTCGCGGTCAAAATCTAAAGCCCACTGCGCGAGCTTGAAATGCTGCTTCGCCTGGGTGGTGCGGAAAAAGAGCTGCGTCTTGAGGTTCTGATTCTTGCCGAAGTGAATGATTGTGAAGACGACGCAGGCGGCAAGCGCGAGGGCTACGGCCGCGAGCAGCGGCTTCGACCTCGGCGGATGCAAGCGATCACGAAGGTATGACTCGTAAAGCGACCCGACGAGAGTCAGCGCGAGACAGTTGGCGAGCAGAAAGAGCGAGGCGTCAAGCGTATCTTCGTAAAGCTGCGCCTCGACTGTGCTGTTGACGTAATAGGTCGCCCCGATCACGGTCGCCAGGGCGATCAGCCATGCGACGCGCAGCCATGGATTGAAAGAGCGCGAGGCGCGGGCGAGCATCCACGCGATCGAGCAGGCTATGAAGAGCCCGAGCAGGATCATGTAAGAGGCCGCCCTTTCATGATTCAACAGCGGCTGTGACAACAGCGGTATCTTCTCCGCCTCTCTGATCACTCCAATGACGTAGCGGTGTATGGACGGCTGCTGATTCAACACGACCGCCCAGAGACAGGCGACGGCAAAGCCCGCGGCGAGCGGGCTCAGTCTGCCGACGATGCCCCGAGTCGGGAGCCTTCGCTCGATGGCGTTCTTCGCCGTTGAGGAGAGAGCGACCACGAGCCACACGAGCGCCCCGATCAAAGCTCCGCTGAGAATGTTGAGGCTCAGATAAGCTGTGATCATCAACCGTTCGGAGAGCGAGGCGAAGACGGGCGTGAGCTTGATCTGTATGTCTGCCAGCTCTACCAGAGCGAGCAGAAGCGTCGCCGACGCGCCCGCTAGAATATAGTTCCTTAGCGAAACGAGAGAGAGCGCAGCCGTGCGCGGTGTGATCTCTTGCTCTGGTTTGATGGGGGATGCCGGCGCTTGAGTGCGCTCAAACAATTGCATAAAGCGTCATGGATTTAACCTGTATGGGCAGCCACAAGGGCTGCCCATACAGGTTAGTTAGATAATTCAACTCGCCTAAGCTTTGATGTTGTAAGCGGTCAGCACGCCTTGATTGCGAATGTAGAGCTTGCCGCCGCAGACGACCGGGTGCGCCCAGCTAGGGTAGCCCTGGTCGGCGATGTTGAAACGCCCCTTCTCTTTGTAGCCTTCCGGCGTCGCTTCGGCCAATCCAACGACGTTGTTTTCGCTCAGCAGGTAGAGATGGCCGTCGGCGTAAGTGAGCGTCCCTTTGCCTACGCTGCGGTGACGCCAGACGCTCTTGCCGGTCGCAAACTCCATGCAGGTCAGTATGGAGTTCGAGAAGCCGTAAAGGTAGCCGTTCACCAGCACGAGCCCGCCGTGGTGGTTCTGCATCTCGCGGTTGAAGTAGATCTCCTGCGCCTTGACCTCGCCGCCCTGAGCCGTCAGCCCCAACAGCGCGCAGCCCGTCCCGTATGCGGAAGAGTAGAAGACTTTATTGTCATGAAAGATGGGCGTAGCGATGTTCGCCGTGCGGTTAGCCACGGTCTCGTACCTCCACATCAGCTTGCCGTCCGAAGCGCGGAGCCCGACCGCCGCCCTGCCTGTAAAGCCTATGATCGCGCGAACGCCGCCCACGTCGGCCGCCACGCAGGAGGAGTAGCCGGCCGGGTCGCTCAGCTCCTTGCTGGTCCAGATGGGATTGCCGGTCATCTTATCGAGTGCGACTATGCTCGCGCCGTCACCGCCCGGTGTCACTATAAGCCGGTTGCCGTCGACCAGCGGCGATTCGCTGATGAGCCATGTGATGTTGCTCCCGCCAAAGTCCTTCAGTATGTTTCGCCGCCAGGTGGCCGAGCCGTCTTTGACCTTCAGGCAGGCGAGGTCGCCGTTCTCGCTCAGAGCGTAGAGGCGGTCGCCGTCTACGGTTGGCGTGCCGCGCGGGCCAGGGCCACGGTCCTGGTCGCGCCTAGGTCCTAGCGCCTGGCTCCAGACAGCCTTGCCGTCCGCCCTGTTGAGGCAGTAGACGACGCTCTCCGTGCCATTCACGCCCTGGACGTAGATGCGATCATCTTTGATCGCGACCGATCCGTAACCCGGCCCCAGCGTCGTTAGAGTCCAGGCGACGGTAGGCCCAGTCTCGGGCCAAGCCTTCATCAAGCCCGTCTCTTTCGAGAGGCTGGTGCGGTCGGGGCCGCGCCACTGCGGCCAATCGGGCTCGCGGGCCGCCCCGCCGGGCGCGAGCGGCGAAAGGACAATCGTAATCAGAATTGCAAATAAAAACTTCTGCTTCATCCTCGTACTCCAATCATCCGTCGTAAATCAGGCGCGCGAGCGGCGATCAATCAATGCTGCGCACGGGATCAGGGGCCGCTCGGGGCCGGGCCTAACAATGGTATCACGAGCGGCGAGAGATTTAGAATCTGGATCAGCGATAAATAATGATAACGCCCGGCGTCAAAAGCTTGCCATTTTATGCGAACGCGAGTATATAGTCGTGCATGTTACAGATCGGCGTCTCCGCCGATGGCCCTGAAGTAGTGATAGTCCAAGGCAACGAGCTAATAGGGGGGAAAGATGTCCTTACAGCTTTGGCGCCGGTGTTCGCGAATCAGCCTGACTCCAGAGCTGAGGTAACTATTCTATCGCCCGATCCGAAGTGAGAGGGGATAGCAAGGGCATTTCACCAGACAAAAGACCCGTGCATCGTGAAGTAACTCCGTCTACCAGACGTAGTGGGACATAGGCTGTCTCTTAGGAAGTTCCAACTCACCGGACAGGACTTACACGCCGCACTAATGCCGTGTGTGAATTCTGTCTCTAACCAACTAAGGAGGCGTATAACGAATGAGCGCACAAGTAACCCTCGGCCCGCCTGTTAAGTTCACCAGCAGGGGTTCGGCCAACGTCGTCGCCCCCGGCACAGAATTCTCCGGCGGCATGTGGTATGCCTCACCGAAACAAAAGCTGGTGCTGATCTTTCAATTTGCAGGATGAGGGCACGCTCGCGCTGTACAAAGCCGTCCCGGCCTGGGCATCGAACACAACCACCCATGTAAGACCTGAACGCTGGATGGAGGACTTGTGGCGCGTGATCGGTGACCGGCGGCTGTGTGACATCACACTGGCCGGGACCCATGACTCCGGCGTTTACGAGTTCAAGCACACGTTCCCTCCCGTGGGCGTCACATACTGCAACACGCGCACGCAGGAGATCAAAATCTTGGATCAATTGAAGCAAGGCGCGCGGCAATTCGACATCCGGGTGGCAATCTGGGGCGCGAATGGCAAATGGTATCTCCACCATAGCTCGGTCTGGTATACGGGCCTCCTCGGCGCGCTCGGCGAGTATTTCGACGACTTCCTCAACGACGTTCGCGAATTCGCCAGCGCGAGCGAGCACAAGAAGGAGCTCATAACCTTGAGGATCTCCCATTTCAATTACATAAACGCGTTATGGGAGGGGCCGACCGGCGTCCGCGGTTTCAACCATTCGGAAAAGCTCGAATTGATCAAAAAGATCAAGGACACGTTCAAAGACGTGATGATTAAATCGAGCGATTACTTCACACGTCTTGCTGACCGCACGATGAACGATCTGGTCAGCGACAATAGGAATGTGCTCTGCGTCTTCAAAGACATGGACATGCTGTATAACCCTGGGGACGGCATCTTTTCGGAGGGCGGCCCGAACGGGGTTGAACAGAACACGAAATACATACCTTCCATTGCGGCGGGCAAGGAGGGGCGGTTCTGCGTCGCTTACGTTCCGAAAGATGATCCGAGCAACGAGATGAGGTGCGTCAGCTCGCTCGCCCACGGCAACGATCGGTTCAGGCCCTTCTCGCTGCATGGCGGGCGGTCAAAGACCGGGATAGCCCTGGCGATGGCCCCGGACGGCGCGCTCTACGCACTCTACGTGGCCGACAATGAAAGCAATAGGCTCCTACTGAAGAAATCGACGGACGGAGGCATAAGCTGGTCGGCCGACATTGAGTTGACAGGTCAGTCTACGTCTTCCGAGCCGTGCCTGGCGGCCGGGAAGGATGGCTGGCTCGGCGCGGCCTACCTCGGTAACGACTCCTCCGACAGGAAGAGCATCTACATAACCACATCGAATGACGGCGGGAAAAGCTGGCCGTTGTGTAAGAAGATCGCGAACCACTCGGCGAGCAAGCCGCCCGCGATGGCGGTCGACAGTAATGGCAAGCTCTACCTCCTGTACGCCGCCGTCGACGACGAGTCGAGCAACGCTCTTATGCTGACTACCTCGACCGACGGCGGCAACAACTGGACAGATAAGGTCCCGCTCACGTTCCAAAACTCAAAGGCGAAACCTGGGTTCGCCATCGACCCCAAAGGCAATCTCTATGCCCTCTACCTCGCCAACGACGATAGCAACGAGCTCTATCTCACCACCTCGACCGATGGCGGGAAGAACTGGTCAGTGAAGGGTATCGGCCAAACTTCACGAATGGGGCCGTCACTGGCGATCGATTCCGCCGGCAAGTTCTACGCTGTTTACAGCGCCAACAACGATACCGGCGTGATACTTAGGATCAGATCGGACGGTCTCGACAAGGGTTGGAGCGGGCACCAGTCCATCAGCTCCCCAGCTAACCTTGCCCTTGCAGGCGGGGGCGCGGGCAGTGATGACATCAACGTAGTCATCGAGGAGCAGAAGAAGGCGTTTCTCAACTACTCCCCGATGGCCGGGGTCCAGTATGGGGTCTCTTGGAACGGGGCTCGTAAGGACCCCCCTGATGATGGCGATTCTCCCTGCATCGATAAGATGGCGAGCGACCTCAAAGAGAGACTGAGGTCAAGCATGGAGGAATGGGTCAGGGAGGGGCTGATCACGCCGAAGAAACGGCCGAACGTCATCGGGGTTGACTATTACGTCTCCGACACCTTCATGGAGGTGATCGAATTCCTGAACAGAGTCAACAGGTGACGCCGTCGGGCGCGACTTGAAGCGCATTGATATAGCCACAGAGACACAGGAGCAGAGATAAGAGTGATTAACAAGTCCTGTGTCTTTGTGGCTATTGCCGTCTTCACGCTTTCTCAAGCGCGGCGTAGCGGGCGACGAATTTCTTCTGGCCGAAGCCGGGGAAACTTACCGTCAGCTTCGCATCGTCGCCGCTCCCTTCGACGCGGAGCACGACGCCCGAGCCGTACCTTGCGTGTCGCACGCGCGAGCCTACGCGGAACTCTCCCGGTTGAGATTGAGACTCTGGCGCGCGATCACGCGTCGGGGGCGCGGCTCGCGAGCCCGCCTGGCGGTTAAAGAAGTCGCGCACGCTCTCGACTGAATTATATGTCTTGCCGCTGTAGGTGGACTTCTTCTTGTACGGCTCGCGCGATTCGCCCTTGAGCGCGGACAGCGCGTCGCGGTTATGCCTGGTCTCTGGGCGCGCGGCAAACCCCAGCCACGAAGGCCCCGCCGACATGTTCTCCATCAGCTCAAGCGGTATCTCGTTTAGGAAGCGCGAAGGCTCGGCCGGGTGCTCTTCGCCGAACGTGCGCCGCCGCATGGCATGCGTGATGTAGAGGTGGCGTTGCGCTCGCGTGATCGCCACGTAACAGAGCCTACGCTCCTCTTCCAGCTCTTCTTCGCTCCCCGCCGCGCGCGAGTGCGGGAACAGCCCCTCTTCCATGCCTACGATGAAGACTACGGGGAACTCAAGCCCCTTGGCCGCGTGCATGGTCATCAGCGTGACGCGCGCGTCGGCCTTGTACTGGTCCGTGTCGGAGACGAGCGCGGCATGGTCTATGAAATCCCGCAGGCTTTCGCCCTGCTCTTCCGCCTCGACGGCGGCGCTGACCAGCTCTTCGATGTTGAGCAGCCGGCCTTCGGCCTCTTCGGTCTTCTCCTCTTCGAGCGCGCGGACGTAACCCGTTTCGAGCGTGGCGGCCTTGACCACTTCGGAGAGCGGCTGGCCCGCGAGCACGCGCTCGCCGAGCGAGATTATCACCTGGCGGAAAACGTCGAGCGCGGCGACGGCGCGCGGGGCGACCAGGCGCTGGTCCACCGCGACGGCGATCGTCTCCCACAGCGACACGCCGAGGTCGCGCTGCTGGCGCGTGAGCGAGTCCATGGTCGTCTTGCCGATCCCGCGCGGCGGCGAGTTTATGACCCTCATCATCGCTATGTCGTCGTGCGGGTTGAGCGCGAGCTTGAGGTAGGCGATGATGTCTTTGACCTCGGCGCGCTCGTAGAAGGAAAAGCCGCCGACGATGTTGTAAGCTATCCCACGGCGGCGGAGCGACTCTTCAAACAACCGGGACTGGGCGTTAGTGCGGTACAACACGGCCGACCGCGCGTCGGGCGAGCGGCGCATATGCTCGCCGATCTTTTCAGCCACGAAAGATGCTTCGCCCTCGCCGTCGTAAGACTGGTAATAGCGAATCTTGTCGCCCTCGCCCAACTCTTCGGTGGCGTAAAGCGTCTTGGGGAGCCGCTGCCGGTTCCGCTCGATGACGCGGTTGGCGGCTTCGAGTATCATCTGCGTGGAGCGGTAATTCTGTTCGAGCTTTATCATCTTCGTGCCTTCGAAGTCGTGCTGAAAGCCGAGGATGATATTAAAATCCGAGCCTCTGAATGCGTACACCGACTGGTCGACATCGCCGACTACGCAGAGGCTGCGGTTATGCCAGAACGTATCTTTATCGATCTGCCCGCGCTCGACAGCGGGCGAGCCTACGGCTATCAGCCGCGCCAGCTCGTACTGTATGCCGTTTGTGTCCTGGAACTCGTCTATCATCACGTGGCGGAACCGCTCGTGGTAATAGACGCGGACCTCTTCTACTTGTCTTAGCAGCGCCACAGCTTTTATCAACAGGTCGTCAAAGTCTAACGCGTTCGACTGCTGGAGCCGCTGTTCGTAGAGCTTGTATACGCGCGCGATCTTCTCCGTCCGGTCGCTCACGTATTCGCCCTGGTTGGCGTAGGCGGCGGGGGTGATGCTGCGGTTCTTGGCCCAACTGATGGCGGAAAGCGTCTGCCGGGCGGTCAGCGACTTGTCGTCGATGTCTAGCTCTTTGAGTATATGCCGGACCACCCGCGCCTGATCGTCTTCGTCATAGATAGTAAAGTTTCGCGTGTAGCCCGCGCCCATCCGCTCTATGTCGCGGCGCAGTATGCGCACGCACAGCGAGTGGAAGGTCGAGATCAGCGGCGACGAGACGCGCAATCCCGCATCGAGCATGCGTTCGACGCGCGACTTCATCTCCTCCGCCGCCTTGTTCGTGAAGGTGACGGCGAGTATCTGGTCGGGCCTGACCGCGGCCTGCTTTATGAGGTGGACGATGCGGTAGGTGATGACGCGCGTCTTGCCCGACCCCGCGCCGGCCAAAACAAGCAGAGGCCCTTCGGTTGTCTCGACCGCCTCGACTTGCTGAGGATTCAGGTTTTCCATAGTAGTTAGTTTTTAGTTTTAAGTTTTCAGTTTTAAGTTCGGCCAGCTAAAAACTGAAAACTTAAAACTTAAAACTATTTTATCAGGCTCTGCACGGCTTTGAACTGGGGTGAGTCGGCGGTGCGCATCATCTCGAAAAGCGCCATCTCTAGATTTGAAGGCACGGCCCCGGCCTGGGTGAGCCGCGCGAGCGCGACCTGCTTGCTCTCGGCCTTGCGGGCCGTGATGCAATCGACGAGCAGGTGCACTTCGAACCCGCGGGCCAGCAGGTCGAGCACCGTCTGCGTGACGCATATGTGCGCCTCTATGCCGCAGACGATCACCTGTTTGATCTTGCGGTCGGTGAGCTGCGACCGGAAGTCTTCAGAGCCGCAGGAGCTGAAGCACATCTTCTCGATGGTCTTCGCCTCGGCGGCGATGTGCGGGATGATCTCTTCGGCCGTGTGCTTGAGGCCGCGCGGGTACTGTTCGGTGACGATGACGGGGACTTCCAGCAGGCGCGCGCCCTCGACCGCCTTGGCTATTCGAGAGGCGACCTCCGTGAAGTCGGGTATGACCCTGCGAAAAGCCTCTTGCATGTCGATGACGGCAAGGGCCGCGTGCTCGCGCGAAAGCTGGCTTATCTGGTTCATGGCTTTATCCTGCTAATCGATCTCTACGCGTCTGTGAAGAACACTTTATCACTCTACTCCAAGGCGACAAACTTTGCCAGTTGCGGCCTGCCACGGTCATTGCGCAAAGCCTGTCGTGTCCTTATACTACAGTGCGCCGGAATACAGGTCCGGCACACAGAGGCAGCGAGCGAGCTAGAGAATGGCTATTCGGCTCTATTACTCATACGATTCCGAAGACGACAGATTACAGGCAGAACTTCAGAAGCACCTCGCGGTTCTCAAGCGCAGCCAGCAGATCATGGAATGGGGCTGCCGGGACATAAAGGCCGGCCAGGAGTGGCGGCGGCAATCTAACGACAACCTCGACAACGCGCAGATCATCCTGCTGCTGCTGAGCCCCGATTACCTGGCTTCCGACTACCTGTTCGAGTACGAGATGACGCGGGCCATCGAGAAGCACCGCGCGCGGGAGGCGCGCGTGATACCCGTGATACTGCGCGCCTGCGACTGGCAGAACGCCCGCGTGGGGAAACCTCCGAACGACATCTCGCTTGGCGACCTCGAAGCCCTGCCGAAAGAAGCGAAGCCTGTGACGAAATGGACGAATCGCGACGAGGCGTTCTGCGACATAGCCGGGGGTATTCGCGAGGTCATCACGGAGTTAAAGCCCGTCAGCCGCGAATCGCTTTACAAACCGGAGATTCCCGACATACTGCCTTACCTCTGCGACCGCAGCGACCAGGAGGACCTGCTTGAGGTCGCGCTGGGGCAGGAAGGCGGCAAGCCGCGACGCCCTTTCGTGTCGATCATTCACGGCGACGAGGACGAGTGCCCCGAGAGGTTCAAGGACCGCTTGCTGCAATACTCGCTGCCGCGCTTTCTCGACATCGACACGAATCAATCGTCGCTCAGGGCTTACCAGGTGAAGTGGCCTTCGAAGGCTATACTGGGCCAGCCCGTCCACGTAGTCTATCGCAACAACTTGGCCGAGAGTTTGACCGGCAAGCGGAAAGCTCCGATGGAGGCGGTGGCCGACGAGCTGTCAAAATCGCCCGTGCCGATCATGTTCTACTCATACCTGCACAGCCAGGACGCGAGCTGCGCAAAGAGCGTTCAATCCTTCCTGGCGTTCTGGGACAACTTTCCCGACCTGCCATCGGGCTCGCGCCTCATCAGTTGCCTCATCATAAAGCACGACGCGGACAATCCCGATGGCGTGAGGAACAAGGCCGATGTCGTCGCGAGCCTGAAAAACCTGATGACCTTCAGGATGACCCCGCAATCAAGAGAGTGTCTGGAGATGGAAGGCTTGCCCGCGGGAGCCGTCGGGCGGTTAGCGGATTTGATCGATCGAAAGATCGTCGGCGAGGAGGCTTTCATCAACGAGGTCAGGGCGCGGCTCGGCGCGGAGTCGCCAAAAGAGTATGAAGAGATGATACAGAAGGCGGCCTTGAATCTGGAGCTGGGCGTCTATGAGCGCATATCGGGCGTGATACTGCCCGAGATGTCCCCCGTCTCGGAGCAAGAGGCCACCGACTGGGTTCTGGACGACAGACTCTTCCGCGATTTTTGCAGAAGGCATAGCCCCAGCTTCTGCAACACCGACGAGGCTATAATGCGGATAAGCGCGTTGTATAACGAGTTGATGCCTCGAATACCTATGCAGCCGCTGGCCAGAGAGCTGAAGCAGTTGATAGAAGAGAAGCGGTGTTGAGGAGCGATTAGATATGGCCCTACTCTACACGGGAGACCCGACCAGGCGTAACGCGAGCGGGCTGAGCGAGCTGCCCGAGCCGCTGCGCGCGGGGCAGAACGACCCGAGAGGCTATCGCCCCGACCCTGGACTCATCGACGCCGTCAACGTCGCGCTGATGCTAGGCCAGCCGCTTCTTTTGACGGGCGAGCCGGGCACGGGCAAGACGCAGCTTGCCTTCAGCATCGCCTGGGAGCTTGGCGACGAGCGGGTGGGCAACCATGTGCCGCTGATGTTCGAGACAAAATCGACGAGCGCCGCGCGCGACCTGTTCTACACCTACGACACGCTCGGGCGCTTCCACGCCGCGCAGACTCAGGAGGGGAGCCAGTCGAGCGTCGACTACATCTCTTACAACGCGCTCGGCGCGGCCATCCTGCGCGCGAACGAAAGGGAGGCCGTCGAGCGGTGGCTGCCCGGAGAGTTTAAGCACAACGGGCGGCAGCGATCGGTCGTCCTCATAGACGAGATCGACAAGGCCCCGCGCGATTTCCCGAACGACATTCTCAACGAAGTCGAGAACATGTATTTCAAAGTACCCGAGCTCGGCAACCAGGTCTTCGCGGCCCCCGAAGACCTTCGGCCCGTGCTGATAATGACGAGCAACTCCGAGAAGCAACTGCCCGACGCCTTCCTGCGCCGCTCGATCTTCTATAACATCCCCTTCCCCGACGAGAAGCGTTTGATAGAGATCGTCTACTCGCGCATCCCGCAGTTGAAGGCCGAGCCTGCCAGGATGCTTAACGAAGCCCTGGAGCTGTTCTCTCTTTTGAGAGAGCCGAGCGCGGGGCTGGCCAAGAGGCCCGCGACGGCCGAGCTGCTCGGGTGGCTGCTCGTGGTGAACAAGAAAGGCGTGGGGCCTGCCGACTCGCTGCGCCGCAACAGGGCGGCGGTGACCTCGACCATCAGCACTCTGATAAAGAGCGCCGAGGACCAGAAGCGCGCCGAACAGGTCGTCGTCGACTGGCTGAAGTGAGGCCGCGAATGAACCTCCTTGCCGACAGGTTCGAGGCTTTGATCGAGTTCTTCGAAGGGCTGCGGCTGAAGGGCTACAACATCAGCCCGATCCAGTACATGGCCGTACAGAACCTGCTGATCGCGCTCGCCTCCGAAGGCCGCCTGCCCAACGACCCGAAAAAGCTGAGCACCCTGATAGCGCCCGTCGTATGCAGCTCGTCCGAAGAGCAAGAAGAGTTCTACGCGCAGTTCAATGATTGGGTCGACGGCCTCGAACACGAAGAGGCGGAAGGCGGGCCGAAGAGGCTTGGGCCATCACAGGCCGACGCGGCGGAGGTTAAAGACAGGCCTCGCGAGACTCTGTTCGAGCGCGTAAAGCCGTTCGCCCTTATCGTCATCGCGAGCCTTATTCTTACGCCGATCATCGTCAAGGTCTTTACGACGAAGACGCGGCCAAACGATAACTTGAATAATTCTCAGGTCAACGATAACGAACAAAGCAACTCGAACCCGGATAACTCAAACATAATTGTGCCCCCGGACATCAACAGGCGGACGGGCGAGGACGCGCGGCTTGAGCCTTCTATCGTTCCGGTGGAGCTGACCTCTGACGCGCCGGTCTTTGCCCCACCCGAAGCGCCGACGGAAAGCCTCTGGTCCAGGATGCACGATTACGTCCGGTGGGGCGCGGCGGCACTTCCGTTTCTGCTGCTCGGCGCATGGTGGTTATTTCAGCGCGTACAGCAATGGCGACTCAAGCGGCGATTCTCGCGGACAATCCCGACGCTCGAAGAGCTGAAGGTGAAGGGCGTGTCGGAGCGGCTCTTCCGCCAGCCGGAATTGCGTCGCGCCGCGCAACAACTGCGCCGCCACCGCGCCGTCGGCGTGCGCGACCTTGCCGTTCACGCTTCGGTCGAAGCGACGGCGCAGAAGGCCGGGTGGTTCACGCCCGTCTACAAACCGAGGGTGGCGATCCCGGAATATCTGGTGCTCATAGACCGTATGGGCTTCACAGATCAGAAGGCCCGGCTGGAAGACGAGCTCATCGACCGGCTGATTGAAAACGACATACACGTCAGCCGCTATTATTTCGAAGGCGATCCCAGGCTCTGCCGCGCGGGCGCGGGCGCGTCTTATCTCAGGCTGCAAGACCTTGAAGCGAAGCACCCGAACGATTACGTCCTGGTATTCAGCGATGGCGCGGGGATGATGAACCCGCTGACGGGGCGCGTACAGCGCTGGGTAGAGTTGTTCTCGCCCTGGCCGGGGCGCGCATTGATGACGACCGAGCCCGTCGACAACTGGGGCTATCGCGAGCGAGCGCTTGCCGACCAGGGGTTCGCCGTGCTGCCCGCGTCGAGTGAAGGGATAACCGCGCTGGTCAGGACTATTCAGACGGGCAACACGCCTGCGGCCGGGCGCGAGGGCTCGCCGCAGCTCTACCCGGAGATCTTAAACGACAGGCCCGACCGCTGGTTCGCGGACCGCGAGCCGGACCAGGAAGATGTCGATGTCCTGCGCATAGAGCTCCAATACTTTCTTGGGATGGAAGGCTATTACTGGCTCTGCGCGTGCGCGCTCTACCCGGCTTTGCAGTGGCATCTCACGCTCTACTTCGGCTACAGGCTCACGGGGCCGGACGAGATTGAAGCGAGGATGCGCAATCTTGTGCGGCTACCCTGGTTCCGGCAGGGCGCGTGGCCAGACTGGCTCAGGGCGCGACTGATCGCCGACCTGCCCGAAGAGAGAGCGAGCGCGGCGCGCAAAGCTCTCGAAGAGCTGCTGCTCACCGCGTTAGAGCGGCCGGAAGATTTCTCGCTGAGTGTGGCGCAATCGCCGACCGGGCAAGGCGAAGGACGGCTGAGACGATGGCTTCGGAGCTGGTACAAAAAAGTAGCTCTGCGTTCGCTCATAAAAGAGACGGCCCCCGACAGCCCGCTGCGCGATTATGTCTTTCTCAGTTTTCTATCAGGTAACAAGCCGGACAGTCTGGCCGTCAGCGTGCCGAGAGCGTTGCGGGGTTTGCTCTTCAAGAGCGGCCAGTCGGTGCTCGGGCTGCGCCCGGCGGCCGCGCTGGTCCTTGCCTTTGTCGTCTCTCTAATCATCTGGAATATTATTCCCGAGC
Organism: Blastocatellia bacterium; assembly: GCA_035249305.1. Classification (GTDB taxonomy): domain Bacteria; phylum Acidobacteriota; class Blastocatellia; order UBA7656; family UBA7656; genus DASUNP01. The sequence continues at coordinate 2,134 of DATFGQ010000042.1, read as the reverse complement.
CGTCGCCGCCTCCGCCCCCGCCGCCTCAGCCTGTCCTGCCGAAATTCAACGCGAGGCCGTCGAGCGGCGTGCAGGGCAGCGAAGTCAAGATGATGATCACCAACTGGGTCGAGGACGCCGATTGCACTATTCAAAGCCTGAAGGACGCTTCGCTTGTGGCGGCCGACGGCAGCGGGCTGACAATAAGAGTCACGAGCTCGGACGACTGCCAGATGGAGGCAGATATTTCAGTCGCGCCCGACGCTCCCGTCGGCCCGAAGCCGCTCACGATCTTGAGGGGCCGCGAGATGTTGGGCGCTTTCAGCTTCTCGGTCGATGAGCAAGGGATAAAGCCCATCGAGAACCCTGAGCTTGTGGCCGAGCCCGCGTTCGGGAGGGCGGGAAGTAGAGTGATAATGACCGTGCTTAACAAAGCCGCGGTCAACAACGCCCCGAATTCCGACTGCGAGCGGCGAAGTCTCAGAGACGCACAGGTAGTGCCTCCGCCCAGGAGCGGCCTTACTCTGGGTAGAAGCAGGTCGGATGATTGCCGATTAACGGTCGAAATCGATATTGAACCGGACGCGCCCGCGCGACAGTTGTCTCTCGCTATAATGGATGCCGATGGTGAGATAGGCAAGGTCCCTTTCAGAATAGTGTCGGATCAATCGCGCCTGCCGAGCCGCGTGGGGTTCAACCCGGCGGCGATCATAGCCGGAAGTCGTAACAGGTTCCGGCTCACTAACCCGGATTGCAGAAGGTTCAGCCTCAGGGGCGCAAGCCTGCCGGCCTCGGTCGGCGGCCTCGTGTTGAGTAACGTCAAAGTTACCGACTGTCAGATCGAAGGCAACATAGACGCGTCGGGCGCGAGTGCGGGCGAGGTTACTCTCGTCCTTAAGAGGCAGGGCGAAGAGGTGCCGATTCAGTTAACAATACTCTCTGGATTGACAGGACGAGAAGAAGATTGCCCCGAGCTGGAAATCACTTGCGACGACAACGTCTCACCGGCCGACGTACTCCCCACGATTCAGGCGCGCGTGTCCGGGATCAGGGACGAAAAAAGTGAAACTCTGCCTTTCAGGTTTTTCATAGACGGCGAGGAGAGGTACGGAGACGCTCAAAACCCGAGCACATTGTTTCTCCCATCGGAATACCTGGAGAGCAAAGCCGGTAGGACGCTCGACGTCAGGGTGAAGGTGACTTTAGAGAGGAGGGAGCGGAAGAGTTGCGACCTGAGCGCCACCTGTAAAATCCGCGTCCTGCCAAATGCCGAGGCGATCTTACCTCAGTCCGACATCGACATCAGGAAGATCTCGTCAAACGAAGACGAAGTTACGTTCAAGGACAAGGGTTGCCGAATCTCGCGAATATCACTGACCACAATTCCTAAGAGCGGCGAGGTCACAGGAAAGATATACTTCCGCGACAAGGACGTTACAGACCTGACGAATAGAGAGATCATCGCGAGGCTATACAAGAAAGATATTACCTGCGAGGAGGTCGTCAGGGCCATGAGTCCCGCGAGGCGCTGAAATAACCGTCGTCTCCTTCGGAGTGCGGTGACTTGTCACCGCTTTTGAGTTAGCCATTACGGCTCCTCCTATTGCAATTTGCGAATGAGTGAATACTGTAGGGGCGGGGCTTGTCCCCGCCCGGATCGCGCGTTAGCGCGATGACGTAATTGGCCGCCGTGCGCGAAGCGCATCATCGGCCATATCGGCCAATCCGGGCAGGGACAAGCCCGCGCCGCGCGAAGCGCCGGGGAACCCGTTCTAACGGGTCGCGCCATGGCCCCTACAGGTTACATTCAATTGCAAACCGCTATAGAGGGTGTCTGAAAAGCCCCGTAGGGGCTATATGTCTGTAGAAGTATCGCCTAAATACCCACCAACTCCGTAGGAGTTGTATGTCTGTTATTCAACTCCTACGGAGTTGGATAATGATTATGCGATCACTACAAACATCCGGCTCCTACGGAGCCTAATAAGTTGTTACTTCTCAGACACCTTCTAAACTCGACTTTATCCAATTTGGTCTTTGAAAAATAGACGACAGGCTGAGTAAGCTATAAGTCTTTCCGCCAAGAAAGGACTGCTATGCAAACTCTGCCTGTCGAGTTGATGAGCCTGATTGTAGCTTTCGCGCCCCTGTTCTC
>DATFGQ010000041.1:0-27645 GCA_035249305.1 Blastocatellia bacterium | reverse complement strand
TGCGACGTTGACCGAGGTGGCCGACGTGCCGCCTATCCTGACGGTCGCGCCCGACTGGAAGTTCGCCCCCGTGATCGTCACCGACGTGCCGCCGCCCGTAGGCCCGCTGTTCGGCGTGATCGATGACACCGTAGGCGCTGGGCCTGGGTTCGGAGGCGTTCCCGCCGTGGTGAATCGCCACGTAGGCCCGGTCTCCGTCACATTAGCCATCGTCTTGCTGACGATGCGCCAGTAATAAGTCGTCCCCGGCGTCAGAGTCTGCGCTAAGGTATATCGCTCGATTACCCCGTCGTCGACTCGGCCCAGGAACTGGTCGGTCGCGATAAGCGGCGGGGTCGGGTCAGTCCCGAAATAGATGTCAAACTTATGCGCCCACGGCCCGCCCTCAAAGGTCAGGACCATGCCCGTCGTGGGCTGGCCCGCCGCTCCGTTGCCCGGAGAGATCAGTGTCGGCTGGTCGGGCGGGAGCGGGGTGAACGGCTGTGTCTCGGTGGAATTCCACTTCCTATCAAAGTGATTGACGAACCAGTTGAAAAACCACGGCTTCGTCGTGAAGTAGTTATGCTCGGCTTGCGAGTTTGAAGACGGCCCCGTCCAGTTAGACGAGCCGAATATCGTCATGCCCTGCCCGTAGAGCAGGACCGCCTTTTCGTGATTCAGCCCCTGGTGATTCCTTATCCTTATCTGGACCCCGGCGTTCCAGAGCAGATCGATGTTATACGCGTCCCACTGCCGCGCAAGGTTCCGGTACTCCTGCTGCTCGGTAATCATGCGAACGGGAACGCCGCGCTGTCGCGCCTCGACCGTCCGCGCCGTGTACCGGTCGTTGGTGTGACGGTACATGATGATGTCTATCTTCTGGTTCTCCTGGTTCATGTAGAAGGCCGTGCGGTTGTAAAAATCCTCTGTGCCATCAGCACTCGGCGGGAAGTTCATCGCAGGGTCTATGGGGAACGTCGCGTAGTGGCGCGTCGGCGTCCCTGTGACATTTCCGTAGTTCGCGTAATTCGCCGTGTCGGTCCACAGATCGTCATACTTCGTCTTGAAGCTGTTGACGACCGCCGGGTCGTCCGTGAAGTAGATGGCCTCGTCGATGTAGTCCTGGTACGGGACGGCCGGGACGAAGAAGAACGGGCCGTAGTTCGCGCCGCTGAACTCCACCTTGTTCTGCCCCTCAAACAACATCATCTTCCAGTGCAGAATGCCCCCGCCAACTTTGAAGCGCATAGGAATCCCGGCATTTCTGAGCTGGTTCAGGATCGCCTCGTTCCCGGCGTAGGTAGGGTTGGCGCGCGGGTCTACGAGTATGCGCACGCGCACGCCCGCGTTGTGCCTGGCTATTATCTTGTTGGACATCGATGTGTCCTGCATAAACCAGAACGCCACGTCCAGGCCCACCTGCTCGTTATCGATTAAGTTCCATAGCGGCGCACGGCAATCCTCAAAAGAGGTGTCACACAATCGCTCCTGGGCCGAGGCCGAGATGGTAATGAAGCCCAGGCAGAGTAGTAGAGATAAACTCAAGGCGAATCTTTTTATCAACATCGTCTGCTTCCCCATCCTTGAATTGCGCGAGTCCAATTTCAGTGAATGTCCGGTTTCCTATCAGATATGTTTATCCAGGCAATGCTGAAGCGAGCGTCGTGCCGGTGATCGTAACCGAGCATACCAGGACTTTAGTTTTCCACGCTCTGTCGGCACATTCTCATAAGACGTATTATTGGGCAGACAGAATGCTCGACGGCTTTCGCACAGAGCAGGGCTGGTGAATGCTCACGCACGTTATATTACTCCGATACATTCACTCATAATTCAGTACATCTTGATCCTCAAGGGCGCTCGGGTTTTATTCGTGAATAATAACTTTGGTATATCCGAGCATCTTGCGGTAAAGCAGTGTCTACACTACCCCCTACCTCTTCCAATAGTGCGAACCGGCGGCTTATTGCAAAACTGCAATGGGGAGGGAACGCAGAGAGATCTGCTTTATGCTATGCCCTGTTCAAAAACTCCGACAGGTTTTCGGCGAGCTCTTTGACATGGCTTGTGATGCATGTCAAATGGCCTCCGGGCACTACGCGCACTTCCACGCTATCCGCAACTCTTCGCCACCCCCAGGTGGAATCACTGGAAGCGGCTGAAGACGATTCGGCGGGGAGCAAAAGCGTCACTCTGCCTTTGTAACGGCGCGGCACATACGCGCTCATCGCCTTGACGTAAGCGTCCATAACTTTTTTCCGCCGATCTTCGGCCGGGTCTATCTCCGCGTCGGGCGGAGCCGCGCGCGTTTCGATGCCGCTTGAAGACTCGTCGGCAGAATTCCTCCGCAGAGACTTACAGACGCTTGAAGCGAAATGGCCGGCGGCCGTTATCTGGTCCCGCAGACCGGCCCGCGATATTTCATCCAGCCGCACGCTGTAGTAATCACGAAGCTCGCCTACGCGCTCGACGCGGCGACGCCAGGCGAGGAACCGCGCTTGCCGCTCGGCTTCGTCGAGGCCCCGCAAGCGGCCGTAAGCGCTCAACACTCTGTCGAGCGCGCGGAAGCGGGCGTTTTCGCCCGTCGCGCAGATCAGCGCGAGCAGATCGACCCGCTGGCCCTGCTCGGTCAACTGCCGGGCCATCTCGAATGCGACCAGGCCGCCGTTGCAATGCCCGCCGAGCAGATAAGGGCCTTCCGGCTGAAACTGCCGGAGCGTTTCGACGTGACGAGCGGCCATCTCCTCTATGGTCGGCGGCACCGCCTCGTTATTCAGTCCGTGCGGCTGAATCGCGTAGAACGGCCGGTCCTTCCCCAGATGGCGCGAGAGGCTCGAACAGTAGAGGCCGCCTCCGTTGAAATCTCCGTGCAGGTAATAGAAGGGGGGCTTCGCGCCTTGAGGCTGCACAGGCACGAGCGGCAAGTCGTCATACCCCTCGATCTGACTCACTAAGGCGTCGGCCAGGTGCTCGATCGTCGCCCCCTCAAAGAGAGTAGCGAGAGGCGCCTTCTTGCCGGTGAGTCGCTCAACCCTGTCCATCATCCGCACGCTCAAGAGCGAGTGTCCGCCGAGGTCAAAGAAACTGTCTCTGATCCCTATCGGGCGAACTTGAAACAGCTCTTCCCAAACTTCTACAAGCTGGTATTCGAGCGGGTTCCTCGGCCTGACGTAAGCGCCGCCCTCTGCCTCCGTATGCGCGTCGGGCGCGGGGAGCATTTTACGATTCACCTTGCCGTTGCGGGTGGTCGGCAATGACTCGATCAGGACGAATGAGGCGGGGACCATGTAATGTGGCAGCTTATTTTTGAGAAACTCTTTCAGGCGGGCGGCGATCTGCTGTTGACTGTCGCCCGCGACATGCGTGGAGGGCACGACGTATGCCACAAGACGTTTATCACCCCGCGCGTCTTCTCGCGCCAGACAGACCGCGCTGCTTGCCATCGAGCTGCGCGCGATGGCCGCTTCAATCTCGCCTAACTCGATCCGAAAGCCACGTATCTTCACCTGATCGTCCGCGCGGCCGCAAAACTCTATGTTGCCATCCGGCAGGTAGCGGACCATGTCGCCCGTCTTGTAAAGGCGATTCGCTTTACAATCATCGAAATGGTTCGGGACGAATCTCTCTGACGTTAGCTCGGGGCGGTTCAGGTAGCCTCTCGCGACGCCTGCCCCGCCTATGAACATCTCTCCGGGGAGTCCCACGGGGACGGGCTGGCCGTGGCGGTCCAGAACATAAACCCGCGCGTTGCTCACGGGTCGCCCTATCGGAACGCTTTTCGAGCTCGGGATAGACGCTTCGCGGCGCGTCAAGTCGCAGACGGTCGTGACGATTGTAGCTTCCGTCGGGCCGTAGGTGTTCACGAGCCGCACCTTCTCGCCGACGCGCTTCCGCCATAGTCTCGTCTTCTCCGCGGACGCGCTCTCGCCGCCTATGATGATCAGGCGAAGCCCCGCGGGCAGCATCAACCCTTCGGCGCAGATCGCGTCGGCCATCTCGTGCCAATAAGCCGTCGGCAAATCGAGAACCGTTATTCGTTTTTCGCCACACTTCTTGAGGAATGTTGAGATGGAGGAAGCCATGCCTTCGGTCCGAAGCACCAGGGTCGCGCCGCGCGTCAGACACGCGTAGATCTCCTCCGCGCTCGCGTCAAAACTGATTGACGCAAACTGCAAGACGCGATCGCCGGGGCCGAGCGCGTAATAGCTTCCCGCGAATTCAGAATAATTCACGAGCGAACGGTGCTCGATCAAAACTCCTTTCGGCATGCCGGTCGAGCCGGAGGTGTAGATGACGTAAGCGAGGTTGTCGGCCTTCACCTCGACGTTCAGGTTATGCTTCGCTTGCCGGTCTGTAAGCTCTCGCTCGTGGTCGACCGCAATCACATGCACCTCGCATTCAGAGAGTTTTTCAAGCGATCTCTTTTCGGCGAGCACGACTCGGGGTCGCGCGTCCCGTAGAATCGCGGAGAGGTGGTCGGCCGGGTAGGAAGGGTCTAACGGCAAGTACGCCCCGCCCGCCTTTAGCGTGGCAAGCAGGCTCAGGATCACATCAATCGACCGCTTCATACAGACCGCGACCAGAACATCAGGGCCTACGCCGAAGCCTACCAACCGGCGCGCAAGCTGGTTCGCCCTCTCGTTCAGCTCAGCGTAGCTCAGGCTCTCGTTGCCGAACACAACGGCCGTGGCCTCGGGCGTTCTCTTGGCTTGCGATTCAAACAGATGGTGTATGCAAGAGTTGGCTGAATAGCTCGCCTCCGTCGCGTTCCATTCGACCAGCAGCCGGCGGCGCTCCTCGCCGTCGAGCAAGGGCAGCGAGGCGAGGCGCTGCTCCGGGTCTTCGGCCATAGCTTTTAGAAGCGTCGCAAGCCCGCCGAGCATGCGTCTGATCGCGTCGTCGTCAAAGCGCCGGCTGTCATAAGCCAGCCTGAAAAGAAGCTCCTCGCCGGCCCAGGCCGACAGCTCCATGGGGTAGGTCGGCTGCTCGTGAATCTCGAATTCCCTGCCCTTCCAATCTTCCCCCAGCGTTTTCAGGAAGGAGTTCAACTCGTAGCCTTCGAAGATGAGTATGCTGTCAAACAGGGCCACGCCGTTGGAAACTTCGCTCCACTCCTGAATCTTCACCAGAGGCGTGTGCTCGACCTTGCGCAGCGCGACGTGCTGGGCGCGAATCCCCTTCAGCCAGGGGATCAGCGGGCTGTCGCCGCTGACCGTCACCCTCATCGGCAGCGTGTTGATGAATAACCCGACTATCGAATCTGCGTTCGCCACAGACGACCGGCGGCACCTCCTCGTCGCGCCGAAGATCACATCATCCTCGCCGCTGTACCTGCTCAACATCAACGCCCACGCGCCTTGCACCAGCGTGTTGAGAGTGATCTCCGACTCTTCGGCCAGGGACCTCAAGCGCGACGTGACGGACGCGGCGAGCGTCATCTCTTGCTCTTTGTGAATAGAATCGAGAGCCGCGGCCTCGGCCTCGCGGTCGATGGCGAGCAGGGTCGGAGAGGTGAAATCACGAAGCGCCTCGCGCCAGAAGCCTTCCGACCTGGAGAGGTCTTGATCGCCGAGCCATTCGATGTAATCGCGGTATGGCGTCGGGCGCGGCAGGTCTAAAGCCCTGCCATTTCCGAGCGCGTCGTAATACGCGAAGACCTCTTTAAGGATTATGACGAGCGATCGCCCATCTATTATCGCGTGGTGGAATGTCCATACGAACTTGTAACAGGCATCACGCGTGCGAAACAGCGCCATGCGGTTGAGCGTTCGCTCGCTCAGGTCGAACTCGCGCGCGCGGTCATCCCTGAGGTAGGTTTCGAGCCGCGCCCCTTGCTCACTTTCGCTGAAGCCGCGCCAGTCTTCCCTCCGCCATTCGAGCGCGGCGACGCCGTGGACGGCTTGTAGCGGTTCGTCGAGCCCTTCCCATCGGAAGCTTGAGCGCATTATCGCGTGACGGTCGACGACGCGCTGCCAGGCCAGCATGAAGGCTAAGGCGTTGAGGCTTTCATACAGAGTGAGGACTACCTGCTCTATGTTCACGCCCTTCTGTTTCGCATACAGGCTGTGAAAGAGCATGCCCTGCTGCATCGGCGAGAGCGGGTAGCTCTCTACGACGAAGTCTGCGTCCGCGCCTTCGCCGATCTGCCTCTGTAGATGAGGAACCGACATACGAGAACCTGATTATCAATAATCTGGCTTTCGAGTGGATTTAACTTTCAACACTCACATTGTCCGCCCACTGCGGGACAGTCACGGCCGAGTCGACCGTTATCGGGTCAAGCTCAAGGACTTCGTAAAGCTCGGAGACCGCGCGAGCCGTAGCCGTGCCCGGCAGGTAGAAGAGATCTTCGGCGACGCTCTTGCGCGAAACCGATTTGTGCGAAGGGTCCGCAAAACCGCGCTCTACGGCTGCGACGGCCTCGGCCGCCGTTCGCACCGTGATCGATGCTTCCGCCAACAACGAGACGTAGGCGGGGAGAATATTCGTAGACGCGATCAGCTCTGGCATTTCGATGCGAACCAACGGGCGGTCGAGCAGCAAGTACTCGAACCCGACCGAGCTGTGGTCTGTAATCAAGACGTCGGCCGCCGCCAGGTACGGCGAGGCGTCGCTTTCGGTTGCCAGGTGGCCGCCCGACTCTCTTAAGATCGGTTCCAAGCGCCGCGCCCAGTCGACGCCGCCGGAATGGACGTACTGCGAGCTGCGCGAACGATCGTGCAGCTTGACTATGACTTTGTGACCCGCGATTGAGAGCCGCTTTACCAGCTCTTCGCCCATGGCATTCAAAGAGGAGTAAGGCGACCACGTGGGCGCGTACAAAACGGTCCGGCTCGCCGGGTCGATGCCGAGCGAGGTTAGAACCTTCTCCCGCTTCAGCGTGCCGTCGACCAGACAGTCGAGCTTCGGGTAGCCTACGAGGCGGGCCGCCGGGCTGTCTCGGTCGATCGCGCCCGCGGCGATGAAGTTGCGCATCCTCCGCCCGTTGATAAAGAAGAGCCGGTCCCATTCGCGCATAGACCTGTCAGGTGTGTCGTAGATGTTCCCGTATTTGCCCGCGACGCCGTGAAAGAGCAACACGCGGCGCGCGCCGCGAGGCAGGCGCACCCACAGCAGATCGGCCACAAGGTAGGCGTCAAACTTCATCAGCGCCGCCCTGCGCGGGCTTATGATCCGCTCCGGGCTTTCGAACCCGCGGTAGATTTCTGAGCGCGAGAGAGTGTTTTCGCTCGCCGTGAAATAGAACCTCACGCGCGGGTCGCTTCGCATTGCCCTGTGAATCGGCGCGATGATGTCGTAGTTCATCGGCGTGCGCGCATTCACCAGGACGGCGCGCGTGCGTCTGAGCAAGCGCTGCCATCGTTTATCGACCTTGCGGGCCATCCCCATTAAGTGGCTAAAGTTCATGCTGTACCCGGCCTCGCTAATCCCCACTCGTCCCAACGGCTATGCGGCGCGGCTCACGGCCTCGCTCGTCACTTGCTATCAAGGGCAAGATTTCGTTTACGGCCCTCAGGTAGTCTTCAGGGAAATCTATCTCGATCCACGGGCGACCCCGCGTGCTTATGGCATGCAGCGGGCGCTCTCGCGCGAACTCGCGAAAAGCGCGCGGCGCCCAGTCACGCCGCGAGCCGTTTGCAATGAGCAGATCCATGTGGTTTAAGAGCGCGAGCGCGCCCTCCGGCCCGAACTTTACTATGCCTACGTTCTCGCCATCAGCCTCGCGCGGGTCGATAGCTTTTGAAATGTCTGTGACACACCCTTCGCGCACGCAAACCTTCATCTCCTCTTCGCCCAGCCCCTGCGCTTGACCATTCGAGTACTCGACCAGCAAAGCGTCTTCGCGGTCCGAGAGCAGGAGGTCGGCCAACAGATCGGGGTGAAAAAGAACGTCGGCGTTGAGCACCACAAACCCGTCGCGCAGAAAGTCGCGCGCGAGCCAGAGCGAGTAGAGGCTGTTCGTAGAGGCGTAGTCCTGATTCTCGACGTAGAGGCAGTCAGGCCCGCAGGTCCGGCGAACGCCGTCTGCGCCATGACCTATGACGACGACAATCTGGTCGACGCCTGCCGAGCGGAGCGCATGAATCTGACGCTCGACGAGCGTAAGCGCGCCTACCTTTACAAGGCACTTGGGCAGTTCGCCCGCGGCGCCGTTGAGCCTCACCCCTTTACCCGCTGCCAGTATGATTGCTCTCATTTCATTAAACCGCTACGGCGGCCTCGCGCCGCCTCCGCAGGAGCTGCTTGACCTTGCCGAAATACCAGGATCGCTCATCGCGGCTGATGGCCAGCCTGAGAAAGATGATTGCGTACAGAAAGCCCGCGACGACGGCTTGCGCCGCCACGGCGGGCAGGCTCGCGCCGATCAGATGGCGCGTAAACAGAAGCATCAATGCCACGGGAATTATCGGCCACACAGACGGCCAGACGCCTTGCCTCGCCGCTTCCGTGAGCGTGAGCTCGACCCGCCGACAAGCCGCGGGGAACAGGACCAGGACCGAGATCACGGCCAGCGGGATCAATGTCCCGAGCGCAACGCCGATCAACCCGAAGCGGCCGACCAGCGCCACGCTCAACCCAAGGTTCGCTAGCGCCATCGAGAGGTTTGCCCACGCGAGCAGGCTGTGGCGGCCCGCGCCCTTTAGCAGGGTAGTCGCCGTAGAATTGCCGACGCGAACGATCACGGCCGCCGCGAGTATGTAGATGACCGGGATGCTCTCGGAGAAATCCCTCCCGACCCAGGCCAGGACCAGGGGTTCGGCGAGCAGCCCTAACACGACAGCAATGGGGATTACCATCGCGAGCGAAAGCCGCGTGCCTTGCAAGAAGACCCTCCGCAGCCGCTCCATCTCGCCGAGCGTAGCGATGTCGACTACGATCGGGAACAGCGACCCGTTTATCTGCGTCGTCAACCCTTGAGTGGTCGTAATCAGCCGCTGCGCTACGGCCCAGACGGCTATGGCCGCCGTGCTCATGAACGCGCCTATCACTATCGCGTCGGTCGAATAGTTCAGCTTGTTGGCCAGGTCGATCAAGAGTATGAAGGCGCTGAAGCCCGTGACCTCGCGCAGTCGCGATAGCTTTACGAGGGCCGGGCGTATGCTCAAGCCGGGGAAAGCGCGGTAAGCGTTCGCGCGGTAGCCTATGTACGCAAGCAATCGGACGGCGGTCGTTGCCGCTACGAGCTCGACCAGCCCGTAGCCGGCCATCAAGACGGCCAGGTTGACCGCCGCGGCCGCGATCGTCGTCGCTATCGACACAAAGCCGTTGAGGAAATGGCGCTGGAACCCATTGACCACGCCGCCGAACACGCTGAACGGAAATCCCATCGCGACGTAGAGGCTGATTATCAGCAGGACCTGCCGGCCCGTAGAGGATTGGTCGGGCGTAATCTGAAAGAGGCGTTCGAGGTTGAACGCGATGAGCGCCCCGACGGCGAACGCGATCACGCCGATTATGGTGAAGAGGAAGAAGAGCGTGCTGACGATTTGATTCAACCCATCGCGGTCGCGGCGGGCGCGGTATTCGGCGGCGAACTTCACCTGCGCCACGCCGTAGCCCATATCAAGCATAGAGAAATAGAGAGGGATCGAAGCCGCCAGCACCCACAGCCCGTAAGCGGACTGGCCCAGGTAGGCGACGTTGATGGGCAGCATCAGCACGCCGACCACCATCTCTACGCCGAGGGCCAGGTAGTCCATCGAGATGTTTCGCGCGAATACGTCGAACTGGCTGAAGGCCCGCCCCCAGACAGCTTCATCTGAACCTGCTGACAGCTCTTCCCTGTTAATACTCTTCATCGCTCGGAACCGGCTACCTTGGCGACTCGCGGTTCCCCGGCCGCCTGTCGCTTGCGATCCTTCCATCGCTGCTTGACCACCCCCGCAAAAAACCAGACCCACAGCTCGCTTTCAAAAGTGGCGACGGCGTCCCGGCGCAGGGCCGCCTTAAAGGCCTCTCCAAACTTTCTGAGGCAAGAGCGAAACATGTAGCGAGGCACGCCCAGGACGTGAGGCACCCGCGCGAAATCGAGCGTCGTCTGTTCGGGCGCTTCCATATCGACCCTTTTCTGCTCGTAGAGCATGGCCCGGCTGACTCCGTGCCAGTAGAACCACCTGCGAAAGTACTTCTTCTGCAACCTGTCGGCGGAGATGACGTGACGGACGACCATGTCCGGGACGTAAAAGCCACGGAGCCCCGCCGCCTTCGCGCGCAACCCCCACTCGCGCACCTCCTGTCCGAGCAGGGTCCCGGCCTTTCGGCCCACGCGGTTGTCCCACAGCCCAGCGCGCCGGAAAGCCTCGCGCCGGAAAGCCATGTTCACGCCGATCGGCACCTGCGAGCCGAACTCCACGGGCTCAGGCCCATAATCGAGCAACGCGATCACCGCCCAGTGCTTCCCGCCGCGATCGGGCAGCCAGCCGGGCCGCGCCCCGCCCCAGATCGGCAAGACCTTGCCGCCCACGTAATCACAGCCGAGTTGGTCGAGCGCCCGCGCCGCCGCATCGATCCAATCGGGATGGATGCGCACATCGTCATCCGTAGTCAATATGACCTCGCCGCGCGAGGCGCGAATCCCTGTGTTGAGCGCGGCCGAGCGGCCTTGCTCCGCCTCAAAGACGTATTTCAGCTCTGTGGGGAACTCTCTGGCGGCATCCAACACGACTTCCCTGGTATTGTCGCGCGAGTTGTTGTCGACGACGATCACCTCCCACGCGCCCGGAGGCGTAAGGCCGGCTATGCTGCGCAGGGTTTCGCGAAGGTCGCCCGCGCGGTTGTAGGTAGCGATGATAACGGAGAATTTCATCTTCCTCGACCCCGGATTAATGAGGCAGTCACCGAAGCGCGTAGAGCGGATTACACTCGAAATGATGGTTTCATAAATACTAGGGAAAGAGGCGTACGACACGCAGACATATAAATAGCCCCCTGCCCTTATTTCAAATAGTCAGAATTATCGGGGGTTTGCAATTTTTTTGGCTTCTGAAAGAATCCTGTAGGGGCCATGGCGCATGATGCGCTTCGCGCGGCGCGGGCTTGTCCCTGCCCCTACAGCGCTATGCAGTTGTACCTTGCTATGGTTCGATCATCGATCGGCCGCGCTCCGGCCGCTCCTGGCCGCTTCGATCGCGTCTATGTCCGCGCCGACATCCCTGCCCTTGACTCCGGCAAACCTGTAAGCGCTTGTGGCGGCAAGGCGATAATTCCCCGCCGCGAGGTCTACAAAACCTACTTCGTCAAGCGAGGGCGGGAAGAAGTTTTTCTTGGGATATATAGCGCTCTGGCCGCCGATTATCGCATTCTTCTTGAAGACGCTTTCGGGCAGGTATCTTTCGATCGTGACCTTCCCGCTCTGCGAATTATCCCCAACGACCCCGTACTCGTTATTTTGCATCAGGTTGTTGATAAAGACGAAAGCAGAGTTAGGCCTGCCGTAAGCGGTGATGATGTTGCCGGTGTGGATTACCGTATTATTGACCACGGAAACGTCGGCGCTGTCGGTGATCTGAAGGAAACGCCCATTGGTGCCCCACCGCGCCCCGCCTATGTCGTCAAAGAGATTATTCTTTATCTCTATCCGCTTCGCCTTGTCGCTGGGGTGAAGGTCGTCTTGCCCGAGAATGTTGACGCCTCCCGCCGAGTGGCGAACGATGTTGTTCGTAAACTGTATGTCTTCGGTCACAGACCAGGGGGCCGTCCCATCCTGGTTGCGCACCGTGAAGAGTATCGCAAACCCGCTCTGCGCATCGACCCAGTTGTTCTCAAACAGGTTGCCGTCGATCGTAACGCGGCGGGCGTTCTTAAGCTCGAAGAGATTCTTCACAGACCAGCGCGTAGCGTTACGGGGCGGAACCGCGCCATCGGCTTGGCCCGTGACATTGCCCGCGTCCGCAAACGAAGTCGCCTCGACATCCGTATGGACCCACCTTCTAGACTCGGCCTCGGGCGGGTCATTCGTGCGGTAGACACGGTACGCGCTCGCGTGCTCGACCGGCTGCCAGCCGATCTCGATGGCGTTCAGCCCTGCGTCGGGCATGACGGCGATCTCGTCGGACGCCTTCGAAGTGGCGACCGAGCCAAATCCGGCCCGCGCCCGCGCGGCCACCCTGTAGTAATAAGTAGTCCCCGACAGAAGCTGGCCGTCTGTCGAGAAGCTTGCGCTTGAGGTAATGCCGGCCGGGGCGGCGAGTATGCCTTCCTGCCAGGAGAGCGGCTTCGAGCAGTCGTTGCGGCGGAACTCGATATCTTCGGGAACGAGGCCGGGTATCTTTGGGTCGGCCCCGCCGAACAGAACGTTTTCGCCCGCGGCCTCAAGATAGTTGTTGATGATCCTGAACGGGCCTGGACCGTTCCAGCCGCAGATCGCCTGCGTGTCAAACCCTAGCCCGTGGATGTCTGAAAGGTATGAATCGATTATGTCCGTGCTCGCGCTGTTAAGCGCTATGGCGCGCGACACGTCCGCCAGAGCGTGGCCGTGGATGTAACAGCGATCGATCGCTATGTTGCTCGGCAGCAGGTCCATCTCTTTTTCATCCCCGCCGCCGAGCCGCACGATCCCGTGGTTGAGCATCACTTCCGAGGCGATGGTCAATTCGATCCCGATCATACGGTAATGATGAGCGCGCGGGCTTGTGCGAAGCGCGGGCTCGGAGTTCGGGCTGACAAGCTTCGGCATGAACGCGGATTGAGCGGGCGTGACGCGCGCGCCCGGCGGGAGGCTCTCATCCGTGGCGGAAGATCGTATGGTGATCCAGTCTTCGCGACCGCCTCTGCCCTTATCAGGGAGGACGAAATTCCCGACCAGCGTAGCGCCGGCTTCTATGGTTATGACATCGCCCGGCTTCGCCCGGTCGAGCGCCGCCTGAAGATCTTCGCTCGTCGTGACGCTGATAAAATCTGTCTCAAATGATTTCGTCGCGGCCGAGGGTGCAAGCAGTGTTACAACTATCAAAAGGGCCGTAAATAAGCTTCGTATGAATCCCATTAAATTCCCCTATGTTCAGTTCGTAGTTGCGGAGGCTTGTACTATACCAGCATTTTCATGGGATTGCTTGCCCGCCGTCTCGTAATAAAGAGTGATCCACTGATTTTTTACAGCGCCCCATTCGTATTTCCTGCATTCGTCACGCGCGCGCGCGGCAATATCTGAAGCGAGCCTTTCGTCGCCGAGCAGCCGAAGCGCGCGCTCGGCCATAGCTTCGTGATCGTTGCGCCCGACCATCATCCCCGTCACACGGTCCGTAACTATGTAAGGTATGCCGCCCGCGTCGGTGGTGACGACAGGCAGCCCGCAGGCGAACGCTTCGAGGATCGAGCCGGGCATGTTGTCTACGTCGGGTGCGTTCAAGTATATGTCCGCGTCGTCATAAAGCCTGTGTATATTCTCCGGCGCGGTGCGCCCGACGAATTCGACGTGCCGCAGCCGAAGCTCGCGGGCAAGCTCTTTGAGCGCGCCTAGCTGGCTGCCGTCTCCGGCGACGGTCAACCGAGCGTCGGGGAGACGGCTTTGAATTATCGCGAACGCGCGAAGGACGCAGGCGACGTTATAGTGCGGCTCAAGGTTTCGGTTCGACAGGAAGACCGGGCGCAGCGGGCTCCGCCTACGGAATTTGAATCTACCCGTGTCTACGAAATTGAAGATCGCGTGGGCGCTTAAGCCGAAGCCCGCAAACACGTCGACCAGATAGCCCGACGGGACGGCTATTCTATCGACCAGGCGTATGGTCGGGACCGCCGTCCTACGCCAGCGGCGCAGATGGTCTTCGGCCTCGCCGCTTCGATAGTTGAGAATGATCTTCTTGCGATAAAGCTTGGCGATGAGGATCGCGGGCGTCGGCGCGAGGACGAAAGAGGTGTAAGAGGCCGAAAACGCATGGACGACATCGTATTTGCGGACGCGAGCCAAAAGCTGCGCCCAGTAAAGCAGCGATGTCATGACGGTGCGAACGTACTTGATCGCTTGTAGTTTTCTTAACACTCCGGGCAGGCGCGGGTTGACGGGCAAGAACGATACTTCGACCGCCGCCTCTTCGCCGAGCCGGGCCAACAATCGTGAAGCCTGGACTGCCTGCCCTCCCAGAATATCGAGCGAGGGGGCGACGATCAAAACGCGCAGCGGCGGCGAATCTTTCAGCATTGCGTCATAAAGATTCTCCGTCCGCTCAAGCTGCGCGCGGCATGAGAATTCCCTTTCAACCCTCGCGCGCCCGCGCTCGCCCATCTCGCGAGCGAGCTCAGGCTCGCTGAGCAACTCAACTATACGCGATGCCATAGCCGGCGGGTCGCAGGGCGGCACAATGAACCCCGACTCTTCGTCAATCACCGCCTCACGCGCCCCGCCGACATCGGTCACGACGACCGGCCGCGCCGCCGCCATGTATTCGAGTATCGAGTTTGAAAACCCTTCGGCTTTCGAGCTCAAAACGCACACGTCAGACACGGCGAGCAGCTCTGCCACACGTTCCACGCGGCCCGTGAAGAAGACGTCTCGATCCAGTCCAAGCTCTTTTGCAAGCGCGCGCATCGCTTCGGTCAATTCGCCTTCGCCCGCTATGACGAACCGAGCGCCGGGCCGCGCCGCGCGCACGAGCGCGGCGGCGCGCAGGAAAGTTGGATGGTCTTTGACCGGGTGGCGCAAGTTCGCGACGATGGTGACGAATTGCAATTCGTCGCTGCGCGGGAGTCCGAATGAAGCCAATACCTCGTCCCGACTTAAACCGGGCACGGGTTTGATCCGGGCCGTATCCAGCCCGTTATGGACGGTGACTATCTTTTCCGAGCTTACGCCTTCCTTGACGAGTTGATCGCGCACGGCTTCGGCGTTCGCGACGATCTTGTGCGCGAGGCGATAGGCAAGCCGCTCTACGAACTTCTGCTTTTCAGTGCGCCAGCCCGCAGTCTCTCTTCGCGATGCGATGCGAACGGGCGCGCGCGCAATCGCGCCCGCCGCCATGCCGAAGACGTTCGTGTAGAAGTCGTGCGTGTGAAGAACGTCTACGGCCTCCTCGCGCAAGAACGCGGCGAACCGTCGGAGCTGCGTGAACATATTGCGGTCATAAAAACTGGTCAGCCTGTATTCGGGGATTTCGCCTAGTTCTAAGCGCCGCGCTTCGTCGAGTAAAACGCCGCTCAGATCGAGGCAGGCCATTCTTACTTCGTAGCGACCGCTCTGTTTGAGCAATCGGGCGAGCTGGACCGCCTGGCGCTCGGAGCCGCCCTGATTAAAACTGCTGACGAGTTGCAGTACTTTTCGTTTCAAAGTTTTCCTAACCGCAGAGACGCAGAGAACGCGGAGCGCGCGCGGAGGTCTGTCGCGAGTTCATGCTCGCGCCGCAGCCAGCATTCGAGCACGAAAGCGTACCAGAGCTGATTCGGCGCAGAGCCCTGGCTGACATGCTTATTCAACTGTTCGAGGACTGCGCTGGAGCGCAAGTAGCCTTCGCGGTCGAGCAGCGAGTCTCGAAACGACTCTTCGACTACGCCGCGCCACCGGCCGACCAGCCAACGGCCGACGGGGATGCCGAAGCCGCGCTTCCGCCCGCGCGCGACGCGGACGCCGATCCTCCTTCGCGCAAGCTCGCGCAGGATCGCCTTCAACCGCCCTCCTCTCAGCCGCACGTCGAAAGGAAGAGAGGAGGCGAACTCCCACAGCTTCTGGTCGAGAAAAGGCGAGCGGGCCTCGATCGAGTGATGCATCGTAGCGCCATCAACCTTCGGCAGATACTCTCCGGTGAATCGGACGTTGCGGTCGTAGGCTAAGAACTCTGTCAGCAATTGCCTGGCCGATCCCACCGACATTGGTATCGCGTGCTGTGAGAGAGTTGCGCCCCGGAGCCTGTCGCCGAGCATGCCCGTGTCGCCGTACATCGCCAGCCCGTAGCGGGCGCGCGTGACTGCGCCCAACCCCCCGGTCGCGTAATCGATGAACGACCGCATGCGCCGCGCGGGACCGGCGGCGGGCAGATAATGGCGGAGCGCGGGCCACCACTTGCCGCTTCCAACCGGGAGCGCGCGCGCCATCTTTTCCGCCGCCCAGAAATGGCGGTGCTCGGGATAGCCCAGGAATATGTCGTCGCCGCCGTCGCCCGTCAGAAGAACTTTCGCCTGTGGCGCCACGGCGCGCGACACTCGCAGCATGCCGAGGGCCGACGAGCAAGCGAACGGCTCGCCGTAAGCCGATACGAGCTCGTCGACATCAGGAGCGTCTGTCGCCGACAAGGCTATGACTCGGTGAGACAGGCCGAGCGCGCGCGCAGTGGCGGTAGCATCAGCAGTCTCATCGAGCGGGTCGCCGGGCGTGCCGACGGTGTAAGCCGTGATCTCGGCCCCGAGACGCGCGACCGCCCAGCAGACGAGGCTCGAATCGACGCCCCCGCTCAGCAGCGCGCCCACGGGAACGTCGGCGTGGAGTCGCAGTCTTACGGCTTCAAGGAAGATTCGCTCGGCCTCTTCGACCGCTTCATCGAAAGACGGCGAGCCAGACTCGTCGACCTGCGGCGTCGCCCAGTACTCTCGCGCGCTGACACGGCCGTTCGACCATTCGAGTATCGTCGCCGCGGGTACTTTTTTCACTCCTTTGTAGATGGAACGCTCGTCGGTGATGAAACCGAACTCCAGGTATTCCGCGACGGCCGTGTCGTCTATCTCTTCGGCAAAGCCCGCCACGCGCAGCGCCCGCGCCGTCGAGGCAAAGGCTATTGTGTCGCCTCGCGTGGCGTAGAGGAGCGGCTTGACGCCTAAGCGGTCGCGGACAAGAAAGAGCTTTCCGAGGTAGTCGTCCCACAACGCGAAAGCGAACATCCCGCGCGCGCGCGACACGACTCCATCGATCCCCCATTCTCTGTAGCCATGAATCAGAACTTCTGTGTCCGAATCGCTCGCGAAGTTATAACCGAGCCCGATCAATTCGGCGCGCAGGTCGAGAAAGTTGTAAACCTCGCCGTTGAAGACCACGCCATACGTGCCGTCGGGCGAAAGCATCGGCTGATTTCCCGCCTCGCTCAGGTCTATGATCGCGAGCCTGCGATGGCCGAGCGCGGCGTCGCTCCAGACCTCTATCCCTTGACCGTCCGGGCCGCGCCGCCAGATGGCGTCGGTCATCTTACGAACAGCCGTCACGGCCTCGCTCGTGTCACCCGCTCCTATCAACCCTGCTATTCCACACATCAGACGATCCTCGAATTAAAGTCCATTCAATCGCTAGCCGCCGACCGCCATCCGGCCGGATAGCTTATGGCCGGAATCTCTCTCGCTTTCAATATCTCTTCCGCATTGCCCGCGCCGAAATCTCCCGCCAGCGTCACGTCGCCCGGCGCGTAGAAAGTTATAGGCCATCTGAAGTCGGCGAAGGCTTCTCTGACTATGCTCACTTGCGACGGGTCGTAGCCGAGCAAGCGCGCGCCTACCCAATCGACGGCCGCGGCGTTCGCCCCCATAAAGAGCAACCCGAGCGGCAGGGGCTCGGGCTTGAGCGGCCCGTCTCCCTGCCCCGCGACGACCGCATCGACTATGTGAAAGACGCGGCGGCGAGGTTCGTCGGCCAGCGTCGCGTCCGGCCGCCCGTACAGAAGTATTCGATTAAGGTCGAGCCCCGTGCGCCAGACCGTGTCGTTGCCCGACCAGGAGCCTTCCACGCCAAGCTCATCCCCGGAGCGAGCAGAAATGCGTTCAAGGTTGGCCGCGACCCCGCGCCATACTCTGCCGCCCACAGGAGAGGCCGCCTGGTTCTGGCGGTCGAGCGAATACTCAAGCGCGCGCTTGACGAGGCTCGCGCCGGGATAGCAGTCGCCGCCCTCGGCCGACCCGCCCGCGCGGTGATGCGGCAGAAACTCCTTGTTGCCGTTTATGCCTATCAGGTTCTTTAGCGCGCAGGTGACGCCCGCCTTCTTGTGCGTCTTCAGCTTGGGCAGGTTTATGATCACGTCCGCATCGATCACGTCTCTGGCCACAAGGTAGCGGTGGCGGCCCGGCGCGTGCGTCTTAGCCATCAGGCGCGGGTCGTAGCACGTGACGCGGAAAGAGCCGCTGCCATCGGTGATCGGCTCGAGCAGGCTTTCGCGGCCGAGATCGTACAGGACGAAGCGGTCTTCGCTCTGTAGATTCTCCGAGGCCACTCGAACGCCGTCTACGAAGACGCAAGTGGTCCGCCTGAAATCATGTATGCCTTTGAAGCGCGGCTCTGCGCTTTCGAGATCGGCGGCCCATTCGCCCAAACCCGTCTCCGACAAGAGCCTGTCGAAATCGCACCCCTGGATCGGCGCGTCGCCCACCATGACCTCGGACGCGCCGGCCTGAAGCGCGTAGCTTACGGTCGCGCGAATGACCGCCGGGTGAGTGACGAGCGGCTCTATGCCCCACGGCCCCTGGTTTTCGTGCATGACGAAATTGGGCTTTATCAAAACTCGCGAGCCCGCCGGTATCACTCCCGCTAACGGACCCCTGGCCTCTTCGGCCAGCCCCAGATCGGCCGCGCAGCGACGGACCGCCGCCTGAGCAGAGGCTTCGGAATAGAGCGTCTCGTGTAGTTTCGCGATCGCGACTCGACGATCGCGGCGCGGGTCTTTAGCGGTGGAGATCATGCGAACTTCCTGACGGAGGCCGCGACCTTGCTCGCGACCTCACCTTTGATCCCGCTTGTGACCTCGCTTACAACCGGGCGCCACTTGTTAGCGCGGGTTCGCGGTATCTCGTCGACCAGTTGTGTAGTGATGTCTAGCCCAGGCAGATTCGCCTGGACCATCGCCACGATCTTGCGGCGGCTGTGATCACCGAACCCGCTCCTCGGCACGATCTTTATCTCTATCGAATAATCTTTGCGCTGCGTGAACATATACTCGCGCACGGGGTAGTCTTTCATCATGTGCGGGATCTGCAACCCCGTTATCCAGCGCCCGTCGGGCAGCCAGATGCGGTCCGTGTCGCGGCCTATGACTTCGTGTAAGACCAAAGCCGGGTGGCCGGGGCGAGCGCCTTCGGCGAAGCGCCCCAGATCGCCCACGCGGTAGCGGAGCATAGGCATGCCGTCGGCGTGCAGCTTAGTGACGAGTATGCTCGACTCGCTCTCGCCTGTCTCCGGCTCTATGAAGACGTTCGCCCAGTCTACTTCATAATCGAGCGAAAGGCGCGGGTCGTTTTGAAAAGCGATAAAGCCTACGTCGCGTCCGCCATAACGCTCGTAAACGGGTCGGCCGAAAGCCCTCTCGATCACCTCGCGGTGAGCCGGGAGGAGCTTTTCCGCGCCCGTCACAAAACAGCGCGTGGGGTAGCTCGCCTTGTAGCCCCTCTCAAGCACGTGCTCGGCCAGATGCCAGACCGAGCTCGCGTATGCGACGATTGCGGCAGGCCGCCAACGCTCGAACTCGCTGTGATAATTGTCGAGGACTTCCGGCGACAGGCGCAAGCAATCGAACCACCGGCAGTTGGTTTCGAAAGCGTGATAACGCTCGAGCCAGCTATCGCTGGAGCGCGGGTCGAGGTGATGGCCCCACAAAAGAGCCGTCCTGGTCCCCGTCGCCACGTTGATGCGCTTCATGAAATACTCGCCCCCGCTCTCCTTCCAGCCCATCTCTTCCGGGCCGATCCACACGTCCGTAGGCACGCCCGTCGAGCCGCCGGTCGAATCTTTCTTGAGCTCGCTCGCCGGCACGGAGCGCGAAATCATCTTCGCGCCTTCTTCGCGGACCTGCTCGCGCTCAAGCACCGGCAGCCGCGCGAAATCGTCGAACGTGAAATCCGCGTGAGGGTCAAAGCCAACGCTGTCGAAGAGCCCTTTATAATAGTCCGTATCGCCATACGCTTTGCGCACGGCGAAGCGCAACTGTTCGAGCACCCATTCGCGCTTCTGCTCCGCGCCCCAGCCGGCCGTCGCGCGGCGGAATTGCATCCCGCGCCGGACCGCCATAGCCGTGGCGCGCCTGGACGGGCGCGCGATGCGCTGTAGCTGCCACAGCGGCAGCAGCAGGTTGCGCGACAGGAGCTCGTGGGCGTGTCGGTTCAGTGTCAGCATTTTCTGCCTCGTCATTTCTCTTTCGGCTCAAGCGTCATCGGACGGTAGCGGTTGTAGATGCGGCAAAGCAGGTGCGGCGAGAGGCGTAGCCAGAAAAGCACCCAGCGCAGCTTCCAACTGTGGTAAAAATTGTTGGCCTCTTTAAAGGCTTCAAGCGCCGCCGCGAATTGTCCTCGCGAGAGGCTGAGCTTCCCGCTTTCGAGCTTCAAGAAAGCCTTGAGCTTCTTCTTCTGCCTCGCAAGCGCGGCCCTCTCGCCTTCGGTCAGCTCGACGCGGCTCACCTTGTCGAGCACGCGCAGCGCATGCTCAATCAGCTTCTTGCCGTCGGCCGTAAGGCTCTCCGCGTGCCGCCTCTTGTTAAGCAAGACCTTGCGCTGGTAGGCGAGGCGGCCGCCTGCCCTGGCCATGCGCAACCACAGGTCGTAATCTTCCGCGTAGCGAAGCCGCTCGTCGAACATGCCTGCGTCCATCACCGTCTGCCTCCGCGCGACCACGCTTGAGAGCAAGACCGTGCACCTTTCGTCGAGCAGCCCTTCGAGCGTGACTTCGCCGCTTGAGGGAATCTCCTCCATGAAGGTGCGGTCGGCCATGTGCGAGCCGTTCATCAGCGAAGCGTCCGCGTAAACCAGATCGACGCGCGGGTCGCGGTCTATAAAGCCAATCTGCTCGGCCAGGTGATTCGGCTCCCAGTAATCGTCCGCGTCTAGGAAGGCGACGAACCTCCCGCTTGCGACGAGCAAGCCCGCGTTGCGCGCCGCGCTCGGGCCGCCGTTCTTCTGCTTCACGTACTTGACGCGGTCGCGGCCGACAAGGCAGCGCTCGACCTCGTCCGAATCATCCGAGCCGTCGTTGACGACTATCACCTCGTAATCCGTGAACGTCTGAGCGTAGACGGACTCCAGGGCCGACTCCAGGTATCGGGCGCAGTGCACGGGTATGATGACGCTGACATACGGACCGCCTTTTTCGTCCGTCGTCACTTCTTCAATTCTTTTCATATGATTCATGAACAGCCCACCGTTTTTTAGCCAAACATCTTCGGGCCTACGGCCCTTGAGTTGCCGAAGAGACTTTCGTCGGCCGGATAAATCTGACGAGCGCCGCGCGCAAGTCGGACTTTTCGGCATCGGTCACCGCGCCCACGACGAAGGCGACCGCCAGGTAGACGCCTCCGAAGGCCGCAAAGGTCGCGGCCAACGCCGTCAGCCCTCGCACGTCGGGCAGCAGTTGCTTTATTGAAATGACCGCCAGCGAAGCCGCCGCCACGGCCGCAAGCGTCCTGGCGAGCGGCGCAAGAGATCGCAGGTCTTTGATCTTCAGCCCGAGAATATGCCCGGCCTTCGCCGTAGTGATCGCCACGTCGACGGTCTGGACCAGGGCAAAGGCCGCCATCGCGCCGACCAGCCCGCCCGCGCGTATTCCGACCCACAGCGACACCCACATCACGGGGATCAGCATGATGTGGAGCTTCATCGAGAAGTATTTGCACTCGTCAAAGGCGCGGAGCACCGCGCTCGAAAGAAATATGTTCAACAGCATCGCCGCGACGTTGATGGCGAAGATGGGCGCGGCCCCCGCGTAGCTGTCCGTGAACAGAGTCGTGATGAACTCATGGCGCATCAAGAAAAGGAAGGCGCACACGGGCATGAAGAAGAAGGCCACCTTGCGCGCGGCGCTCACCCACAGCATGAAGATCGCCCTGCGGTCGGCCTCGACCTGTAGCCGCGCGATCTCGGGTATGAGCACGCTGCCGACAGAATCCAGCAGCAGCGTGAACAACGGCAACTGAAAGCACCCTACAGCGTAGAGGGCGAACGTCGCGGGGTCGAAGTAGTAGGACACGAAATAACTGTGCATGTCCGACTGCACGACGTAGGCGAGGCCGCCCAGCCCGAACGGCAGCGCGTTGCCGAGCTGCGCTTTAAAGAGCTTCTTGTCAAACGACCGCCAGAAATGGCCGAACTCCTTTCGCAGGTAGCCGAACAGGATCGCGCACTGTAGCGCCCCCTGTATCACCGCGGCCGCGACCACCGCGCGCACGGTGCCGAACAGGACCGCCGCCCCGAGTAGCAACGATGTCCTGGTCAATTGGGACAGCACTATGAAGGCGGACGCCGCGCGTATGTCGCCGTTGGCGACCGGGGCTATCTCGATGAACGAAGAGACTAGCCAGAAGAGTATCGCGAGCCCCAGCACGGGCATCTGCTCCGCCAGCTCGTCGCCGCTGAATACCAGCGTCACCCAGCGCGGGTAGGCGGCAAACAGCAGCGCGACCACAGCCCCGACGGCCAGATAAAAGATCAGCACGTTCATCGCCACCTGCGCCTTCTTCTCGGGCAGGCGCGGCATGAAGTAATAGGCGCTGGCCGAGACCTGTAGCCCGAACAGCATCAAAGCCGACGACAGGATCAGGAAGGCTTGCTTGTAGAGGCCGAACTCCGATTGATCTAGCGTGCGGACGAGCACCAGCGGCATCAACACCGAGAGCGCAAAGGCGACGGTCTTTGCCGCCGCGAGCGCCGCCGCGCGCCTGGTCAAACTGTTCCTGCCGGCCGTCTGGTCTTTGCTCATATCTAATCTTTGTTCCCGTATATCCAGAGGCTCCACCCGTAGCGGCGGGCCCAGGACTTAAGCGCGAGGCGCGGGATCGCGCGCGACACGAAGGGCAGCAGTCGACGGAAGGCGTGATCCAGGTCCGTGCCCAGACACTTCACACGCACGTTGCGGCTGTGCGGCTTCAACAACGCTTCGGCCTCTTTGGCGGTGATCGGCCACGTGTGCGGGTTGCCTTCCTGCGCGTCGCCGTCGCCGTACCTGCTCGACAGCTCAAGCGGGCCTAAAAACTGGTTCTCGTAGTGGAGGAACCCTTCGATGTAGCGGACTACGTAGAGATAGAGGACCGAGCGCCGGTTGTAGAGCATGATCCCGTAGCCGCCTCCCGGTCGAACGACGCGCATCAATTCTGCGACCGACCGCTCCAGGTTCGGCGAGTGGTGCAGCACGCCCCACGAGTAGGCGTAGTCAAACGTCTCGTCTTCAAACGAGAGCGAGCGGGCGTCTCCGAGACGTATGTCGCCGTCGAGCCCGAATAGCGAGAAGCGGCGGCGCGTCATCACTATGGATGTCGGGTTCAAGTCCACGGCCGTAACGCTCGCGCCGTGACGAGCCCAGTTCATCGCCATCGTGCCCAGTCCGCAGCCGACCTCAAGCACGCGGCTGCCGGACGGGTACTCGGCGTAGGGGAAGAGGCGGTCGAACGGCTCGTCTTTGTGAAGCGGCCTGTTCCAGCTATAGAACTCCTCATCCAGCCTGTCGAAAAACGGGCGCGAGCCGGGCTCGTACTGCCCTTCGCCGTAGACCGCCTGCCCGTGCGTAGCGCCATACGTCATGGGGTTTTCGGCCCACCACCGTTGAACGTCGCTCGCGTCTTGATAATTGCTCATCGCCGCCCCCTCACCAGATCGCTAACCACAAACAGAGGCGTGACCGCGACGAAGGCGACCACCGCCGCGGCCTCGCCCAGCATAGAGCGCTCTAAGAAGCGCCGCAGCTTCAGTTGTCTGACGGTTCGACGTTTCAAGATGAACTCCCTGCGCCTCCCGTTGAGGGCGCGCACGACGGCCCACCTCTTCTTCTGCCTCTTGACCGCGGCTTCGATGCGCGAAAACCCTAGCCCTATCGAATCCGGGTAAAGCATCACGACCGCGTCGGCCGCCGCGACAGATTCTCTCCATCCCGATTGCTCGTCTACGTTGATGAACCTTCCCTGCGGGTAACGCTCCAGGAAGAGCTCTTCCATGTAAGCCACGCTGCGCGGGTTTGCCTTCAGCCACACGGCCCTGCGATAAAGCTGAGCCAGAGACCTGCGCGGCTCGTAACGCGACTGCCACGGGTTGTGAAATATGCCTATTACTTCGCGTTCCATAAAACTCATTTTTCCAGGTCTAGCCCAACCGGGCTCTTCTGTTCATACAGGCCGGGCCGCCACTGCCTGCTGCGCACGGATCTGTTTATGACCGAGCCGGCGATCCTGAGAAACTCTTCGGAGACGGACTCCTTCTCGTACTTCTTGACGGGGAGAGGCAATCTCTCCGGCCTCTGTTCCAGCACCTGCTTCAGCGAGACGACGATTTGATCGACGTCGGCGGGGTTGGCGACGGCCCCGCCGGCCTCTTTCACTATTCTGGCAGTCGTGCCCTCGGGCGAAAGCGCGAGGATGAACCGCTCCGCCCCAAGGTACTCGACCAGCTTCGACGGGAAGAAGACCGACAGGTCGGCCGGCGCGTCGATGACCAGCAAACAGTTCGCGGTCTTCATCAAGCGGATGGCCTCGGCGTGCGGGACCAGACCGACGAACTTTACGATGCGGCCGGCGTTCGGGTACGTATTCACAGCCTCCGTGCCGCCGTGTATGTAGCCCGCGAACTCTATCGAAACGCCATCGAGCAGCGAGCTATTCTCGCGCGCGATCCTTTCAATCGCCTCGTAAAGCGGCTCGGGCGAGCGGTTGCCATACAGCGTCCCTATCGATCGAATAACGTAACGGCCGTCGTCGGGCGCGAGCGCGTCGTCATACGCGCCCTCGTCGTAGCAGTGCGGGAGGTAGTGGGCTTTGCCGCGCCACGAGGCCGGGTATTTCTTCATCACAAGGTCGAGCGTTTCGGGCGAGGTAAAGATTATGGCGTCGGCTTCGCCGATGACGCGGCGCTCCATGCGCTTGTTTATCCAATCCGCCGCGCCCGATTGTCGGTTGTAAGGGTTATCGACCCACGGGTCGCTGAAGTGTGCGATCCAGGGCGCGCCCTTGCGCCTCTTGTATTCGGCCCCGAAGAAGTGGTCGGACATCGGGTGGCCGAACGTGACCACGAGATCGGGCTCGTAGCCTGAAGTCTGCTGCCATTTGAAGAAGCGTTTTGTGATGCGGCTCACCCAGCTCCGATGTATGTCGGGGAGGTTCGACCACGGGATCGTGTAGCGGCTGGCGAGCTCGTCTATCTGCCGCGTGAGCTTGCTCCTGAAGAACGGCTCGCGGATGACGCCCGCCATCCTCCCCTCTACCCCCGAGGCGATCGTCTCGTCCTTGCCGTAAGGGGTGAACGTGCCGTCTTCCGAGCCGCAGATCACCAGGGTCGAGGCGTCCAAAGCTCCGAGCAATCGCGCCACCTGTATGCTGCGCGGGTAGGCCATAGGCGGGAAGCTGTAGGAGACTGCCAGGAGCTGAAGGCTATGCAAGGTCGACCTCCCATTTTCGTAACCAGTATTCCAGCACCACAAGACTCCAGACACGGTGAGCGGACTCAAGGCTGCCCCCGCGCGCCGACTCGGAGTGGCGGAGTATCGAATCGCGGCGGAAGGCTCGGCCCACACGACTGTCGGGGCCGACCAACAGGTCGCGCGCCCAGTCGGCCAGGCCGTTCTGCACCCAGGAGTAGGCCGGCACGGGAAACCCTCTCTTCGGGCGGTTCAATATCTCTTCGGGCAGACGGCCCGCCGCGAAGCGGCGCAAGACGCTCTTTGTCGTGTACTGGCCGAGCCCCGTGCGCCTCACCTTCGCGGCGTTCGGTTGGCGATTGGCCCACTCGACCAGGCGGTAGTCGAGGAACGGGGTCCTCAACTCCAGCGAAGTCGCCATGCTCATCTTGTCGGCCTTCATCAAGAGGTCTTCTATCAGCCACCCCTTCTGATAGACCGACAGCAATTGCTGGAGCGGGTCATCCGACCGCGCGTCGCCGTACTGCGCTCTCAATATTCTGTCGGAGTCTCGCATCCCGCTGGCCGGCCATAAATCCTCTTTCTCTCGCTCGCCGAGCACGCGCGTCATGTTCGGGCGGTCGACACGGTTCCAGGTCGAAAGCGGCTCGTAGGCGATTCGCTCGGCGTGACGCCGGAACCGCTCGGGCAGAAATGGCCTGGTGCAGAGCGCGCCCGCCTTGAGCACGGGCGACGGTATTCGCTGCAACGCGCGAGCCAGCTCCCAGCCCCTCTCTGATCGGTCCAGGTCGTAGCCTGCCAGCACCTCGTCGCTCCCTTCGCCCGACAGCACGACCTTAACGTCCTGTCGCGCCAGCCGACACACGGCCAGCAGCGGCACGGATGCGAGGTCCGCCAGAGGCTCGTCCGAGAAGTGGACCAGCTCGGGCAGCATCTCTAAGAACTCTCTTCGCCCGATCACTACCTCGTGGTAGCGCGCGCCCGTGTGACGCGCGACCTGGCGCGCGTAAGGGAGCTCGCTCTCGTAGCCGCCGTCGTCAAAGCCTACGGAGAAGGTGTGAAAGTTGCGGTGTCCGAGCTCGACTGCCGCCGCCGCGACGGCGCTCGAATCCAAACCGCCGCTCAGCAAGACCCCGACCGGAACGTCTGACGCCACGAGGCGCAACTGAACGGCGTCCAGAAAGAGCGAAGCGAACTCTTCGTCGGCGCGCTTCTCGGAGTAAGGCTCCCGGCTGTCGTCGCTGAAGACATCCGTGCTCCAGTAACGAATCTCACGCGGCGGCTGTCCCGGCTTGACCTCCAACGCGTGGCCCGGAGGCAGCTTTCTGATCCCCTCCCAGATGGTTTCCGGGCCGGGCGTGTACCGGAACGTGAGATAATCCCAGAGCGCTTGATTGTTGACGCGGCGCGGCGCGAGTTGTGAGGCCAGCAGCGCTTTGATCTCCGAGGCGAACATGAATGTCTGCCCGTCCCAGAAGTAGTAAAGCGGTTTGACGCCCATCCGGTCGCGGATTATCAAGAGCCTCTTTTCGCGCCTGTCGAAGGCCGCCACTGCGAACATACCGTTCCAACTGTGAACCGCGTCGAGCCCCTTCGCGGCAACGCCGGCAAGCGCAACTTCCGTGTCGCTCGCTGTGCGGAACCTCCAACCTTCGCGGCCGAGTCGCTCGGTCAGAGCTTTATAGTTATATATCTCACCGTTGAGCACGACCCCCAGGTCGCCCTGCTCGTCCCACATCGGCTGGTGGCCGCCGCTTAGATCAATTATGCTCAGCCGCCTCATGCCGAACCCGAAGCCCGCCTCCGACCAGACGCCTTCGTCATCCGGCCCGCGGTGCTCCAGGGCTTTATTCATCCGCCGCACGACGCGGAGGCATTCGTCGCCAGACAGATCAGCCATTATCCCGACGATCCCACACATCGTTGTCTAACCCCTCACCTTTAGCTTCTCGATGTCGCACCCGATGTCGCGGCCATCCGTGCCCGCGCGCTTAAACGCGCTGTTGCTCTTCAGCCTGTAGTCGCGCTTCTGGCGGTCTACGAAGCCGACTTCGTCCAGGCTCGCGGCGAAAAAATTTCCCGGCGGGTAGAGCCGCGACGGGCGGCCTACGAAGACGTTGCGCGCGATGACGGCCTGCGGGAAATACTTCTCAAGCGTCGTGAGCCCTTCGCCCGCGCCGCTGCCGAATATCCCGTATTCGCCGGGGGCCGTTATGTTGTTGGTGTAGACGAGCCCCGTCGATGGCTGCCCGTCGGTTATCAGCGTGTGCGCGGCTTGAAATGCCGTGTTGTGATCTATGGTCACGTGGGCCGCCCCGCTGAGAACCTGAAAGAGCCTGCCATTGCCCCCGAGCCGCGCGCCGCCTACTTCTTCAAAGAGGTTGTTTTCGATCTTGATTCTTCGGGCCTGCTGGCTCTGCTCCAGGTCATCCCTGCCGAGTATGCTGACG
>DATFGQ010000040.1:0-11681 GCA_035249305.1 Blastocatellia bacterium | reverse complement strand
ATAAAACTCTGTGTCTCTGTGCCTCTGTGGCTAAATGGTGGTGTGAGTCTTAGTGGCCGTAACGCGTGATTAGCTCGAACTTGATCGATCTTTAGTCGGCCAGCCCCTCGATGATCTTTCTGGCGATGCGCTCGCGGTCGTCGCGGCGGCGGACCTTGCGGCGGCGGTCCGTGCCTTCGTTGTCGATCCAGGTGACGCCGTCGATGACTATAAGCGTGTCGGCCGTGTAGCGCATAGAGTGGCGACGCTCTTGCTTGCGCCGCTCGTTCGCCCCGCGCCGCTCAATCCCATTCCATGAAAACATACAACCCTCGCTCTCACGTCTCTGGTTCGGGGGCCAGTAGATGACCGTCAGAGCCCTTGTGTTACTAAAATAGCTATTGGCGGTCAGCTTTCAGCTATTAAGCATTTTTCACACAGGGCGCGCCTGGCCCGGCCGGGTGAGGCCGGACTTCGTGTTAAAGGCTCATCCGCTGGAAGAAGAGCGAATCGCGGCGGTCCTCGCCGGCCAGCTCTAGAGCCAGCTCACTTTCGTTGTTAAAGACCTCTTCGCGCATCGTGTTGGCTTCCGAGCGAAGCTCTTCAATCTTTTCGAGAAGCGAGCTCCGCGTAGATCGCAGCGCTTCCAGCTTGAGCTGTAAGCGGCTGATCTCGGTCTGGCGCTCTTCTATCTCGTGATTGAGCATGAACTCCTCCTGCTCGAAAGCCACCGCGCGGCGGTAGAGCCCCCCGGCCTCGTCCTCCAGGGCTTCGGCCATCTGCAACAGCATCCTCATCCTGACGTGTGGCGCGACTGCGCGGCCGGTCGCCGCAATGTTCTCCTGGTTCATCATATCAATACCCTCATCGATCAAACTGCGGGCGCTTTGCCCGGAAAGACCGCCACGCGCAAGGCCGAACCCTGGCGCTTGCGGTCTAGCTTGTCCTCGTACATTCGCTGGTCCGCGACTTCCATCAGCTCGTCTATCGCCGCGCCGTCGAGGCCGAACGTGGCGTAGCCTATCGACAGCCCCACGCGCGCTATGCGGCCGGGCCGGACTTCGTGCGAGTAGTTGTCTACGGCCGACTGCATGCGCGTCTTGAGGTCTATGACCATGTCCGGGGTGGCGCGGTGCAGTATCGCTACGAACTCGTCGCCGGCATAGCGTATGAGCGTGTCGCCCGTGCGCAACTGGTTGCGCGCTATGTGCGCGACGCGGCGCAGTATCTCGTCGCCGACGTGATGGCCGTACGTGTCGTTGATCCTCTTGAACCCGTCCAGGTCCATCATCATCAGCACGAGCGGGTAGCCGTGACGCTCCGCGCGGCTCTGCTCCTGGTCGAAGAAGCTGTACATGTAACGCGAGTTCGGCAGCCCCGTCAGGTTGTCCGTGAGCGCGGACTCCTGCGTCCGCTCGAAGGCCAGCGCGTTGTGGACGGCCGCCGCCGCGTGATTGGCGATCGTCTCAAGCAGCCTCACCTCGTCGGCCGAATACCCGCGGTCCTCTTCCGAGTAGAGCGCGAGCGTGCCTATGAGCGTCTCTTCGCGCACGAGCGGGAATATGGCCGTCGACCTGTAAGCCGTGGCCGCGGGGCCTATGACGCGCTCAAGGTCGGCCAATGGGCTCCCGCCGATCAGCACCTGGCGGTGCTGCGCGACCCACCCGGCCCCGCCTTCGCCTATGTTCATCTCGGCAAACTTCAGCGCCTCGGCGTTCTTGCCGATGACGTGCGCCGCGCGCAGCTCGCCGCCTTCGGCGAGGTAGATCACAAGCGTCGTAAAGTTGGCGACGTTCTCAAGCTTCGTGGCGACTATCGGCAGGACTTCGGAGAGCTTCAGAGTCGAGCCGAGCGTCTGCGAGATCTCGTAAAGCGAAAGCACCTCGCGCTGGGCGGCCGAGATGTCCCTGAGCGCCTTTTCGGTCCTCGTCCTCACGCCGGTCAAGGCCGAAGGCTCAAGCATACGCCCCGTGGGCAACGGGTCTATGTCGATAAGCGAGACGGGGCGCGAGCTGACTACGGGCAGCGCCCCTTCGATCGATTCGATGATCGCGATGAATCTGTCGAGCAGCGCCGGGTCGAAAGTGCGGCCCGATTCGCGGCGCATCAGCTCTATCGCCTGCTCGCGGTTGAAGCGCGGGCGGTAGGGCCGGCTCGTCGTCAGCGCGTCGTAGCAGTCGACGACCGTAAGTATGCGCGCGCCGAGCGGTATCTCTTCGCCGCGCAGCCCCGCCGGGTAACCCGTGCCGTCAAACTTCTCGTGGTGGTGTTTGACTATCGGGACCACTTCGTAAGGGAACTCGACGTTGCTCAGGATGTCTGCGGCCACGACCGGGTGAATCATCACCTTCGAGTACTCGGCGCTAGAAAGCTTGCCCGGCTTGCTCAGAATGTGCTCGGGGACCGCGAGCTTGCCTATGTCGTGCAGCAGAGCGGCGGCCTTCAACCCTTCCATCTGGTCTTCGGGGTAGCCGACCGCGCGGCCCAGCCCCTCGGCCAGCACGCGCACGCGCTGTATGTGGCCGCGAGTCGCGGGATCTTTGGCGTCTATCGCCATAGTCAAAGATTCGATCGTCGCCAGGTGCAGCTTCGTCAGCATGTCTATGCGGCGGTTCGAGCGCTCGACCTTCCGCAGGTACGTGTAGTAGGTGAAGTAGGTGAACCCCAGCACGGGGCCCGACAGAAAGAGCGAGTAGAAGCCGAAGACCGTGATCGATTTGGCGATCGCCCCGGCGGCGAGCATGCCCACGAAATAGGCCACAGAGGTCCAGAGATAGTTGTCGAGCCATGTCTTGACGAACGACTGATTGCGCTTGATGGCGAGCGTCACGCCGACCAGTCCCGTGTTGATCAGGTAGATGACAAACGCAAGCACCGCCATCGCCAGCGCGAAATGGTCGAGACGGCCGTTGTCGAAGACCAGCCGGTCTATCGGCCCGAACAGCTTCGTCGCCGTCAGCGCCGCGCCGAGCACGGCCAGGTTCATCGCCGCCATGTTTATCATCGCGGT
The DNA here is from genome assembly GCA_035249305.1 of Blastocatellia bacterium. Taxonomy (GTDB): domain Bacteria; phylum Acidobacteriota; class Blastocatellia; order UBA7656; family UBA7656; genus DASUNP01. The sequence continues at coordinate 8,692 of DATFGQ010000040.1, read as the reverse complement.
CACGAGCCGCTTGACGTTTCGAAGCGATGTCGCCAGCCCGTCGATCGAGCCGAGGAGGGCCGCGGCCCAGGGGTTCAGCGTGAAGACCCCGACGTAGATGAAAATATCTGTCAGCGTCATCTTGCTGCGCACGCCGGGCAGGCGCACGTCTATGCGCGAGGCGAGAAGGACAAGGAACGTGAGCGTCAGCATCCAGTCGGCCCGCACGGGCTCTAGCCACAGCCTGTAGATCGAGTAACCGAGCGCCGCAACGCCGGCCGCAGGCAATATCTTTAAGAAGGTCTTTGAGAGTAGATGCACGTCTGGTTTCACGCTCACCCTCCGGGCCAACCACACCACACGTCTATTCAACGCCCGTGCCGCCCGCGGGGCGAGCGCGAGCTTTTTTTAAAGACTTTGTCCGTGGAGTTTAGGCTCGGTTAGCTTTGTTACATTCGGCGTGTGGAGTTAGGCTACGGTCAAACTGGCTGTCGGCGGCAAGGCCGTTCGTTCACTTTGACCGCACGGGGATAATCACTGTCTTATGTCGCGGTCGCGCTTGTAATAATCGTAGCGCTCAAGGATGCTCTCGACGTAATCGCGGGTGACGGGAAACTGTATGCGCGCGATGAATTCTTCGCGCGACAGGCTCAAGCGGTCCGAGCTCGAAGCCCAGCGCTCGACGTTCGACGGGCCGGCGTTATAGGCGGCCAGAGAAACCGCAAGCGGGTGCGGCTCGTCTCCGTAACGCGCCAGCAGATTGCGCAGGTACCAGCAGCCTACGTGGAGGCTAACGACGGGGTTACTAAGGGCCTCTTCAAAGCTGACCTCGCGCACGGCCGCGGGGTTGTTCAACAGCGGGGCTACGGCTTCCGCAAGCGAGCGCGAGCCTTTGCCCGCGACCCATTCCTGCGCGGCGATCGGGGTGACTTGCATAAGCCCGACGGCGTTTTGAGAGCTGTGCGCGCGCGGGTTGAAGAAGGACTCTTCGTAGACGATGGCCTTAATCAGTTCCGGGTCGAGGTCGTACTGAGCGGCGATCTCGACGATGAGCTTGTCGTACCTGTGCGTCCAGTAGTACCAGGCGCTGAAGCCCACGGCCATGCCGAGCAGCACGATGATGAGGAGGATTGTTATTCTCTTGCGCATTCAACCGTTTAATTATCTCGGCGGAGGCGGGACCAGAAATCGCTCGGCTCGAAATCGCGGTCCACGCCCTCGTAGCGGGCTTCTATCTCTGTCTCTTCCAGCACGTGCCCTTGCAGCCAGACGCTGGCGGCGATGGTCGCCCCTATCTTCAGCCTCCCGCCCAGAGTGCGGCGGTTCGCCAGGATCTCAAGCCGAATCTTCCCACAGTCGACGTAAAGCCATACGAGGCCGCTTTGAGTCACGGAGTTTTGTATTTCGCGCCAGGCCAGCACCCGGCCGCGGACGAAGTAATCGTTCTCGCAAGCCTCTTCGGCCAGCCCCGGCAAACGCTCGGCCAGCTCGAAGCGCGTCGAGGTGAACTCGCCTTCGCCGACCGCCTGCACCTGCGCGTTGTAGGCGAGCCCGGCCAGCGCTATGTGCAGGTGCCCTTCGCGAAAGACGCAGGGGTTCAGCTCCGTCAGGTTCTGTAGCTCGAAGATTATCTCGGCCCCGCCCGGAAGCAGGCCGCGGACTATCGCCTCGCCGTCTTCGTCGTACTCGATCAGCTCCCAGGGCTGCACGTGATGGACGTAGCGGCTGCGGAAGGCGGGGCGGCAGTCGGCGTAATAGATCTCGGCCGCGCGCTCGTAGAGTATCGACCAGACTTCGAGCCCTTCGGAAAGCTTCCAGCACCGCCCGTGCAGGGTCACGTCCCCGCGATGTACGCGGCTGCGCTCGCCGCTGTTTTCGGCGTACTCGGCCAGCAGGTTATAAGAGTCTTCGTCGGCCACCTCGAAGCCTATGCTCGCGAACAGCTCGACCATCACCCCATCGCCTGGAAGCTCGGACTCATACGGGCGTTCGTTCATGACAGTTTTCAGTTTTCAGTTTTTAGTTCTTAGTTTTTGGCCGTCGGTCGCTGCTCTGACCCTGAAAACCGAAAACTAAAAACTAAAAACTGAAAACTATTTCCTCTCCTCTTCGGCTATTTCCGCGGACAGGTTGTACTCGCGGCCGTCTCTGAGGATCTGTATCGTGATCTTCGTGCCCGGAGCCTTGTTCGCGATCAGGCGATTGAATTGCACGTAAGAGGTGACCGGCTCGCGGTCGACGGCCGTTATCAGGTCGTCTCGACGGAGGCCGGCGCGGGCGGCCGGGGTGCCGCGCTCGGCGCGGATGACGAGCACGCCCCGCGCGGTCGCCGGCAGTTTTAATATCCCCCGGAGGTCGTTGGTCAGATCGCGCGTATCGACGCCCAGGAACCCGCGCGCCACGCGGCCGCGCTCGACCAGTTGCGGCAGTATGGCCTTCATGGCGTTTATGGGGATCGAGAAGCTCAGCCCCTGCGTCCGCTCAAGCACCAGCGTGTTGATCCCGACTATCTTGCCCTGGATGTTGACGAGCGGGCCGCCGGAATTGCCGGGGTTGATCGCGGCGTCTGTCTGAAGGAAGTCGTCGAACTGTCCGCCGAACCCCGTGCGCCCTTTCGCGCTCACGATCCCGAGCGTCACCGTATGGTCGAGCCCGAGCGGGTTGCCTATGGCTATGACCCATTCGCCCACCTTGAGCGCGTCCGAATCGCCCAGCTCGGCCACGGGCAGCGGGGAACCCGAAGGGACTATCTCAAGCAGCGCGATGTCCGTAGCCTCGTCATAGCCTTTGACTGAAGCGGGGAACTGGCGGCCGTCGTGGAGTATGACCGAGACGCTGTTGGCGAGCCTGGGCGCGGTCAGCGCGGGAGTGCCGCGAGGCGCTCGCCGCTCGCCGCTTGAGATCAGGTGGAAGTTCGTGATTATCAGCCCGCGCTGGTCGACTATGAACCCGCTGCCGACGTTCTCGCCGCCTTCGGTATTCGACCGCACGTTGACGACGACTTGATTGACGCGCTCGGCGATCGCGGGGATGTCGAGCACCACCTGCGGCGCGGGGGCGGCCGACGGGCGCTGCGTCGCCTGTCCGTAAGTCGCTCCCAACGAGGTCAGCAGTAAAATAAGAGAGAGAGATGCCAGGTAAAACTTTTTAATCATTTGTGTGCTCTGAATGGCCCTGTCCGTCGCCAAAGCCGGGCGCGGGGCCGTTGGTGCGGAGCCCGCGGATGTTTCTGGCGGGGCCATAACCGGGGCGCTCGCCCCGCCGCACCATCTCCGCAAACAGGTCTACGTCGTAGTCGCACTCGCGCGACATCTCTTCGCGGATCGCGTGCAGCTCTTCCAGAAATCTCGGCTTTCTGTACATCTTAGAACTCTGCGTTGATCAAGAATTCCGGCGTCACGATCATGGGAACGAAGAACCCGGCGACCGTGTTGAATAATTTTATGCGCGACTGGCGGTGGACGTTGGCGATGTAGCCGAAGTCCCACGTCACTATCAGGTCGGCCTTGTTAACCGAGGCCATCGCCACGTGCAAGGCGTTGGCTATGTACTTGCGATGGAATATCCCGCGCGAGACGTACCCTTCGGCGAGTATCGCCGCCTCCTCCGTGACCTCGAACTGCGGCACGTTGCGCACGAGGTTCAGATAAGCGGTCCTACGGGGCTCGTCCGTGCGCTCAAGCTCGCGCACCACTAACGGCGAGATGTATGGCGCGTAGTCGGCCATCTCGTGCTCCCACCACCTGATGGTCAGGTCGCGGCGGAACGGCTCGCCGTTGTCCAGGTACGCGCCGATCACGCTGGTTTCCAGGTATATGCTCTTTTTCATGATAGCCGCGAGAATGATTTTAACACAGGACGGACGAGGAAGTCCTGAGTGCTGAGTGCTGAGTCCTGAGTATTTGCTTTTCACTCAGCACTCAGCACTCATTTTGGAGAGGTGTGCGGCTTGAGCATGACCTGCGCGCGCGAGAAGTCTATCGTCACGCGGTAGTGGCGGAGGAAGTCGCCTCCGAGTATGCCGCTCTGCTCGAAGCCCGATGTCTCGTTGATCGCGCCGAAATCGAGCACCAGCGCCCGCATGTTGTTTTGCGAAAGGGTCGACACGCGGCAGTTGCGTATGAAGAGAAGCTCGACGTTGTCGCTCACGCCGGCCGCGCCTATGACGCGAGCCGTCTGACCTTTGATTATCTGGTCGCGCATCTTAAGCCGATCTACGGCCGCCGTCGAGATCACCGTCGAGCTCGCGCCGGAATCGAGGATCGCGTTGATGCGGTGGTTGCCGTCCAGCTCCGTCTCTATGCTTATCAAGCCGTTCTGCGTAGTGCGGAACGGGACGACCACCTCGTCTACCGAGGCCTGTAGCGGGACCGACAGGCCCGTCTGTCGGTTCAGTCTCATAAAGCTGTCTTTGTAATCGAGCTCGGTCAGAAAGTGCGCCAGCACCGACAGCCCTATGAAGCCGTCCGAGCGGATCTCGCCGGGCCGCTCCTTCGTCCCATGGAAAGGGCGTATGAAGCAGGGCACCGAGCGCAGACGCGCCTCCCCGAGCTGCATCGATTTAATCAGCCCGTAGATGATCGGGAACTTGCCGTCCCCGCCCACGCCTTGAGATTTGCCGCCCCGCGCGATCTCAGAGACGCCGAACCTCTTGGCCGCGTCTTTAGAGATCACCGTGAAGCCCGAGCCCGTGTCGATGACGAAGGTCGCGTCTCGCCCGTTGATCTTCACCGTTATGTAAGGCCGCCGGTCCGCGCCCAGGTCGAACGGGACGTTAGTAGAGTTCGCCCCGCTGACCTGGTGCACCTCGACTCCGACAAGCTGGCGGTAAAAATCTATCAGCCCCTGTATTCGCTCGCGGCGCTCCTTGTCCGTCTGCGGCGCGATACGCAGGAACTGCTCGTAAGCGTCGGCGGCGTCCGCGAACCTTTCGAGCCGGGACGAGGCGCGGGCGAGCGTCACCAGATAGTCGGGCTCGTCCGGGTCGAGCGTGTAAGCGTGATAGGCTTTCGCGTGCGCGTCTCTGGCGCGGCCCTCGTAGTAATCGATCTCGGCCGCGGCCCCGAAGGCCAGCGCCTCTTTAGGGTTGATCGTGACGGACCGGACCAGACGCTCGACGGCGCTCGGCACGTACCCGGACCTGAGCAACGCGAGCCCCGCCAGCGCGTGCGCCCGCGCGTTGTTCGGTTCCATCTCAATAACTTTGTTAGCGTGATCGTAACAATTCTGAAAATTGAGCTGCTTGGCGTAGGCGAGCGAGATCCCTAAGTGAGCCTCTATGTCGCGCCCGTCCTTATCGAGGAGCTCGGCGTAGACCTCTACGGCCTTCTCGTACTTGCCGTCGCGTATGGCTTTCTTGGCCTGGCGGTAATACTTCTCGTTCGGGTCTTTCTCCTTGCGGTCGCCTGCTTCGGCCGACACGCGCGGCGCGGCGGCGGCAAGCGCAAGGCCCAGCGCGAGAAGTAGTGCGACGGTGAACATGCTAAAAAGTTTCTGGTTTCTGGTTTCTGGTTTCTGGTTCCCAACCGAATCTCTTAACCAGAAACCAGAAACCAGAAACCAGAAACCAACTTTGGCGCTCTCGATACCTTTGACCTTCATTTCAATATCTCCCCGGTCTTCGTGTACCACAAGAGCAAATCAAGCTCATCGAAATCTATATCGATGCGCTCGGAGAAAAGTTTCAGCTTTTGCTCAAGGTCCAAATACCTCTTTTTTGTGGACGGCGGCTTGGGGCTTTCGATCACCCCAAACTCCGCTAGCCTCGCCAGTATGTGCTTATCAAGGATCGCGTATCCGCGAAACCCCACGTTGCGCAGGAAGTGACTGCCCTCTTTATACCCGAGCCCGCGCACGCCCGGGTTGGCGGCGAAAAAGTCGCGGCGCTCGTCGGCCGTCTCGAAGCTCGAAAGCAGCTCTCGCATCCTCAGGCCCGCGCGCTCGCGCAAGTACTCTCGCGTCTCGTAGGTGTAAGCGCCGCGCGCTTCGGGCCAGCGGTGCTTGTGGTCCAGGGCGCGCTGTATGTCGCGGAGCGTGCCGTTGATCAAGACCGGACGGACTGCTTCGACCGACCGCAGTCCCATGCGCGCGCTCGCGCCCGCCGTGTAGATGCAGAAGACGAGTTCTTCAAACAGCTTTTCGTCGGAGGCCGTGCGCCCTACTTCCTCGAACTCAGCCAGCCTTGAACGGATCTCTCGGCGCTTCTGCGGGTAGATTTGCTTTAGCTCTTCGACGGTCAAAGCGGCTGCCCTTTCGGCATCTCAATGCTGTAGGGATTTTAAGACTGCGCTTATTGAATGTCAATTATGACGTAATTTGCATGAATCTTTCGGGCGGCCGGACAAGTTCAAGGCCCGGGCGGTGTCCCTGGCCGCCCGGGCCTGCGAATAGCCCTCCCTGGCGGGAGGGCTTTATAACCATGCGGGTCCGATTGTGGTTGCCTCCCGATAATACCTTCGAATCCGCGCTCTTTCAACTTCATCGAAGCGCCGTTGGGGCTTTGGCCTTGCCATTTTAAACGGTCTCTGACGATACTTCAGAAATGTCGGGGGTATGTTCTATGAAAAAAAACGAAGTGATCCTGATGCTCTTAATCTTCCTCGCGCTCGCGCCCGACTCTCCGCGGGCGTTCGGCCAGGGTGCGCGAGACTCGGCCGCGCGCGTCAACACGAGGGCGGAGTTCGACCGCCTGGCGCGGGTCTATTTCCGCGGCCGCTTCTACGCGCTCCCGCACGTGATGTTCGTCATAGACCGCCGCGCGCGGCGAGTCTACTACGTCGACTCCAAACGGTTTCAGTTTCACAAAGACTTCGTCAACTCGACATACCTGTCGCTCGAACGCGGCCGACTCTTTTACGAGAACAACTACTTGAAGGCTGACCGCCGGTTCTTCCTCGGCACAATCGCCTACCAGAGCGCGATCGATCGCTTCACCTTCGAGTTCTGGGAGGGCGACCGGCTCACGCGAGACTTGCTTCGCGAAGCCTACGCCGCGCTATCGGAAAGCTTCTTCGCGCCGCTGGCGTTCAAGCCGAATTCGCTTGTGCAGGAAGACGCCGCGCGCGAAGCGCAGCACGAGGCCGCTTCCGCCAAGCCGTTTTCCATCCTGACATCAAGCGAGCTTGCGCGCGACCAGAAGTATCAGCCGCTCAACCTCGGCGCGGGCATAGGCCAGCTCCGCATCATCGAGCGGATGACTCCCGAGGTCGTCATCGACCGTAACCAGATAGTCATATTCAAAGAGGCGCCCGTTCAACTGACACCGCTGTCGGGCATAATCACGACCGAGCCCGCTTCGCCGCTCTCGCACGCTAACCTGCTGGCGAAGTCATGGTCGATACCGAACGCGCACATAAAAAACGCCGACCGCCTCTTCAAAGAGCTCGAAGGCAAATACGTGCGGCTCGAAGTCGGCGAAAGCGACTACCGCCTTGCGCCCGCCGACGTGCGCGAGGTCGAAGCGCGCCAGCGCCAGTGGATGAAGCGCGCGGACCTCGTCACGCCTAAAGCCGACCTCGATTACGACGCGCTCACCGACCTTACAGATCAGCGCGCGCGCGACGCGCGGCGGTTCGGCGCGAAGTCCGCAAACCTCGGAGAGATTCTTAACGCGCGGCTGCCGGGCGTGGTGGTGCCGCCGGGCTTTACGATCCCGTTTTATTATTATCAGCAGTTCGTCCGCGCAAACGGCCTCGAAGAGCGGATCGCCTCGGCGGTCGAAGAAGACCGCTTCGTCCACGACCCCGCTTACCGTAAAGCGCGGCTAGCGGAGATTCGCCGCTGGATTCAAGAGGGCCGGCACGACTCGGATTTCCGCGACGAAGTGTTAGACAAAGTCCGCCGCGAGCATGCGGGCGTGGGGCTTTTCGCGCGAAGCTCTACGAACGCCGAAGACCTGCCGAACTTCAGCGGGGCCGGGCTCTACACGACCGTGCCGAACGTCCGCACGGACGAACAGTTGATGGAGGCGATCAAGACCGTCTGGGCTTCGGTGTGGAATTACGAGGCTTACGAGGCGCGCGAAAGTTTCGGCATGAACCATTTCGGCATATACCCCGCGGTCTTGATCCAACGCGGCATCGACGCCGAAAGCGCGGGCGTAGCCATCACTACCGACCCGTTCAACCGCGCTAACCGGGGCGCGCTCTACGTCAACGCTAAGCGCGGGCTCGGCATCAGAGTGGTCGAGGGACGCCGCGTGCCCGAGCAGTTGATCTACAGCCCGCGCTCGAACGCCATACGCGTCTTAACGCGATCGGACGAAGACACCATGCTCAAGTTTGACGAGAGCGGCGGCGTCCGCGAGGTGAAGATCGAACAGACCCGCGCCGTGCTCACCGACCCGATGGTGCGCCGGCTGGCGCTCGCCGCGTCGCGGATAAAGCGATTGTTCGCCGGCCGCGACCAGGACATCGAGTGGCTCTACGCGGGCGGCCAGCTTTACATAGTCCAGTCGCGCCCTTACATCGAAGGCAGCTAACGATCGCGTAGTCCCAAGACCGCCTGAACCGCGTCCAGGCCGTGCTCGACCGGGCGCAGGAGAAACTCCTCTTACAGTCCTGAGTGCTGAGTGCTGAGTGCTGAGTGAAAGCCCCGAAGATACTGTCTTGAAAGTCAAGAGGCCAATGATGGATCAAAGGCTTTACCTGACTTCAAGACTCCATAGACGATATGCAGTAACTTGCGCATGGCTGCACCTATTATCTCCATCGGT
>DATFGQ010000039.1:0-117011 GCA_035249305.1 Blastocatellia bacterium | reverse complement strand
CGGGGGCGCTGCGACCTTGACGGTGACCACGACGTTCACGGCAGGAGACAACAACGTCTTCGGGCCGTTCACAAGGACCGTCGTATGCCCGATAAACCTGGGCGTGAGGGCTCCGATAGTCTTCTCGGTGACGCCTAGCGACGGGAACTGCGCGGTGCCGGTGCAGAACCTGATCGTAACGGGCGCGTGCTTCTGCCTGCCGAACGGAGCGCCTGGAGTAACTAGCGCGTTCGCGGTGGAGGTGGGCAACCCGTCGAACGTGATAAACGCGATAGCTGTGAAGAACCTGTCGTGCTTCCTGGTGGACGCGGAGTTCCGGTTCACGAGTGCTAATGCTGGGAGGTCGTTCCTGATCTTCCTGGTTGGTCCGGGAGGGACGAGCCGTAACCTGACGAGCCTGCCTGCTGGAGCGCCAGCGGGATGCCCGCTGGGCAACGAGCAGGGTATACAGGTGACCTTCACTTGCAACGCTACGAACACACCGCCGCCACCGCCGGGACCTGGTCCTGACGTGGCTGTCCTGAGCGCTTGCAGACTCCAGCGCAGCGACACGGGTGTGTTCACTCTCAGAGTCACTGGGTCGAACTTCAAGACAGGAGCGCTTGTTACCATCAGCGGCGTATCGCCGAAGAAGGTGAAGGAGAAAGACTTCCAAGCCGGTAGCAATAGCTTCAATACCCTGATCCTGAAGGGTAGAGTCTGCGGGAACATCCCAGGACCGATCCTTGTAACCAATCCTGGTGCAAGAGCCTCTGCGCCGTTCAATTGCACAGAGCGCTGCGCCGTGAACTAACAACCTGAAGCTCAGGTAAGGAGGTCAGCCTCCTTACCTGACTTTTCAGAAAGTCTGAGGAGGGCCACTTTTGGCCCTCCTTTTATTTTGCCTGCAAGGGGCCGTTCTTCCGGGCGGCCTGCCGACTCGATTGGCTCAAGCTTGACATAATCCGACACGGAAGTTACTTTATTAGTTTCCGTTTTTAGGCTGGTAGCATCATGTTCGAAGCGCTTTCAGATAAGCTGAGAAAAGTCCTCAAGGACCTTCGCGGGCAAGGGCGATTGAGCGAAGCTCACATCGAGGCGGCCATGCGCGAAATCCGCATAGCCCTGCTCGAAGCCGACGTGAACTTCAAGGTCGTCAAATCATTCATCGACCGCATAAAGGAGAAGGCCCTCGGTCAAGAGGTGATGGGATCGCTTTCTCCAGCCCAGCAGGTAGTCAAGGTCGTTTATGACGAGATGGTCGAGATGCTCGGAGGCACTTCGACCCAGCTCCTGTTTACCAAACGAATCCCGAACGTGGTGATGATCGTCGGCTTGCAGGGGTCCGGTAAGACGACTACGACGGGCAAGCTCGCCAAGCATCTGGCCGAGAGCCAGAAGCGCCGCCCTTTACTCCTTTCCGTTGACGTTTATCGCCCGGCTGCTCGCCAGCAGCTCTCCATCATAGCTCAATCCATAGGTCAGCCGGTCTTCGAGGCCCCGGACGTAAACGAGCCTCTGGAGCTGGTGCGGCAGGCGATGCGCGAATGCCAGCTCGTAGGCTATGACACGCTTCTGATCGATACGGCGGGCCGATTGCACGTCGACGAAGAGCTGATGGTCGAGCTTCAGCAGATCAAGCAGGAGACCCTGCCGTCCGAGATCCTCTTCATTGCCGACGCGATGACAGGCCAGGACGCCGTGCGCTCGGCCCAGCAGTTCCACGAGCGCGTCGGGCTGACCGGCGTTGTGCTGACGAAGATGGAAGGCGACACGCGCGGCGGCGCGGCGCTTTCGATCAAAGAGGTGACGGGCCAGCCCATCAAGTTCATAGGCGTGGGCGAGCGCTACGACGCCATAGAGTCTTTCTACCCCGACCGCATAGCCCAGCGGATACTCGGCATGGGCGACGTGCTCTCTTTGATCGAGAAGGTCCAGGCCGAAGTCGACGAGGAGAAGGCGCTTGAGCTTCAAGAGAAGCTGGCGCGCGATAAGTTCTCGCTCGAAGACTTCCGCGACCAGCTACGGCAGATGAAGCGGCTCGGCTCGCTCGATAAGCTCCTAGACATGCTGCCGTCGAACCTCCTGGGCGGGTTGAAGATGACGCCCGAACAGACGGCCGAGATGGAAGGCAAGCTGAAGCTCACCGAAGCGATCATCAACTCTATGACGCCCGACGAGCGGCGCAACCACGCCCTGTTGAACGCCTCGCGCCGCAAGCGCATCGCGCGGGGCAGCGGGACCAGCGTCCAGGAAGTCAACCAGATGATCAACGAGTACCTGGACATGCGAAAGATGATGCGCATGATGACCTCGGGCGGGCTCGGCGGGATGATGGGCGGGTTAGGCGGGCGGCTCGCGGGCGGATTGATGGGCGGCCTCGGCGGCGGCGGCGGACGGCGCAAGGCCACCAAGAGGAAAAAGAAGAAAAAGAAACGTTGAGGTTCGGTTCTCTGGTATAATCAGCCGTTAATAGGAGGCAGCCAGATCGATTGACTGACGGTTGAGCGGTCCAACCCGGGTTGCCAGAGATAAACGAATCAAAGGGTACAGTCTAAGGGAGTTCGAGTCCGGGGCAGTCTCCGACCGATCTCAGCAACCGAGCTTGGAGGTGTATTTTGTTAGCGATCAGATTGACGAGAATGGGCGCAAAGAAAAAGCCTTTTTACAGGATCAACGTTACAGAGAAGCGGACGAAGCGCGATGGCAGCTTCGTCGAGGTGGTCGGCTATTATGACCCCTGCCGCAACCCGGCCGAGATCAAGATCAACCGGGAGCGGCTCAACTATTGGATAGAACGCGGAGCGCAGCCATCAGAGACGGTGCGCAGCCTTATGAAACGCGCGGCTAGAGCTTCGGCTCCGAGCGCCGAGGCAAACGGCTAAAGCTGATTTGCTGGTGATTGGGTAATGCCGTCCCGAAGTTGAGAATCAGCGCAGCCCTCCCGCGCGTCCTTCGTTCCCGACCTGTGATCTGAAGGAGATAACCTATGAACGAGGACGGCTCATTGAAAGAGGTCGTCGAGACCGTTGTGAAGGCTCTCGTCGATTACCCGGAACAGGTGGAGGTCAGAGAGGTTGAGGGGGAAGCAACCACGGTGATCGAGCTGAGGGTCGCGCATCAGGATCTGGGTAAAGTCATCGGCAAGCAGGGACGCACCGCCCGCGCCATGCGAACTATTTTGCGCGCAGCCGGCATGAAGTTGAAGAAGCGATTCGTGCTTGAGATTTTGGAGTAGTGGCGAGGGCTACCGACAACGCGGCCGCACCGGAAGAGGACGTGGTGATAGCGCGCATCGCGCGCGCGCGCGGCATACGCGGCGAAGTCGCCTGCGACATCGAGACCGATTTCCCCGAAAGATTCGACTCGCTTGAGCGCGTCACCGTGCGGATGCCCACAGGGGCCAGCCTTCAGCTCGCGGTCGAAGACCACTGGTTCCACAAGGGGCGGGTGATTTTGAAATTCGAAGGGTACGACACGATGACGGCGGCCGAACAACTCGTCGGCGGCCGCCTCGTCGTAGCAGAATCGGATCGGGCCAGGCTCGATCAGGACGAGTTTTTTGAATACGACATTGTAGGGGCCGAGGTCTTTACGACCGAAGGCGAAAGCCTGGGCCGGGTCGCGCGCTTGATGCGCACGGGAGGCACGGATTTGCTCGTAGTCGAAAGCGGGCCGGGGCGCGAGCTCCTGATTCCGTTCGCCGACGATATTTGCACCGAGGTTGATGTCGATAACCGTCGTATCACCGTCAACCCGCCCGATGGGCTCCTGGATTTGTAGAAAGTGCTGAGTGCTGAGTCCTGAGTGCTGAGTGAAAGACAACTACTCAGGACTCAGGACTCAGGACTCAGGACTGAAGATGCGGTTCGATATAATAACCATCTTCCCGGAGATGTTTCGTGAGGTCTTTGACTTTGGGATAATTCGCCGCGCCCGCGAGGCGGGGTTGATAGAGATCGTCGTCCACGACCTGCGCGATTACACGCATGACCGCCACCGTCAGGTCGATGACCGCCCTTTCGGCGGCGGTGCCGGGATGGTGATGAAACCAGGACCGCTGTTTCGCGCGATTGAGGCGGTGACGCACGGCGACGCTGAAACGAAGACCGTGCTGCTGTCGCCTCAGGGTCGGCTCTTTAGCCAGCCGGTGGCTGAAGAGTTTTCGCGGCTTCAGAAGCTAGTCTTGATCTGCGGCCGGTACGAAGGCATAGACGAGCGCGTCGTCGAGCGCGCAGTAACGGATGAAGTATCGATCGGCGATTACGTGCTTTCGGGGGGCGAGATACCGGCAATGGTTATAGTCGACGCGGTAACGCGGTTGATCCCGGGCGCGCTCGGGTGCGACGAGTCAGCCAAACAGGAATCGTTTGCCGCGGGCCTGCTCGATTACCCGCATTACACTCGGCCGGCCGAGTACCGCGGGCTGAAAACGCCCGACGTTTTGACGGGCGGCAACCACGCGGAGATCGAAGCGTGGCGGCGGCGTAAAGCAGTGGAGAAGACGGCCCGCCGCCGGCCTGACCTCATCCGGGACGCTCCGCTCACGGAGAACGAGCGACGAGAGGTCGAAAAGATTTTGAAGGAGAATGACAATTAGCCGTTCGGGCTACAACGAGGTGTCGTGATGAATCAAACAGTAGAGACGATCGAAACCCGACAATTACGCAATGATATTCCAGAGTTCCAGCCGGGCGACACGGTCCGCGTTCACGTGCGTATCAAGGAAGGTGATAAGGAACGACTACAGGCTTTCGAGGGCATAGTGATCGCGCGCAAGCACAGCGGCGTGCGCGAGACCATCACCGTTCGCAAGACCAGCTTCGGCGTGGGCGTCGAGCGCATATTCCCGCTCCACGCGAGCATTATAGATCACATAGACCTGGTGCGCAGAGGCCGCGTGCGGCGCGCAAAGCTCTACTACCTCCGCAAGCTGCGCGGCAAGGCCGCCCGTATACGCGAGCGGGACACGCGCGGCGAGCGCGCGGCTGCCGCCGCCGCTTCCGCTTCAGCGACAAATAAGACCGCGCCGAGCGAGCCTACAAACGAGCCTGTCGAAACAGAGCAGAACAACGCAGCCGGCGAAGAGTAGGCCGAAGGGTGAAGATCAGCACTTTTCTGGTTGCGGCCTACATCCTTGCGTTCTTCATCACTCTTTTGGCGTTCTACTGGTACGGCGTAAAGCCATACCGCGACTGATCTGCTAGAATTAAGAGCATAGAGGCTTCAGATTCTCCTCTATGCTCTTTTTCGCTTTGAAAGCTCTTAGGGGTAGGACATGAAGACGCGCAGAGAGATGCTGGAAGAGTTCGTCGCCGCGGACCCGAACGATTCGTTCTCGCGCTACGCGCTGGGGCTTGAGCTTGAGAAGGAGCAGCGCAGGATCGAAGCGGCGGCTCAGTTTCAAGAGGTGATCGCGCGCGATCCGAATTACGTGCCCGCTTACTATCACCTCGGCCGCGTGCTCATGCACCTGCAACAGGTCGAAGACGCTCGCTCCGTCTGGCGGCGCGGCCTGGATGCCGCGGCGGGGTCGGGCGACGAGAAGACCCGCAACGAGATACAAGAGGCGCTCGACGCGCTCGATTAATTATCCGCCCGCTTGTCGAAGGCAACCTTCCCGCCAACGATCCCCATCCGCACGTTGAAATCTTTATCAAACACGACCAGGTCCGCGCGTTTCCCGACCTTTATCGAACCGACTTCACGATCTATACCGGCCGCGCGCGCGGGGACGATCGTCGCCATTCGAATGGCCTTATCGATCTCGACTCCGAGGCCGATTACGTTTTTCAGAGCGTGATTCATAGTTATCACGGAGCCCGCGATCGTGCCTTCGCTTGGCCCGGCCGCGAGCGCGGTCCTACCGTCGCGCACGCGAATTCGCTCTCCCCAGACTCGGAATTCGCCGTCGCCCAGACCCGTCGGCAGTATCGCGTCGCTGATTAACGCGACGTGGTCTGCGGTCTTTGATCTGACTATCAATTCGAGCATCAGCGGGTGGACGTGTTGGAAATCGGCTATGCAATCTACGCTAACGCCTTCGCGCAGCAGGCCCCAGGCAACGGCGCCGGGCTTGCGGTGATGAAGCGGGTCCAGCGCGTTAGGGAAATGTGTGATGTGTCGCGCGCCCGCCTGTGCGGCGCGGTCGAGCGTTTCGGGGTCGGCTTGCGTATGGCCTACGAACAGGCGCACGCCGCGCGCGGACAGATCTCGGATCAGGTCGATGCCGCCCGCTATCTCGGGCGCGAGCGTCATCAAACGCGCGCCGGATTGTTCGGTGAAGATCTCAATCGAGCTCGGGTCGCCATCGTACCGGCGGAAGTGCGCGGGCGCGAGCGCGCCCGACCGCGCGGGGCTTACGAACGGGCCTTCGAAGTGAACTCCGAGCAATCGCGCGCCGGCCGTTCGGCCTGTGTTGCGCTCGGCTTCAGTCTGCCGCTCGATGAAAGAAGCGATCTCGGCGAGCGCGGCTTTGTACCCCCGGTCGTCCGTAGGCACAAGCGTCGCGAAAAAGCCTGTCACTCCTTCAGCTATCAAGAACTCCGAAAGCTTTCCGAGCGCCGCCGCGTCGGCCTCCATAACGTCGACGCCCGCCGATCCGTGTATGTGAATATCTATCATGCCCGGCGACAGGTATGCGCCGCCAAGGTCGATCCGATTCGCCGCGCCGGCAGAGTCGCCCGTGACCTCGGCGATGCGCCCGTCCGTGATCAACACGCCGCCGGGCTTGAAGCCATCTTCAAGCGCAATCAAAGCGTTCGATAAAAAGAGTCCGTTCATGGTCTGTTGATCTGCGTCGAAGTAGAGAGGCGAGTCAGCCGAGACTGTCGAGCGCGCGGCGCACCGAGCCGTTATGCTCCGCGAGCAACTGCTCGGCCTCTTTCAGCGACAGCTCGGAGCGGAAGATCAAGAGCGCCAGTCTGAGGTCTTCGCCCGCCGCCTTGAAAGCGTACTCGGCCTGCTCGTGAGTTATGCCGGCCTCTTCAGAGAGTATCGCGACCGCGCGCCGCCGCAGCTTGTCGTTCGTGGCTTTCAGGTTCGACATCAGGTTGCTGTAGACGAGCCCCATCCTTATCATCGAGGCGGTCGAGAGCATGTTGAGGATCATCTTCTGAGCCGTCCCGGCTTTCATCCTGGACGAGCCGGCTATGACTTCGGGTCCTACCTCGGGAGCTATGCTCACCTCCGCGATGCGCGCCATCTCGGATTCCGGGTGGCAGGTGATGGCGATCGTCACCGCCCCGCCCTCCTTCGCGTGCGCGAGTGCGCCGACCGTGTAAGGCGTGTTACCGCTGGCCGATATTCCCACGACCGCGTCGAGCGGAGAAAGGTCGAGCGCCTCCAGGTCGCGCCGCGCCTGTTCGGGGTCGTCCTCGGCCGCTTCGACAGACGTGTGCAAAGCATCCATGCCGCCGGCTATCACGCCGCGCACCAGGTCGGGCGGGACGCCGAAGGTCGGCGGGCACTCGGAAGCGTCGAGCACGCCGAGCCGCCCGCTCGTACCCGTGCCGACGTAGATCAGGCGGCCGCCCGCGTCGAGCCGCTTGACTATCAGGTTGACGGCGCGGGCTACGTCTTCCAGCACGAGCGACACGGCCTCGGCCACCTGGCGGTCCTCTTCGTTTATGAGCGTGACTATGTCGAGAGCCGACATGCGGTCGATATCTTTAGTCTTCGGGTTGACCTGCTCGGTGATAGATTTCATGAGTTCACCCTTGAGACTCGCAGCGACGAGTCCCCGGCCTCAGATTACCTTTTACGGCCACGCGTTAAAGGAGCGGCTTTATGTCCTGCTCAAAGACTTCCATCGACCTCGGGCCGAGATAAGATTTGACGATGCGGCCCTCGCGGTCCAGCACGTATGTAGTAGGTATTGCCTGCGGGATTTGATAACCTTTCAGGGCCGCCGTGTCGTTGACCAGCAACACTGTGTAGTTGATGTTATAGTCCTTCATGAAAGGCGCGACCGTCGCTTCGCCGCCGCCGCGGGGCCACACCTTGTCCATCGAGACGCCGACTATCTCAAATCCCTGGCTGCGGTACTTATCCTGGAGCTTAACGAAGTCGGGTATCTCGACGCGGCAGGGGCCGCACCAGACCGCCCAGAAGTTGAGTATCACTACTTTGCCGCGGTAGTCTTCGAGGCTCGACGAGAGGCTCGACGTAGGCACTGGTGTCGCGGAAACGGTTATATTCTTCCCGCCTTTCGAACAAGAGGTTGATGAAATGACGAAGCCTCCGGCCAAAACGGCCAGCACTATTGCGGCCACCAGGGGGGCGCGCAGACGGCGCGGCTTTGTAACCTTTTTTGTGCGCGACATAAATCTCTCCAATAAGAACTGAATTACCGCTGAAAAAAATGATTTCACAGCTTCGGGTTTACACAGCTTACCACGAATCGCCGCGCGACCGGAATCTGAATCAGTAGACCCGTTTCCGCTCTCGCACGCGGTAGCTGCTGGCGAAATGGCGCGGTTTCTCCTTGATCCTGAGCGGGCGCGCGCCCGAATGACGGCGTTCGAGGATTATGCGGCACGCGATGAGCGCGATCAGCCTGTGGACGAACCGCGCCTCCCATTTCATCACCGGCTTGACCTCGATCCTGACCGTCGTCTGCGTCCGCCGGCGATTGTCGAATCGGCAGACCAGAAGGGTCGAGGCGTAGAACTCTTTGTGAACGACGAACGAAGTCTCGGACCGGAAACGGCTGTCGAACGAACGCATCAGGCGGAAGTTGTCTCCCTCGGCCATCTCCGCGCGCAGACCTTCGCGGTGAGGGTTCGCGCGCGATCGCTCGACGAGGAACGACTCGCTCCCGTCTTCAGATATTATCGCTATGCGCCTGCCCAGCGCCGTGACGTTGATGTCAAACCTCAGGCCTTCAGCCTCGTAGACGGCCTGCCTCATCCCGCGCCAGCGCAGCCGCGCGATGGTGCGGCCGTTGACGGTGAACATGTGGCGCGCGCGGCTGTACCCTTCGCGCCGCACTACGACCTCGCCCTCGCCCATAAAATCGCGCTCGAACGCCTCGCCCGCCGCCGCCTTTAGAATCTCTACGCCTGTTCTCATAGCCCTTCTTGAGTCCTGAGTGCTTAGTGCTGAGTGATAGCAAGCTACCCGGCTCCGTAGGAGCCCGATGTTTGTAGATAATCGCGAGCCAGGTCCCCCAACCCCGTAGGGGTTGAATAACAGACATACAACTCCTACGGAGTTGCGGCGCATTTACGCTGTTGTTCTACAAACATAGAGCCCCGCAGGGGCTTTTCTGACACTACTCAGCACTCAGCACTCAGGACTGTTTTACGCTCCTATGTAGCGCGCATAGACGCCGCGCGCGACCGCCGGGTCCGCCGTGCCGCGGATTATGCTCCGCGCGTCACGGAAGACTGTGATGTCGTACTGGTCGACTCGAAACCTGAGTAGAAAATCGTTGAACGTGACTTCGCCCAGCGGCTTGAGTCGGTCGGCGAGCGCGCGAAAATCTATGCTCGCCGCGCCCGCTTTCGCTATCTGCACGGCGTTGCGACCGCAAAGCGTGGTCGTCACCTGCCGCGCCCGCCCTCTTAAGAACTCGAAGTCTTTGAGCCCGCACGCGCGGCATTCCTCCATATTACTCGAAAAGTTTTCGATGGGGATCTGTCTCAACTGAAAATCCCATACGTCGACGCTGACGACAGACCGATGAAGCTTGTCTGTATTTCTCGTCAGCAACTTTATGGCTTCGACGGATTGTATCGAGCCTATGACCGAGACGATGGGCATTATCACGCCCGCGGTGTCGCAGGTCGGCCCCGTGCCGGGCTCGGGCATCAGCTCAAGTACGCAGCGCAAACAGGGCGTCTCGTTCGGTATGATCGTCATCGTCAGCCCGTAGGAGCCGACCGCCGCGCCGTAGACCCACGGCTTCGCGTGTTTGACCGCCGCGTCGTTGATCAGAAACCGAGTCTCGAAATTATCGGTGCCGTCGATCACCACGTCCGCGCGGGTGATGATCTCTTCCACGTTTTCGAAATTGACATCGGCGACGACCGCTTCAACTTTGATGTCGGAGTTGACGCGCTCGATGCGGCGGGCCGCCGCCACGGCTTTAGGGACGCGGTCGCGCGCGTCCGATTCTTCGAACATGATCTGGCGCTGGAGGTTCGACTCTTCCACGAAGTCGCGGTCGACTAAGACGAGGCTGCCCACGCCCGCGCGAGCGAGCGTCTCGGCTTGAATCGCGCCGAGCGCGCCGCAGCCTATGATGACCGCGCGCGAGCGGGCGAGCCGCTCTTGCCCGGCTTCGCCTATGCCGTCAAAAAGAATCTGCCTCGAATACCTTTCAGGCGCTTCCATTTCAAGTGGTCCCCGTTCAATTCTACACCACCGGCGGCGCGGCCATAAAACAGATAACTCGACGTTGCGTGGCGATTGCGGCATCGGATATATTGATTGCCGTAGGAGGTCACAGACAGTCCTTTCAGTTATGTCTAGTGAAAAAGTGGTGGCGTCGAATCGAGAGGCCTACCATAACTACCACATCCTTGAAACCTATGAGTGCGGCATCGCGCTCACAGGCACAGAAGTAAAATCTATACGCGAGGGGCGATGTAATCTGAAAGACAGCTACGGGCTGATCCGCGAGGGCGAGGCCTGGCTTCTGAACGCGCACATCAGCCCTTACAGCCACGGCAACCGCGAAAACCACGAGCCCATGCGCACGCGAAAACTCCTACTGCATCAGGTGGAGATTCACCGCCTGGCGGGCAAGGCTCAAGAGAAGGGGCTCACGCTCGTGCCTACGAAGATGTACTTCAAGAACGGGCGCATAAAAGTAGAGCTGGCCGTGGCGAAGGGCAAGAAGCTCTACGACAAGCGTGAGACCGAGCGCAAGCGCGAGGCGGACCGCGAGGCCCGCGCGATGATGAAAGAGAGAAGCAGATAATTAGACGGGAGATAAGATGGAAGTAAGGGCGGATTCAGGAAAGTTCTACGAAGTGGAGGCCGACGCGCTGGTCGTGACTATCTACGAAGGCGAGAAGGCCGACGAAGGCGCGCTCAAAGAGATAGACGAGCGGGCGGGCGGGGCCGTAAGCGGGCTGCTCGGGACCGACGAGATGCGAGGCAAGCAGGGCGACATGGTCTACATCCACAACCCCGGCGAGATCCGCGCGCGCCGCCTGCTTCTGGTGGGCGCGGGCAAGCGCGAAGAGTTCTCCTTCGACACCGTGCGCAAGGTTTCGGGGACGGCCGCGCGGTTCCTGCGCGGCAAAGGCGCGCGCTCGATGGCCATCCTGCGGCGGTCGCAGCTCGACCTTGAGCGCGCGGCGCAGGCGGCGGTCGAGGGGGCCTTGATAGGGCTTTTCGAGCCTGACATGTACAAGACGGAGCACAAGGAGGAGCGCCGCATAGACGAGCTCGTTCTGGTCGCCGCCGCGCCTGGGTCGGACAAAGGGCTGGAGCGCGGCGTCGAGTGCGGGCGGATAATCGGCGAGGCCGTCAACCTCGCCCGCGAGCTTTCAAACGAGCCCAGCTCGACGCTGACGCCGTCGGAGATGGCCGAGCGCGCGCGGGAGACGGCGACGCGCTTCGGGCTGGACATAGACGTTTTAGACGAAGGCAGGATGAAAGAGCTCGGCATGGGTGCGCTGCTGGGGGTCGCGCGCGGGTCGGACGAGCCGGCAAAGCTCATAGTGCTGCGTTACCTGCCGGAAGAGGCCGAGCCGATGGGCAACGACGCCGAGACCATCGCGATAGTCGGCAAAGGGATAACGTTCGATTCCGGCGGAATCTCTATAAAGCCCGCCGAAGGCATGGAGAAGATGAAGTATGACATGTCGGGCGCGGCGGCGACTCTCGCCGCGATGCGCGCGATAGCGCAGCTCAAGCCGCAGGTGAACGTCATCGGCGTCATGCCATCGACGGAGAACATGCCGTCGGGACGCGCGTACAAGCCTGGGGACGTGTTGCGCGCGATGAGCGGGAAGACGATCGAAGTCATAAACACGGACGCCGAAGGGCGCTTGATCCTGGCCGACGCGATCGCTTACGCCCGCAAGCTCGGCGCTACGAAGATAATCGACCTCGCCACGTTGACCGGCGCGGTCTCGATCGCGCTCGGCCCCATAAACGTCGCGATAATGGGTAACGACCAGGGGTTCATAGATGAGATTCGTCAGGCGGGTCGCGAAGTGGGCGAGCGGTTCTGGCAACTGCCCATGGACGAAGAGTACCGCGAGATGATCAAGAGCGACATCGCCGACATAAAGAACTCCGCGGGCCGCTACGCCGGAACGATCACGGCCGGCTACTTCTTGCGCGAGTTCGCCGAAGAGACTCCCTGGGTCCACCTCGACATAGCCGGCACCGCCTGGGAGAACGAGCGTAAGCCCCACATGTCGAAAGGCCCGACGGGGATCGCCATCCGCACGCTGATAAACTACGTCTGCAACCACGCAGCCCCTAAGGGATGAAGAGGATTTGAGATCTCAAATCTCAACCCTTCGTCCCTAATCCTCCCTCCGCACTGGCACGCATATTGCGCGCTTAAGAACTCGCATAAACGCGGTAATCGGGCAAATTAAGGTCTGTAAAAGGTTACGGGCTTCTCAGTCGGGACCGCGTTTCTTTACAGGTACATTAGCGTCCCGTTCTAGTGCAATGACGCCCATACGATTAAGGAGGGAAATCATGAATCGCACCAGTCTCAAAGCTGTAGTTTTTGTCTCACTTCTGACCATGCTGATCCTTGGCATCAACCTGGTGGTCGGCGCACAACAGCCTACACAACCACAACAACCTAGCCCTGCGCAGCCGCAGACAGACAAGCCGATGCCAGCCGAAACCATGCAAACGGCCGGCGCGCTCAACGCCTCAGAAAAGAAATTCATTACGGATACGGCCCATAACGGCATGAACGAAGTCGAGATGGCTAAGCTGGCAGTGACTAAAGCCGCAAGCGACGAAGTCAAGCAGTACGCCCAGCGCCTCGTCGACGATCACACGAAGGCGAATGACGCGCTTATGGCGCTGGCCTCCCAGAAGGGCGTTACTATCAGCCATGACATGGCTGCCGCGCCCGCCGATACGACTATGAAGCAGACGTCATCTGCTGACCCGGCTATGAAGACTAAGGACGCGGCTGCAATGAATAAAGATCACGCGGCCCTGATGAGTAAGCTGAATGGCCTTTCGGGCAATGAATTCGATAAAGAATTCATACGCGCCGCGGTAAAGAGCCACGAAAAAGGTGTCAAGTCGTTCGAGAAACAATCTACGAGCGCAACTGACGCGGACGTAAAAGCCTTTGCCACAAACACGCTCCCCACATTGCGAGAGCACTTGCAGATGGCGCGCGACCTCGACAAGAAACTGTCGGCCACGAAATAACAACCATTAAGCTTTCTGATCGATCTGATGGGGCGCGGCCGCGAGGCCGCGCCCTTTGCTCTGCTTACTCCGCCGGCGGAAGATCGCTGTTGGCAGGGCCGTTGACAACACTGCCGAAACGATCGAACTTCGACCCGTGACACGGGCAATCCCAAGTCTTCTCACCCGAGTTCCACGACACTATGCACCCGAGGTGTGTGCAGACGGCCGAGCGCTCGTGTAGCGTCCCGTCCTCGTCGCGGTAGGCGGCCACCTTCGTCATGCCGCGGCGGATGATCGCTCCGCCTCCGGCAGGGATCTCATCGGCGGATCCGACTTCGCCGCCCGTCAGGTAATCCGCGACGTATTGCGCGGCGACGTTGATGTTCTCTTTGGCGAATTCGCCCGCGGCGCTCAAAGTCACGCGCGACGGGTCGTAGATAGGGACCCACGAACACTCTCTCCCCATTATCAAATCGGTAATCAATATTCCGGCGATCGTGCCGTGCGTCATGCCTTGCCCCGAATCGCCAGTGGCGATGTAGACGTTTTCGGCGTCGCCGGGGTTGCGGCCGATGAAGGCCACACCGTCGACGGGCTCCATCACCTGGCCCGACCACTCATACTCGACCTCCCCCATCATCGGGAACCGATCGCGCGCCCACCCTTCGAGCCGCGCGTACCGTTTGGGCGCGTCGTCCGCCTGCCCGGACTTGTGGTCTTCGCCGCCGACTATCAACACGTCATAGCTTCCCTCGCTGTAAACCCGGACGTAATGGTAAGGGTCGGGGGTGTCCCAGTAGAGCGCGCGCGTGATCGACCCGCTCGGCACCCTCACGCCGATGACGTAGGTAGTGTACGGGGCCTGCTTTGTATGTATCGCTACAACGTCGTTGACCGGCGTGTTGGTGGCGACGACGATGGCGCGGGCCGAGACGGTAAAACCGTCGCCCGTCTTTACGTGCGACCGAGCGCCGCCTTCGATCTCGGCGGCGTGCGTGCCCGTAAAGATTCGCCCGCCCGAGCGCGTGGTCGCGCGCGCGAGCCCTGCGAGGTATTTCAACGGGTGGAACTGCCCCTGGCGCGGGAAGCGCAAGCACGTCCCCGTGTCGAACGATTCGATAGGGGCGCGGGCGACCATCTCGACATCTTCGAGCCCCGCGCGGCGCGCGGCTTTCATCTCGTCTTCCAGGACCTGCTTCGACTCGCCCGGCGGGACGAATAGATAGCCGTCCAGGCGCTGGAAATCGCAGTCGATCTGCTCGCGCTCGACTATCTCCTCTATGAGGTCTATCGCCGCCGTGTGACTCTTGGCGAGCAGGCGCGCGCCCTCCTCGCCGTGGGTGCTCTCCATCTCAACGTAGCGGTCGTCGAAGGCGTTCGACAGGTGCGCCGTCGTCCGCTCCGTCATGCCTCCGCCGATGGGGCCGTCGTCGAGGACCACAACAGAGTTGCCCTCGCGCGCCAGCAGGTACGCCGTAGTCATCCCCGCTATCCCCGCGCCGACTACGCAAACGTCCGCGCTCGTGTCTTCGCCGAGAGGCGGGAATGCTTCTCGGTCGGATGTCGCAATCCATACGGAAGATGTTTGTCCGGACTCGCTGTTCATAAAGGCCCGATCCCTTTTGTGCTTCTGATGACAAGCGAGCCACACAGGTGAGGTTGTCACGGTTTTGACAAC
Source organism: Blastocatellia bacterium (assembly GCA_035249305.1). GTDB lineage: Bacteria > Acidobacteriota > Blastocatellia > UBA7656 > UBA7656 > DASUNP01. The sequence goes on along the minus strand of DATFGQ010000039.1, from coordinate 102,001 downwards.
TCGCGTTTAGCTGATGTAATAATACCGCAGGGAATAATTCTTTTCTAGCGCCATCTTTGAGCTTCAAACTGTGGACCGAAAAAAAGGAGGCAGTCATGAAGACTCCCGCAAGCATCATGGGCCACCCGGTTCACCCGATGCTCATACCCTTCCCGTTCGCCCTGTGGACGTTCTCGCTCGTAGCGGACGCGATCTACTATTTCTTCGACCACAACGCCGCTTCCGTCTGGGACGAGGTCTCTTTCTACACGATGGCCGCGGGCATTGTCGGCGCGGTGATGGCGGCCGTGCCCGGTCTGATCGATTACTTCTCCTTAAAGGACCGGCGTCTTTCGAAGATCGCGGGCTGGCACGCGAGGCTGAACGTCTTCGCGCTTCTCGTTTTCGGCGCGAGCCTTTATCTGCGGACGATCAGAGGCTCCGCAATGGTCGGCAGGAGCCTTACGGTCCCCGTGCTTCTGTCGATACTGGGGATAATTCTGATCTCTATATCGGGCTGGCTCGGGGGCGAGCTGGTCTACAAGCATGGGGTGGCGGTCGAAGGCGAGCGCGGCGGCCCGCCCGCGACTTAGAAAGAGAGAGGTACGCCCTCGGCGCGCATCAGGTGATAATAGTTGGCCGACGTGCGCGCGTAGCGCTGATAATCGGATTGATCCCAGCGGCGGTGCAGCGGGAACAGTTTGTGATTGAACGAGCCGATTAAGGGTATCTTTGTCACTTCCTTGCGCGGCGCGCCGTTGGTGTAAAGTGAGTTGTAGACTTCCAGATGCACTTCGACCAGGCCGTTTTTGCAAATGCCTACATGCAGCGCGGCGGTGGGCGTGTTGTTCTCCATCCAGCCGCGCTCCCACTCTTTATGATTCCAGCCGTTGATGAAAGCGAACAGCCCATTTTTCAAGTCGCATTGAGTGTAGACGCCGCCCCTGCCGGATTTGGAATCGAGCACGTGGGCGAGCGTGCCGCGGTCAGTATCGCGCGGCCGGAAAAAGAGGCCGCCGTCCCACACGTTGTTGATGGGGCCGAACGCGTCGAGCCACCCTTCGTTGTAAATCTTATCGACGAGGAGCCCGACGGTGCGCCGGTAACCTTTATCGTTCCAGCTCTGCCAAAGATCGCGCGCCGCCGCCTGGTCCTCGGTGTCGGCCACTATGCGGCAGAGGTGCGAGACTATGTCCGCGTCGCCGCCGCGCGTGATCTGTTCCCAGGTGGGGTCGGGCGAGTCCGCCTCCGTGTGTCTGAGGTAATCAGGGTAATCGGGGGGCAAGTCATCAGGGAAGCCGCTCATATTAGTCCTCCTTTAATCGAGGGCGAGTATAGTATCATTCAGTGGAATCGGCAATGACAAATACTGACGGAAAAGTATCCGCGACTACACTCACAGGCATAGGGCTTGCGACCCTGGCCCTGGCCGGAGTGATCTTGTTTGCGGGCTACCGCTTCGCGCTCCGCGACGTTTGCGCGGGGAGCAACCGTTTCTCCTACGCCGCGCTCGCCGCGGTAATAGCCTCGGCCGTAGCGTTAATACTTTTCATCTGGGGCGCGGTGCGCGGGCGCACTCGGGGGAAGATCTTTCTAGGGGTCGCCTCATCGCTCGCGTCGTTCGGCGTGATCGCTTGCGCGCTCTTTCTCCTGTTAGCCTTCTCTATGTCAGAGCCGGCGGCGGACGTTCGCGTCTCTCAGGATGACCGGCTGCGCTTCAGTTTTACTGAAGGCTTCCGCGTAAGCTCGCTTCGCGTCGAAGGCCCGGCGGGCAGATGGAGCATCAAAGCAAACGATGAGTCGCGCCCGCCGCTCAGCCAGGCCGTCGGCCATTACACTTTAGGAGAGTCGCCCGATGGCTACGCTGAGCAAGAGTCTTCTATAAAGCTCGACGGCCCGTTACCCGACGGAGAGTATCGCATACAGGCGACAGTTCTGTGCGCCTACCGCCCATCCTTCGCCACTTTCATCATCAAGCAAGGCAGACTACAAACCCGTGAAGATTGATAACGGCACGCATCTTGCCCCTTTCACTGTTGGAGTCAATTTAGCCTGTTTGTTGGTCTGATTCGGTACGCGGGCCGCCGCGTTACCGTACGGGCTAAATGTAATCATTGAAAGGCAGGGAAAGAAAATGGCTGAATATCACGAGCGGAGAACTATTATTGAAAACGAGCCCGACAGGAGAACCGGGCAGATCGAAACTGAGCACGAGCATGTCTCGTACGTGAGGCGCGGGATGAGCGGCGCGGCGGTCGCCGCTATAGTCTTGTCCGCGGTCGCGGCGGCCGTGCTGCTCACGCTCTTGTTTACCAGCGACCGGTCGGAATCGCGCGACGCAGAGGTGGCCGAGCAGAGGGTTGAGCCGATCCAGGCCGTTCCGGCGCAGCAACCGCCGCCGCCACAACCGCCGGTCGTCGTCACTGTGCCTCCGCCTCAAACACAGACGGTCCCGGTGCCGGTGCCGGTTCCGGCCCCCGCGCCCCCGGCCGCGCAGAGTCAGCCGACGCCTCCGGCCGTGACTGACACGAGCATTGAGGTCGATATTATTTCAAAGCTCACCAGTGACCCCGAGCTTCGCTCGCAGGCGATCAACGTCAAGTTCAATAACGGGACCGCCACGTTGAGCGGGCTCGTGCCGAGGGCGAGCCTTAAAGCGCGCGCAGAGGTCGTCGCAAGCTCTATTAAAGGCGTGACGCGCGTCGTCAACGAGATCGCCGTTCAGGGACAGTAAGAATGAGGTCATGGATCGATTTGAGATTTCATATCTGAAATCTCAAATCGATTATTTCTTGCCCCGATGTATTTTTCGCCCTCAAGCTCCCTCTAGCCTCATGGAATGCATGTCTAGGACGTTGCGTAGAAGCTAGGTATCGGGCAAGAGGGAATGGTCACAGTCAGGCGATCTTCTACACCTTCGCAAAAGATTAAATAACAACCCTCATTATCATTAAGCCCGTTTTGCGCCCGGTCGCAACGTCGCCTCACGATGGCATGCGAGACCATACCATTGGAGGTGTATTTTGATTAAAGGAGTGAAATACGCAGTTCTGGGGCTTTCGCTCTGCCTGGGGCTTGTGACTCTGCTGACGCGCACGACCGCAAGCCAGGCCGCGAGCACTTTATCCGCCCCGTTCACGCGAAAAATACTTGAGCCGAGGCCTGAAGCCCCCTTCAAGCTGCGGTTCTTTACGACGGCCGTGAAGACAAATTCGCGCGGCAGGATCATTACAGGTTTTGACGACGATCCGGTCAAGAACATCGTGGGCCAGGAGGCCGCCGGGGAGCGCGGCGGGTTACAGCGCTACACCAAGATCATGTTCGGGGCAGGTTACATCGATGGCCGCCCGGACCCAGGCACGCGCATCAACCCGAATAACCCCGTGGTCAAAAGCGGGAACCAGTTCTGGCCGTTCCGGCCGCAGCCGTTCCGCAGCGAGCCGCGCGCGCTGGCGATCACGCCCGGCGGCGAAAAACTCTACGTCTCGCTTCCGGGCAGGGAAGGCTACCCCGACTGGCGCGTTGCCGTAGTCGACACGCAATCCAAGCGCGTGCTGCGCTGGATAGACCTCCGCCCGCAAGGGCAGACGCGCGGGACCCGGCCCATAGGGATAAAAGTCTCGCCCGTAAACACGGCGATCGCGCCTCGACCTTACGCGGTCGTGCTGAACATGTACGGCAACTTCGCGAGCGTTATCGATACGGCGACCGACGCGGTGCTTGGCGAATTCGAAACCGGCTTTTACGGTGAGAAAGTGATCTTCAACCGGCAGGGGACGCGGCTCTATATCACCGATCGCTTTAAGGATCAGGTGCGCGCTTTCCGCATCGACCCCGGACCGTTCTTCACCGAGATCGCGGAGATACCGACCGGCGTGACAGAGCTTGAGCGCTCAAACCCGCGCGACCTCGACCTGAGCGCAGACGGCAAGACTCTCTACGTCGCCAACACGATCGGTCACACCGTCGCCGCGATCAATGTCGAAAACGACGCGAACACGCTCGTCAAAGTCATGCCCGTGGGCGGGCTCTCTACCGACGTGAAGATCGCGGGCCGGTGGGGGATAGTTTCTGGGCAGGAGACGAACACGCGTTTGAACCAGCCCGAATCGGGTCACGGATTGCCGACTAAGGACGCCAACGGAGTCGCGATAAAGAACAGCGGGGAGCCGCTCGGCTACACGCCCGTGATGACCGACGCCACGAAGGCGACTACGTTTGACGACATAGGCAGCGAGCTTAACATCTTTGACACGGCCACGAACCTGTTCGTCTACCGTTACGTCGACGAGGGGCGCGACATATCGCAACTCGTCACGCCGGGCCGTTTCGTAGACCTTGGCGATCACGAAGACGCGCAAAAGATCATACGCGCGAGCGGCCCCGAGGCGATGGTAGTCAAGGGCAACCTGCTGTTTGTGACCTTCGCGCATTCCGAGCGCGTGCAGTCGTTCCGCATCAACGAGAACGCCTCGAACCCTTCGGAGATTCTGACGCCGATAGACCTTGAGCTCACGGGCGGGATAACGCCGCAGGGCATAGAGGTCTCTCCCGACGGGCAGAAGATCTACGTCGCGAATTTCCAGACCGAGGACGTCTCTTTCCTGAACATAGACCGCGACGGGAACCTACAGCGCAACGGCTTCCTCGCCGTAGGCGTCACGCCCTCGACGCCCGACCCGACGACGGGCGGCAACGGCGCGGGCCTGTTCGCCACGGACGAAGAGGTAGGCTTGCGGTGGTTCTTCTCGGCCGCTTATTCGGACGACGCCCAAAAGTCGTGCGGCTTCTGTCACTGGGACGGACGCCAGGACGGCTGCCAGTGGAACGTCGCGGCCAACGCCGTCGGCGGCGTGAAGGTCTGCCCGCAGAACAAAGACATCTCGGACAACTGGCCCGAGTGGTACGAAGGGTTGAACAACGACTTCATGGCCTACGCCTCGGCCTGCAACGGCGAAGTGCTGCTGGGCGAGAGGAACCCTACGCCGTTGTTCCCGCAGGCGAATCAGGAAGACCGCTTCCGCGCGCGCGAAGAGTTCGTGTTGAGGAAGACGGCCGAAGACTCTGCGGCGATCGGGCGCAACGATCTGAAGAGCCGTGCGTTTAAGATCGGCTACTACGACATGGCCTACGTGCAAATCCTCTGGTCGGCCAACGAGGTGCGCCGGCTGCCGAACCCGCTCACGCAATTCCCCGACTCAGGCGAAGCGGCGAAGATCGCGCGCGGCAAAGATATATTCACCAGAAAGGTCGCGCAGGGCGGGGCAGGGTGCGCCGACTGCCATCACAACGGCAACAAGATGACCAACGGCGCGCTCGACGACACCTTCCAGGATTACAACATACACGAGCCGGGAGTCATCAGCGAATCGACCGTCGACGGCAACGGCCCATTCTTCCGCCCCGAGACAGATTACTTCTTCGGGCGCTTCAAGCCGCCGCAGGACGTAGGGACTCCGCAGAACCTAAGCAGCAGAAACACTAAACACCTGCGAACCTTCTGGGACGCCGTCCCGAGGTGGCTCCATTACGGGTTCGCGCACACAGTACGCGAGATACTGCTCACGCCCGATTCGCCGTTACTGCTTCCGGGCGAGCGCGGGTTCAACTTCCGCACGGTGCGCTCGGACCACAACCGGGCCACTTCAAACAGCTTCCTTGGAGGCCCCGTCGTAGTCTTGCCGACGCAGGTTCCCATCACGGTAGCCGACAGGACGGGCGCGCTTGCGGGCGACGGCATGGGGCCGGTGCTCGTCAGCCTCGACAGCCCGTTCGTCGCGGGACCGGGCGGGCGCCCATTGATAGACCAGCTCGGCACCAACAACCTGGCCCCGCTCGTCTTGGGCGGCCAGATCAACCCGCAGCTTGCGGCAAACAACGTCCAGGTCATCAAGGACACGCACGGCAAGACTTCGCATTTGTCCGCAAGCGATGTCGATGCGCTCATTCTTTACTTGCTATCGCTACAGTAGGTCCTCCCAACCTGACGAGCGAATAGTAGAAGAAGGCGCGGGTGGGGGCCCGCGCCTTTTTTCATGCTATAATCGACCGCGTCGTTAGGCCCTCTACTCTCTTATGCCATCCGTTTACGATTTGAAACCGAGGTTTCAAGGTCTGCTCAGACCGCTGATGCGCAGGCTTGCCGCGCTCGGGCTGACGCCGAACGCAATCACTTTAATCGCCGTAGCGGGCTCGGTGGCCGCGGGCTTTGCCGTCTCAAGGGCGGCGAGGTGGCCCGCGCTGTTGCTGCTGTTGCCCATCTGGCTGTTCGCGCGCATGGCGCTCAACGCGATAGACGGCATGATGGCGCGCGAGCTGAACATGGCGACGCCGCTCGGCGCGGTCCTGAACGAGTTGGGCGACGCACTCTCGGACCTCGGCCTCTACCTGCCACTGGCCTTCGTGTACGACCAGGCGGAGTGGCCGGTGATAGCCTTCGCGATAGGAGCATTGCTTACAGAGTTCTGCGGGCTGTTGGGCCGCGCGCTCGGCGGCAGCCGCCGTTACGAAGGGCCGATGGGGAAAAGCGACCGCGCCTTTATCGTCGGAGCGCTGGCCTCGGTCACGTTCGCGCTGCCCGCCGCCTTTAAGTTCTGGCCATGGGTATTCGCCGCCGCGGCGTTGCTTGCCGTAGTGACATGCTGGAACCGAATCTCAAAATCGCTCCGGGAATTAAGAGTGCAATGATGCTTGATGCGTTGAAGAGCCTCACCCCCGTAAGCCGCATGGGATTAATCGTGCTCGGCGTGCTCGCGGTCGCTACCATCGCCGTAGCGCTCTTGCGACGCGCAAAGCCGCGCAAAGATTTCGCGGAGCTCACGGCGCGCGTTCGCGCGTGGTGGGTGATGGCCGTCTTATTCTTCGGGGCGCTCGTCGTCAGCAACCCGATCGCGCTCGTCCTCTTCGCGTTTCTCAGCTTCTGGGCGATGAAAGAGTACATCACGCTTTTGAAGACGCGCCCGGCCGATCATCACGGCCTCGTGTTCACGTTCCTCGCCATACCGATCCAGTATTACTTGATAGGCATCAACTGGTACGGGATGTTCATAATCTTCATCCCCGTCTACATGTTTTTGAGCCTGCCCGTGCGGATGGTCTTGTCGAAAGAGACGGTGGGGTTCGTGGCGTCGGCGTCGCAGATTCAATGGGGGTTGATGGCCTTCGTCTTCGGCTTGAGCCACATGGCTTTCCTTCTCACGGTCCCCGAGCTGAAAGGGACTAATGTGTCGGGCCGCATGCTCGTGCTGTTCTTAGTCTTCGTAGTAGAGATAAGCGATGTGCTGCAATACGTGTGGGGCAAGACTTTCGGCCGCCACAAGATCATTCCGACCGTGAGTCCGAACAAGACTTGGGAGGGCTTCGTCGGCGGCATTGCGAGCGCGACTCTCGTGAGCCTCGCGATTCGCTTTCTGACTCCGTTCTCGGCGGTCGAGACGATACTGGTCTCGCTGATGATCTCCGTGGCGGGGTTTTGCGGCGGCGCCGTGATGAGCGCCGTGAAGCGCGATTTTGGCGTCAAAGATTTCGGCCAGATAATCCCAGGCCATGGCGGGGTGCTGGACCGAATAGACTCGCTCTGCTATGCCGCGCCGATATTCTTCCACTACGTCCGCTACTTCCACCCCTGGGATTGATCCGATGGCTGATGCGAGCAAACCGAGAAAGCTGACCGCGCGCGACATCGCGCAGATCCTCTTTTTTATGCTCGTCATCAAGCCTTTCATACTCCTCTTTATTGGCCTCCGCGTGCGCGGGCGCGAGAGCCTGGACGCCGCGAGCCCATTCGTTCTGGTCGCGAATCATTCGAGCCACCTCGACACCGTGTCGCTGCTGAGCGTCTTTCCGGTGACGCGGCTTCGCGACATCCGCCCCGTAGCGGCGGCCGATTATTTCCAGCGCAACCGGTTCGTCTCGATGTTTACGAGAATCGCTTTCAACATTCTGCCGATCGCGCGAAAGAACATCTCGGCCGAGAACAACCCGCTGCGCCAGATGCAGGCCGCCATCGAAGCCGGGTATTCGTTGATCATCTTCCCCGAAGGCACGCGCGGCTCCGGCGACGAGATGGCCCCGTTTAAGGGCGGCGTGGCGCACCTGTTGGAGCGGACCCCCGGCCTTCAAGTGGTGCCCGCTTACCTCGTAAACATGGGCCGAAGCCTGCCGAAAGGCGAGTTCATACCCGTGCCATTCTTCTGCGAGATCCGCCTCGGCGCGCCGCGCCTTGTCGAAGGGAGCAAGCAGGAGATAGTCAAAGCGCTCGAAGCGGCCGTGCTGGAGTTGAAAGAGATCAAGTGAGCAGTAAAGCCATCCGCGGTCGTCTGGAAAGAATTGCGACCAGCTTTTAATGAGGTGATGCTGAACATTGTAGGGGCAGGGCTTGTCCCTGCCCGGATCGTGCGCAGCACGATGACCGTACGGCGCTTACGCGCCGCCGGGCAGCCACAAGGGCTGCCCCTACAGGTTTGCTCACTCTACTTTTGATCCACGTCTGAGATCACTATCTCGACGCGGCGGTTCATCTGACGCCCTTCGGGCGTGTCGTTGGTAGCGACGGGGCGCACCTCGCCAAAGCCCCGCGTGCCGACTATGCGATTTTCGGCAAGGCCCGATTGAACCATGAAGTAGCGGACGCTCTCGGCGCGGTCCTGCGAGAGCTTCAGGTTGTACTCGTCAGTGCCGACGGCGTCCGTGTGGCCTTCGATCTCTATGCGGTAATTGCCGGGGTACGCCAGCAGGATTCCGGCCAGCTTGGCTAGCTTTTCGCGAGCGCCGGGCTTGAGCGAGGCCTTGTTGAAATCGAACAGGACATCCGAGAGGCTGACTATCAACCCGCGCGCTTCGCGGCGAGTCTCAAGTATCTCCGAGAGCGAGACGAAGAGTCGTTGCTGCATCGCTTCCTTGTCTCGCTTCGCCTGATCGGCCTCCAGGCGCGCGCGCTCGGCCTGTGCGCGCGCTAGCTCCTCGTTAGCCTTCGCGCGATCGGCCTCGGTCTGAGCCTGCGCGGCGCGATCGCGCGCCAGCGCGGCGTCCTGCTCGGCCCGCGCCATCTGGTCGCGGTAAGTGGCCGCCTCTTGCCGCGCGCGGTCGGCTTCGCCCTGCACGGCTATGATCGTAGTCCTGGCCGCGCTGCGCTCGGCTTCGAGTCGCGCAAGCTCCGCGCGCTCCACTGCCAGCTTGCGCGCCTGCTCGCCTAGCCGCATTACGTCGTGCGCCATGCCGCTATACTTTTCGCGGTCCTTGCGGTTGCGCGGCCAGATCTGCTCTAAGGCCGCGAGCTTTATCTCCGCCTGCCTCAGCTCCGGCTCGGCGAACCGCTCGGCGTCGGCGCGGCGCGCGATCTCGACGGCGCGGCGCGCGCCGAGTATCATCAGAGGCGTTTCATAGTCCGCGTTCAACGCGGGCGTATTCGGCGACGCGACTACGTAGAGAGTGCCGGCGTCGCCGCTGTACTCTATACGGCTCGCCTCGATAGTGCCTTCCGTCCCTTTGCGCAACGAGTTCTCGGCGATGATGATGGGGCTGGGCATGCGGACCGCCGAATGCGGCTCGGCCGTGATGATCAATCCGAAAGTTTGAAATGAAGTCGTCACCTCGAAATCGAATTCCTTAAGTATGGGGAGCTCGGCAAGGTTCTCGGCCTGCCCTTCAGGTGCTATCGCCCACAGCACGTGGGTCGTGTAGTAAGAGCCGAGCGACTGCGGGTGCGCGAGGTTTGTCATCCTGAGCTTGACGCGCGTGCGCCCCTCTTTACGTTTCACCTCGGCCTTGCCCATCGCCTGTGGGTTCAAAGCAGTGCCGATCATGTTAACTTCGGTGCCTTCGCCTTCGGGGTAATTGACGGCCAGCGTCATTCGCTTGGCTATCATCACCTGCGAGGCGGGGGTGACCGTAGTCACTTCGACGGTCTGCGTCAGCGCCAGGCCCGCGAGCATCAGTATCGCAATGGCGCTTGCGATAAAAGGTCTTCGTATCGTCATAACCTGTTCCCTCCTTGTATGGTTAAAGTGCTATGTTGATCCTCGTTAAACCTGCGGCATTTATGGAAAAACGCTACACTCCGGAGCGCGCGCATGTATTCATTAAGTCCATATGCGCGCTCAAAAAAGCCGCTATGAGCAGAAGGGCAAGCTGTGTTCCAGATAGGGTTCAGGGCAGAATTTTAAGGGATGCCCTAAAGCCCCGAAGGGGCGACAATTTAATAGCCAGGGGCAACGCCCCTGGAACCGAGTTGTTAATAATGAAAAGCCCTGAAAGGGCGGTATAAATATCGCGCCCTTTCAGGGCTTCGTCTCGTATGATGCGTTACCCGGCGCGATGCGCCGGGCTATTGAATAGCGCCCCTACGGGGCTTTATTCATTCTAGTTGGTCGAAGGTTTCTCTTCCGGCTTCTTTTCATCCTTGGCCGGCGCGGGCTCCTTCACTTCGACGCCGAGGACGTATTTCGAATGCCAGGCGTATTCGCGCCGCATCTTGTCGAGCTGGTGCCGAGGCTCCTGCAACCCGTGTGGCTCGCGCGGGTAAAAAACAAGCTCCACGGGAATGCCATTCTTGCGAAGCCCCATGTAGAGCTCCTGCGCCTGTCCCACGGGCACGCGCTTGTCCTCGGCCCCATGCAATATCAGAGTAGGCGTCTTCGCGCGCTTTATGAAAGTCATCGCCGAGCGGCTGTTGTAGACCTCAAGATCGTTCCACGGCTCCGCGCCGAAGTAGCCTTCGAGGACTCGCTGCAAGTCGTTCGTCGAGTACATCGAAAACATGTTAGTAAGCCCCGCGCCGACCATCAGAGATTTGAAGCGCGTCGTCTGCGTGAGCGTCCACGCGGTCATGTACCCGCCATAGCTCCAGCCCGACTGCGCGAGCCGGTCCGGGTCGGCGACGCCCTTGGCGATCAGATGGTCCAGGCCGGTCTGTATGTCCTGATAATCGCCGCCGCCCCAGTCCCTGACGTTCGACAACAGAAACTTTTCACCATAGGCCGACGAGCCGCGCACGTTCGGATAAAACAAGACCCACCCTTTGCCGGCCCATACGTGGCCGAAGTTGCCCCACCCGCCGGGAAAGCTCTCGGTCCACACGCCCGAGGGGCCGCCGTGTATCAGCGCGACCGTCGGGTAACGCTTCCCCCGCTCGTAACCGACGGGGTAGATCACTACGCCTTCGATCTCCATCCCGTCTTTGCTCTTCCAGCGTATGACTTCGCTCGCGCCGAGCGCCAGCTCGCTCAACTGCGGGTTGTGATTAGTCAGCTTGACGCCGTCGTGCACGTCCGGGAGTTTGCCTACGAACACGTCCGAGGGATTCTGAACGTCCGACCTCGTGAAGGCGACTGTGCTGCGGTCGCGCGAAAAAGTCGCCTGGCCCATGACGCCGCGCGCTTTCGTTATCTGCTTCGCTTCGCCGCCCCCGGCGGGGACCGAGAAGAGCTGCGTCGTAGTCCTCGCCGACGCGTTGAAGTAGATCGTCTTCCCGTCGGCAGACCAAGTGGCCGCGCCTGGCTGGTATTCGAGGTTGTTTGCGACCGCTCGCGGCGTCCCGCCTTCCGCGGCGATGATCGACAGCCGCGACTGGCCGAGCACGCCGTTCTTAGATTCACGCGACAGATAAGCTATCCACTTGCCGTCGGGCGACCATCGAGGCGACTGGTCGGGGCCGTCGTTTTCTACGAGCTTTCGCTGGCGGCCCGAAGCCCTCTCGACCAACCAGATGTCGGTCATAGAGCCGTCGTCCGCCTTAGGCGTCGGCGTAGTCGTGTAAGCTATCCAACGCCCGTCGGGCGACCACTGCGGGTCCGCGGCGACGTAATCGCTCTTCACAATCTCGCTGGCCTTCTTCGTCTGAACGTCGATTACCCAGATGCGCGAGAACTTGAAGTTCTTGTCTATGACCTGGGCGTCATCTTTATCTTTCTGTTTCTTCTCTTCGTCGGGCGTCATCTCCTGCTGGGCGACGAAGGCGATCGAGCGCCCGTCGGGCGACCACTGGAACGACTGCACCCCGGTCTTCGACTCGGTCAGCCGCTCGGCCTCACCTCCGAAAGGAGAGATCAAGAATATCTGCGACCTCTCCTCGCGCGCTGATGTGAAGGCTATCCACTTGCCGTCGGGCGACCATCGCGGCTGCGAGTCGTTCTTCTTGCTCGTCGTGAGCCTTATGGGAGCGCCGCCCGTCGTCGCGACCAGCCACAGGTCCGCGTCCGTGGCGTTCTCCTTCATATCCGCTTTCGAGACTACGTAAGCCACCCACTTGCCATCGGGCGAGACCTGCGCGTCAGAGACGTTCTTGAGCGCAAGCACGTCGTCGAATGTCATCGCGCGCTTCTGCTGTGCGAGCGCGGTTATAAGAAAAAGCGATAGTGAGATTGTGATTAAAGCAAAGACGCGTTTCATCATCTCCACCTCTCTTATAAGTATTTGAATTGGTGTCAGCCACTGTGCCTGCGCGCGGCAGGCCTGAGAACCAGGATTAGATCACTTTAGCCCGTCGCCGTCAATAAAATGCGCTTCAGGCGTAGAGAGTGCTACAGCTTCCTTGTTATTCATCTCGCAACGCGACCAGCGGATCGACCTTCGTCGCCCTGCGCGCGGGCAAGTAGCAGGCCAGGAGCGCGACGCCGGCTAGCAGCGAGCCGATCGCCGCGTAGGTCAGCGGGTCGGCTGTGCTGACTCCGAACAGCAGGCTTTCCAGCAGACGCATCGACACGAATGCTGCGGCCATGCCTATCGCCATGCCGATGATCGCCGGCTTCATCCCCTGCCCGATGACCAGCTTCAGAACGTCCGGCTTCCGCGCGCCGAGCGCAAGGCGCACGCCGATCTCGTGCGTGCGTTGTGTGACTGAGTAGGAGATCACGCCGTAAATCCCTACTATCGCCAGAACGGCCGCCACCGCCGACAGGGCGTTTAACAAGAGCGCGTTGAAACGTGGCCGCGCCAGCGCGGCCGAAACCAGTTGTTCAGTCGTCATCACGCTCGTCATCGCTTGATCCGGATCGAGGGCGGCCATCTCGCGCCGGACTACGGGGATCAACGACGACGGCGCGGATTCGGTGCGGACCGTCACGTACAAAGGCGGGAAGGCGAATTGTCGATAAGGCACGTACACGTCCCAGCGGCCTTTCCTCAGCTCGCGGTAGCGCGCGTCACCCGCGACCCCGACGATCGTCGACCACCCGTGACCGCCCACGTTGATGCGCCTGCCTATGGGGTCGACGCCCGAAGCGAAGACGGTTTGCGCCATCGTCTCGTTGATGATCACCACCTTCGGCGCGTCCGCGTCGTCTTGCTCGTTGAACTCGCGCCCGGCTTTTAGAGGAATGCCGATCGAGCGAAAGTAATGCGGCGTGATCGACTCGCAATTCAGAATGGCGTTCTGCTTGATCTCGTCGGGCAATTGCCCTTCGGCCGCGTACCCCACGTCCCAGCCTATGTTCCCCTCAAGCGGGCGGATCAGAATCGCGCCCGCCGCGATCACACCGGGCTGCGCCTCAATCCGTTCGGTCAACTCCTTGAAATAATCCCTGGCCCTGTCGGCCTCGGCGTACTGCTTGCCATGCAGCCTGAGCTGAAACGTCAGCACGTTGTTCGGGTCGAACCCTAAATCGACCTGCCGCAGATTCAAGAAGCTTCGAGAAATCAGTCCCGCGCCGATCAGCAGCACGAGCGCCACGGCGACCTCTGTGACTACGAGCGCGCCTCGCAATCGATTGCCGCGTCGATCTCCCGCGACCCTGCCGCTACCGGCGTTGAGCGCTTCGTTGAGGTTTACCTTTGACGCGAAGAGCGACGGCGCAAGTCCGCACACGGACGCCGCCAGCAGCGTGAGGCCGCAGGTGAACAGCAGCACGGGGATATTGATCTCTACGGCCTCTATGCGCGGTATGTCTCTCGGGACGAGGCTCGAAAGCAGCTTGATCAGCCAATGAGCCAGCATAATCCCTAACCCGGCTCCGACGACCGCCAGCAACAGGCTTTCGGTCATCAACTGTCGCACGAGCCGACCGCGGCCGGCTCCGAGCGCGGCCCTCAGCGCAATCTCTTTGCGCCGCGAGGTCGCCCGCGCAAGCAAGAGGTTCGCGATGTTGGCGCAGGCGATCACCAGCAACAACGCGGTGGCCGCCAGCAACAGGTAAAGCGCCAGCCGCGCGTCGCCGAACAGGTGCGCGGCCAGCGGAGTGATTACCGCCCGCTGGCCGTCAGCTTTCGTCTCCGGATGATCGGCGGCAACCTGCGCGATGATAGTATCGAGCTCGGCCTGCGCCTGCTCGCGCGTCACACCGGGTTTCAACCGCCCGACAGCCTGCAACCACCCCACACGATTCTCGATGGCCCACGCGCCGCTCACGGCCGAGATAGGCATCCACGCGTCGGCGCCTTTCGGAAACTCAAACTCGGCGGGCATCACGCCGACGACCGTGAAGCCCGCGTCGTTGCGCGCATCAGGTTGCGCGGCTTTGCCAGGATTAAACGCCGCATCGAACGCCGCTTCTCTCCCGCCGTCTGTGAGCGCGATCATCTGCCCTACGATGTTGGGATCAGAATTGAATCGGGTCTGCCAGAGGCGATGGCTGATGACGACCGTGCGCGCCGCGCCGGGGCGATCTTCGTCCGCAGTGAACGCTCGCCCCATCGCCGGCCTGACTCCGAGTGCGGAGAAGAAACCCGACGAGACCCTTGCGGTTTCGATCTGCACAGGTTCGCCCTGCCCGACGAGCGTGTAGCCGAAGCCATTAACCGTCGTCGTCATCGCCGCGAGATGTTCGAAGACCTGACTTTGATTGCGCCAGTCGTTGAACTCAGCGATCGACACTTCGACGAAAGGATGTTTCGTAGCCTCATCATTTTTCCAGATGACGACCAGGCGCTCTTGCTCGCTGAATGGCAGCGGCCGCAAAAGCACCGTCTGCACTACGCTGAAGATCGCCGTGTTCGCGCCGATCCCGAGCGCAAGCGTCACGATGGCGATCAGAGTAAACACGGGCTTTTTCATTAATGCTCGCGCGCTGTAGCGCAGGTCCAGTAGCAGAGCCTCGAAGTAGTGTCCCATTCTAACCTTCCTCGCTATCTCTTGAGTTGCCCCATCCCCCGTTCCTTTAGCATTGTGCGCCGCGCCGGGTCAACATCTTCCCGCTTGACCGGCGTTAACAAAAGCACATATGCTCCCTTATCCCAAGAAACAATCACGGAGAGAGAGATGAAACAAAGGTCGATTATCGCCATCGCATTGATTCTGATCTTATCGCTCGCGGCCGCGTCGGCGCAGAATCAAGCTTCAAAAACGAACCCGCGCGACGCGCAGATCGCGCAGGCCGCGGAAAGCCTGCGCCAGAAAATGATCGAGCAGCGCCGCGATTTTCACATGCACCCGGAGCTGTCGAACCGCGAGGAGCGGACCTCGCGCGTGGTGGCCGAGCGGTTGCGCGCGCTCGGCCTCGATGATGTCAAGACCGGCGTAGGCAAGTATGGCGTCGTGGCCTTGCTGAAAGGCGCGAAGCCCGGCCCAGTGGTCGCCGTCCGCGCGGACATGGACGCGTTGCCTATCAACGAGACGATCGACGTGCCATACAAATCGAAGAACCCCGGCGTAAAACATGCCTGCGGCCACGACGTACACACCACGGTCGAGCTCGGCGTCGCCGAAGTGCTGACCAGGATGCGCGATCAGATCTCCGGCACGATCAAGTTCATCTTTCAGCCCGCCGAAGAAGGCCCGCCGACCGGCGAAGAAGGCGGCGCGGCGCTGATGATAAAAGAGGGCGCTATGGAGAACCCGCGCCCGCAAGCCATCTTCGGGCTCCACACGATGCCGAGCATCGAAGCCGGGCAGATAGGCTACCACTCCGGCCCCGCGATGGCTTCGGCCGACAAGTTTATAATCACCGTCCGCGGCAAGAAGTCGCATGGCGCGCAGCCTCAGATGGGCGTCGACGCGATAGTCATAGCCTCCGAAGCCGTCACGGCGCTCCAGACCATTCACAGCCGCCGCATAGACCCGTTCGAGCCGCTCGTAATCACCGTCGGCACGATCAAAGGCGGCGACCGCAACAACATCATCGCCGAAGAGGTCAAGATGGAAGGGACCATGCGCGCGCTCAGCGAAGACGTGCGCACGCGCGCCCAGGCGATGATGAAGCAGATTCTTTCGAGCGTCACCTCGGCCCACGGCGCGACGTTCGAGCTTGAATTCGAGAACCCCATCCCGCTCACTTACAACGAGCCGAAGCTCGTGGAAGAGACGCTGCCCTCGATGCGCCGCATCGTAGGCGACGCGAACCTGATCGCGCCGCGCCCGTTCATGCCGGCCGAAGACTTCTCTCATTTTCAGAAAGTCGTGCCGGGCTTCTACTACTTCCTGGGGGTCGGCAATCGCGCGCGCGGCATAACGGCGGGCTGGCACACGGCGGAGTTCGACGTTGATGAAGAGAGCCTCGTGGTCGGCGTGAAAGTGATGACGACGGTGCTGCTCGATTACCTCGACCGGCATGCCGCGGCGGGCAAGTAGGCGCTGAAAGAGAGCCTGAAAAGTAATGGCGAAACCGAAAGATCAAGCGAAAGTATTAGTCACGGGAGGGACGGGTTTTGTCGGGAGCCATCTCGTCGACCGGCTGGTCGAGCGCGGCCGCACGGTGCGGTGCCTCGTGCGCCAATCGAGCGATCTGAAGTACCTCAAACACCCGCAGATCGAGCTCGTTTACGGCGGGCTCGACGAGACTACCGACTGGGACGAAGCTTTAGAAGGCGTCGAGACCATCTATCATGTCGCGGGGGTTACGTTCGCACGCCGCAAGGATGATTATTTCCGCGTCAACCACCGCGGCACCGAAGCCATAGTCGGCGCGGCGCTAAAGCGGCGCGACCGCATAAAGAAGTTCGTGCAGATCAGCTCGCTTGCGGCCATCGGCCCCGCGCGCGAAGGCGAGATCGTAAACGAAGACACGCCGCCCAACCCCATCACGCCTTACGGCCGCAGCAAGCTGATGGGTGAAGAGGCCGTCAGGACCGTGCAGGACCTGTTGCCCGTGACCATCGTCCGCCCGCCCGCCGTTTACGGCCCGCGCGATTACGCGCTCTACGAGTTGTTCAAAGCCATAGCGCGCGGGCTGTCGCCGACGATAGGGCGCTATGACAAGAAGGTGAGCCTCGTCCACGCGCACGACCTGGCCGACGGCATAATACTGGCCGGCGAAAGCGAAGCCTCGACCGGGAGGGCTTACTTTATCTCCAGCGAAGAGGTCTATTCAGTACGACGGATCACCGAGATGCTCGCGAAGATTTTCGAGCGCCGCGTCCGCACGCTCGCCATTCCTCGCTCGCTCGCCTTCGGGGTCGCGGTCGCGGCCGAAGCGGGCGCGGCGCTGTTCGGGAAGCCGCCCGTGATCAACCGCGACAAGGTCCGCGACCTCTCACAGGTATCGTGGGGCTGCTCGATCGAGCGCGCGAAACGCGAGCTCGGCTACAGCCAGAGCGTGCCGATCGAAGAAGGCTTGCGCGGCACGATTGATTGGTACAAGCAAGAGGGCTGGCTGTGACCGACCCGAACGCGCGACGGCAGATTCATTCGGGGCTGCTCAGCCCGGCCGATAAAATCATCATAGCCTATCTGGTAGTCATCGCCGCGCTGATCATCATCTCGATCGATCGCGTGCGCTACGGCTGGCTGCTTGTCGCCGCGCACATAGTCGCAATCGCCATTGTAATTCAGATCGCCCGATGGTTTCCGAGCGACGGGCTTGTCAGGGGCTGGTATCCGGTGGCCGTGATACCGTTCACCTACAAAGAGCTGACTTATCTGATACCGCTCGTAAACCCGAAAGAGTTTGACCGCGAGCTTGCGGCGCTCGACCGGCAGATATTCGGCCTCGACCCGACGGTCTGGCTTGAGCGCTTCACCTGGCCCGCGCTGACAGAGCTTTTCCAGCTCGCTTACATAACCTATTACTTTTTGCCCCTGGTCCTCGGCGTAGTGCTGTGGCGCAAGGGGTGGATGGAGCGATTTCATCTCTTCGTCTTCGTCATAGTGCTCGGGTTTTATCTCTCATACCTGGGCTACATCGCTGTGCCCGCGCTGGGGCCGCGCTTCTTGCCCGAGATACAGGCGCAGCATACGAAACCGCTATCGGGGGTCCTGCTGTTCGACACGATACACGCCACGCTCAACGAGCTCGAAGGGAAGACTTACGACGCTTTCCCAAGCGGCCACACGGAGCTTACGCTGCTCGTGCTCTACTACGCGCAGCGGTTTCACCGCCGCACTTTCTGGTGGATACTCCCCGCCGGCAGCGCGCTGATAATCTCGACGGTTTACTTGCGCTACCACTACGTCGTAGACGTTATAGCCGGAGCCTTTCTGGCCCTGGCGATCATCCTGATCGCAAAGCCGCTTTATCGCCGGTTGGGCGGCTTGCTGCACGAAGTTTATGGAGTGGACTGATTCACAACTAGAGGCGGTGAGCGTGCGCGGTCGCCGCGTTTTAGTGTCGGCGGGCGCGGGGTCGGGCAAGACGCGCGTCCTCGTAGAGCGGTTCTTAAAACTGCTGGAAGAGAATGCCGACTGGCGAGTCTCCGACATTGTCGCGGTGACGTTTACCGAGAAGGCTGCGCGCGAGATGGTTTCGCGCATACGCCGAGAGATTCGCTCGCGCATAGACACGAGCGAGTCGCTTGAAGCGCGCCGCCGCTGGCGCGAGCACCGCAACGCGCTCGACTCCGCGCGCATAGGGACGATCCACTCGCTGTGCTCCGCGATACTGCGCGCGCACCCGGCCGAAGCGGGGCTCGACCCCGCCTTCGAGATCGTAGACGAGATCGAGGGCGCGGCGCTCGTCGATCAAGCAATTCAAGATGCGATCGAAGAAGCGGCGTCCGCGCAGGCCGATTCAAAATCGTTAGTAGAGATATTCGCCTTTCTGTCTCCGCGTGACGTGCAATCGGCGCTGAAGTCGCTCATCTACGATGGCGAGCGCGCCCGACACGCCTTCGACCGGATCGGTGATTACGGCGCGAAAGAGATCATTCAATTTTGGAGCGCCGCTTTGGATGAATCGCGCGCCGAGCGTGCGCGCTCGATCGTAGAGCAAGAGAGCTGGGAGAGTGATGTCCGAACTCTCAGAAGCTTTATGGCTAACGACCCCGCGGACAGGAGAGAGCAGTGCCGCGCCCGCGTAGTCGATCTGCTTGACGACATCGACGGGAGCGTCGGCGTCGAGACGGCGGCGCTGCTGCTTGAGCTGGCTTCTTCGATCAACCTGCAAGGCGGCTCGAAAAAGAAATGGAACAGCGAAGAAGAGTTCAAGGCGGTGACGGAAGCTTTGCGCCGCCTGCGCGAGGCGGTGCGGGGGGCGAGGCTTTTGGCGCTGGAGATGAACGAAGCGGACGCGGCGGCGGCGGAGGTTGCGTGGCGGCTAGCCCGGCTTTACCGTCTGGCGCGCGCGCGTTTCGCGGCGCTGAAACAGCAGCGGCAGCGGCTCGATTTTAACGACCTCGAAGAGATGACCGACGAGATGCTCTCTTCACACGAAGAGGTCTGCGAGCGGTACACGCGCCCAGGCGGGCTGATAAAGGCGCTGATGGTCGACGAGTTTCAGGACACGTCGCCGATACAGAAGCGGATACTGTGGAAGATTGCGCCGCGGTCGAACGAGCTCTTTATCATCGGCGACGCGAAGCAGTCTATCTACAGGTTCCGGGGCGCTGACGTTACGGTCTTCCACGACGCGCGCGACGAGTTCCGCGCCGACGGCCGCGCGGTCGGCATGGACGCCTGCTTCCGCACGCACAAACGGCTGGTCGATTTTACAAACCACATCTTCCCTTCGGTCTTCACGGTCGAGAGCCGTTACGACACGGCCTACGAAGCGATGAGCGCGTCGCGCCTGCCGGTGGCCGAAGAGCCTTCGGTCGAGCTTCACATCATCGTTCAGGATAAAGACGCGGAATCTCGGCTCGTGGCCGAAGAGCTGCGCGGGCTTGAGGCGCGGCTGATCGCCGAGCGGATCAAAGAGATTCGAGGGCGGCGCGAGGTGACGATTTGCGGCGAGCGCGCGGGCGAAGCGCGGCCGGTCGAGTACGGAGATTTCGCGCTCCTGTTTCAGGCTTCTACGAACTTTGAGATTTATGAGCAGGCCCTGGCTTCCGCCGAGGTGCCCTACGTGACGATAGCCGGCCGAGGGTTTTATAACCGGCAAGAGATAACCGACCTCAGCAACCTGCTCGCGTTCCTCGCGAGCCCTTCCGACAGCCTGCGCCTGGCGGCGGCGCTGCGGTCGCCGATGTTCGCGCTCTCGGACGAGACTCTATTTCGGCTCGCGCTCAGAAGGGGCACGCTCTGGGAGAGCCTGTGCGACGAGCAAGTAGAGCATGCAGCGGACGAGACGGATGCTGTAGCTTTTGCGCGCGAGGCTTTGAAGCGGCTGCACTCGATCGCAGGCCGGATGAGCGCCGCCGAGGTGATCGTCGCCGCGCTGGCGGAGACGGGCTACCTGGCGACTTTGATGGCGCTGCCTCACGGCGAGCGGCGCTCGGCGAACGTAGAGAAGTTCATAGAGCAGGCCCGCGCGCTGCCTACGATCACGCTCTCGGACCTCGTCGAGCGAATAAAAGACCTGAGGTTCAGGGAAGCGCGCGAAGGCGAAGCCACCGTAGAGGAAGCCGGCGCTGTAAGATTGATGACCGTCCATAAATCGAAAGGGCTGGAGTTCCCCATCGTCTGGATAGTCGACGCGGCTTACGCGGGCGGACACGACCGTTCTATCGTCGCCGCGCACCCGCACCTTGGCGTCGCCGTAGACGTGAGGGCGGAAGACGAGCGCGGAGACGAATCTGTTCGCCCCGCGTCGTTCGAGGTGATCAAGCTCGTCGAAGACGAGATGGACCGGTCGGAAAAGAAGCGGCTGCTTTATGTCGCGGCGACGCGCGCGCGCGATCACCTGATAATATCGGGCTCGTTGCGCGGCGCGCGCCTCGGGGGCGACCACTGGCTCGGCCGCATAGCCTCGGCGCTCGGCATTGACGAAGAAGAACGGCCCGGCTCGGCAGACTACCCCGGCGGCCGCGTTCGCATAACCTGGCATGATAAACAGTTTTAAGTTTTTAGTTTTCAGTTTTCAGTTCCGAGATGCCAAGCACTTATGCCCTACGCAGGCCCAAAAACTAAGAGGGCGTCTGAAAAGCCCCGTGGGGGCTCTATGTCTGTAGAACAATAGCGTAAATTCACCCCAACTCCGTAGGAGTTGTATGTCTGTTATTCAACTCCTACGGAGTTGGAGAGACCTGCCTAGCGATCATCTACAAACATCAGGCTCCTACGGAGCCGAGTAAGTTGCCTCTTCTCAGACGCGCTCTAAAAACTTAAAACTAAAAACTTAAAACCTCTCTTCCGGCACAGTCATTGCCTTAATCAGACTCGTGCGCGCAAAAGCGACGCGCAATGTATGGTAACGGTGCTGGAAAACGCTGCGCCGAGACCCAGTTTGATACGAGCAATAGGGGATGTGGAAGATCATGAATAACAGGTTTCATACAATTACGAGGAAGCTGGCGGCCGCGGCGGCGGGTCTGGCGCTGATGTCCGTTTTTGCATTTGCTCAGAATCAGCTTGCTCAGAACCAGGAGGCCGCGCTACGGCATTTCGAGCGCGCGAAACAGATGACCTCGGAGGGCAACCTTCAGGGCGCGGTCGGCGAATACCGAAAGGCCATAGAGGCTCAGAACGGCAATTTCGCCGAAGCTCGCAACAACCTCGGCATGGTGCTCGGAATGCTCGGCGACATGCAGGCGGCGACGAGCGAGTTCAAGATCGCCATAGAGCAGAACGCGGAATACCCGGAGGCTCACTACAACCTCGGAGTCGCCTACAGCCTGGTGGATGATTTTGACGGGGCGGAGCGCGAGCTGTTGACCGCGATAAGACAGAGGCCCGGCGATTTCCCGGAAGCGCACGGGAACCTGGGGATTCTTTACGCTAACCGCGGCGATACGGCGCGCGCAATCACACAGTTCAAGATCGCAGTCGAGCAGGCCGAAGGGATTTACCCCGAAGCTCATTACAACCTCGGCATAGCCCTCTTCACGACAGGGAAGGTCGAAGCGTCCGTCGAAGAGTTCAAAGACGCTATAAGCCAGAGCGAGAACTTCCCCGAAGCGCATTACAACCTGGCGATCGCGCTGGCGCGTTTAGGCAAGAATGAAGACGCGGCCCGCGCGTTTGAGTCTTACTTGAAAGCCGCCGTCGACCCGAAGGACGGCGACGCGGTGCGCTCGCGCATAAGCGAGCTGCGCCGCACGGCCAGAAGGTAGGCCGGGATCGATTTCAGCCCCCGACCACGTCGATGCCCCACGGGCGG
Organism: Blastocatellia bacterium; assembly: GCA_035249305.1. GTDB lineage: Bacteria > Acidobacteriota > Blastocatellia > UBA7656 > UBA7656 > DASUNP01. The sequence continues at coordinate 79,685 of DATFGQ010000039.1, read as the reverse complement.
GCGCGCTAAACGTTTAGCGCGCCCGCCCGCTTTATGGGTCAATTCAGCGGTGATAAAATCTAGTCACAGGCTGCTCAAACGGAAAAGATATATGGATTACAAAGAAAACATTCTCGGGCTCATCGGGCGAACGCCGATGGTCAAGCTGAACAAACTGACGCGGGGCGTCGAGGCGCTCGTGCTCGCGAAGATGGAGTCGCACAACCCAGGCGGCTCGGTGAAGGACCGCATAGGCGTCTCCATGATCGATGCCGCGGAGCGCGACGGGCGGCTAAAGCCCGGCGGCACGGTCGTCGAGGCCACGAGCGGAAACACCGGGATAGGCGTTGCGCTCGTGTGCTCCGTGCGCGGCTACAAAGCGGTCTTCGTGATGACGGACAAATGCTCCGTCGAAAAGATTCGTTACCTTAAAGCGCTCGGCGCGGACGTTATAGTCGTGCCGGTCTCGGCCAAGCCGGACTCGCCCGATCACTACGTCAACACCGCGCGCCGCATCGCAGGGGAGACGCCCAACTCGCTGTTCGTCTTCCAGTATGGCAACCCGGCTAACCCCGAAGCGCATTACCGGACGACCGGCCCCGAGATATGGGAGCAGACCGAAGGGCGCATCACTCATTTCGTGTCGGGCATAGGCACGGGCGGGACGATCAGCGGGACGGGCCGCTATTTGAAGGAAAAGAATCCGAGCATACGAATCGTAGGCGCGGACCCATACGGGTCGGTCTTCAAGACTTACAAAGAGACGGGCAAGCTGATGCAGGCCACGCCCTATCTTGTCGAAGGCATAGGCCAGGAGATCATACCCGAAAACGTCCACATGAAGTACATCGACGAGATCATCAACGTCACCGACCGCGATTCGTTTCAACTGGCCCGCCGGCTCGGGCGCGAGGAAGGAATATTCTGCGGCGGCTCGACGGGGACGAACCTCTGCGCTGCCTTGCAGGTCGCGCGCGGCCTCGGCAAAGACGACGTGGTCGTCTTCATAGTCTGCGACACGGGCGAGCGGTACCTGTCGAAATTCCTTTCCGACGAGTGGCTGCGCGAGAAGCGCATGCTCGGCGTAGAGCGGATGACGATCGGGCTGCTCAACCAGACCAAACAGGACGGCGAGACGCCGCGCCTCGTGTCCGTGAGCCCGCAGCATCAGGTCGGCGACGCTTTGCAGATGATGAACACGTATGGGCTCTCGCAGTTGCCCGTGCTGGAAGAGGGCAGATCGGTGGGCAGCCTTCGCGAAGGCCGGTTGATGTCAAAGCTGCTCGCCGCGCCCGACCTCATGCGCGCGCCGGTCGCCGAAGTGATGGATAAGGGCTTCCCGGTCGTGAGCGATGACGCGAGCGTCAACGCCGCCGTGCGCTACTTGAAGAACTCGCCCGCCTTACTCGTCGAAGAGTATGGCCGCATCGTCGGCATAGTAACGCGCTACGACGTGCTCGACGCGCAAATAGAAAACTGATCGAGAGGCGGCTGCGGTCGGGCCGCGAAGGAGAACTTAATGCGAGTGCTGCTTGCCTTGATCCTGTTCGGGCTTTTCTCTGTGGCGATGGCCGCGAACCGTCCCCAGTCCGCCAGCCCGAAGATGACGGCCGAAGAGCGGGCTAAGATAATCAAGTCGCTCAATGATTCGCGCAAGGAGCTGTTCGACGCGATCGAGGGGCTCAGCGACGCGCAATGGAATTACAAGCCGTCGCCGTTCACGTGGTCGGTCGGCGAAGTAGTCGAGCACATAGCTGTGACTGAGGACCTGTTGTTCGGGACGGTCGAGCGCGCGCTGGCCGCTCGCCCCGACCCGGATTGGGAGACGAAGACGAAGGACAAGTCGGAGCTGCTGGAGCGGGTGCTCCCGAACCGCACGGGCCGCGCGCAGGCGCCTGAGATGATACGGCCGCGCGGGAAGATGACGCGAGCAGAGGTCATCGCGCGCTTCAAAGAGGTGCGCGCCAGGACTATCAAGTTCGCCGAGCAGACAGACCTGCCGTTGAAGGCGCACACGCTCGACCACCAGTTCAGGATCTTCAGCACGCTCAACGCCTACCAGTGGCTGAGCTACATCCCGCTGCACCACATTCGCCACAACAAGCAACTGGCCGAGGTCAAAGCGAGCGCGGGCTTCCCGAAGTGAATGAGATGCGGAAAGCGCCTGTAATAGGCATAACAGTGAGCCTCGACCACGGGCAGAGGATAAGGCCGGGGCACGATTACCTCTACGTCAAGAAGGCGTACGCCGAAGCCGTGAGCCGGGCGGGCGGCCATCCGATCCTGATCTCGCCCGACCTCGATGTCGCCGCGGTCGATCGCATTTGCGACGGGGTGATCATCTCGGGCGGAGACGACATCCCGCCGGAGCTCTACGGCGAGCGTGCGGAGTCAATGATACTCGCCGAGTCGCGCGAGAGGATTGATTGGGAGCGGCGCGTGCTCGACCTCTGTTCGCGCATCGAGAAACCGGTTTTCGGAATCTGCTACGGGATGCAGCTTATAAACGTCCACTTCGGGGGGAGCCTGCATCAAGACGTGGCGAGCCTTGAGGACTGTAGGCTGGATCACGGGGGGAGAGGTAAGGTCACGCGCCACTTACTGAAGATAAGGGAAGGGTCATTCCTTTTCACGTTGTTGGGCGGCGAGGCGGAGGTCTGTTCGACTCACTGCCAGGCGGTGAAAAGAGTCGCCCCGGATTTTACGATTGCCGCCGTGTCGGAAGACGGGTGCGTCGAAGCGATCGAGCGGGATAGCATGATTGCCGTCGAATGGCACCCGGAGTCTGATCGAACGGGCGAGCTGCTCTATTCGTTATTCATAGAGCGAGCGAGACAGAGCAAGAACTGATAAAGCGATAAGGAGAGCAGAATGGAAAAAGCTATTTTTGCCGCGGGATGTTTTTGGGGAGTCGAGGCGGCGTTCCGCCAGGTCAAGGGGGTTAAATCCACTCAGGTCGGTTACACGGGCGGCTCGGTCGCCAACCCCAGCTACGAGCTTGTCTGCACTGGGCGCACGGGCCACGCCGAAGCCGTCGAAGTCACGTTCGACCCGGCGCAGGTCTCTTATGAAGAGCTGCTCAACGTGTTCTGGGAAAATCATGACCCGACGACTATGAACCGGCAGGGGCCTGACATCGGCGCGCAGTACCGCTCGGCGGTATTCTTTCTCACGCCGCAGCAGGAGCAGGCGGCGCGCGAGTCGAAAGAGGGGCTTCAGAAATCGGGCAGATACTCGCGCGAGATCGTGACCGAGATCACCGAGGCGTCCGAGTTCTACTCGGCCGAGGACTACCACCAGCAGTATTTCGAGAAGCGAGGAATATCACACTGCTCGATCTAAGCCGGGAGGGAGAGATGGCCAAGGCGAAGCGTTTCCGGGTATTGCTTGAGAAGGACGAGAATAGCGAAGCGACTGGCATTCGCATACCATTCAGCGTCGAGAAAGAGCTCGGCTCGCGCGCCCGCGTGCCGGTCCGCGGCACGATAAACGGGTTCGCCTTTCGCGGCTCGGTCTTTCCTATGGGCGGCGGCGATCACTACATGGCGGTGAACAAGGAGCTGAGGGCGGGCGCGAAGGCTAAAGGGGGTGACATGGTGAGCATCGTGATGGAGCGGGACGACGAGCCGCGCACCATCACCCCGCCCGCGGATTTCGCCCGCGCGCTGAAGTCTAACAAGGCGGCGCAGGCGGCCTGGGACAAGCTGAGCTACACGCACCGCAAGGAGTACGCCAAGTCTATCGAAGAGGCTAAGAAGCCCGAGACGCGCGCGCGCAGGATCGAAAAGGCGATAGCGATGCTCTCGGTAGCGGGCGAGGCAAAGAAGTAGGAAGGAAGCGATGAAACGACTATCGACCGTTCTATCTCTCGTCATCCTCTTAGCGGTTTCGGCGCTGGCGCAGACCAATCAGCCGCCTAAAGTTGACGCGGCGGCCCTCAAGGAACTGGTCGGCAGATACGAGCTCGACCCTACGATGGTCGAGAACTTTATCGTCGACGTGACGCTTGAAAACGGCGAGCTCTGGGCTAAGCCTTCGCACCAGCCTAAACACAGGCTCATCGCGAGGCCGAACGGAGAGTACACGGACGACCAGGGCATCGGCGTCATCTTCCGTTTCAACCGCGACAAGCAGGGCAAAGTCATAGGGCTGAGCCTCACACAGGAAGGCAACACCGTCGAGGCGCGCAAGCTTGAGGTGGCCGCGCCCAGCTTGAAGGGGAACACTACGTTCAAGCTGAAGGGGCACGCCGGCGCGCGGGTAGTCGCCGTGGCCGGATCTTTTAACAACTGGAACCAGTCGCAGTACTTCTTCGCGCGCGAGGGCGACGAATGGGTCTGCCGCGTAGATTTGGCTCCGGGAAAGCACCTGTATAAATTCATCATCGACGGAGACTGGGTAACGGACCCCGCCAACCCCGACACGGAAGAGGACGAGCGCGGCAACGTGAACTCTGTCCTGGTTGTAAAAGCGAAATAGTCTTAAAAGCGCGCTAGAGGGTGTCTGAGAAGTGTGTAGGAAGCCCTGAAAGGGCTTGATTCAATAGCCAGGGGCACCGCCCCTGGACACGAGTTGTTAATAATAAAAAGCCCTGAAAGGGCGCGATACTTATATCGCCCTTTCAGGGCTTCGTCTCGTATGACGCATGACCCGGCGCGATGCGCCGGGCTATTGAATCACGCCTCTTCGAGGCTTCCTATTGAAGCGCGTCCCCTTCGGAGACTTTTCAGACACACGCTAAGATTCATTTGTGAGCTTTGCGTCGAAATTCGAATCCACCAAAAAAAATCTGGCCCGAGGCCAACCAAATCTCGTACAACGTGTCTATATAAACGACGTCGCGCGAAGGGTAATTACCTGTGACGAGTGAAAACGAGTTGATAAGGCTCGCCCAATTGGGCGACGGAGAAGCTTTCTGCCAACTTGCCCGGCGCTACGAGCGCCGGATTTTTTCGCTCGCCCTTCATTATTGCCGCTCCGCGCACGACGCCGAAGACCTCTCGCAAGAGGCGTGGCTGAAAGCCTACCGCAGCCTTCAAAGCTTCCGCGGGGAGTCGAGCTTTTACACGTGGGTCAGGCAGATTACGATAAACACTTTTTTGAATCATAAGCGGCGCACGAAGATGCTCGATAAAGAGATCATAACAACCGACGAGGAAGCGCTCGAAAGCCGCCACGCGCGGGGCGTCGAGGAGAGCCTGAACGACAAGATCCTCGTCGAAAAAGTGATGCAGGCTCTCGGGGAGTTGACCTCACAGCAGAGGTTGATCTTTCTGCTCAAGCACCGCGAAGGGATGACCTACGACGAGATAGCCGCGTCGCTCGGCTGCTCGGCGGGTACTGTGAAGAAATCATTATTTCGGGCCGTCTTGAAACTGCGCGAGCGCCTCGGCATAAGCGTCGAGGCCGACTCTTACGCGCCGTTCGTCACGGGTGAGGGCTGTTAGCTCGGGGTATTTCGATGCACGATTGTCGCAAATTCAAAGAGAGATTGGTCGACTTGCTGTTCGAGTCGGCAGGCGCGGATGAAAGATCGCGGCTGCTTCGCGAGGTGAACAGTTGCGAAGCGTGTCAGAACCTTTACCGCTCGATGAGCGAGGCGCTCGCGGTCTTCGATCAGGTGGCCGATACGGCTCTGCCCGAAGAGGCTTACTGGACCGGCTACAACGAGCGGCTGCGCGCGCGGCTGTCAGAGCAGCCCCGCCCGAGGCGAAGGGCGCTCGCGGCTCTGGTTGAAATGATCTCGCTGGCCCGTCTCCCGCTCCCCGTGAGAATAGCGGTCGCCTCACTGCTCGTCGCCGCCGCGCTGTGGTTGGTCTTCAGTCAGAAAGAGACGACGCGGCCGCGCGAGCCCGAAGTCGTAGCCAATGACCAGCCGGCTTCGGGTCAAGAAACATTATCGAGAGATGATAAGCGGGTTGAAACCGCCGGGCCGAAGACGATTCAAACGACGGCTCCGGTTCCACGCCGCAAAACGAATCGCGAGACGCGTGGGCACAAGCCTGTCGAAGCCGTCGACGTGATGCGCGAAGACCGAGCGTATGACCGGCGAGCGGCTACGGCCGACTATCTGAGCCTTGAGGTCGCGGGGCACGTAGAGCAAGCAGAGCTGCTGATGAGGTCGTTCAGGAACATCGAGCAATCGCCGGAGCAGGCGGCCGTCGACGTCTCGTACGAAAAGGAATTGTCGAAAGAGCTGCTGGCAAAGAATCGCCGGCTGCGTCGAAGCGCGGAAAACAGGAGGAACCTGGCCGTCGGAGATCTACTCACAGACATCGAGCCGCTGCTTTTGGACATCGCCAACCTCCCCGACAGCCCGACCCAGGACGACGTGCGCTCGATCAAAGACCTGATGCAGAGGCAGGAGGTCGTCGCCGCGCTGCAATTCTATACGGCAAAGGCTTCGAGCCGGAATTATTGACGTTTATGGAGAGACAGATGCCGAACAGTTATAAGCTTCCGAACCCTCGCATGAGAAATTTGATTACGGCGCTCAGACTCTTCGCGCTGGTCTTCGCCGCGGTCACGGCATGCGCGTGGCTTCACACGAGCGCGGCCACGCGATCGTTCGAGCAAGAGATAGAGAGGCTCAACCGACTGGTTCAAGCCTCTAACAGTTCTGACGAAGCTGCGAAGGTCTTTCGCGAGGCGCGCGATTACATCAAGGATCAGGAGTGGGCAAAGGCGGAGCAGAAGTTCCGCTCTCTGGTCGCGGAGCATCCTCAACATAAAGACGCGGCCGCCGCGCTCTACTACCTCGCGTATGCTTTGAATAAACAGAACAGGCTACAGGAATCGGACCGAATACTTGAGCAGCTAATCAGAGAGCACCCAACCTCGGGCTGGGTGAACGACGCGAGGGCGATGCGGATCGAGATGGCCCCCCGGCTCAAGAACAACGACACGATCAACCAGGGCATAAACGAAGAGGACGAAGAGCTGAAGCTGGCGGCGCTGCAAAGCCTCTTCGAGTCGAGCCCCGAGCGCGCCCTCAGAGTCGCTCTCGACATACTAAAGTCGGGGTCAAAATCGAGCGTGACTCTGAAAGAGGGCGCGCTCGAACTGCTGGCCGAATCCGAAAGCGCTGAAGCCAGCGCCGCGGTGCTCGAAGTCGCGCGCAACGAAGCCGACCCGAGGCTGCGCAGGAAGGCCGTCGAGATGCTCGGCGAAGTGAAAGCGCCCGGCGTGATCGAGCTGTTGAAGGAGCTGGCGATCAGGTCTTCGGACAGGGAGCTGGCTCAAGCCGCTATGCGCGCGCTGGCCGAGCACAAAGGCGCGCAGTCGCGAACTGTTCTGATCGAGATCGCGCGCAGCGGCAGCGACGTCGAGCTTCGCACGGTCGCCATATCTGAATTAGGCGACGAGGGCGATGACTCGGTCGTCGACGAGCTTGTGAAGCTCTTTGACGCGGAGAAGAACGAGGACGTCCGCGAGCATATAATCTCCGCCCTGTCGGACATCGGCACTCCGCGCGCGATGACGAAGATAGTCGAGATCGCGAAGTCCAACGCCGATGTCGAGATTCGCAAAAGGGCTATCTCCGCGCTGGGCGACCGCGAAGAGGGCCAGGCGGTAGAGCTACTCATACAGCTTTACGACGCCGAGCGCGACCAGGAGATGAAAGAAGAGATAATCTCGGCGCTCGGCGATATGGAGAACAAGCGCGCGCTCAGAAAACTCATGGAGATTATAAAGAGCGACGCCCCGTCGAAGCTCAAGCGGAGGGCTCTCGAAATGCTGGGGGAGAGCGAGGACCCGGAGGCGGCGAAGTTTCTCGAAGATCTTCTCAGGAAGAATAATTGATGCGGTCTGTGCGAAAGGGAGGTACGGAGATGATTAAGAGTCTGATAGTCGTATTCGCGCTGTTTGCTGTAAACTTCGGGGCCGAGCACAGGGCTTTGCAGGCTGGCGAGGCCGCCGAGCAAGCGAGCGCCGCCCCAAGCGGCGGTTCGGACCAGACCGCGCGCTTCACGCCGGTCGAAGGCCCCGATCTGAAATCCCGGCTCGCCGCCGCGATCAAACAGGCGCGCTCGCGCTCTAAACAGACGCGCTTCTGGACCGTGCACACGTTCGACGTGAGGCCCGGCGTCGGCGTAGACATTTTGATAATCGGCTCGGGCGGGTCGCGCCTCGACATAGGCGGCGTGATGCACACGACCGATAGGCAGTACGAGACTCGCAACGTAGGCGTGTTCCTGCTCCACGAAGCGGACGGCGGCGCGATAACGCGCGCGGAAATTTATAACCTCGACCGGCCGCGAGATTACAGCGGCTATCCCGTTTACTGGCTCGGCCGCGCGACCAACGATGAGAGCCTGAGCTTTCTTAAGAGCCTGATCGACTCGACGCGGCTGAACGAGGTGGCCGAGCGAGCCACGGACGCGATAGGTCTGCACGACGATCAGCGCGTCGAAGCGATGCTCAAAGAGTTGATCGCAAGCTCACGCGTTCAGAATGTGCGGGCGACAGCCGTTTCCTGGCTCGGCCATTTCCCAGGCCAGACTCCGTACCTGTCAGCGATAGTGCGCAACGACCGCGAGAACGTCGAGGTGCGCAAAGAGGCCGCCGACGCGCTGGGTGACAGCATTGACGATGGCGCGCTATCGGCGCTCGAACGCCTCTACGGCGAGGTCGGCAACCGGGAGGTGAAGGCTGAGATTTTAGATTCGATCGCCGACAGCCGGGACGAAGCCGCCGCGACCAGATTCTTAATCAAAGTTTCGGAGACCGACCCTGACCGCGAGCTGAGGCGCGAGGCCATAGACGGGTTGGGCGAAAGCCAGGACCCCGCGAGCCTCAAGGCGCTGGAGAAGATCATCAGTGATTCGAACACCGACTCGGAACTGCAAGGGGAAGCCGTCGACGCCATAGGCGAGAAGGGGCATGACGTGGCGGCGCCTCTGCTGATGAGGATCGCCAAGACGCACCCGAACGCGGAGGTCCGCAAAGAGGCCATCGATCATCTGGGCGAAATTCCCGGCCAGCTCTCGTTCCTCGTCGAGGTCGCGCGCAACGAGTCGGAGAACCTAGACCTGCGTAAAGAGGCCATAGACGCGATAGGCGAAAGCCCTGACGCGGATGGGATGAAGACGCTTCAAGCGCTCTTTTCGGCCATCACCCACCGCGAGGTGCGGCGGGAGATACTCGACGCCATCTCGGAGAGCAGCGACAGGGAGGCGGCGCTCAACTTCTTGATCAAAGTGGCGCGCAGCGACTCCGACGCCGAAGTCCGAGAGGAGGCTCTGTCGGGGCTCGGCGAGATGAACGACGACAGGGCGGTCGAGGCGCTCGCGGATCTGTACGCAAGCGAGCGGAGCGAGGAGGTGAAAGAGGAGATACTCGACGCGCTCGCCGAATCGAATACGAAGCGCGGATTGAGAAAGCTGATCGAAGTGGCGAAGAGCGACCCCTCGCCGAAGATGAGGCGCAAAGCCATCGAGGCGCTGGGCGAAAGCGACGACCCCGAAGCCGCGGAGTTTCTGGAGAGGATCATCAGGTGATGAATCGAAAGCGCCGGTTGAGAGGCTGCTCCGGAGGAGCGGCAATCTCTTAGCTACCCCGCGGCCTGGCGTTGCTTTTCCAGAGTCTCGCGGAATGATCTTTCCGCCTGCTTGACGTAGCGGCGTAGCCCCTGCGGGTGGATGAAGGGGTTCGTCTTCGCGCCGCTTTCAAGCTTCTGAATCTTCTCTTTCATGTCGAAGAATGAGCCGTGCGGCGCTAAGAACACGTCGCTGCTTAACGACTTCAACACGCGAAAGGTCTTTTCGTAATCTTCGACTATGTTCGGATAGTTAGGGTTGTTCACAAGATTGTAGCCGGGGACGCTTGCGCTCCCGACTATCACAACGTCGTACTGCTTGCCGTTCTCTTTCACCTTCGTCGTCCAGGTCGTGCATCCTTTGGTGTGGCCCGGCGTCAGATGGGCGATCATCTCCACGCCGCCGAGCTCGACCCTGTCTTTATCGCGGAGCAGTCGGTCCGCCTTGACCGGTTTGAAATAGAACCTGTCCCCCCACGCAAAATCGTTCTTGCCTCCGGCGGCCAGAAGCGCGGCGTCCGGCTCGCTCACCGCGAGCTGCGCCCCGGTCATCTCCTTGAGAATAGCGAGGCCGCCCGCGTGGTCGAAGTGGGCATGGCTGTTGATCAGTATCTTCACGTCTTCGAGCTTGAAGCCGAGCTTAGCGACGTTCTCCTTGATTTGCGGGACCGTCTCGGCGAACCCGCTGTCGAGCAGTATGTGGCCGGCGGGCGTCGTGATGAGGAACGAGCTCACTTCCGCCGCGCCGACGTAATAAATATTGCCGATCACGCGATAAGGCTTGATGGGTTGATTCCAGGATTTAGAAACGTCGTCAAGCTGCGTGCTTTGGCTGCCCGCGGGACAGACAAAGGCGAACAGCAGAAGCGCGATTGAAGAGATTAACTGTAGACTCGTCTGTTTTTTCATCAAGGTGATATTAAGAGTTTCCGACCTCTTATTTCAACGCCGCGCGACATAAAGGCGTTGCCTTGAAACCCGGCCCCCGCGCTCCTATAATTGCACTCTTCACGACATCGTAAGCACCCATGGAGGTCCAATGCTAGTTCCAAAAGTCCAACTGATACCCGACACGGATCAGGTCTGCGACCTGCTGCGCAGCACGGGGGCCATGCGCGAAGGCCACTTCGAGTTCCCCAACGGGCTGCACTCGGGCCACTACTTTCAGATGCCGCTGGCCATGCGCTATCACGGCAACGCGCGCGTGTTGAACGTGGCGCTCTCAAGGCTCCTCAGGCGCGAGCCCGAGGTGCTGGCCGCCTTGCCCGACTGCGCTGTGGTCGCGCCCGCGGCGGGCGGGATACCCGTGGCCTTCGGCATCCGCGAGGCCCTGGACGCCGACCAGATATTCTGGGCCGAGAAAGAGGATGGCCGCTACTACTTTCGCCAGTACCTCGACGCGCGCGGCATCAAGTGCATACTCGTCGACGACATAGTCCGCTCGGGCAAGGTCATCACCCACATGGTCGAATTGATCCGGCAGGCCGGGGCCGAAGTGATCGCCATCGGCTCGCTCGTCCACTTCAAAGACGCGCACATAGAACTGGGCAACGTGCCTTACTACTGGCTGCTGGACGTCGACTGCAATTTCTACACGCCCGAAACCTGCCCGCTGTGCAAAGCGGGAGAGCCGCTCGAAAAAGTCTGGATCTGATCTGATCCGGCAAGTGAGGACAAGATTATGAAGACTCCCCTCAGACGCTACCACCTGACATTTACGCTCGCGGTCGCGGCCCTCTTTTTATGCGTGACCGCGAGTGCGGCGCAAGCGCAGGCGCAGGCCGCCCCCGCGACTAAAGTAGCCACGGTCTTCGGCGCGCGTATTCATTACCAGGAATCGGGCAGCGGGCCAGTGGTGATTCTGCTGCACGGGCTTGGCGGCGACATGTCGAACTGGTCGATGACCGTGGGCGCACTCTCTCAGAAGTATCGCGTGATAGTGCCCGACCAGGTAGGCTTCGGCCGCTCGGACAAGCCCATGCTCAACTACCGCGTCGGGACGCTGGTCGATTTTCTGGACGGGTTTTACAAAGAGCTGAAGATCGAGCGCGCCACCCTGGTCGGCAACTCGCTCGGCGGGTGGATCTCGGCGGCGTTCGCGCTCGCGCACCCGCAGAAAGTCGACCGCGTAGTGCTCGTCGATTCGGCGGGATTCGCGGTGCCGAAAGAGATGGACGCGCGCGTGATCAACGGGCTGAACCCTTCGACGCGCGAAGCCGTGCGACAGATGATGCCGCTTGTGATCTACAACAAACAGCTCTACGCCAGCGACGCGGCTATAGACATGATGTTCACGCGCAGGGTGACGGCGGGCGATGGCTTCACCATCCAGCGGATAATCGAATCGATACTGCGCGGCGAAGACGTGCTCGACAACCGCCTCGGCGAGCTGAAGCACCCGACGCTGGTCATCTGGGGCCGCGAAGACCTGCTGACGCCGCTTGCGATGGGCGAGCGGTTCAAGAAAGAGATCCCGCACGCGGAGCTCATCGTGTTCGACAAGTGCGGGCACGTGCCTCAGCTCGAACAGCCCGCGCAGTTCAACGCGGCGCTTCTGAAGTTCCTCGGCGCGGAAGTGGCCAGCAAGTGACCCGGTAGGCGCGGACATCTCGTCCGCGCTCTCCACCTCTTATCATCTCGCAGCCGCAAGCCCACGCGCCGCCGCGATCCGTTTCATTATCTCCTTGGCAATCTTAGGCGCGGCGAAAGAGCCGTCAAATGCCGTCACCTTGCCGTCCGTCAAGACTACGCTCGTCTCGGGGTTGGTGAGCGTGAAGGCGTAGATGAAGGTGAACGGCGGCCGGTTGATCTCAATCTCCAGGTCGGCCTTGATCCGGTCGCGGACTATCGTAAGCCCGAGGGCCGCGAACTCCGATCGTTTCTGAAGCTCGCGTTCCAGGTTCTCGGATTTTAGGAAGACCGATTTCGATCGCACGAATACCGTCCTGGCCACGCGCATAATTGATTGGGGCTGCGTTGCCGAAGTTCCTGCGCTCGCGACGCCCGAGCTCAGAATGATGTCGCCGCGGCGGGCGGCGGGTGTTTTATTGATGACCGAGCGGGTTGCGATGTGATCGCCAAGCCCTAGCTCGCGCGTCACCTCGGCGAAGTTCTTCTCCCACCCGTCGCGCTTGAACCCGCCATCGGGCACGAGTAGCTGTCCGAATCCCAAGGCGACCAATCTGGCGCTTCGGCTCACGCGCGCTTGAAACTCTTTCACGTCGAGGCCGGTTTCGGCCGCGGCCTGGGCTACTGTCAGGTCCGCGAAGAAACGGCGGGAGAGCGCGCCGACGGGCTCGCCTGCCGCGCTTTCCGCCGCGCGGCCGCCGGCCTGGCGCTCGGCGGCCAGGAAACGCTCGCGGTCTTTTTCAACAAGGCGGTCGAGCGTCTCTTGCGGAGGGTAGAGCGCGAGCGCGCGGTCGCGCTCGAAAAAGCCCACGGTCATCCCTTTGACTACCGCGCGCACGTCGTCCGTAAACGGCTGCATGCCTTTGAAGTGGCAGTTCATGCACGAGCGCCCATTCTCTATGACCGGGTCGAACGGGTCCGTGCGGTTCGCAACTATCTCTATGGGGGCTTCGTTTATGCGGACGCCGAACGCGTTTATCAAGAAGTATGCTTGAAACCCGTTCGGGAGGTTGAAGATTATCTCGCCTCCCGCGGGGGTCAACCTTATCGGGTCTTTGAAGATGTTCTGGTTTTCGAGGTTGCTGCGAAAGTCGAAGCTCTTCCAGTACGCGCCTTGAGGCGAGACGTGACGTTCGAGCACGCGGTTGTTGTGAGAGACCCCGCTCGCGCGCATGCCCGCGCGCACGACGTTTTTCTCTTCGGTCAGGTTGCGCTGCGTGTTTACGCCGAGCAGCCTTTCGAGCTCGGCGACGGTCGTGGGCAGACCGAGCAGGTCGTGATAAAGGGGCGGCGCGGAGGCGTTGGCGACGAACCAGTCTGCGCGAACATAAACCGGCTCCGCACCCGAAAGACGAGTGACGCTAGCGGCGTCTCGCGTGCGGACGCCGTATGGGTACGAGGCGAGAATAATATCCCATGTCTGCGCGGTCCACGCGTAATCGCGCAGGTCTATTCGCAGAATCGTCTTCGCCTCGTCGACCGGCGCGGGCCGCGTGATCTCCCTGTGCCAGGAGAGGCTGTTGACGAGTTTTGCGAGCGCCGCGCGGTACAATTCCATCTCCTGGTCGGACGCCCCGGCGTTGAAGAGATGGGCGAGGCTGAAATAGCGCAGGTAAGGGCGCGACCGCTCGTCGGTCTTCAGCAGGTCGTCATGAATATGAGCGACGACCGCGCTCTCTGTAATGAACTCTCTCGGCGCGGCAGTCGCGTCGCTCTCTTCCCAACCGGGTGCGCCGGCGAGCACCCACTTTCGGAGATCGGCTTTCTCATCTTCTGTCAACCGAGGCCCGGCCGGCGGCATCGCGTCGGTCTCGACCACCCTAAGAAGCAGCGAGTTTCCGTCGCCTGGGATGACTCTCTTAGTCGCGACCAGCCGCGCGCGGTCGAGCACGAATAGGTTCTTTCGGGCTACGCCGTTTGCGCCGTGGCATTCAAAGCAGCGCCGCGTCAGCACTCTTTTCGCGCGTGAGGCTAAGGCGGCAGGGTCATCTTGTGCGCTGGCGGGTCGCGGGGCAGCGACCAACCCGGCGACGCCCGCCAGCCACGCAATCAACAAGAACAGGCGGGAATAAGTAGGGGTTAACACGAGGCACCTCCGGTCATTTGAGAGTTGATTGCCGGACTCACTCAGGGCAACCGCCGTGCCGTGCCTAAGTGTTTGTAAGATGGGTGAGAGGTGATTGACGCTGCGCAACCGGCTTGCGCCACATGAAGTAAAATTGCGGCAGCCCTCCTTCGGAGTGCGGTGACTTGTCACCGCTTTTGTTTTAGGAGAAGACGCGTCGGCATTCACGCCGCGTAGCGGCGGGTGAATTTAGCCGTGTGCTTCAGCGCACGGATCAAGGGCCGTCAAAAGATCACGTCGCGTAGCGACGATTGATTCAGCCGTCGCTGACGCGACCCCAAACGTTTGCGCCTGTTACCGTGCGTTGAAACGCACGGCTAAAATCATCGCGACGAGACGCGGAGGCCGGGGCGCTGGGTCGAATTAACTGGCGGGCGTTCTCTTTGGCAGCAGGACTGCGCGCTCGATCTCGAACACTTTCTGCTCAGGCTTTCCGCCGAACAGGTCCGCGCCCGCGCTTATCAGCTCGGCCGGCGTCTGGTTCTTGACGCCCACCAGATGGAGCTTCACCACGCCCGCGCGCTCGTTGTGATCGCGCTTTTCGATCACGCGCGAGGCCGCGTAAATCGTATCGCCCGCAAAAACCGGCGCGGGGTGGCTCCCTCGATCATAGCTGAGCTCCCAGAGCGCGTTGGCCGTCGTGTCGCGGCTCGCGATAGAGCAGGCCCACGCGAAGACCAGCCCGCCCTCGACTACGCGCGTGCTGGCGAAGCTGTTCTTGCGCGAATAGACTTCGTCGAAATGGAGCGGGTGGCTGTTGCGCGATAAGACGGCGAGCTGCATGTGCTCGCTTTCGCCGACCGTGTGGCCCGTGCTGTGAAGCAGCACATCGCCTTGCTTAAAATCTTCGAACAGCCCGCGCGGGCGGCCTAGCCACCTGGGCGATTTGATCTCTTGCGAAAGCTCTTGCGGGAGCGCCTGTGAATCGATCACGAGCGGGCCCGTCGACAGCGTGCTCTTGTCCCAGGTCGGCTCCTGCTGGTTGTAAGACTCGTATGAAGCGGGGTGCGCGCGCCCTTCCAGTCGGCCCACGGGCATCAACGCCTTACGCTCGAATTTGACGACGGTCGCGCCGTCTTGATTGACCCCGACCGTCCGCACGTGGACGACGCCCCGGTCGGGCTTCGATTCCGACACCCTCACGCCTACGACTTTCGAATAAGCCGTCATCGTGTCACCCGCGTACGCCGCGCAGGGGAACTTCATATCGAGGTAAGCCAGGTGCGCTATGGTCTGCTCTGAAACGTCGTGGACCGAAAAGCTGAGCGCAAGATTCATCAGCACGACGGGCGGGACCACCTTGTCGCGAAAGCCCAGGTCGCGCGCGAAGCGGCGGCTCGAATAGAGCGGGTTCGGGTCGAGGAATGATCCCGCGAACATCGCCAGCATCCCGTCGTCGATGGTCACCTCCCATGGGTGGTGATAGACTTCGCCCACGCGGAAGTCGTTCAGCAACCGCCCGTACTTCTGCTCTATCAGGTTCTCGTCTTTCTTGGCGCCGCTCATCTCTCCCCCTCGCCATCCGGTTTAAGTCCAAGATCGGCCGCCGTCTCTTCGTCAAGCCTGCCGAGCGCGTAAGCGATCTTCAGCGTGTTGCGGTTCAAGCGGTCGGTAGCGCGGTCGGCCATCTTGCCCGCGATCATAGTCGCGCCGCGACCTTCGCGCTCCGCTATTAAGAACTGCCTGGCTTCTTCGACCGCGCTTGCGATCTCGTCGTCGGCGACCTGAAATATCTCGACCGCCATCAAGGACTGCTCGGGTATGCCCGTCCACTTTCCCGCGAACCCGAAGTCGCGCGCCAACAACGCGTCACGCCGGAACTCTTCGATCGCGGCCCGCCGCTCCTCTTCAGATTTATCTCGCGTAGGATAGTTAGTGGTCATCTCCGCGATGGCGGGTATGCCTACCGAAGCCGCCGCTTTGACCACGACGCCGCGCGCCTGGTTGATGAGCGGGTGGTCCGCCCTGTAGGTTCGAGCGCCCATCCCTAGGCTCGCCCAGTAATCGTAAGAGCCGAAGACCAGTCCCACCAGCCGGCGCGACGAGCGGGCTATCTCGAAGACCTCTCGTTCGGCCGAACAGGATTCGATCAACACCTCTATGCGGATGCGGCCGGAGGGAAGACCGAGCTTTCGCTCTAGCCGGGCGAGCGTCGCGTCTATCGACCGCACCTCGTCCGCGCTTTCGACCTTAGGATAGATCAGCCCGTCCAGACGAGCGCCCGCCTGCTCGCAGATGACGGCGATGTCTTCGTGCGCGGGGTCAAGCTCCAGCCCTCGCGGGCGGAAGAACCGCAGCCGCGCGCCCCAATCGAGCTCGTTGAAGGCGCGTACGACGTTGGCGCGGCCCTGTTGCAAAAGCTCCTCGTTCGCGCGCGGGATCGAGTCTTCGAGGTCTAACATCACGAGGTTGGCTTTCGACTTTGTGACCGCGCCTTCGACGTATTTCCAGACGGTGGCGGGGACCGTGAGGTGCGCCATCTGAAGGAGGTAGCGCGGCTCAAGGTCTATCACCTGACCGGCGAGCCGCTCGATCAAAGGCGCGTTACGCTCGCGCGCCTCGCCGGTTATGTTCGGGTCGGGTCTTTGGCTGGTCATCAGTGAAACCGCACGTCGTCTATTTGAAAAGTAAACTTGCCCGGCGCGGGGCCGCCCGCGAACATGATGTTAGTTATGTCGTAACCTTCCATACCGCCGAATTGTGCAAGCCTCATCTTGTACTGCTTCCACTCGGGGCCTGCGACAAAATTTCTGCTCACGGGCATGAACCCTCCGCCCTTGGTCATTATCATGACGCGGTAGGTTTTGCCGTCGCCCTTAGCCCAGAAACTGATCTCTTTTTTTGAAGAGAGGTTGGCCGGCGACATAGGCTTGTCGCCGGGCGAGAAGGCCGCGCCGGCCCAGGGGAATTGAAAAGCCGGGACCGTTTCGCCCGTCACTAGCAGCGAGCCACGACTCCCGTTCGCGCCGCCTTCGACAATCTTCATCTCCGCGACCGATTTCCCGCCCGCGAAGCTGTCGGTCGAAACCGCCCAGCCCGAGCCGAATTTCGCGGTCGGTTTCTCCTCTTCAAAGTCGCTCACCACGCCCGATTCGGAACCGGCGGGCGCGGGGAGCGCTCGCATGCGCGCGGCTTCGGCCCTCTCCTTTTCTAGCACCGCCAGGTAAGCGCTGCGATCCACCGCAACGCCGCCTTTCCAGACCCTCGCGATGTTGCGCGTGGCTTTGATGTCGGCGGTGGGGTCGCCTTTGACGAGCAGCAAGTCCGCGCGCAGCCCTTCGGCTATGCGGCCGCGATCACTCAGGCGAAACAGGCGCGCGGGGATCGATGTCGCGGCGGCCAGCGCTTCCGCGGGCTTGAGCCCTGCTTTGACGAGCAGCTCCATCTCGCTGTGCATGCTGACCCCGTGTGCGGTGCCCGCGTTCGGCGCATCGGTCCCAGCCAGTATCGGGACGCGCGCGGCCTTGAGCTGCCGCACGGTCTCTTCCGCGACGTTGTAGGTCATCGTAGCCGAGGGGGGAAGATTAAAAGTGCTCCCGAGGCTGCCCGCGTCGGCCTTTGAAATATAGGGTCCGAGGTTCGGGTCTTCGACGAGCGACGCGCCCGCGGCGACGCCTGTGAGACTCGATTCGACGGCGAGCGTAGGGATTATGAAAGCTTTGTGCGAAGCGGCGAAGCGCCCGAACTCCGGGTCGACTTTGTCTACGAAGAGATGGACCAGCCCGTCTGCGCCCGTGTCGATGGCGTCGCGCGCCTCTTCGAGAGAGTGTATGTGAACTACGGCGAGCTTGCCGCGCTTGTGGGCGGCGGTTACGACCGCGGCCATGGTGGCTTTGTTGATCGAAGGGATCTTGCGGCCGTAGCTTCGGCCATCGTCGTAAACGATCTTTATGTAATCGGAGCCTTCTTTAATGCGCGCCTCGACGAAGCTGTCGGCCTCTTCTGGCGTGGTGATCGTAGGTATCTTCATGCCGTATTCCGTGCCGTGCCCGCCCGGCGCAGTGACCAGGGTGCCGGCAGAGAATATGTCCGCGCGGTCGTTGGCCTTGCCTTCCGCCTGCTGCTTCTTCCAGGCGGCCGCCGCATGATGCGAGGTGAACATGTCGAGCGCGGTCGTCACTCCGAAGATCAAATCCTGTTTCAAGACCGGCCCGAAATTGTGAGTGTGTGAATCGATCAGGCCGGGCAGCAAGGTGTGGCCCGTCGCGTCGATCAATTCCATTCCTTCGGGCACGTTGATGTTTTTGCCGATGGCTTTTATCAAACCGTTCTCGACGATGACGGTCATGTTTTGCTTGACGGCATCCCCGTCAAAGACGCGCGCGTTTTTGATCGCGAAGGCGCGGCTTGGCTCCTGAGCCGACGCGTCGGGTGAGAAAGAATACGAAAAGATAGCAACGCTTACCGCCATCGCGCAGAGCAAGGTGAGGCAGCGCCTGAACATCTCAGTCATAGAGTGACACCTCTTTGTTAATCGTAAAATCGGCGGCCTATTGTATCATCTTTATAAGCCTGTAACACAAGGTTAGACCTCTTGAGAGTAGGCTTTGTTGTGATGCGAGATAACCATGGCGAGGTGAAGATCATGTTTCGTCCCTCAGTTTTTATTGGCTCTTCTAGCGAAGGATTACCCGTAGCTAAAGCGATAAGAGAAAAACTGAAAGCCGAAGCCGAAACTACGATCTGGTACGAGGGCGTATTTGGCCTCGGCCAAGGTACTCTTGAAAGCTTAGTCAATGCCCTTGATAACTTCGACTTCGCCGTCCTGGTTCTCACCCCGGACGATATGGTTGAGAGTCGCGACCAGACCTGGCAATCGCCCAGAGATAATGTCTTATTCGAGTGCGGCTTGTTTATGGGGCGCTTGGGCAGAAATAGGACATTCATAGTTTATGATAAGGCTTGCGACATCAAACTCCCCTCAGACCTCGCCGGCATAACGCTCGCCGCGTACAGTAGCACCCCGCAGGACTCAGATCTCTTTTCAGCTATAGAAGAGGCGTGTCTTCCAATCCGGAGCGAGATTAATAAAAGCGGGCCTCTCCCATCCCGAAAAGTTTCAGGCATAGAGATAGCAGCGGGTCCGTTCAGAGACGTTTTCGGTAAAGACCCTTTCTCAACAGGAGCGTTTCACCTGATCTATAGCCAGTTGACGCTTCTCCCAGAGATGGGCGAAGGGAGGTTGTTTGGCAAGTTCACGTACGTCAAACCTGGAGAGGACAAACCTAAGAGCATATTCTCCGCCGAGAGGATAATTAGCTCTTGTGAGGTGAGGGCGGCCAAGTATCTAGCCGAGTCGATCGGGCGCGAAGCGAAGGCGTCACCTTCCCTGTCTTCCGATTTGGATATGCGAGACAAGCTGGATGTGTCATTCGCCGCGTTCGGGGGATCGCTCTCGAACTATAAGACAATGGATGTCATCACGAATGAGGGCAATAATCTACTCAGTTTTGATAATAAGAACTTCAGATCAGTCCTTTCAGGAAAGATCATCATTAGACTCCTCCCCCAGTTTGAATACGGATTGATACTAAAGGTGAACCCTATACAATTTCCTGAAAGGACCTGGTTCACCTGTGCAGGGCGCGGTGAGTGGGGCACATCAGGGGCCGCCTGGTTCCTGGCGAAGAAATGGCGCTCGATACAGAGTTACGCAAAGGATTCTCCCTTCGCGATAATAGTGCGCGTCGTGCCGGGGCAGGATGAATCGGCGGAAGCCGTAGTAAAAGTGAAAGACGAATCCGAACTGGCTGGTTTGGAAGCCTCATTCGAATCAGGCTAACACGCGCGCTAGGCGGAGCGCGCGAATCGAACCTGAGAGGGTGTCAGAGAAGTGTGAAAAAAGCCCTGAAAGGGCAATGGCTTTAAGCAGTGACGTTCGAGCGCCCGCATCCTTCGTCCCATAGGGTCTGCATCCTCGTCCCGTAGGGACGGCTGAATTTAGGCAGGCCCTTCAGGGCCTGTACCCGATATCGTGTTACCACCGCGTCGCGTAGCGACGGCTGATTCAACCGTCGCTACGCGACGAGATGGGATGGCGGGCCTCGACCCGTGCGCTGAAGCACACGGCTAAGATCGAATCGCCGCTACGCGGCGTCAAAGCCAAAATCCCCAGCCGCTAGGCGGCTTAACATGATGCTCTCGCCCTGAAAGGGCGATATAACTATCGCGCCCTTTCAGGGCTTCGTTTTGTGTGACGCATGACCCGGCGCGTTGCGCCGGGCTATTGAATCTTGCCCCTACGGGGCTTTCGGCTATTGAATCGTCGCGCCTGCGGGGCTTATTGAATTACGCCTCTTCGAGGCTTCCTATAGAATCCGCGCCCCTCCAGAGCTTTGTATTGAATCACGCCTCTTCGAGGCTTCCTATTGAAGCGCGTCCCCTTCGGGGACTTTTTAGACGCTCTCTGGTTACTACCTGTTGCTGCCGCCGCCAGATTTGCCGCCTGCGTCGCGGCCGTTGCCCGTGTGGTAATTCGGGTAGGCCGGCCGCTTGTGCTTGGGCAGCGGGTTCTTCTTGAGCTCCGCCATCACGACCTCGACGGCCTTTTCAAGCTGCGGGTCATGACCTTCGCGCCAGAGCTTCGGGTCGAGGTCGACTTCGATGTCGGGCGCGACGCCTTTGTTCTCGACATCCCAATCGCCTTCCAGGTTATAGAACGCCACGCGCGGAGCCGTCACCGCGCCGCCATCGATCAGTTGCGGGTAGGTGTATATGCCTACGAGGCCGCCCCACGTGCGCATGCCCACGAGCGGGCCTATGCCGGCTTTGCGGAAGTACCAGGGCATGGCGTCGCCGCCCGAGCCCGCGTACTCGTTTATGATCATGGCCTTCGGGCCGAAGATCGAGCCTACGGGCGTGGGGAAGTCTTCGCCCTCGCGCGTCGTCCAGTAATTCAACAGCGGCCGCCGCATGTAATCGATTATGTAGTCGGCCGCGGTCCCGCCGCCGTTAAACCGCTCGTCGATGACCGCGCCCTCCTTGTCTATCTGGGCGAAGTAGTAGCGGTTGAAATTCGTGTAGCCCGCGCCCGCCGTGTTCGGAAGGTAAACGTAAGCCAGGCGGCCCCCGCTCATCTGATCGACTTTGCGGCGGTTGTCTTCGATCCATGCGAGGTTTCTCAACCCGCTTTCGGTCTGCGTGGGGACTACGGTCACCTCGCGCGAGCCCGCGCCGTCCGGGTTCGGGCCGACGCGAATGACGACGCTCTTGTTGGCGGTGTTTTGAAAGAAGCTGTAGAGGTTATCCGAAGAGCGGACCTCGCGGCCATTAACCGCCAGCAGGTACTCGCCCGCCTGGACGTTCACGCCGGGCTGCGTGAGCGGCGCGCGCAGTTGCGGGTTCCAGTTCTCGCCGTTGAAGACGCGGGCGAAACGGTAGCGCCCGTTCTCGACGCGGTAGTCCGCGCCCAGCAGCCCCGTCGTCACGGGCTGCACCTGCGGCGCGTCGCCACCGCCGGAGTTGTGGTGGCCGACGCTCATGTTGCCGAGCATCTCCTGGAACAGGTAGTTCAGGTCCGCGCGGTGAGCTATGTTTTCGAGGTAAGCTTCGTACTGCTTCTGCGTCGCTTCGCGGTTAAGCCCGTGCAGGCTCGGATCGTAGAAGAAGTCGCGCTGGATGCGCCACACTTCGCGGTACATCTGCTGCCATTCGGCGCGCGGGTCTACGTAGACTTCCATCTCGCCGAGGTTGATGACGCCCTCGCCCGGCTTGAGCGGCTGCGTGGTCGAGGCGATGGTGAATCGCTGCGCGGGGCCGAGCCCCTGACCGAAGATCATCTTTTCGCCGTTGGCCGAGACTTCAAACGCGATGACGTTTTCCAGCGCCTTGTCGAACTTGCGCTTGTCGAACTCGAACTTGTGGACGATCACTCCGGGCGTGGTCGCGCCGGGCGGGCTTTCCAGTATGAAGAGCATCCCGCTCTTGCCCGAGCCCATCCCTACGTAGTTGCGCGCGGGGATCGGGAGCGCGAGTATGCGCTGGCCTATGTTGTCAAAGTCTATGCTGACCCTCGGCGCCTCTCTCTTCTCGGGCGGGCGCGGCCCCGCCGGCGGCTCGCCTTCCTGTAACTTCTCTTCGTCGCTTTCGGGCGCGAGCGGCGATGGCAGGTCTTTGCGCAGGACTACGACGTAGACGCTGCGGGTGATTTGATGCGGGAAGCTCGACATGTCTAACCAGCCCGTGGTCGGCCCGATGTCGGTGCTGGCGGTGAAGTAGAGGTACTTGCCGTTCCTGTCGAACGAAGCGAATCTCGCGTCGCTCAGCCCATCGGTCACCTGCGTGCTCTTGTTCGTCTCGACCGAGTAAGCGAAGACCGCGCCGAGGCGATTCTTGAGCTGGCGTGTGTAGGTGATCCAGCGGCTGTCGGGCGACCAGGCCGGATCGATCACCGGGAACGGGTTGTCATAGGTGTTCGTGTCGACTTTGACCGGGGTCCCTTTGTCTATGTCGACGTACCAGAGGTTGAGCCGCTTGTCGGTGTAAGCGATCTTACGGCTGTCGGGCGCCCAGATGGGCGTGTAGAAGTAAGAGGGCGGGTTGCCGAGGTTGATCTTACGGACTTCGCCCATCCCCGACTGGTCGCGCAGGTGAAGCGCGTACTCGCCCGACTCGTCAGAGAAGTAGGCTATCCATTTTCCGTCGGGCGACCACGCGGGATAGCGGTCGGCGACGCCCGGCGAGTTGGTGAGGTTTCTTGCATTGCCTTTCTCCGCGGGCACCGAAAGGATCTCGCCGCGCGCTTCGAAGACGGCGCGCGCGCCCGTGGGCGATAGCCCTACCGTGGCTATGCGGCTCGCGACTCTCTCAAAGCGCGGGCGCACGCTCGGCATGTCGCCGGTCACTCTGATGTCGACGCGCTTCGAGTTGCCCGACTTCAGGTCGAAGAGGTTGATCGCGCCGAACTGCTCGTAGACGATTGCGCCGGGGCCGGCGTTCGCGTACTTGATGTCGAGCGCGTCGTTGCGTATGAGCTGGGTGACGCGCTTTGACGCGGTGTCGTAAGCGAAGAGCGTCGACGCCCCGTTTCTATCCGAGAGGAAATAGACCTTGTCGCCTAACCACATCGGGTTGAAGTCGTTCGAGTTTTCGCGCGGCACCTGCTCGACCGAAGAGTCCGAAAGACGGGCGAGCCATATCTTCGTAGTCCGCCCGCCGCGGTAGCGCTTCCACTGCTGGAATGCGGGCGCGAGCGGCAGGTAAGCCAGCCGCTGGCCGTCGGGCGAGTAGACCGCTTCTTGCCCCATCGGCAGCGGGACTTCGGTAGGGAACCCGCCTTCGACCGGCATGGTGAAGAGGCGGTTAGCCGGCATCGCGCTTGCGCGAGGCGAGCGGAAAAGTATCTGCTTGCCGTCGGGCGACCAACTGAGGGCTATGTCCGGCCCAGGGTGATAAGTCAGCCGGCGCGGCACCCCGCCCTCGGCCGAGACGACGTAGACATCGACGTTGCCTTCGTAATCGCCCGTGAAGGCGATCCAACGGCCGTCGGGCGAAAATATCGGACTGTTTTCTATACCCGTGCCCGTCGTCAGACGGCGCGCGTCGCCGCCCTCGCGGCCGACTATCCAGAGGTCGCCTGCGTAAACGAATACAATCTGTGTGTTGCTGAGAGTCGGCCTTTGCAAAAGCTGTGGCTTCTGATTCTGAGCCAGGCTTGTCGCGGCCGCAGCAATGACGAGTGAAAATATAAATAACGCTCTGCGCATTCGGTTTAACTCCTTTTAAGGCTTTTCCACTGATGGAGGTTTATCAGCAAGTAATCTTTACGAACCACGCGCCTGAGGGTTGCAAGTTTTGACTGGTGCAGATGATCAAACGCGGCCGTTTTTCAGAATAAAGAATAGTAACATTCAGATTATTGAATCGCCATGCGAACTGACGTTGTTCAATCACGCCGATCGCCCTTCAACCAGCGCCGCGGCCTTCGTGATTGTGGCGATGTTTCGGGCCGTGCCCCTTCGCTCGAGCGCGCGGTCGACCGCGGTCCAGAGCGGACTCTTCGCGACGCCGTTCGCGCACCACAGGTACGCGACACGCTCGCCGACGGCAAGCACCTCCGGCGTCCACCGCCTCTTGAGAAGCGGCTCGAGCAGCGCGAGGTCCGACGCGGCCTGGGGGACGAGGACGAGCAAGTACGAGGGATTGGTTGCGACGCGCGACAGAGGGTTGTCGCGGACGGCCGCAGTTACTTCGTCCGCGGAGAGAACGGTCACGGGCGAGGTCAACCCGAGGCTCGAAGCGAGCGCCTCCTCGATACGAGCGCGCACGTCGCCGCGCCCCCTGGCCGGGACCGAGAAGACGACGTTGCCGCTGTTGAGCAACGTCCGCACGTCGCGGAATCCCAGGCTTTCAAACAGAGCGCGGAGGTCGGCCATCGCCACGCGCCTGGCCCCCAGGATGTTGACGCCGCGCAGCAATGCAAGGTAGGTAGCGGACCTATCGCCCATCATCTCCTCTCGCGCCGCTCAACGCCCCAACACTTCCTGTACTAATCGGTCCGCGCCATAAAGCTTTTTAAGAGCTTCGATGATCGCCGCGCTGTGCACGCCCACGGCGCGCGAGCCTTCCGCGTCGTCTATGTAGCTGTAGCGGTTCGCAAGCTTCTGAATGTTGCTGTCGAAGTTCAGCCCCACAAGCTCCGCGTTGCGATTGATGACGGGGCTCCCGGAATTACCGCCTATCGTGTCCGCCGTATAAACAAAGTTGAAGGGCGTCGAAAGGTCGAGCTTCGACTTGCCCTCTTTATATCTTCTCGGCAGATCATAAGGCGGCTTTTCGTCAAAGCCCTCCGCGCGCTCGTACAGGCCGTAGAACGTGGTCTTGTAAGGCACCATCGTCGTGTCTTCTTCATAGCCCGCGACCTTGCCGTAGCTCAACCGCAGGCTGAAGGTCGCGTCCGGGTAGACGTTCTTGCCGTAGACGACGAAGCGCGCTTTCGCGATCCTTTGCCCCGCGCTCTCTTCGACGTTCTTAATCTTCTCTTCCTGCCACGCGCGCAGCTCCCTGTAGACAGGCTCTACGCGCCGCGCGAGCTGTATCAGCGGGTCGTCGGATTTCGCTATCGCCGCCGGGCCGCCTTCTAAGAGCGCCTTGCGCGCCGCCACGTCCGTGAGCCTGGTCCCGCTCACCGCCTGCTTTGCCACCTCCGCTGGCGTAGAGCCCGCGAGCGCCGCGCGCACGAAAGGATCGTCCGGGCCTAAAGCTTTTTGCGCCTCTTCGAGCCAGCCCGCCAGTATCGCCTCTTCCATGTCGGGGTAGATGGGCGCGGGAGAAAGCATGCTGAACTTTAGCGACTCAAGCTTCGAGTCGCTGAATTCAGGATAGCGTTTGTCATTCGGCTTCTGAACCTCTTCAGCGTACCGGACGAAGTTCGATGCAAGCGTGCCCAACCGCGACGGCGTGAGAAGCGAGAAGGCTATGCGCTTGGCCTTGCCGGGCATCTCGCCATAGGCCGCGCTGATCTGGTCCCACGCGTCCGCGTAAGCCTGCTTCAGCTCCGGCCTGCGGTTGACTTCCGCCCTCAGCGCCTCTTCTTCTTTCGTCTTCTTCTCGATGAGCCTCGCGCTCATCAAACCCGCCTGCTGGCTCGTGAGCCGCTTGATCGAATTCTCAAGCGACCGCAGTGATTGTGTAGCGCGGCGATCTGCTTCGGCGCTCTTTTTCGCGTACCTGGCGAGCGCGTCGCGCCGCGAGGTCCAGACCTGCATCTGAATCGGGTTCCCAAGCTCGCGCTGGTAGTTGAGTTGGGCCATGGTCAACAGCCTGTTCGTCGAGCCGGGGTTGCCCGACAGGAGAACGAACTCGCCGTCTTTAGGCCCTGTAGCGGACCACTTGAAATAGTGCGGGGTGCGGGCCGGCTGGCCATTTTCATAAACGCGGAAGAAGGTCACGTCGAGGTTGTAGCGCGGGTACGTGAAGTTGTCGTAATCGCCGCCGAAAAATGCTATCTGCTCTTCGGGCGCGAAGACCAGCCGCACGTCCGTGTACTTCTTGAAACGGTAGAGCCAGTATTCGCCGCCGCTGTAAAGCGTGACGACCTCGCTGCGCAGACCTGTCTTTTCAAGAGACTCTTTCTCTATCTTTGCCATCTCCGCCTTACGCGCGGCGCCCGCGTCGGCCGCCTGCGCGCGCGCGGTCACGTCTTCGTAAGAGATGAGGACGTTGACTTCCAGATCGGGCGCGCGCAACTCCTCCTCGCGCGTGCGGGCGTAGAACCCGTCTTTGACGAGGTCGCGCTCGGGGGTCGAGAGCTTCGTGACCTGCCCCGCGCCCACGTGCTGGTTGGTCACGACCAGGCCGTCTGCGGAGACGAACGCGCCGCTGCCGCCGTCGTTCAACCGCACGGAAGCGAGCCTGACATGTTCGAGCCACTCGGCGGAAGGCTCGAAGTTGTAGCGCTCTTTCCACTGCTTGAGCGGCGGGTTATCGAAAGTCCACATGCCTTCGTCGGCCGACAGGCGCGGCGCAAAGGTCAGGAGCGCGAGCGTTATGGCTATGGCTGTCAGTCTCTTTATCATTTTCAAGTCCTGAGTCCGCGCTGCGCGAAGCGCATCATGCGCCAAGGAGTCCTGAGTAATAGCGAGCTACCCGGCTCCGTAGGGGCCGGATGTTTGTAGTTGATCGCCAGGCAGGCACATTCAACTCCGTAGGAGTTGAATAATGGTTATGCGACCCTTCTACAAACATTGAGCCCCTACGAGGCTTTTCATACGCCCTCTCAGCACTGCGTATTAGAAGCCTTGCTGCGTGATCGTCTTGGTGTCGACTTTGGGCGCGTACTTCTTCGCCACCGCGCCTATCTCGTCGGCTTTGCCTATCAGGACGAAGACGAGGTTGTCGAGCGGGAAGTGCTGCTTGATGACGCGCCGCGCGTCGTCGAGCGTCATCGAATCTATCTTGGCGTAGTAGCTGTTTATCTCGTTTTCGTCCAGCCCGTAGAATTCAAGCTCCGCGATCAGCCCGGCTAGCTGGTCCGTCGTCTCGATGTCGGGCGGGAACTGGCCCTTGATGTAATTCTTGGCCGAGCGCAGCTCCTCTTCGGTGATCCCTTTTTCGTGAAGCCGCTTCAAAACGTCGAGCGTCAGGTCGATGGCCTTCTCGGTGGTCTGGTTGCGCGTGTAGCTGGAGATCACAAACGGCCCGCGCACCTTTCGCTCGTCGAAGCCTGACCGCGCGCCGTAAGTCAACCCCGAGTTTATGCGCAGCTCCGAGTTGAGCATTGACGTGAAGCGGCCGCCGAAGAGCGTGTTCACGACTTCGATGTAGACGCGGTCGGGGTTCGTGCGGTTAATGCCGATGTTGCCTATCTGGTAGAAGGTCTGCGTCGAGTCAGGCTTGTCTATCAGAAGCAGGCGCTTGCCCGCCACGGCCGAGGGCTCGGCAAGCTGCGCGGCCGGGGCCGCCTTCGACGCCCACGCGCCGAACCTCTCCGTGATCATCCGCTCCATCTCCGCCGAGTCGAAATCACCGACCACGGCCATGACGGTTGACGCGGGCGAGTAATGGGCTTGATAGAACTTCTGAACGTCGTCGCGCGTGATCGAGGCCAGCGACTTTTCGTCGCCGCCAGAGGGACGGCCGTAAGGGTGCGAGCCGAAAAGATAGGCGTTGTAGTATGTGCCTATCACCCCCTGCGCCTGGTCCTTGCTCGACTTGATCCCGTCTATGCGCTGCTTGAGCAGCTTTGAAACTTCGTCTTGGGGGAACGTGGGGTTGAGCAGCACGTCCGCCAAAAGCTCAAGACCTTTGTTGATGTCCTTCTTAATGAACTCCGCGGTCCCGGCCGTGTAGTCGTAAGTCGCGCCCGCGCCCAACTGCCCGCCGATGAAATCGACTTCGGCCGAGATCTGGTCGGCGCTGCGCGTCTTGGTCCCCTTGCGCAGAAGGCCGGCCGTGAGCGAGGCCACGCCCTCTTTGCCCGCCGGGTCGGCGATCGAGCCCGCGCGGATGATGTAGTTGAAGCTTATGATGGGCACTTCCTTCTGCTCCATCAAAAGCAGCGTCAATCCGTTCTTGAGCTTCACCTTTTTGTAAGGCGGCAGCTTCAGCCCGCCGTTCTCCTGCGCGGCGGGCGATGCGACGGGCAGGGCTAACAGGATTGCTAACGAGAGTATAAATAATCGCTTCATGATGATCTCCTTACTTGTTGTTCCCTTCGGGCTTCGCGGCCGGGGGGTCGGCCTGAGGCTGCTCGGGTACGAGCGTGGCCACGGTGCGGTTCTTGTCGGAGAAGTATTTCGCCGCCACGCGCTTCACGTCCTCTTTCGTGACCTTCTTGTAGTCGTCGGCCGCCGTAAAGAGCTTGTTGTAATCGCCGAAGAATACCTCGTAGCTGCCCAGCGCGTTCGCCTTCCCGTTGATCGTCTTCATCTGGCGGTAGAAGTTTGCCAGCAGGATGTTCTTCGCCTTCTCTATCTCCTGGTCGGTGACGGGGGCGGATCTTACTTTGTCGAACTCTTCGTAGATGGCTCGCTCCACGGCCTCGGGCGCGATGCCCGCCTTCGGCTGCGTGGTGATCGAAAAGAGCGTCGGGTCGAAGCTGAAAGACGAGCCGCCCTGCACGAAGAGCGCGAGCTGGTCTTTATCGACGAGGCGCTGGTACATGCGCGAGCTCTGGCCCGAGAAGAGGATCGTCTGCAATACCTGGAGCGCGTAGTAATCGGGGTTCGACGCTTCGGGCACGTGATAGCCGATCATTATTATCGGGAGCTGCGCGAACTTCTTGACCGTCACGCGCCGCTCGCCCAACTGCTCGGGCTCCAGGGTAGAGACTTTCGGGGGAGGCGCGTGCGCAGGTATCGGCTCTATGTACTTCTGGGCGAGCTTGAATATCTCGTCGGCCGACACGTCGCCCACGACGACCATCGTCGCGTTCGACGGCGAGTAGCCCATCTCGAAATGCTTCTTGAGGTCGTCCATGCTCCAGTTCTCTATGTCGACCATCCACCCGACGACGGGCCACTGGTAAGGGTGCGCCGTGTAGGCCGTCGCCCAGAGCTGCTCGTTGAGCACGCCGAAGTTGTTCGCGTCGACCGATGTGCGCCGCTCGCTTGAGACTACGCCGCGCTCGGACATCACCATCTTCTCGTTGATGTCGAGGTTCTGTATGCGGTCGGCTTCGAGGTCGAATATCAGGTCGAGCGCCGAGCGCGGGAACCAGTCTTGATAGACCGTGACATCTTTGCTGGTGTAGGCGTTGTTAGACCCGCCCGCGCCCTCCATGGTTGAATCGAATTTCCCCGGCCCATACTTCTTCGCGCCGTTGAACATCATGTGCTCGAAGAAGTGCGAGAGCCCCGTGGTGCCGGGCCGCTCGTTGCGCGCGCCTATGCGGTAGAAGATGTAGAGCGCGATGTTCGGGATCGTGCGGTCCTCCTGGACCAGCACCTTCATCCCGTTCTTCAGCGTGTGAGTCTTCACGTCCATGCTCTGCGCGCGAGCGGCAGAGGCCGCGGACAAAAACAGCATTAAGACGAGGCCGAGGCTCGTCGCCCGTTTAAGTTGGTTCATAATATCCCCCGTAGGTTTTGCAAAATGGCTTTTGCCGACATTCGATCAGGTAATAAAAATCCTAACCGATATAAAAGCCGGTATCAAGCCGCGGCTCGTCTTGCTAAGATTGGTCTGTCCGAGAATTCTGTGGTAAGTTACGGTAGATTCCGCGAGAGGTAGAATGAAGTGTCAACCGTAGAAACAGCACACATCCACCTTGACGCCGCGGGCGTCGCCTGGATCGACGATACGAATGTAAAAGTCATCGAGGTCGTGCTTGACCACCTCGCCCACGGCTCCAGCCCTGAAGAGATTCACTCTGAATATCCACATCTCTCTTTGGCGCAGATTTACGCCGCACTCTCATATTATTATGACCACCAGCCAGAGTTTGATGAAGTGATGGAAAGACAGCTCCAAGAAGTAGAGGCTCTGATGGCAAAAGCAGGCGATTCGCCCTTGCGGCGTCGTCTGCGAGACCTGGGAATTATTCACTCCTGGAGGTAGTATTCGCGGGATTCTTTATGATCCGAGTAGCTGGTAGAGCGGATGCACCGGAGGCGCAAGTGAAATTAACCGGTGGTGTAACCGCCGGTCTGAGTGATCGCCGCGTAGCGGCGAGATGATCTTAGACCGGCTTTTCAAAGCCGGTAATCAATGGCAACATGATCCCGCGTCGCGTCGGCGACGCCTGATTCAACCGTCGCTAACGCGACGTGATGCTCTCATCACTGCCGTTCCGTGCGCTAAAGCACACGGCTAAAATCACACCGCCACTACGCGGCGTTTCGGCCACGCCCTTCCATTAGATCTGGACCGGCAGTCACACCACCGGCTAATATCATTGAGTCCCTCCGGGACTCTTCAGAACATACATCTTGGATGAACAGGTCATCATTAATCGTTCTAACCTACGAAGGAGTCGCGAAAAGTGGCGCTGCATGAATTGAACCTGTTGCTGTTATCCGCGCTCTGCCTGGCACTGCCCGCTTGCGCGACGACGACGACCCAGGCGTCAAAGTATCAGGACCGCACGGTCGAGATGGGCGGGAAGAGTTATCAATACAAAGTCTACGTCCCGGCCGACTGGAGCGCGGATAAGAAGTGGCCCGTGATCCTCTACCTGCACGGCGCGGGCGAGCGCGGCGACGATAACATCGCGCAGACCAGAGTCGGCCTCGGCCCCGCGCTCGCGCGTAATGAGAATCTGGCTTCCGTAGTCGTGCTGCCTCAGTGCTCCAGAGGCCGCTGGTGGCCCGAAGTCGATATGCGCGACCTCGCGCTGGCGGCCCTGAATCAATCGATCAAAGAGTTCAACGGCGACCCGGAGAGGGTATACCTCACCGGCATATCTATGGGCGGTTATGGCACCTGGGCGGTCGCCCGCGCGCAGCCGGAGAAGTTCGCCGCGCTCGCGCCCGTCTGCGGCGGCGTGCGCCCGCCCCCCGGAATCCCTACGCTGTCGGACACCGTGGAAGCGACCTCGGAGAGCAACCCGTACCTTGCCGTCGCCCTGCGCGTCGGGAAGACCCCCGTATGGGTCTTTCACGGCGACGAGGACCGGACCATCCCTGTCGAGGAGTCGCGCAAGATGGTCGAGGCGCTGAAGTCCGTAGGCGGCAACGTCCGTTACAGCGAATACAAAGGCGTCCCTCACAACTCGTGGGACAGGGCTTACGCCGAGCCGGAATTCTTTCTCTGGCTGTTGGCCCAGCGCCGCCCTTCGCCCGGCAAATAATCGGATGGGGTTTTATTCCAGGCATATCTTCTCACGCATACTCGACTGGTCGCTTGCGACACCGGTCGTCGTCGAGCAGCGACGGCTTACCCTCGCGCCCGCGCGGGGCGAGACCCTGGAGATAGGTTTCGGCACGGGGCTCAACTTGCCTCATTACCCGCGGGAGGTAACAAGCCTTACGGTGCTCGACTCCGAGCGCATGCTGGCCCGCCGCGTCGCAAGCCGCATCCGTGAGTCAGGGATTCCGGTCTCTCAGGTGCAGCTCGACGCGAGCCTTCGGCTGCCCTTTGAAGACTCAAGCTTTGACACAGTAGTAACAACCCTCACGCTCTGCTCCATCGCCGACACGGCCTCGGCGCTCGCCGAGATGCGGAGGGTGTTGAAGCCCGAAGGCCAATACCTCTTTTTAGAGCATGGCCGGAGCGATGACGCGAAGACGCGGCGGCGGCAAGAGCTCTATAACCCGTTGCAGCGCGTCATAGCCTGCGGGTGCAACGTCAACCGCCCCATCAATCTGCTGATCGAAGAGGCGGGGTTTCGGTTTGCGCGGCTGGACCGCTTCGTGCTGGCCGACACGCCGCGCATACTGGGCGAGATGTACAGAGGCATAGCGCAGAAAAACTGATGGCCGTTTCCGCGCGACCGTCGCGTGCGGCTATACTACTGGAATGGACAACGTGAGTAACCGGAGGGTCAATTATGGCGAATGACGTTTTCAAGGGTATAACGATGGTCGGCACGTCGAACCAGAGCTTCAGCCATGCCATCGAAGTGGCGATCAATCGCGCGCAGACGACGCTTCGCGAGTTGAGGTGGTTCAGAGTCGTCGAGCAGAACGGCGCAGTCCGCGAAGGCCGCATCGAATACCAGGTGACGGTTGAGCTCTTCTTCAAGATCCAGGGCGAAAACCTGGGCGAAGGCTGAGAGGCGGTCAGGTATGGTCCGCGACCAAGGCCATCAACGAGTATCAAGGCTGGTCGCGGACTATGAGCCAGGACCCGCAATCGCAGCGGTGTATTCCAAGCTCGGGTATGATCTTTAGCTGGCGGCAGCCGGGACAGTAGAACGAATAGACGTAGCAAGCGTGCGCGTCATTCCAGAAGTGGTCTTCGACGAGGACATCGACCCCGATTCTTTTCTTTGCCATCACGCCGATTATACCATGCCTGAATGTTCGGTTTGAAATTCGCGCCCTTCGTGGGAAAATGAGTTCTTGACATCCAGAATACTTTGAGGTCCGAGGCCATGTGCAGAGTTTCAACCCTCGTCGCGCGCCGTATGACAGCCCTGATCATGGCGCTTCACCTGCTGATCCTTATCGCCTGCGGGCAGACGCGCAAGCCCGCCGCCGAACAGAACGGAAAGAACACGAGCAACTCGTCGCTGGGTCATTACGAGATAAAGCCCGACTCTCTTCCGCCGCCCAACGCCACGCGGAGCGCAGTCAACCCGCCGAAAGTAGCTCCGATGCCCGAGTCGGCAAGGCTCACGCTCCCTGCGGGCTTTGAGATAGCGACCTATGCCGAAGGCAATCTCGAAGAGCCGCGCTGGCTGGCGCTCGCGCCTAACGGCGACGTGTTTGTCGCGGAATCCCGCGCCGGGCGCATAACCATACTGCGTGACGCGAACAAAGACGGCGCGCCCGAAGAGCGCCTGGTCTTTGCCACTGGCCTGACGCAGCCGTTCGGCATGGCCTTCTGGCGAGACTATTTTTACGTCGCGAACACGGACTCCGTGGTGCGTTTCAAATACAGGTCGGGCCAGTCGAAGGCCGAGGGCGAGCCCGAGAAGATCGCCGACCTGCCCGGCAAAGGTTACCGCCAGCATTGGACTCGCAACGTCATCTTCAGCCCCGACGGGTCGAAGATGTACGTCAGCGTCGGGTCGGAATCGAACGTGAACGTGGAGCCGGACCCGCGCCGCGCGGCCATCTCTGAATACAACCCCGACGGGACTAATCACCGCATATTCGCCGCCGGATTGCGCAACCCCGTAGGCATGGCCTTTTATCCGGGCACGCGGACGCTGTGGACGACCGTCAACGAGCGCGACGGGCTGGGCGACGACCTCGTGCCCGATTACGCCACGGCCGTCAAGGACGGCGGCTTCTATGGCTGGCCTTACTCTTACATAGGGCGGAACAAAGACCCGCGCCGCACCGAGGGGCGTGATGATCTGGTGAGCCGGACGATCGTGCCTGACGTTTTGATACAGGCGCACTCGGCCGCGCTCGGGATAGCCTTTTACGACGGAAAGATGTTTCCGCGCGAGTATCAAGGAACCGGCTTCGTCGCGCTGCGCGGCTCGTGGAACCGCTCGAAGCGGACCGGCTACAAGATCATCCAAATACGTTTCAACAACGGGAGGCCCGCGGGCGGCTACGACGATTTCATCACGGGATGGTCGCCCGACGAAAACGGTAATGAGATCTACGGACGCCCCGTAGGGCTGCTCGTCTTGAAAGACGGCTCGATGCTCATCACCGACGACGGCGCGAACAAGATCTGGCGAGTCACTTACAAGAACCGTAAATGAGCCGCATGCCTGATTCAGGCGAAAGGACGCTTATCATGAAAAAGCAGATGCTTCTTCTTACGCTGGCGGTCTTAGCTCTGACCGCGTTGTGCTTTGCGCAATCGGCGACGGAACATAAGATGGTCGCGCCCGAAGCGATCAAGTGGGGTCCCTTATGGCCTGGGTCGGAGATTGCCGTGCTGTCGGGGAACCCTCTCAAAGATGGTGACCCGTTCGTCCTGCGACTCAAGTTTGTCGCGGGCGCTAAAGTCCCGCCGCACTGGCACCCCTCCGACGAGCACCTGACGGTCATCAAAGGCGCTTTCTACATGGGCAAGGGCGAGAAGTTCGACGAGTCGGCCGGACACGCCCTGACTGTCGGGTCATACATGATGATGCCGAAGCAGACGCCTCACTTCGCCTGGACCAAAGAGGAGACTATCGTTCAGGTTCACGGCATCGGCCCTTTCAAGACCACGTGGGTGAACCCCGCCGATGACCCTGCAAAGCGAGCCAGCTCGAACTGAGCGCCTGGAGGATAATCGGATGAGGGGTCGCCGCTTCCTTTCGTTGTGCGCCTCGGCGCTGTTGCTCGCCCTCTGCATGCCGGAAGCAAATCTCGCATGCACGGAAGGCGCGCGGGTCGAGGGCGTAGTCCGCGATCAATCCGGCGCTGCGGTCACCGACGCCGAAATCTCTCTGGTCGTAGGCCCATTCGCTGAGTCTCGAACTACGAACGCGGAAGGCCGTTTCGTCTTCGACTCTGTCCCGCGAGGCGGCGCAAAGCTCCAGGCGCGCGCGCGCGGCTTCGCGCTTTTTGAAAAGAGATGGACTATCTCAGACGAAGGGCCGCTGGAGATAGTGCTCGCGCCCGAGGGCGTCTTTGAGCAAGTCACGGTCACCGCCGCGCGAACCGTCGCGCGCGTGAGCGACACGGCGGCCAGCGTGATTGTGCTCGCGCCGGAAGACCTGTCGACGACCGCCGCGCTGACTCTCGACGACGCGTTGCGCCAGGTGCCGGGCTTCAGCCTCTTCCGCCGATCCGGAAGCCGCACCGCCAACCCGACCGCGCAGGGCGTGTCGCTGCGCGGAGTAGGGGCGAGCGGGGCCAGCCGCGCGCTTGTGATGGCCGACGGGATACCTATCAACGACCCTTTCGGCGGCTGGGTCTACTGGGGGCGCGTGCCTCGCGAATCGGTCAGCCGCGTCGAGGTGGTCCGCGGAGGCTCGTCGCATCTCTATGGCACAGACGCGCTGGGCGGCGTCGTCAATTTCATCCCTCACGGCAACGACACGCCGATGGCGTCGATCGAAGCCTCTTACGGCAACCAGACGACGCCCAACGTCTCGATGTTCGCGGGAGGCCGCCTGGGCAAGCTGGGCGGGCAGATTTCGGCCGAAGCCTTTTCCACCGACGGCTACATCATCGTCGACGAAGCGGAGCGTGGCCGCGTCGACACGCGCGCTACCTCCGATCACCTGACGCTCGATGTCAGCGTCGAGCGGTTGATTGCTGACCGTGCGCGGCTGTTCGCGCGCGGCTCTTACTACGGCGAGACTCGCGAGAACGGCACCCCTTTACAACAGAACCGGACGCACATCCGCCAGATGGCGCTGGGCGCCGACTGGCAATCTCGAAGCGCGGGCTCGCTTACGGCAAGGCTGTTCGCCAGCGCTCAAATATTCGATCAGGATTTTTCAGCCATAGCTTTGGACCGCGCGACCGAAACGCTCACGCGCAGCCAGCGCGTCCCCGCGCAGCAGACAGGGTTGGCCCTTCAGTGGTCGCGCCCCGCGGGCGCGAATCAAACTCTAGTTGCGGGCCTCGACTGGCGCGAAGTGCGCGGGGCGAGCGACGAGCTTGTCTTTGTGGCGGGGCGGCTGACGTCGACCGTGGGAGCGGGCGGGCGGGAACGCGTCTTCGGCCTTTTCGGCCAGGACATCGTGCGAATCACGCGGCGGCTCTTTTTGACCGCGAGCGCGCGCGTAGACCGCTGGCGCAACTTCGACGCGATCTCGACGAGCACGCCGCTCGCGCTACCCTCGCCTCCGACAGTCAGGGAGTTTGAGGAGAGGAGCGAGACGGCCTTCAGCCCGCGCCTGTCGTTGCTTCACAAGCTGACGGAGAACGTATCGCTTACGGCTTCGGGCTACCGCGCGTTTCGCGCGCCGACGCTCAACGAGCTCTACCGCGCGTTCAGGGTCGGCAACGTCCTGACGCTGGCCAACGACGCGCTTCAGGCCGAGCGGCTCACCGGGGGCGAAGCGGGGGCCGCGGTAGCGGGATTGAATCGGAGGATCAACGTGCGCGGTCTGTTTTTCTGGAGCGAGATCGCCAGGCCGATAGCCAACGTGACTTTGAGCGTCACGCCCGAGTTGATAACGCGGCAGCGGCAGAACCTGGGCCGCACTCGCTCCCGCGGGGTCGAGTTGGAAGCGGAGGCGGCCGTCACCGACACGTTCACGGTTTCGGGCGGCTACTTGTTGGCGGACGCGACCGTGCTCGAATTTCCCGCCAACACGCTGCTCGAAGGGTTATGGCTCCCGCAAGTGCCGCGTCACCAGCTCACCTTCCAGGCGCGGTACTCAAACCCGCGCCGCGTAACTGTCGGGCTGCAAGGTCGCGCGATCGGCGTGCAGTTTGACGACGATCAGAACCGCCTCAAGCTTGACCGTTATTTCACGCTCGACGCGTTCGTCTCGCGCGCGGTCGGGCGCGGCGTAGAGCTTTTCGCCGCGGCAGAGAATCTATTCGATCAAGAGTACGACATCGGGCGCACGCCGGTCAGGACGGTCGGCCCGCCGCTGCTCGCCCGCTTCGGCGTCAGGCTGCGATTTGGCAATCGCTGATTATTTGCGCGCCAGGCTGTTGTGAGCTCTGCGCAAAAGCCTTATCATTAATCAGTCTTAACAACGACCGGGAATGACTATGGCTAAAAGTACGTCTAAGAAGTACGCAAGACGCTCTGCGAGGAGCGGAAGATTTGTTAAGAACCCGCCCAAGGCAGGTACAGTTACGTCTGCCGCCGTCAGGAAAGCAGTCAAAAAAGTGGCAAGTAGCCGTGTCAGCTCGGCTCGCTCTTAACCCTCGGACCCGTGAAGAGCAAAGTAAAGAATGCCGGAACCGAAATATAGGTTTAACGTATTCATCAACTGCCCTTTTGACCCTAATTATAAACCATTGTTCAATGCCATTGTTTTCGCCGTCTATGATTGTGGCTTTATTAGCCGCTGCGCACTGGAAGAGGATGACGGCAGCCAAATTAGAGTTCAAAGAATATTCGAGATTATTTCGAAATGCAGACTCGGCATTCATGATCTCTCGCGTGTTGAGATTGACCGAAGCACCAGGCTCCCTAGATTCAATATGCCGCTGGAGCTAGGAGCATTTCTTGGGGCGAAGTACTTCGGAAAGCGCGATCAAGCGAGCAAAGCTTGTTTCATCCTTGATAGCAAGAAGTACAGGTATCAGAGATTTATATCGGATATTGCTGGACAGGATATTCAGGCGCACGAGAATAATCCTAAGAGAGTGATAACCGTAGTTCGTAATTGGCTCCGCACTTACTCCGTAGCTTCTATTCCGAGCGGGAGCGTTATTGGGGAAAGATACAAGAGCTTCAAGGCCGATTTACCTCTACTATGTCGCGAACTTAAACTTAATCAGAAGGAATTGATATACAACGACTACGTCCTCCTCGTCTCGAACTGGTTAAAGATCAACACGTGACAATCTACGGCGTACTGAGGCCGGCGAAATAGTTAGGGAATAAATCGCCGGCCGTCCGCGTCTAATGCTTGAATCCTCAACATGGCTAAAGGAGAAAAGTGATGAAAACTCAACGGCTCGCCGTCGCCCTCACGGTGATCAACCTCGTCTTTTTGATCTTCAACTTGATTAACTCGCGCCCGGCCACGGCCGAAGGCGTACCCCAGGTGCTGCGTGGCCGCTCGCTTGAGATCGTCGACGACCAGGGCAAAGTTCGGGCGAGCATCAAGCTCCATCCGGCGGACCCAGCCGCCAAGATGCCGGACGGTAAGACAGGGATTCCTGAAACGGTCATGTTCCGTCTGATCGATGCCAAAGGGCGGCCTGAAGTGAAACTCGGCGCCTCGGAGCAGGGCGGTGGGCTTGGAATTGTAGGCGCCTCCGATACTACGCACCTGCTGTTGAAAGCCGAAGGCGCGGACACTCTATTGAGATTGACGAACAACGACGGCCGCCAGCAGCTAATCAAACCGTAGCGCAAGCAGCCGGGTCAATCACAATGCCAAGCTGGTATAATATTCCCTCGGCATGGAAAGACCTGCTCTCGCACTCCGTTTCGATTCAGGCACGATTATTCTTGATGGCGCAAGCCAGCGCGCGCCCGTCTCTGCCGCGCTCAGATGGGATGAGCGCGTGGGCCGGTGGCGCGCGCCCGCTTCGGCTTACCGCCAGGTGGTCAGAGACCTCGTTCGCCAGAAACTCTCTTACCAGGACGAGGCGCGCTCGTACCACGAATTCGATTTCCGCCCGAAGCTCGAAGTCGCACCCCGGCCCTACCAGCAGGAGGCCATAGACAGGTGGCGCGAGTCGGGCCGGCGGGGCGTCGTGATACTCCCCACGGGCGCGGGCAAGACTCACGTCGCCGAGATGGCTATTGAGCTGACGAATCGCTCTACGCTCGTCGTAGTCCCCACGCTCGACCTGATGAACCAGTGGTACGACCAGCTTCTCTCGACCTTTCAGGCGGAGGTGGGGCTGATCGGCGGCGGCTACTTCGAGGTGGGCGCGATCACCATCGCTACCTACGCGTCGGCTTTTCGTTTCATGGAGCGGCTGGGCGACAGGTTCGGCCTCGTGATCTTTGACGAGTGCCATCACCTGCCGGGGAGCGTCTACCGCTACGCCGCAGAGATGGCGATAGCCCCTTTCCGCCTCGGGTTGACGGCCACGCCTGAGCGGAACGACGGCGGCGACGCGATGATCGAAGAGCTGATCGGCCCGATCGTTTACCGCCGCGAAGCCCAGGAGCTTGCGGGCGACTACCTGGCCGACTACAGCGTCATCCGCACGCACGTCCGCCTCAGCCCCGAAGAGCGCACGCGATACGACGAGGAGCGGGCGGTCTTCAGAAACTTTCTCGACGAGCAGGGGATCTCGCTCGCATCGCTGCGCGGGTGGCAGTCGTTCATCGCCGCCAGCGCCAGGAGCGCGAAGGGACGCCGCGCGATGATGGCTTACCGCGAGTCGAAGCGCATAGCGTTAGGGACCGACGCAAAGATGCGCGCGCTCGTCGATCTGCTCAAGCGCCACCGCGCGGACCGCGTCCTGATCTTCACGGCGGAAAACGAGATGGTCTATCGCATCTCGGAGCAACTCTTGATACCGGCCATCACCCACGAGACGCCCGTCAAGGAGCGGCGCGAGTGGCTCGAAGCCTTTAACCGCGGCGACGTGCTGGCGCTCGCCACGTCAAAGGTCCTGAACGAAGGCGTGAACATCCCCGACGCTCGGATCGCGATAGTGTTGTCGGGCTCCGGGTCGTCGCGCGAGCACATACAGCGGCTGGGGCGCATACTGCGCAAGCAGCCCGACAAGGAAGCGATACTTTACGAAGTTGTAACCGCCGACACGGCCGAAGAGCGGATCAGCGAGCGGCGCAGCAACGCACGCCAGTTCCAACCCGCGAGACTCAAAGGGACGTAAATAAGTCCTGAGTCCTGAGTGCTGAGTCCTGAGTATTTTCGCTCACTCAGCACTCAGCACTCAGCACTGATTATGCTGACAGGTGACCTTGCATTAAGCTGGCGGCGAGGCCGAGCGACGGGGCCGCGCTACATCGACGCGGACGATGCGAACTATCTTCGCGTCGCCGACGATCTCATACGGCTGTTCCGCGAGCACCAGGGTCAACGCCGCGCCGCGCTCGATGAAGTCCTCGATGAATACGTGGGGTCCGGGACCGACTACAAGATTCTTCGCGGGCTTATCAAGCTGCTCACGGATCGATCCGTCTTCGAGACGGGCGCCAGGGT
The DNA here is from genome assembly GCA_035249305.1 of Blastocatellia bacterium. Classification (GTDB taxonomy): domain Bacteria; phylum Acidobacteriota; class Blastocatellia; order UBA7656; family UBA7656; genus DASUNP01. The sequence continues at coordinate 39,653 of DATFGQ010000039.1, read as the reverse complement.
CGCCCCCGCCGACATTCGCCGCGCGCTCTTTTTGAAAACGCGCGCACACCATCCCATCAACACGGCCGCGCGCGAAGAGATCGTCCGAGACGTGGCCGTCGAGCTTGAGTGTGACCCCGAAGAGGTCATAGACGATCTCTACGCGGACCTGGCCGCTAACCAGCGTCTTGTCGCGTTTGAAGAATTATCGGCCGCGGCGCTGATAGACCTTTACAACCTGTCGCAGGCGCAGGCGCTGCTCTACCGCTCGGTCGAGATGCAGATCAGGATTGCGCCTCAAGATGTAGCGGGATACCGCCGGCTGTTCGACGCGATAAAGCGTTATCGTTTGATCCATACCGTTCGCGGCAGCGCCGCAACCGGATACGAGATCCGGTTGAGCGGGCCTGTGTCGATCTTTCACCGGTCGCAAAAATATGGCGTGCAGATGGCGGTCTTCCTGCCCGCGCTGCTCGGGTGTCGCGACTGGACTATGCGCACGGAGATCGAGTCGCGCACGCGCGGCAGCGCCTTCTTTGAGCTGAACAGCAGCCAGACACGCCTGCGCGCGGACGAGGCCGAAATACCTGCGATGGAAAACGCTTTCGTAGAGAAGCTCGCGGCGAGGTGGAGCCGGGCCGCTTCCGCGTGGGAACTGGAGCCTAACGACGAAGTCATCGATTTGGGCGAGAGCGCGTTCATACCCGACTTCGCGCTGAGCCACGGCTCGGGCCGGAAGGTATACCTCGAAGTGTTGGGGTTCTGGACCCCGCGATACTTGATCGACCGTTTGATAGAGTTTGAGCGCGCGGGGTTCACGAATTTCTTGCTCGCCGCGTCGGAAGAGCTTCGCGGCAGCCGAGACGCGCTCACCACGCTGCCGCCTAACTTGATTCTCTTCAAGTCATCGCTCGACCCGAAAGACGTGCATGCCGCTTTGAGTCAATTCGTATAAAGAAAGAGGAGTAGAAGCAACTGCTTCTACTCCTCTTGTCACCTTCTCAGGTGTTGAATTCCGGCGTGCGCCGGTTGTTACTGGCTGTGCGGGACCGTCACCGTCACGGTCGCGCTCGACGAGTTGCCGGCGGCGTCCGTGCACGTGATGGTGATCGTATAGACGCGCCCCGATCCTCCGCCTGCTCTCTCGGCGCGCAGTTGCACGTGCCGTTGACCGGCTCGTTGCTCGTGACGCTCAGCGCGCAGGTGGTCGCGCCGGGGGGAATTGTTGAGCCCCTGACCGGGTTATGCGAGATTTGGTTTACGGCTTCCACGCGCCCCGCGCGACGGCGGGGATAAAATTTTCCAGCCCCTCCGGCTTGAACTCGATGACGCGCTCCTGCTCCGCGCTCATGTAGGCGGTCATCAGCAGCTCTGTCACCTCAAGCCCGTCATGAAAACTCTCTTCAGGCTGTCGGCCCTCGCTAAAGCAGTTGATGAAATAGCGGTTTTCGCCTTCGTACCCGTACTCGGCCTCCTCGTTCGCGACGACGGGCATCATGCCCTGCTCGGCATTCTGTTTCTCGACTAAATCTTCGCCCGCTTCGCCCCGCACTTTGCGGCTGAAGAAGACGTTCAGGTTGCTGGCGAGCGAATTGACCGACATAGAGTATTCGGGTCCGAGCAGCTCCATGCTCAGCCGCAGCCCCGCGCCGACGTAACTCCAGGAAGTGGTCGCCTCCACGATCAGCGGGTGGCCCTCGTCGTCGACGTAGTTGACCGTCGCGCGCGCGAAATCTTCCGCGGGCTTGTTGCGGTAATCGACCTCTGCGCCCATCATCTCTTTGAGCGCGTCGGCGTATTCGGGCCTGCCCCACTTGAGCGAAGCTATCTGCGCCGAGACTTTGGTCGGGCGAATGCTCGATCGAGGCTTGCCCGGCTCGGTCAGCATGAAGCGGGCCACCTCTACGCTGTGACACATCATGTCGTTGAGCACGCCTCCGCCTTGCAGCTCACCCTGCCAGAACCATGGCATGTGAGGCCCGCTGTGCTCTTCGGCCGCGCGCGCAAGATAAGGGCGGCCCGTCAGCCGCGCGCCCCTTGCCCAGATCAAGCTCTTGCCTCGCACTATGCCCGGCGTGAAGAGCTGGTTTTCGAGGTAGCCGTGGAGTACGCCAGCGCGCTCGACAAGCTCGACCATGCGGCGCGCCTCGCGGGCGTTTCGGGCCAGCGGCTTCTCGCAGGCTATTCCTACGATCTCGCCCTTGCCCGTCTGGATGGCGTCGGCGATCCGCTCCATGCATTCGAGCCGCAGGTGATTCGGCGCGCACAGCCAGATGCAGTCTATCTCGGGCGAGGCGACCATCTCTTCTATCGAAGAGAAAGCGCGCGCGTCGCCGACACCGATCGAGCGGGCGAGCGAGGCGGCTTCTTCAGCGTGCTGCGGGTTAGGGCTGTAAACTCCTCGCACGTCCGCGTTGCGCACGGCGACCCACGAGCGTATGTGAAAGCGGGCGACGAACCCGCTGCCTATGAAACCGACTCCGAGCGTTTTCTTTGCGGTCATAGCTGGCACTCTCTCCCATGAAATTTTGAGGTCCGATGATATAACAACGCTCCCGTTACTTGAAAGCCGCAAACCGCGTGAATATACTCGGAACATAGAAAGGGCGTGACTCATGTTAAAGTTGATACGTGGCAGAACCAACTGATAACTCGACAGAGAAGCATTCCTACAAAGAATCGCTCCCTACCGCAGGGGGCGTGGTGATAGACCTGGGGACGGGCGACGGTCGCTTTGTATACCAGTCCGCGCGCAGCAACCCGCACAAGTTCTACATAGGGATAGACGCACAGGCGCGGGGGCTTGCGAAGATCTCAGAGAAGATTCACCGTAAGCCTCAAAAGGGCGGACTGGCGAACGTGATCTTCGTGCAGGCGGCCGTCGAGGACCTGCCCGAGGAGCTTGACGGCGTAGCAGACGAGCTTCACATACACTTCCCGTGGGGGAGTCTGCTGGGCGCGGTCGCGAGCGGCGATCAAAAGATACTGGCGAATCTGCGGCGGGTGCTCGCGGCGGGAGGCTGGCTCGAAGTGATCATAGGGCTCGACCCGGAGCGGGACCGCGCCGAGCTTGCGCGGCTCGGGCTCGGAGACTTCTCGGCAGAGTTTCTCGCAACAGAATTGGCGCGACGCTACGCCGACGCGGGCTTCGACGTTTTAGAGAGCGGCGTCCTTGAGCCGGGCCAGTGGCCTCAGATCGAGACGACCTGGGCGCACAAACTGCGCGGCGGCGAAAACCGCAGGCTGGCTTACCTCATCGCTTCTCGTAGTCCTGAGTCCTGAGTCCTGAGTAACAGCAGGCTACTCGGCTCCGTAGGAGCCGGATGTTTGTAGATGATCGCGAGCCAGATCCTTACAACTCCGTAGGAGTTGAATATCAAACATGCAACTCCTACGGAGTTGGGGCGCATTTACGCTATTGTTCTACAAACATCCGGCCCCTACGGGGCTTTTCAGACACTATCTCAAGACTCAGGACTCAGCACTCAGCACTTCTCATGGCTGCGTGCCGCGGACGTACTTCTCGATCCACTCAAGCTCGCGGCGCATCTTGTCGAGCTGGTGTTTCGGCTCGCGCAGCCCGTGGGGCTCGCGCGGGTAGATCACTAGCTGCGTCGGCACTCCCGCCTTCTTCAACCCCATGTAATTCTCAAGGCTCTGAGGCAAGGGCACGCGCTCGTCCTTCTCGCCGTGAAATATGAGCGAAGGCGTCTTCGCGTTTTGAAGGTACATCACCGGCGAGCGGTCCAGCATGTTTTTAGGGTTGCGCCAGGGCGTCCCCTGGTGCAGAGTCTCGCGCGAGAATTGAATGTCGGCCTGGCTGTAATAGGAGATAGCGTTTGAAAGGCCCGCGCCGAACGCGGCCGCTTTGAAGCGGTCCGTGTGCCCTATGGCCCAGCCCGACAAATACCCCCCGTAGCTCCACCCCTTGACCGCGAGCCGCGCCGGGTCGGCCACGCCGCGCTTGATCAGATGATCGATGCCGCTCATCACGTCTTCGTAATCGCCGCCGCCCAGGTCGCCCACGTTGGCCGAAGCGAACTCGGCCCCATAATTCGACGACCCGCGAAAGTTGGGATAGAAGGTCGCGTAGCCGCGCGCGGCGTAGACGTGCGGGAACTCGCCGTGCGAAGCCATGAATGATAAGACGTATGCGCCTTCAGGGCCGCCGTGTATGCTCGTGATGAGCGGCGCCGCCGCGCCTTCGCGGTAGCCGATAGGGTAGACCACTATGCCTTCGATCTCGCGGCCGTCTTTCGAGCTCTTCCATCGGACCACCTCGGCGCGGCCGAGCGCTATCTGATTTACCTGCGGGTTCAGATCCGTCAGGCGGCGCGGTTGAAGATTCAACTCCGCGCCGACTATATCTATCGACTCCGTGTAAACGTCGCTGGGCCGCGACGGGTCTTCTTTGAGGTATGCGATGTGGTCGGTCTTTTCAGAGAGCGTGAAGGATGTCTGCGCGCCGTCTTCTTTCGTAATCGGTTCGAGCCGCGCACCGTCGGCCGAAAGCCTGTAGAGGTGGCGGCCGACGCGGTGCTCGGCCGACAGGTAGATGAACCGCCCGTCGCGCGACCACGCGTGTCTCGTGATGTAGCCGTCGAACTGCGGCTGGAAGACGCGGGCCGCATCCATGCGAAACTCGGTTACGGAATTCCCTTCAGAGAATTGATTGGCCAACTGACCTGTCTTGAGTAAGTGGATGCGCGAAGGGCCTATCGAAGGGTACTTGTCCGATGTCGCGAGGTAAGAGAGCGTCGCCCCGTCGGGCGAGAAGTTGACGTCGGATTCAGAGCGATCGTTGTTCGTCAGGCGAATCTGCTTTGACCCGGCCTTTGGCGCGACGGCGTAGATTTCGGTCGTAGCCACGTCGGCAAGCTTCGGCGTGCCGCGCGCCGTAAAGGCGATCACGCTCCCGTCGGGCGACCACGCGAGCTCCGTCACATGAAAGTTGCCCGAGGTGATTACCACCGGCTTGCGCGCCTCGGCCGGGCCGACTTCGACGACGCTTATGCGCGCGTACTGGTAATCGGCGTCTAATATGATCTGATCGAAACCGTCTTTCTTCTCTTTCTCGCGCGCTTCCGGCAGGGCGTCGGCGGAAACGAAAGCTATGCGCCGCCCGTCGGGCGACCACTCGAAGCCCTGCACCGCCGTTGGCGAATCGGTGACCCGCTCAGCTTCGCCGCCGTCGATAGAGATGACGTATATCTGCGCCTTGCCGTCGCGGTCCGAGATGAAAGCAAGCCGGCGCGAGTCGGGCGACCACCGCGGCTGGTCGTCTCGCTTCGGCGAGCGCGTCACAACCTTAGGCCCTCCCGCTTCCGTAGAAACCATCCAGACATCCGAATTGCGGAAGTTCGTTTTCATATCGGCCTGCGTGACGACGAAAGCGACGTGCCGGCCATCGGGCGATATGCGGGCGTCGGAAGCTACGCGCAGGTTCAGTATGTCTTCAAAAGTCATCGCGCGTTTAGATTGAGCCCCGGCCGTCGCGGCAAGCGCGAAGAGAAGGCCGAAGAGTAAGATTCGATTGAAGGGGTTTGATTTCATGGCTTGCTCCGAAGGGTGGTTTCGACTGACAGATGCTATAACAATCGGCCGGCGGAGTCTATAAAATATCTACGGCGAGGGTGTAACTTTCCGGCGGGTCGCCTGTTTTATATAACGTAGAGAGATTTATGGCGCGCGACGACGAAGAGTTTGCCGTGATCTTCAACGAAGTCTACCCAAACCTGTGCCGCTTCCTCGAATGCCTGCTGGGCGGCGAGGCGTCGGCGCAGGACATAGCGCAAGAGAGCTTCCTGCGGCTTCATCGCGCCGACGGCGTTCCGGCCGGCGAGGCGCGGTTCTGGCTCTTCCGCGTGGCCCGCAATCTTGCTTTGAACGAGTTGAGCAAGCGACGAACGCGGACGAGACTGTTAGATAAGGTCACGGAGGTTTTCAGGAGAAAGGAGCCGAACCCCGAAGAACTGTTAGAGCATGCGGAGCGCCGCCGAATGCTCTTCGAATTGTTAAGTGGCCTGCCCGAAGACCAGCGCGCGGCGCTGCTTTTGCGCGAGCAGGAGGAGATGAGCTACGGCGAGATCGCTCGCGTGATGAATGTTTCGGAGAGCAAAGTGAAGGTCGACATATTCCGCGCGCGCGCCAACCTGCGCGCCCGTTGGGCGAAGCTTGAAGAGGGATAGGTTATGGATTGCGAATTCTTAGAGCGCGTGTCGATGCTCATCGACGGAGAGATGGGCCGCGAAGAAGCAGAGCGAGTGAGAGAGCACATCGCCGGCTGCGCCGTTTGCCGCCGCGCCGAGCAAGAGTTCCTCTTCATGAGGCAACAGATTCGGTCTTATAAATCAGCGCCCGGCTCTTACGACCGCGGCCGCGCGCTGCGGAAGATCACGGAGCGGTGGTGGGAGAAGAAGATCTCTTTGCCGGCGCCCGCATTTGCGATGGCGGTTTTGTTGACGCTCGCGTTTGTGACGTGGTCGCTCTTCGTTCGACCGTCCGCCGCCGTGCCGGGAGTAGGTCAGGTCGCGAGGCCGCCCCAGATACAATCGGCTCCCGTAGGTATTCCGCATTCCGGTCAACCGAGTTTTTCGTATTACGACCACGGCGAGCGCGCGGTGATCTACAAAGCCCGGCGGACCGAGTCGGGCGCGCTGGAGCAGTGAGCAGCCATGAAGACGTTTACGAGATTTCTGTTTGTGATAGTCGTGCTCTTGTTGCTTGCGACGAGCGATCACGCGTCACGCGACGAGGCCCGGCGCATACGATTTCAGATCGCTACGGTCGAAGAGAGGGCGGGCGCGCGCTATGTGATATCCGAAGCCGTTGTCGAAGGGCCGCCGGGGACCGACTTCACCGTCAACTTGCACGACAGCCGGTTCAAAATGGACGCCAGGTTTTTGACAGACCTTGTGACCGCCGACAGGCTGAAAGTCAGGGCGCGGCTCAACACGCGCCGCCTGTATGGAATGTCTGAGCGCGAACTGCCTCTGTACGAAGAAGACTCTCAAAACCAGGCTATCGACCTCGGGTTTGACGAAGGCATAGTGCTGCTCCCTTTCGGCCGCAACGGCGGCGATAAGCTCAAGATCGAGATCACGCCGGCGATGAGCGAGCGGCCGGTCTTCCTCGCCTCCGGAGAGCAGGCCCCGCTTACGATAGACATTCTTAAGCAGAGCCCAGGCGGCGCGGTCAGCATACAGGCTTCGAAGATTCCGCATAACTTTGAAGTCGAAGCCGCGCTCACCGAAGACGACCGCGAGGTGGCGCGCGGCGCGGGCGTCTTTCTCATCGAAGAGGCTCAGGAGTTATTGCTCGCGCCCGACAGCCGCGCAAGCTCACGGGTTGCCGACAATCCCGTGGCGATAAAACTCTTGATCGATATGTACGCGCGGACGCGGCCCGCCGATCAGGTCGGCGTAAGCTTTGACCTCGCAATCGTCGACGCACGGAGCGGCGCGCGGCGCGAAGCGATCGCGTCGAGCTGGGCCGGGATTGCCAGGCTCGGCGGTGACATGGTGTACGACATCAGCGATTACTACCTGAAATCTTCGGGCAAGAGATACAAGCTCAGAATCAGTATCAAGCCCGCGCGCGGAGAGATTCTGCAATGAGCGACAACGCCCGGTAATACGAAACGCCTTTTCAATCTATCAATAATTCCGGAGGAATCAATTATGATCCGTAAGCTGGTAGTGTCTTTAATCTGTTCCGCCTTATTCCTGAACGTCTTTGCGCAGGCGACGACGGAGAGAAAAGCCGTTGAGTTACTCGGCTACGCTTCAGAGATCGCGGCGGCGGCCGGCGACGAAATCTGGCCCGGCTTTGACGCGCGCCGATACTCTTTCGTCATGACGGGCGCGGACGCCGACGAGTACACGATAGGGTTCGGCGGCCAATCGAAAGAGCCCGCCAGAAAAGCGATGATGAGCTTTGACATGCGCCGCTACGATCTCGAAGACGCCGTCTCGCTCATATTCCACGAAGCGTTCCACGTCTTTGAAAGAGACGCCGCGCGCAGCGGCGCGAAGTGGCGGGCTGAAAACTCCATGCTAGTCTCCGAATACCCGGAGACATCGGCGAGAAACAGCGCGCTGTTCAACGTCGAATCGCAGATTCTTCATTCCGCGCTTCTGTCGGCCGACAAGGCGGAGGCGAAAAGAAAGGCGCGAGAGTTTATAGCGGTCCGCAGGATGCGCCAGGGCGAGCTTGAGGTTCGCTTCGTCGAGTTCGAAAAGGGGCTTGAATCGAACGAGGGCCTGGCCGAGTACGCGGGCGTGAAGGCCGTCTCCGCGGCTATCGAAGCCGCCAGTCAAAAACGGGCGGCGATGCCTTTTAAGAAGATCGATAAGAGCGGCTACCTTGCCGACAGGTTCGAGAGGCTCCGGCGCATCACCCGCGTAGGGCGCAACTCGCGCCTCAGGTTTTATGACACGGGCGCGGCCCAGGCCCTCTTGCTCGACCGCTTGATGCCGGGATGGAAAGCGAGGGTCCAGGCGACCGCCGTCGCGGTCCAGGATCTTGTCGAAGAAGCGGCTGGCGACGCGTCGCCCGCGTCGAAGCAGATCGCGGAATCGGCTTTGCGGCAATACGGCTATGAAGACGTGTTGAAATCGGAGCGGGAGGTCGCGGATAGAAAGATGGCCGAGCGCCGCGCGCTTCTCGATTCGGTGTTGAACAGCCAGGGCCGGCGTTACGTCATAGACGTTTCGGCCCTTGGCCGTATGGGCGACCTGGTGAGCTTCGACCCGATGAACGTCACTATGATCGACAATCAGACGCGCGTGCACACTAGAATGCTGAGCGTCGGGCGAGAAGGGAGCTTCAAGGCCACGTTCGAGCAGCCGGTGGTCGAAGACATCGCGGGCAGGAAGTACGTCACAATATCGAAAGCGGATCAGAACGAGATAGTGGTCGACGGCGCGCCGCTCGACGCGGCCTCCCCCATCGAGAAAGAATTTCAGACGATACGAATCACGACGCCCGGCTTCAAGTTCGAAGCAAGCTCAGGCGTAGTTGTCGTAAACGGGCAGACGGTGACGGTGAGAGTCGGAAAGAATTAAGCGCCCGATCAAGCAGCATTCACCGCAGAGACGCAGAGCGCACGGGATGGCCGATGATGTGCTTCGCACGCGGCGATTACGCAGAGCAGAATTAAGCCTCGAAGAGGCGCGATTCAACAGCCAGGGGCAACGCCCCTGGAAAAGGATTGATAGGAATGACAAGCCCTGAAAGGGCGACATAACTATCGCGCCCTTTCAGGGCTTCGTCTCGTATGGCGCATGACCCGGCGCGATGCGCCGGGCTATTGAATCACGCCCCTACGGGGCTTTCGGCCATTGAATCGTCGCCCCTTTGGGGTTTTATCTTCTCTGCGTCTCCGCGGTGAATTCTGCTTCCCGCACCAACTTACAGTCCGTTGACACGGCGCGCGGCGCTATTGTTAAATTGATGTTCAACTTCGAAGGGGATCGGCAATCTTGAAAATGAGCGGCAAACATAAGAGCAACACGATGAAGACCCTCGCGTTGCTTTGCCTTGTCGCCCACGCGCTCTTTCTGAGCGCCACTCATTTTCACAGCGTTGCCCGACTAGATCGGTCGCCCACTTCGGTCACCATCACGGCGACAGACGCCGACTCGCATGGCGCGACCGACCTGGGGGGCGAATCTCATTGTCATTCCTGCTGCTTGCAGCGCAATTTCATCTCCGACGTCCGCACCCCTTACGTATTCTTCGATCTGGTTCACAAAGGCGCGAGCTACGAGGTGTTTCTCTCTGAGCCTTGCTCGTGCGGCCCTTTTCTCACTCTCTCCGACCGCGCGCCCCCCCTCGCTTAAGAACCTATAGCCGCTTTTTGCGTCGGTCGACCGACTGCCGTGCGCTTGTCCGCACGCGGTCCGGTCGTCGGCCGGTTCTTACTGCGATATTTGAAGGGGAGAGTACTCATGCGAAAGAGCTATATTATCGGCCTATTAATATGGGCCTTATGCTCCGGCGGAATGCCGGCCGCCGGCTTCGCCCAGGCTACGGGCGCGCTGCGCGGCAAGGTCACGCTGGAGACGACCGGGAACCCGATTCATAACGTCATCATAACTATCTCTCGGCTCAACCTCTCGACCGAGACGAATGACGACGGCGCTTACGAATTTCAAAACGTGCCGCCGGGAACTTATGAGGTCATTGCCCACCTCGACCGCGTCCCCGACGTAGTCGAAACCGTGACCGTGACGGCGGGCTCTACGACGACGGCCGACATACAGATACGGCTGACGACCAGGCGCGAGGAGGTGACAGTCACCGCTACGGGCGCCGAAGAGACTTCGTTCAACTCTATACAGTCGGTAACGTCGCTCTCTTCGGTCCAGATCATAGAGAAGAATTCCCAATCGCTCGGCGAGGCGCTCGACCACGAGCTCGGCGTGGCTAAGCGCTCTTTCGGGCCGGGCAACGCGCGCCCCGTCATCCGAGGCTTCGATTCCGACCGCGTTCTGGTCGTGCAAGACGGGAATCGTATCGGCTCGCTGGGCTTTCAGTCCGGCGACCACGGCGAGCCCATAGACGTTCTGTCGCTCGATAAGCTCGAAGTGGTCAAAGGCCCTGCGACGCTGCTTTACGGCAGCAGCGCAATCGGCGGCGTCGTCAACGCGGTCACGGGACACGACGCGCCTCACGAGGGGATGCACGGTTACGTCACGGCGCTTGGCAGCACCAACAACTGGCAGGGCGGCGGGAGCGCGGGCTTCGAGTACGGCACTAAGCGGTGGCTGGTCTGGGGCACGGGCAGCGGCCAGCGCTCCGGCGATTACGACACGCCTGTCGGCCGCATCACGAACTCGTACGCGCGCAGCGGCGCGGGCGAAGGCGGCTTCGGCTATTACCCCGGCCGCGGTTTCCTGAGCTTCGATTACATCTTTGACAAACTCGTTTACGGCGTCCCGATCAACCCCGCCGAAGAAGACCCTGAAGTCGTTCACCTGAACCCGCGCCGCCACAGCATACGAGTCAACGCAGGGATGCGCGACATCCAATCGTTCGTCAACAGCGCGCAGTTCTCGGTTCAGTATAACGACTACGAGCATGGCGAGATCGATTCCGTCACGGACGCGGTTAACACGCTCTTCAAGAATAAGACGTTCACTTACCGCGGCTATTTCGACCAGAGGCGCAAAGAACGTCTGTCGGGGACGTTCGGGTTCTGGGGGCTGCGCCGTGACTACGAGTCCATAGGCGAAGAGGCGCTCGCGCCCCCGACCAAACAGAACGCGTTTGCCGCCTTCGCGCTGGAGAAGATCGATTTCGGCCGCATAGGTTTTCAGCTCGGCGGGCGCTTCGAGCACAACGGTTATAATCCGGATCAGGCGCTTGATCGCCCGACGCCCGACCGGTCGTTCGACGGCTTTTCAGGCGCGGCGGGCCTGCGGGTCCCGCTCTGGCAGGGCGGCGCGTTCATAGCAAATTACACTCATTCCTACCGCGCTCCCGCGCTCGAAGAGCTCTATAACCTGGGGCCGCACCCCGGCAACAACACGTTCGAGATCGGCAACCCGAACCTCAAGCGGGAGAGCGGCGACGGCGTAGACTTCTCGCTGCGCCACAGCAACGACCGCGCGCGCGCCGAGATCAACTTCTTCTACTACAAGTTCAGGGACTTCATCTTCCTGGCCCCGACGGGCGAGGTCGAAGACGGGCTGATCGCGGCCGACTACGCTCAGGCGGACGCGAGGTACAAGGGCGCGGAGCTTCAGTTTGACGCGAGGCTTCACCCGAACATCTGGCTGTTGTCGGAGCTCGATTACGTTAACGCGGAGCTGACCGACACAGAGACGCCGCTCCCTCGCATCCCGCCGCTCAGGGGGCGCGTCGGTTTTGAATTCCTGTACAAAGGATTGCGCTTCTATCCCGAAGCGGTGATGGCTAAAGACCAGGAGCGATTATTCCCGAACGAGACGCGGACCGGGGGATATACGGTCTTCAACGTGACAGCCTCTTACACGTTGGCGCAACAGCACGCGGCCCACATCTTTTCGCTGACGGGCTTTAATCTAGGCGACAGGCTTTATCGCAACCACCTGTCGTTCATCAAGGATTTCGCCCCCGAGATAGGGCGCGGCGCGCGTTTGACCTACACGGTGCGTTTCTTCTGAGTGTAAGGTGATACATAAAGATTCACCGCGGAGGCGCGGAGGGCACCGGGTGGCCGATGATGTGCTTCGCACGCGGCGGGGCGCAGAGCGAATTAAGCCTCGAAGAGGCGAGATTCAATAGCCAGGGGCAACGCCCCTGGAAACGGGTTGTCATTATTACAAGCCCTGAAAGGGCGCGATAGAGGTATCGCCCTTTCAGGGCTTCGTCTCGTATGACGGCTTACCCGGCGCGATGCGCCGGGCTATTGAATCACGCCCCTACGGGGCTTTCGGCTATTGAATCGTCGCCCCTTTGGGGCTTTATCTTCTCTGCGTCTCCGCGGTGAATTGTTCTCTAACTCATCGGTTGGTTGTGACTCCCAGCTCGCTCGCTTTGATCTCGTGCCGCCAGAGCTCCTTGCCGTTCAGGTCTATCGTCCGCAACAACAGGCGGCGGTCTTGCGCCTTGCCCGATACTTCGATCAGGCCGAAGTTCTTAACGCCCGTCACCCATGTGTTAGCGACGCGCGCGGGGTTGTTTGCCTCGCGATCGCTTCGGCCGGTCCCTGCCGTGAGCGGGCTCGACGTGAAATCGTAAAGCGGATACGTCCCCAGGTCGTCCCGCTTTATCAACTCCGTGTGGTGGCGGTCGCCCGAGATGAAGAGCACGCCGGTTATCTTCGATTCGCGTAAGAAATCCAACAGTCGTTTCTGCTCGACCGGGTAGTTGCCGAAGGCTTCGAAGAAGGTCATAGGGTTGAGCATCTGGTTGCCGCCCGCGATTATCTTGAACGTCGCGTCGCTCGACGCCAACGACTCCATAAGCCAGCGCATCTGAGCCTCGCCGAACATAACCTTCTCCGGCCCCGCCGGCATGCGGTTAGGCGCGCGGTGGTAGCGGTCGTCCAACAGAAAGAACTCTACGTCGCCCCACTCGAACCGACTGAACACGCCCGGCGTGTCGTCCGTCCCGTAAGTCATGTTAGCCCAGTAGTCTTTGAAGACCCCGAGCGCCGCCTCGCGCAGCCGAAACGTGCGGTCAGAATCATTAGGCCCGAAGTCATGATCGTCCCAGATCGCGTAGTTGTGCGCCGAAGCCAAAAGCGGCTGCATCTGGGCCAGCTCGCGCGTGTGCGCGTAGCGGTAGCGCATCGCAGACTCCGACAGCCAGTCGGCCTCTCTGTAATAAATATTATCGCCGAGCCAGATCATCGCGTCCGGCTTCTGGTCCGCGATCGCCTTGAATATCTCGACGCCGTCGCCGTAGGGCCTGCCCGGCCTGTCGTATGGCGCGTCGTTGACGTAAGAGCACGAGCCGATGGCGATCCGCGCCGCAGGCGGGTCCGTGCGCCACCGCCACATCGCCTGAGTCTGGAACGTGGCCGCGTAAGGCAACGCCACCCGCTGCCCGTCGATGTAGACTTCGTAGTCGTACTTCGCGCCGAACTCCAGCGTCGATATCTTTATCCGCGCGATATGATCGGCCGCCGCGTTTGTGTCGACCGCGTCGCTCAATCGGGCCGTCGCCGGCTGGCCTTGCTTCCAGAAACGCAACTGGACGCGCGCAGGCTTCCTGGTTTGGAGCCACACGACGGTCTCGGTCATCTCTGAGTATCCGAGCATCGGCCCTGACCGCAGCCAGCGGGCCGGGTCGGGCTGCGTCTGTTGAGCAGTCACAAACGAGGACGAGGCGAGCATTAATAGCAACAGGGCTATCAGAATTCTTTTCATCAGTCGCAGAGCCTATAACTAATCGCACGGTGAATCAAGCGTCGCACCGCGCGGTTGACCCGGCCGCGCGCGTCGGCTACAAATAGAGCCTTCAAATGCGCGACTCCTTAAAGGCCGGCCTGTTGACCGAAGAGGTGGAAGCCTACCGCGACCGCATGTGGCGGCGCACGCCCGAGCTGCACATCGAAAGCGCCGCCGAGGCCGAGCGGCTGGTCGAGAGCCTCGGGTTTTGCGCGTCGCTTACGGACTCGCGGCGGGCTGGCCCATCGCTCTACATAGCCGTGTGCGGACGCCGCGACGCGCACATGCCGCGCAACGTGCAGAAAGACCCGGAAGCAAGCCTCGCCTGGGTGCTCAAGGACGAAGTGATGCGACGGGGGCGCATCTACTACGCGAAGCTGGCCCGCGCACGCTCGACGTTCATAGCGCCGCGGCTCGTCTCGCACTTCAACGCGCTGTGGGGCGTCGCGCGCAAGAATGAATCGACGGCGTTGTCTGCCGACGCGCGGGCCGTGCTCAAAGTCCTGAGGCGGGAGTGGGAGATGGCGACGGCCGACCTGCGCAACGAGTCCGGCGTTACGGACCGCGCGCGATTCACGCGCGCCATAGACGAGCTTCAGAGGGTGATGAAGGTGATCCCCGGCGAGGTGCTATACGAGCCGTGGTTCACATACGTCTGGACGCTTGCGGAAGGGCGCTTCCACGACGGGCTGAAGGCGAAGGTGAAGCGCGAAGTCGCGCTCAAAGAGGTTGCGCGCGCGTTTTTGGACGGGGCGGGCGTAACTCTTCGCGGGGAGCTCGCGCGGGTGACGGGGCTTTCGCGGACGGACGCGGGGCTCGGCAACCGGGCGCTGGTCAAAGAGGGCTACGCCGAGCGTCTGGCCGAAGGCGTTTACCGCCTCGCCGATTTTGAAAAGAGAATGCATCAAGACGACTAATGCCGGCGGGCGCTTTCAAACCGTCTCAGGTTTCGCGCTCCTATTCGTCGCTTCACTCTCTCCTATCTCTTCTTCGCTCAAGGCCGAGATCACTTTCGCTCGCGTTCGGCTCATCAACTCTGCGACGGTCTCTTTTGAATGCCCGTCGGTTCTGATTGGCTCGTGGACGGTGATGCGGATCGTAGACGGGTAGATCTTGATCTCACCTTTAGGCATTATCTTCGTGCTGCCCGATATAGAGACCGGCACTATCGGCACGCCCGCGTCGATAGCCATCATGAAAGCGCCCTTCTTGAAAGGCATCAATCGCCCGTCGCGCGAGCGCGTGCCTTCGGGATAGATGACGTACGGTTTGCCGCGACGAAGATTCTCCGTCGCCCGCCGCGCGCTCTCTACGGCCGACTGCGTGTTGCTGCGGTCTACGGGGACGACCCCTATCAGCCTTATCCCCTGGCTGAAGATCGGATACTTGAACAGCTCTTTCTTCGCCAGGTACGCGATGTTGCGCTGGAGGAAGGTCACCAGCAGCGGCACCTCGATAAAGCTCTGGTGGTTAGGGGTGAAGATGTAAGTCTGTTTCTGGTCGAGCAGCTCAAGCCCTTTGACTTCTACGCGGACCCCGACGATCGCCAGCCCGACTCGGATGAAGAAGCGCACGGGCGCGTACATCATGTTCTCGTTCCCGGTGATGACCGTGAGCGCGATCATGAAGGGCGCGAGCACGGCGATGAGTGTGAACCAGAAAGCCAAAAGAAAGAGCCCGCGCACTCTAGCCGCCATAATTAGCGCAAGCCTATCAGATGTGTTACTGTCTTGTCATCTATGACTTTCCGACCTCGCTTATACCTGATGTCGGTAGCCGTGATTCTGCTCGCGGCAGCCTCGGTCGCCGCGCAAGCTAACTTGCCTTCGCCCCGCGCCGCGCTGGGGTTCGAGCCGGGCGAGGATAGAAAGCTCGCCGACTGGTCTCAGATAGTCGATTACTTCAAGCGGCTCGACGCGGCAAGCCCGCGCGTCTCCGTCCATCAATTAGGCGTGTCGACCGAGCGACGCCCATTTATCGTGGCGATAATCTCTTCCGAGAAGAATATCGAGAACCTCCCGCGCATACGACAGGCGCAGGCCGCACTGGCCGACCCGCGCCGGATCGCCAGCCCGCAGGAGCGCCGGCAGTTGATCGCCGAGACCCCCGCGATAGTCGCCATCACCTGCTCGATACACTCGACCGAGATCGTAGCTTCTCAGATGTCTATGCAGTTGGCTTACAACCTGGCGAGCGATGATTCCGCCTCGACCAGAGAGATTCTCGCAAGCACAGTGCTTCTGCTCGTCCCGTCGGTCAACCCCGACGGCATCGACATAGTGACCGAGTGGTATCGAAAGACGCTCGGGACTAAATTCGAAGGCACGAGCCCGCCCGTGCTTTACCACCGCTATGCCGGGCACGACAACAACCGCGACTGGTTCATGCTGACGCAGGTCGAGACTCAGTTGCTGTCAAATCTATTCTGGCGCGAGTGGTTCCCCGAGATCGTTTACGACGTACACCAGCAAGGCCAGTTCGGCTCGCGCATGTGCGTGCCGCCTTTTTTCGACCCGCACAACCCGAACATCGACCCTGTGATAGTCCGCCAGGTGGGCGCGATCGGCATGAGAATGGCTTCCAGTCTTACGGCGGCCGGGTACAGAGGCGTCGTGACGAACTCCACTTATGACATGTGGTGGCACGGAGGGCTACGCTCGGCGCCCTACTACCACAACGCCATCGGCATATTGACCGAAGCGGCGTCCGTGAGGATCGCCACCCCGCTCGAAATTCGGCGCGAGCAGTTGCGCGCTTCTACGCGCGGGCTCGCCAACCCGCTGGTCCCCGCCACGAACTTCCCTGCCGTATGGGAAGGCGGCCGCTGGACGATGCGCGACATCTTGAACATGGAGTTGATAACCTGCCGCACGGTGTTGGAGGAAGCGGCCGGGCGACGCGAAGAGGTGATACGGAATTTCGTAGACATCGCCGAGCGCGCTATCGAAGCGGGCAAGCGCGAAGCGCCCTTCGCTTACATAGTCCCCGCGCGCCAGATGGACCGCCCGACTGTTGACCGAATGATAAACATACTCGTTCAGCAAGGCGTCGAAGTCCATCGCGCGAAATCCGATTTTGCCGTCGACGGTAAGAAGTACGAAGAGGGAAGCTACGTCGTGCAGCTCGCGCAGCCGTACCGCGCGAACGTGAAATGTCTGTTCGAGCCTCAACGCTACCCGGACCGCAGGCTCTATCCTGGCGGCCCGGCCGAGCCTCCCTACGATGTCGCCGGGTGGACATTGCCGATGCAGATGGGCGTCGATTATGTCGAAGCCGCTAAACGCTTCGATGTCGAATTAGAGAATGTCGAGACTGATCCAGATAAAGCATTCGTTAAAGAAATCCTGGACCGCAAACTCCCGTCGTACGCATCTGGCAATATAAGGGCAGCTAGATTATTTGTTTCAGCAGAATCGAATAACTTTTCCGCGTTTATCAATGAACTTTTCCAGGCCATCAATCATGCGAAGCAAGAGACCCCGGCTAACAGGCGGGCTTCAATAAATGTTTGGCGACTCAAACGAGATTTTGCCGTTGAAGATAAGCGTTATCCCGCAGGCACGTTTGTAATAGACTACACCGTGCCGCCAGGTCTTCTCGCATCGCCGACCGGGAAGACGAAGAAGGGTCCTATTATCGAGCTTGATTACAGAAAAACAGCTATGCCGGACCTGCCGAAAATAGAATTCATGGCCTTTAATCATAAGATTGATTTTGAAAAGATGACAAACAGAGCTGATTTAGCCGGGATCGCGGATCGAATCAGTCAGCCACGCGTCGCGCTCTACCGCAGTTGGATGGGCTCGATGGATGAAGGCTGGACGCGCTGGGTGCTAGAGCAGTTCGGCTTCGATTATAAGAACATCTACGACGCGGACGTGCGCGCGGGCAATCTCAATAAAAGTTTCGACGTGATAATCCTGCCCGACCAGAGCATGCAACAGATCGTCGCGGGCAACCGCGCGGGCTCGTACCCGCCCGAGTACACAGGCGGCATCACGGAGGCGGGCGCGGCCAACTTGAAGAGCTTTGTCGAAGCGGGCGGCGTTCTGGTCTGTCTGAACGCTTCAACAGAGATGGCCGTCAAGCGATTTGATCTGCCGGTGAAGAATCTCCTGGAGGGTCTGCGCCGCGACCAGTTCTACGCGCCCGGCTCGATCTTTCGCGCCTCGCTCGACACCTCGCACCCGGTCGCCTACGGCATGCCCGCCGAAGCCGACCTCTACTTCGTGAGCGGCTCGCGGTCCGACGACTCGCCGGCCGCGCCCGACCCTGACAGCGCCCCTCGCGCGGAGCCTCGCACGGACCCCGCCTCGCCCGATTCGCCCGCTCGCCCGGCTGCTGCTCAAGCAGAAACTCGCGCGACGCTAGTCCGGGCATTCGCCTTCGAGGTAACCGACCCCGCGCGCGCGCGGACGGTCGCGCGATACACAGAGGCGAACCCGCTCCGCTCGGGCTGGCTGCTAGGGCCTCAGTACGTAGCGGGCAAATCGGCTCTGGTCGATGTAGACCTGGGGAGAGGCAGGGTCGTCTTGTTCGGCTTTCGCACCCAGCACCGCGCGCAGACCTGGGGCACCTTCAAACTGCTCTTCAACTCAATTATGCTCGGCGGGATGAATCAAAAAGAGGCCGTCGGCGCTGTTCGCCAAAAGTGAGATCCCGTCGTGCTTCACGCGACGCGGCGGCCGCCTTTCATCCTCGCGACGCACTCCTGGATCTGCCGCCGCATCTCAGGCGGGCTCAAACGCGCGCGGCGGCCGTGGCCCGGCAGCACCCACTCGAATTCGTAATCGAGCAGACGCTCCATAGAGCGCGTCTGCTCGGGCCACGAGTACCAGCAGACGGAAGACGAAGCATTGAGCGCGTTGTAAGCCGGCGACCACCAGAGATGGTCGCCCGTGAAGAGGTATTTGTCACGGTAGAGCAAGACCATATGGCCTCGCGTGTGTCCTGGTGTCGGTATCGCGGTCAACTCTTCGTCGAGCTGGATGGCGTCGCAGCCCACAACGACGCGCTCGATCCCCGACAGCCGGCTCCCGATGTCGTCGCCGTGCATTATGCGCTCGGCGTTAAAATGCGAAGCCCACTTTTCGTGGTCGGCCACGTCGTCGCGGTGAGTGAGGAAGATAAAACGCACCCCGCCTAGCTCTTCTACGCGCTTGACGAGCGGGCGCGCGAAACGCGGCGAGTCTACGAGCACGTTCCCCTCAGGGCGCGCTATCAGGTAACTCGACGCGCCGAAGGAAGACTCGGACGCGAAGCCGCAAAAATATACGTTCTCTTCGACCTGTTCGGGGTAAGCGGCTACGGCCCGCTTCGCCTGGTGGCGGCCGAGCGCGCCGATGGAGGCCGTGGGACAGGTGACGAGGGCCTTTAGCGCGGCCAGCTCCTGCTCCTCCGTTTCGGGCTGGTGATAGACTACGGATTGCTCGCCGATGTCGGTGAACGTGTCAGGCGCGATCTGGCGGCAGAGATCACAGTCGATGCAGGTGCTATCGACAAAGAAATCTCCCGCGACGTTTTGTTCGAGCCTGAGTTCTACCTGTGCCATACAACCCCCTTGAATCTATTTAAGCACGTTCGGCCCGGCCGCGCTACCGCCCCCGCGCGGCGGAAAGCGAAAGCCGCGAAACTGGCTCTGGGAGCCAATGTCGTGACATCATATTTATAGAAGCTGCTAAGAGCGCCCCGAAGGGGCACTCTTCAATAGCCAGGGGCATCGCCCCTGGAAACGGGTTGGATAGTAATGAGAAGCCCTGAAAGGGCGATATAAGTATCGCGCCCTTTCAGGGCTTCTCATTGTATGACGCATAACCCGGCGCGTTGCGCCGGGCTATTGAATGCCGCCCCTTTGGGGCTTCCCTATTGAATCACGGCTCTTCGAGGCTTTCAGGCTCTGTTTCTAAAATGTCTCACACGTTGAATGTTGGTCAGTTGGTCTTTGCCCCGCCGGCGGCCGCTTTTGCGTCGGCGCTCTTGCGGCGGTGAGCGTCGAACCAGTCGAACACGTCTTTGAAGGTCGCCGCGGCAACGTCGATGTGATTGCCGCCTGGGATCTCCAGGTACTTGATCTCTGCGCCCGCGCTCTTCCCGGCCGTCACCATCATCCTCGAACGCTCGACCGGCACGGTCTTGTCGTTATCGCCGTGGACGACAAGCTGCGGTATGTGCGCGATCTTTTTCATGCCGATCGGGTTGCCGCCGCCCGCGATCGGCGCTATGGCCGCGAACAGCTCCGGGCGACTCATCGCGATCGACCACGACCCGAACCCTCCCATCGAATGGCCCGTGACGTAAATACGGTCGGCGTCGACGTTGTACGCGCGCCTGACTTCGGCTATCACATCCAACACGTCCTGCTCGGCCGCGCCCAGGTACATCGAAGCCGGCTCCCGGCCTTTCGGGCAGGCGACTATGTAGCCGCGCCGCTCGGCTTCGACCTTGAACGCGCCGTCCTTGTAAGAATCGAAATAGCTGTTTTCATCGCCGCCCATCCCATGCAGCGCGACGACGAGCGGGTGCGCTTTGGCGCGGTCGTAGCTCGCCGGGACGAAGACACGATATGGCTGGAGCGTGTTGTCGACTTTCGACCGGTATGCTTTCTTGAAATCGCCGCGGCGCGCTGCGAAGGGGTCGCGCCCGGCTTCCAGCTCGTCGAGCATCGCGTTGGCTTCGTTGAGCTGCTCGCGGAAATTGATCCGCTCGAAATTGATCTCGGAGGCCGAGGCCAGATCGAACAGCGCGACGCGGTATTCGGCCGAGGCGAGCAACTCGTCTTGCTTCTTCGCGCCGAGCGCGGCCTTTATTTTTTCTACTCGCGCTTTTGCCGCCGCCACCTGTGAAGCTAAGCCTCGCTCTATGCGAACGGCGATGGTCCTGACGATCGGGTCACCTTCGGTCGCTTTGAGCTTCACTTCAAGCTTGTAGTTGCCGTCCTCGATTTCGGGCGCGCGGATTTCCATCGCCGCCGCGTTCGTCATGAAATCCGGCTCCACGCCCTCAAGCGTCTTGAGCACGCTGACGGGCGTGCTGCTCGACGCTTTTAGCAGCGCGACGGTCCCCGACAGCTTCCCTTCGGGCTTCTGGTCGAGCGCGAAGATCTGCCATAGACGGATGGAAGCCGATTGATTAGGCTCAAGCACCGCGCGGTCGATCTTCAACCTCAGGGCCGAGCTCATCGCGCGCCACGGCGTCCACGGCTGATTCTGCATCAGCGCCAGGCCCTGATAATAATGCTTCAGCGCGTCCTCATATCTCTTCTCGGCCGCAGCCGCCTGCGCCATCTGCCCCAGGCGGTCGACCTCCGCGAGCTTTTCGGGCGTAAGCTCGGCCGAGTCCTTTAACGTGTTCCTTAAGGTATTAAATCCCACAGAAACTCTTAGCACCTGCCCGGCGTCCTGCGCCGCGGCCATCACGGCGCAGGCGACCGTCACGCAGAGTGCAAATAGAAGGCGGCGCGTCACACTAGAAATCATAATCGGCTTGCTCCTCGATCGGTTTAGTCTGGATAGATTGAATCTATATTAACCGCCAGGTCGCCATCAACGCCAAGCTGGTGGTCGATGTCGCCCGCATTGATGTAGCGCGATTCCAGACAGACGTAGCGGCGCAGCTCCGCCATCACCTCGGCGAAATCCTGTGGAGTGAGCGACTGCGGGCCGTCAGACCATGCCTCCTGTGGCCGCGGGTGGACTTCTATGATCAGCCCGTCCGCGCCCACGGCTACGGCCGCCTTCGAGACGGGCCGTATGAGGCTGCGGCGGCCCGTGCCGTGCGACGGGTCGACGACTACGGGCAGGTGGCTCAGCTCGTTAAGGACGGGCACGGCGGCCAGGTCCAGCGTGTTGCGCGTGGCCGTCTCGAAAGTGCGTATGCCGCGCTCGCAGAGTATGACCTGGTCGTTGCCGTGCGAGGCTACGTATTCGGCCGACAGGAGCAGCTCTTTTATCGTAGAGCTCATCCCGCGCTTGAGCAGTACGGGCTTGCCCGCGCGGCCGAGCTTCTTGAGCAGCGCGAAGTTCTGCATGTTGCGCGCGCCCACCTGAAGTATGTCCGCATACTCGGCGACGATTTCAGTCTCGTCGCTGGTCACGACTTCGGTGACTATCTTAAGGCCAGTGCGCTCGCGCGCCTCGGCCAGCAGCTTGAGGCCCTCGACTTCGAGCCCCTGGAAGTCGTAAGGCGAAGTGCGCGGCTTATAAGCGCCGCCCCTGAGCACATGCGCGCCCGCCCGTTTGACGGCGTCAGCCGTCTCCATAAGCTGCTCGCGCGTTTCGACCGAGCAGGGCCCGGCCATGACTATGAACTGCGGCCCGCCTATCTCAAGATCGCCGACATGCACGATCGATTTCTGCGGCTTCAGCTCGCGGCTGACGATCTTGTAGGGTTGCAGTATCGGCACCACGTCGGCCACGCCCGGCGACGAGCGAAGATTCTGAAGGTGGTCCTTGTTGTCGCCTCGGCCCACGGCCCCTATCACTACGCGCTCCTCGCCGCGTATAAGGTGCGGCCTGTATCCGTAGCGCGATATTTCCGCGCAAACGTCATTTATTTGCTCCTCAGTTGCGTCCGACTTCATCGCTATGATCATTGTCCGTTCTCCCTTCTAAATCTCCTGCCGTTGAATAGGTGCCGAGGACCCGCACGGTTTCGGCCATCTCGGCCAAGTGCGCCAGCGCGCGCTCGACCCTCTGCTCGCGGATGTCTCCCACAAGGTCTATGTAGAACATGTACTCCCAAGGGCGGCCTTCTATGGGCCGCGACTCTATCTTCGCCAGGTCTATGTCGCGCAGCGCGAGCGTCGCGAGCGTGCGAAACAGCGAACCCGGCTGATTCTTTATCGAAAAGACGATCGAGGTCTTCTTCTGAGCGCCCGCGCATGTGGTTTTGATCTTTGCCGCGCCGTCGGGCGGGGCGAGCAGAAGGAAGCGCGTGAAGTTCTGCCGGTTGTCTTCGATCTCTTCGGCGATGATCTCGGCGCTGTAGACGCGCGCGGCCGCCGCGCCTGCGATCGCGGCCTCGCCTTCAGCGCCCCGCTCTATGACCTCGCGCACGCTCCCGGCCGTGTCGTGCGAAGGGACGGCTTCGATCTGCGGGTTGGCGCGGAAGAATCGTTCGCACTGGGCCAGCGCCACGGGATGCGAATAGGCGCGGCGCACGTCTGAAAACCTGGTGCCCGGCGGCGCTATCAGGTTGTGGACTATCCTGAGCGTCGTCTCGGCTATGATCGTAAGGCTGTGCTCCAGCATCAGGTCATAGTTCTTATGCACGGACCCGGCGAGGCTGTTTTCTATCGGCACGACGCAGCAATCGGCGTTGCCGCGCGAGACGGTTTCGAATATCTCATCGAAGGTCCGGAAGGGGCGCGGCTCGGCGCTCGGCCCGAGCATGCGATGCGCGGCCATCTCGCTGAAGGCCCCGCCTTCGCCCTGGTAGGCCGCCTTTATGTGAGCGTTCCCGTTATCGTTTGTCATCAAAGTAGGCTCCAAAAAGTTTGAGGCCCGCTCCCTCTTTCGGAAGGAGCGGGCCTCGGTCAATCTCGCGCTTTTGTCCGGTCTACCGGCGCGCACCTCCCGCTCCTTTCGAGAAGCTAAAAAAGCTAAAGCTAAAGAAGCTAAAGAAGGGCGAGCCGTTGGCTCGGCACACGGCGGCCGCGTCTTGAGAAGATGCGTTTATCGGTTTTGGCGTGTGCGAGCTAATCATAATTCTCTGATCTACTTCGACCGGATTATCAAAGCCAGGCGGGCATTATCTTCCAAACCTAGAAAGCTGTCAAGCCCTAACCTTATAGCAAAAATGGGGTCAACTTGATTATACTTTGACTAGAGGGCGCGGAAAAAAGTTTTTGACACTCAAAGCCGTTATCTGCTAAATTCACTCGCTTAAATGGTTTCTCTTTTCGCGGCATGTATGAGTCCAGCAGGGAAGGAACTAGATGAGAAACATCACACTGGAAGAGGTTATACAGACCTATGGTGTGGAAAATTGGGGAGCGGGCTACTTCGAGGTAAACCGGAAAGGCCATCTGGCGGTGAGGCCCGCCGAGGGCGACCCCCGCTCGGTCGATGTCAAAGAGCTGATAGACCATCTGGTTGAGCAACGAAAATTACAACTTCCCATCCTGCTTCGCTTCCCGCAGATACTGACCAACCAGCTCAGAAAGCTCCACCGCTCTTTCGCCGAAGCGTCGCGTGAGTTCAATTACACGGGCGGCCACTTCCCCGTCTTCCCCATGAAGGTCAACCCGCGCCGCGAGGTGGTCGAAGAGTTCCTGCGCGAAGGCAGCAAGTACAACGTCGGCGTCGAGTGCGGGTCGAAGGCGGAGCTTTACGCCGCGCTCTCGCTTGAGCAGGTGCCGGACTCGCTTCTGATCTGCAACGGCTTCAAGGACGAACAGTTCATCAACCTCGCGCTCGCAGGGGTGCAGATAGGCAAGCGCGTCGTGATCGTCGTCGAAAAGCTCAACGAGCTACGTATGATCATCCGCCGCGCGCAGGAGACGGGCGTAAGGCCGTCGATAGGCATACGCGCGAAGCTCTACTCGAAGGGCTCCGGGAAGTGGGCCTCTTCGGGCGGCGAGTCCGCGAAATTCGGGCTCACGCCGTCGGAGATGCTTGAGTGCATACGGCTGCTCCGCGAGTACGAGATGACCGACATGCTCAAGCTGCTCCACTTTCACATAGGGTCGCAGATAACCGACATCAAGCGCGTCAAGGCGGCGATGAAAGAGGCCGCCCGCGTCTACTCCAAGATCCGTCAGATGCACATCGAGGTCGAGTTCTTAGACATAGGCGGCGGCATGGGCGTGGATTACGACGGGTCGAAGACGACGTTCGAGTCGTCGGTCAACTACTCGCCGCAGGAGTTCGCCAACGACGTGATCTACACGATCAAGTCGGTCTGCGAAGACGAGAACGTGCCCGAGCCGAGCCTCGTGACAGAATCCGGGCGCGTAATGAGCGCCTACCACGCGGTCTTCGTCACCTCGATCCGCGACGAGATCGAGACTTTCGCCGACGACCGGCCTGAGATAAATGTCACCGACGACGACCCGCAGGTGATAGTGGAGCTCAAAGCGCTTTTCGACGACATCAGCGCGAAAAACTACCGCGAGTATTATCACGACGCGCTCGACCACAAGGACGAGCTTCACACGCAGTTCAACCTGGGGCTGATAAGCCTCGAAGACCGCGCCAAAGGCGAGGTGCTCTTCTGGGAGGTCTGCGCGCGCGCGTCGAAGTTCGCGCAGTTGGCGAAGGTGCAGGAGGAGGAGTTCGACGACCTCAAAAAGATCCTCGCGTCGAAGTACCTCTGCAACTTTTCGGTCTTCCGCTCCGCGCCCGACCACTGGGCCATAGGCCAGTTGTTCCCCATAATGCCGATACACCGCCTCAACGAGCACCCGACCGACTACGCCACGTTCGTCGACATAACGTGCGACTCGGACGGGCACATAGACAAGTTCGTCGACCTCAAAGACGTGAAGGATGTCTTAGAGCTGCACCCGTTCACGGGCGAGCCCTACTACATAGCGATCTTCCTGGTGGGCGCCTACCAGGAGGTCATGGGGAGCTTCCACAATCTTTTCGGCCAGCCGCACGAGGCCCACGTTATAATAGATACTGACGGACGCTACCACATAAAGAAGATAGTCCAGGGGAGCCGCGTGGGCGACATGCTCAACTTCGCGCGCTACGACCGACAGCAGGCCCTGGAGAATGTTCAGCGCATGACGAAGGCGCGAATAAACGCCGGCGCCATGACGCAGGAAGAGGCGGACGAATTAATCCGCCAGTACGAGAACGACATTAACAGATACACATATCTAGAGTAGTTGTCGGTGGTCCGTCGTTTCTTGTTTCACAACCGGCAACCGGACGACCGGCGAAGGACAAACACAATAATGATGAAGAAACAGAAAAGCTCTAAGTATCTGACTACCCCGACGCGACCCATACAGATCGACCGCGACCGCTCGGTCGCGGGGCTGCTCACGAAGATGGAGGGGGCGGGGTTTCAGGCCCGCACGCTCGCCGACTCGCACAACCTCTGGCTCGACATGCTCATGGATAACTCGACGATCTTCATGGGGCTTTCGGGCGCGCTGGTCGCCGCGGGGATGCGGCGGCTGATCTCTTATCTAATCAAGAACCATTACGTCGACGTGGTGGTGGCGACTGGGGCGAATCTGTTTCATGACGTGCACGAGACGCTCGGCCGTTATCACTACCAGGCGGGCTCGGACGTTTCCGACGCCGAGCTTCAGGACGCGCAGGTCGGCCGCTTCTACGACACGCTGGCCAGCGAGCTCGATTACCGCGAGGCCGACGAGTGGGTGGGCAATTTCGCAAACACCGTCGACCACTCGCGCCCGTATTCGACCCGAGAGTTCTTGCACCTCTTAGGGCGCGAGCTTTCGGAGATAGCGACCGAAGACGGGATACTGACTTCGGCCTACAAGGCCAAGGTCCCGGTCTTCTGCCCTGGTGTGGCCGACTCGGCCATAGCCGTCGGCATAGCCACCTCGCGAATAAACCGCAAGAACCCGTTTCAGTTCGACATCATCCAAGACATGGTCGAGGCTTCGCAGATAATCGCGCGCTCCGTCAACACGAGCGTAGTCCTGTTCGGCGGCGGCCCGCCCAAGAGCTTCCTGCACCAGACGGAGGTGACCGCCTCGATCATCAAACAGACCAACCGCGGCCACAAGTACGGCATACAGATAGGGCTGGAGCTTCCCGAGTCGAGCGCGACCTCGGGCCGCAGCTTCGAGGAGGCGCAGACCTGGGGCCGCATCGCGAAAGACGCCAAGACCGTCTCGGTATTGTGCGACCCGACGATCGCCATGCCAATACTGGTGACCGCGCTGTCGCAGACCGGAACGAAAGCGCTCAAACAGCGCCGCCGCCCGCAATTCAACTTCGGGCGCGACCTGACCGTCACATTCGCTTAACTGCCATTTGAAATCTCAAATTTGAAATCTGAAATTTCAAATGGCAGCGCGCAGCGAGCTGTCCTGTCATGAGTGAATCGGAAAACCTGCCATTCAATTTCGGCGGCATAGCCGAGCCCGCTTACTCAGAGTTCGAGCGCGCCCGAATAGTGGTCCTGCCCGTCCCTTACGAGGGGACGGTCAGCTACGGCCACGGCGCGGCCGACGGTCCCCGCGCGATAATCGAAGCCTCGCGCAACATGGAGCTGTACGACGAAGAGATAGGCGGTTCGGTTTACCGGCTGGGCATTCACACGCTCGACGAGCTTGAGGCCGTGGACCCGCCCGAGGCGATGATGGAGAGGATCGAGCGCCGCGCCGACGAACTGCTAGACACCGGCAAGTTCCTAGTCATGCTCGGGGGCGAGCACTCGATCAGCGGGCCGGTCATACGCGCGCTCGCCCGCCGCGTGAATAATCTCTCGGTCTTGCAGATAGACGCGCACGCCGATCTTCGCGAGAGCTATGACGGGACGCCGCACTCGCACGCGTCGATCATGGCGCGCGCCGTCGAAGTCTGCCCCGCCGTGCAGGTCGGCATACGCTCGATCTCTGAAGCCGAAGCCCGTCGATTGCCCGAAACGCCCACGACGATCTACTGGGCCAAGGATGTCGTCGGCCGCACGGACTGGCACGAAGACGCGGTATCGCATCTTACGGAGAACGTCTACCTGACGATAGATATCGACGGGCTTGACCCGAGCCTCGTGCCTACGACGGGCACCCCGGAGCCGGGCGGGCTCGGGTGGTACGACGCATTAGGCATAATCCGCGCGGCGGCGCGCGCGCGCAACATCGTAGGGCTGGATATTACAGAGCTCGCGCCCGTCGCGGGCAATAACTCCCCCGATTTCCTGACCGCAAAACTCGTCTACAAATCTCTGGGCTATATCTTCGAACGTGAAGTCCGTCGAATGGAGGTGTGAGCTGTGAAACTCTTTCTAACATCACTGTCTTTGCTGCTTCTAGTCGCTTCGACAGCCGCCGGCAGGGAAGGCAAAGCGGATGAAGTGAAGCGGCTTAACCGCGCTACGGAAGTATTCAAAGAGATAATGCGCATACCCGAAAAAGGCATCCCCACGGACCTGCTCGACAAGGCCGAGTGCGTCGCCATAGTGCCGGGTCTGAAGAAGGGCGGCCTTGGGATAGGCGGGCGCTACGGCAAGGGCGTCGTCATGTGCCGCAAGCAGGACCGCAACTGGACCGCGCCTTCGTTCTTGACCGTCGAAGGCGGCAGCATCGGTCTACAGATAGGCTTTCAGCAGATCGACGTCGTGATGCTCGTCATGAATCGCGAGGGCATGGAGAAGCTGGTCGGCGACAAATTCACCGTGGGCGCAGACGCGTCGGCCGCGGCGGGCCCGGTCGGTCGCCAGGCGTCGGCCGAAACGAACATACGCATGGACGCGCAGATACTGACCTACTCGCGGGCCAAGGGGTTGTTCGCGGGGGTGACGCTCAACGGCGCGGTCGTCAAGCAGGACAAAGACGACAACCGCGATTTCTACGGCAAAGAGATGGACGCGCGAGAGATCCTGTTCGAGGGGAAGATCCCGATACCCCCGGAAGCCCGACCTCTGGCCGCGGCCCTCTCCTGGCGATCGCCGAAGAAGAAGTAAGATTTCAAATTTGAGATTTCAAATCTCAAATACCTAGTACCTTGCGGCGGGGCTGCCCGAGGGGTGGAAGACCCCCAGCAGCCGTATGTTCGTCTCGCCCGTGTTCTCAAGCGAGTGCGCCACCCCGCGCGGGAGATAGATGCTCGCGCCCGGCCTGAAATCCGCGCTGCCCTGCTCGGTCCATAACCGGCCCGCGCCTTCGATTATGTAAATAGCCTCTTCGTAAGTGTGATGATGCATGGGGGCGCGGCCCGGCGGGATCACGCCGATGAACTGCGTCACGCGAAGGCAGCCGGCGTCCTGGTTGATAAGCAGCTTGAACGTTCGGTCGCCCGTCGCTATAGACTTCTGGTCGCGCTCTCTAACGATATGCTTTGGACTCACGGCCGGCGCGTCACCCGTCTCTTCAGGGCAACAGACGCTGACTATCTCAAGCTCACTGTCTGAAGTATTATCGATCTGATAAACGCTTCCGGGCGGGATGAAGACGCCTGTGCCGGGCTCAAGCTCGTACCTCTGCCCGTCGATGTGGCAAGCGCCGCTGCCGCGCACGACGTAAAGCACCTCTTCGCCTTCGCGGTTGCTCTGCGCGGGCGCGCGGCCCGCGCTATAGACGCTGATCGCTTGAGCGATGTCGCGCGCGCCCATCCGGCGCGACACGGGGACGCGGAACTTGCGCGTGCCTTCGACCTCTGTGTAGTCTACGGCTTCGATGACGGCCGCGCCGCCGTATAGAGTCGTCATCTTCATACGAATCTCGAAAGTCTGAAGCGCTCTGTGTTGTAAGAAGTGCTACCCGAGAGCAGAAGCTCGGCCGCGATGCGCCCTATGAGCGGGCCGAACTTAAACCCATGGCCTGAAAACCCCGTCACTATCAAGACGCCTTCAAGCTCGGGGTGCCAGTCGATTATGAAATCGTCGTCGGGCGTGTTGTTGTATATGCAAACGCGTGTCTCTTTGATCCGCGCGTCGGCGAGCGCCGGTATGAACTGCGAGAAGAAGGCTCGACACTCGCTCACCGCTTCGGGGCTCACGCTCTGCGGTACTTCATACGGATTGATGGGGACGCCTTTATCATGGTTTGCGATCTTCATCGCGCCCGCGTGATGGATCGGGAAGCCGTAAAAGCCCGTGTCGGTCACAAAGAATATCGGGAACTCTCCTACGCGAAAGCCCTGCGCCGCGACGGGCTCGAAGTAGAAGACCTCCTGCCGTGTTGTCCTGAGCAGGCTGTTGATCTCGGGAAGCAGATTTCTCGTCCACGGGCCGGAAGCCACCATCGCGCGGCCGCAATCGATCACCTCGCCGGTCTCCGACAATAGCCGTGTGACGCCGTCTCGGTTATTGATCTCGGCCACGCGCATGTCTTCGATCACGCTCGCGCCGCGGCGTCGCGCCAGATCGATCAGAGCCGCGACCGCTCTTTCGGCATGCAAGAGCGCGCCGCTCGGGTCGAGCACGCCGTACTCTATCGCGCCGGCGTTGAACTGGGGGAAGAGCCGCGCCGCTTCGTCGCCCGTCATCATCTCGGCTTCCAGGCCGACCGAGCGGAGCGCGTTGTAAGAGTCGAGCGTCTCCTGATAGCCCGTTTGATTGTTGCGGCTGCCGATCATCAGCAACCCCGTTTGAGTTATCATCTCGGTTTCGGTATCCCGCTCGGCCTCGCGCCAGAGCTTTAACGCGTCTGCGGCCAGAGCGGCGTAGAAGGGATCGGGGTAAGCGTATCGAAAGACCTTCGAATGGTCTACGGACGCGCCGCGCGGGTTGGGCAGGCGCGCTTGATCTATGAGCGCGACGCGCGCCCCGCCACGCGCCATCTCGCAAGCGGCCGCCGCGCCCATTATGCCGCCGCCGATGATCGCTATGTCGTAATTGGCCATGAGGTCTTCCGCACGCGATGAATTTATCAGAACGAAACGGGTTTGTCTGCCCGCTCTATAAACGCTTAGAATTTACATTGCACATATGCCAGGTAAATCGCACAGGCCCAAGATACTGACGCGCAGCTTTGTCGCATTCATGGACAACGACCTTACGACCGCCGCCGCGGCCATCTCCTACTTCTCGATGCTCGTGCTATTCCCGACGCTGATAATACTGCTCACGATCGGCAACCGTATGCTCGACCCTGAGACCGTCGATAAGTACATCATCGGGCCGGTGCTGGCGTTCCTGCCCGGCGCGCAGGTATTCATCCGCAAGAACCTCGAATCGATCTCTAACATATCGACGAGCGTGATCATAAGCTGCGTGATGGTGATACTGTGGGCGGCGTCGTGGATGTTCACGGTCATAGAGAAGGCGCTCAACCGCATCTGGGGGACGTACCCGCGCGCCTTTCTGCACGGCCGCGGCGTGAACATAGCCGTGATGGGTCTGGTCTGGTTGCTGCTCGGCGCGTCGGCGCTCGTGTCGGCCTTCGTGTCGGCGCTGAGGACGGTGGCCGATAAATTCCCCGTGAGGCTGGGGGAAGACTTGACGGCGCTCAGCGGCTTTGCCTGGCAGGCCGTCTTCGTCCTGGTGAGCGTCGCACTCACCGTAGTCCTCTTTACCGTACTGTACAAGTTTCTCCCCAACACGAAAGTGCCTCTGATGGAAGCGCTCCCCGGAGCCATACTGGCCGGCGTTTTATGGGAGGCCGCGAAGTTCGGATTCACGGCGCTGCTCCCGTTTTTCCACTACGACCTGTTGTACGGTTCGATAGGCGCGGCCGTGGCGCTGCTGTCATGGATATACATGTCGAGCGTGATCATGTTGTACGGCGCGCAATTCACGGCGCTGCTCCACCGCGACCACCTTTATAAGAAACCTGATTACAAGACGGGCGACCTGCCGACGGCCGTGGGGGAATTGCTGCTCGGCGCGCCGCTCGGGGAAGAGAAGCCGGAAGCGGCTAAAGAATAATCTCAGATTTGGTATTTCAAATTTGAGATGAGAGATGATGCTTGTATCTGAATTCGATTACGACCTGCCCGAACGGCTGATAGCACAAGAGCCCGCCCTCCGCCGCGACCGCTCGCGGCTTCTCATCCTTGACAGATCGAGCGGCGCGCTGACCGATTCAGTCTTCGATCAACTGCCCGGCTTTCTCGCCGCGGGCGACACGATTGTACTTAACAATACGCGAGTCTTCCCGGCGCGGCTGATCGGCCGCAGGCTTCGCGTGACGGCGCGGGGCGAGCAGGTGGCGGGCGGCCGGGTAGAGATATTTCTCGTGCGCCAGATCGAGCCGCTCGTCTGGGAAGCGCTCGTGCGTCCTGGAAAGTCTATGCTCAAAGGCGCGCGCGTCGAGTTTGCGCGCGGCAGGCTTACTGCGGAGGTGATCGAGTGGCGGGAGATGGGCCGCCGCGTCGTCAGGTTCGAAACCGCCGGCAGCTTCGACGAGATAATAGACCGCATAGGCCGCACGCCGCTGCCGCCTTACATCAAGCGCGACGATGAAGACCGTCTTGACCAGGAACGGTACCAGACCGTCTACGCGCGCGAGCGCGGCGCGGTGGCTGCGCCGACGGCCGGGCTGCACTTCACGCCTGAACTGTTCGACCGCTTGCGCGAGCGCGGCGTCGAGGTGGTAGAGATCACGCTTCACGTCGGCTACGGCACTTTCCAGCCGGTCAGGGTCGAGCGCGTCGAAGACCACCGCGTAGAGCCTGAAAGCTACTCGATAAGCGAAGCTGCCGCCGACACGCTGAACCGCGCTCTCAAAGAGCGGCGGCGCATAATCGCTGTGGGCACGACTACCACGCGCGCCCTCGAATCCGCGTATGCGCACGGAGAGATAACCCCCGGCGCGCGGGCTACAGACCTGTTCATCTATCCTGGGTTTGAGTTTCGCGTGGTGGGTGGGCTGGTCACGAACTTCCACTTGCCGCGCTCGTCGCTTCTGATGCTGGTGGCGGCTCTGGCCGGGCGCGATCTGATTCTCCGCGCCTACGGCCATGCGGTCGAGCGGGGATACAGGTTCTACAGTTACGGCGACGCAATGCTCATTCTCTGAGTGCTGAAAGGGTGTAAGAGAAGTGTGAAAAAAGCCCTGAAAGGGCTAGATTCAATAGCCAGGGGCACCGCCCCTGGAAATGGATTGATAGTAATGACAAGCCCTGAAAGGGCGCGATACTTATACCGCCCTTTCAGGGCTTGTCGTTGTATGACGCATGACCCGGCGCGATGCGCCGGGCTATTGAATATCGCTCCTTCGGAGCTTGTACTCAGGACTCAACTCTTAGCCTTTGGCCGCAGCGAGCGTGCGATTCATTGCCGAAAACATCAGGTCGAGCCCTCGCTCGCCCGCGGCGAAACTGCGGAGCTTGCCTTCGGCGTCGAATAGGTAATAAGCCGGCACGTAGCCATGTTCGTTTTGAAAGGCGTCGCGCAGCTTATGCTCGTTGTCGATCGCGCACGCCTCGGTGATGTTGAACTTATCGATCGCTTCGCGGACGGCTGCCATATCCTGGTCCGCCGGGTAGCGCGGCATGTGAACGGCTATGACGCGCAGCCCCTCGTCTTTATACTTGTCGCGCCATTCGGAGACGCGCGGCATGTTCTCTTTGCAGATGCCGCAACTGACCGACCAGAAATGTATCAGCGTAGGCCGGCCCTTCGCCGACCCGGTCGCCTCTTCCGCCGTCGAGTTGACCCATTCCGTAGCGCCTTCAAGCGAAGGCATCTCTGTCCCTATCCTTGGCATGATTCTCACCTTAGAAGAACGTGAACCGTGACGAGAGATTTGAGATTTCAAATCTCAAATCTCAAATTCATCGCCTGTCACGGTTCACTAGTCACGAGTTAACCCTTGAGGGTCTCCTGACCCGGTCTCCACTCCGCGCCGCACAGCCCGCCCGTTTGCAGGGCCTGGATCACGCGCAGCGTCTCTTCGGCCGAGCGGCCGACGTTGAGGTCGTGAACTACCTTGTAGCGCAGTATCCCTTCCGGGTCGATTACGAACAGCCCGCGAAGTGCAACGCCCTTGTCTTCGATCAGCACGCCGTAGTCGCGCGAAACCGACTTGGTCACGTCAGAGGCGAGCGGGTAGCGCAAACCTTCCACTCCGCCCTTGTCGCGCGAGGTGTTAAGCCATGCCCTGTGCGAGTAGACGGAATCCGTAGAGACGCCGACGACGTCGGCCCCTATGCCTTCGAAATCGTCGTATCGGTCTGAGAAGGTCGTGAGCTCGGTCGGGCAGACGAACGTGAAATCGAGCGGATAAAAGAGAAGGACTAACCACTTGCCCCTGTAATCCGACATCTTGATCGTCTCGTTAAGCTTCTCTATGTTCTTGGTCGAGGCCATATCAAAATCCGGCGCCGGCTGGCCTACCTGCGCCCTCTCAACTGCTGAAGCTGCTGATGACATACTTCCTCCTAAATTTAATCTGAACTTCTAGTCGAATAGAATTAATCCGGACGGCAATCTGGACATAGGCCCACAAGCGTAAGGTGGATCGATTCAGGCTTGAAGCGCGAATGGCGGGCCGCCACGCGCATAAGCTCGACCGTCTGCGGGAGGTCTAAGTCGACGAGCTTCCCGCAGGCGGAGCAGATGGCGTGGTCATGCCGGTCGGTCTCGCGGTCGTAGCGGCTGGCGGCGTTCCCGAATGTGATCTCGCTCAACAGGCCCTCGTCTTTCAGGTACCTGAGAGAGTTGTAGACCGTCGCCTGGCTGATCGTCGGCAAGAGCTTTCGCGCGGCGTCATAGACCTCACTCGCCGTCATGTGACGCTCGCTTGCGCGCACCACGTCAAGCACGACCGCCCGCTGGCGCGTCAGCGCGGGCTGTGCGCCCGCCCGCCCCTTTGCTGAAGCTTTTTTCCATACCGTCATATTCAATAATTAGAATAATTCTAAATCTAAATTCTGTCAAGTGGCATTCAGCGGGTTTTGAGCGCGAGCAGGCGTTCGACGATGTCGAAGGCGGCGCGGGGCCTGGCCAACCGCGCGGCGTTGTCTCGCATGCGCGCGAGCCGCGAGGGGTCGTCGAGCAGGCGGTCGATCTTGTAGGCGAGCGTGGGCAGGTTGTTACAGCGGATCGCCACGCCCTCTTCGAGCAGGTGGTCGGAGTTGCGCTCTTCCTGTCCGGGGATCGGATTGACTATGACGAAGGCGAGGTTCATGGCGAGGGCTTCGGAGGTGGTCAGGCCGCCGGGCTTGCCCAGCAGGATGTCGGAAGCGGCCATGTATTCGTGTATCTCTTTTGTGAAGCCCACCACCTTGACCGTGACGTTGGCGTCTGACGGGATGCCGCCGGCCAGTCGCGCGACTTCGTCTCTCATCTCTTCGTTGCGTCCGCAGATGGCGATGACCTGCGCGGGGTGGCGCATCTCTAAGAGGGAGATGAGCAGGTGCTTGATCGAGCCCACGCCGAAGCCGCCGGCCGAAACCAAGAGCGTCGTCCGGTCCTGTTCGAGCGCGTGCTTGTCGCGCATCTCGCGCTTATCCACGGGCCGCGTGAAGACGGGGTCTATGGGTATGCCCGACACCGTGATCTTGCCCGCCGCGATCCCAAGTTTTTCCAGGTGAAGGCGCGTCTCGTCCAGGGCCACGAAGTAATGCTCGTAATAATGGCACAGCCACATGGCATGAACGTCGAAGTCCGTGACGACTATGGCCTGGCGCGTCGCGAGGCGCTCTTTCGCCTTGAGCCAGGAGATGATCTCCGACGGGAGAAAGTGTGTGCAGACGGTTATGTCGGGCCGGTACTCTTTGAGCATGCGGACGAAGGGGCGCGTGTTGAGCTTGTCGAAAGCGAGCCGCCGGCGCTCGTTCTTCCACGGCTTGTCGAGCTGGTCGTAAAGCCAGCCGAGCACCTCGGGCGCTTTGTTGACCATCTCGATGTAGGCCTTCGAATAGAGGCTGCGGAAGAGCTTGGTTGTGTATTCGAGCGTGTCGACGTGGCGAACTTCTTCGGCCGCGCCCGTCTCGATGAATGCGCGCTCGACGGCCTGGGCGGCGCGGATGTGGCCCGCGCCGGCCGACGCCGATAGTACGAGTACTTTCTTGAACATTAGGACTGTGCATTCTAGCCCGGTGATATAAGGCCGCGCAACGCCTGGGCAAGACTCTCCTCGGCGTTGTGGCGGCGGGGTTGATCGCGTATGGCTTCTACATGCTTATCGAAGCCAGGTATCATCGAATACGGGCCAGTTAGTTCTTCGTTTATTCACAGGCAAAGCGCAGGGTTTTGTGGTAGCATAAGTGTCGCCTCGATTATCTGTTTCTACTCAGAGCGCGTTAGCCCGTGACGAGCGCCCGGAGTCATCGATGACTGTTGAAGAGTTCCGAAAAGCCTTTAACAAAGAGATAGGCCAGGCCCTGGCCGGCATCGAGCGCCGTTACAACGTCACGGACGACGAGATGACGGCGGCGATTCATTCGTCTGCGAAGAAGTACTTATCCGATGTAATCGATCAGACGACCGGCAACCCCGGCCCCGCGCCCGCCGCACGCAAGGCCGTCGAAGAGTTCCTCACGTCCGTAAACATCGAAGACCTCTGTTTGGCGACCGCCTGCGCCAAGGGAGACGAGGCCGCCTGGGAAGACTTCTTCCGCGATTACCGCAGCTACCTGGTCAACATCGCGCGCACGATGACGCAGGATGCGGGCGCGGCCGAGCAGTTGGCCGACTCGACATTCGCGGAGCTCTACGGGTTGAGGGAGTCGGGCGGGGCGCGCGTCAGCAAGTTCTCTTTCTACTCAGGCCGGGGCTCGTTGCGCGGGTGGCTGCGCGCGGTAGTCTTCCAGCTCTCGGCCGACCTGCACCGCCAGACGAGCCGCTTCGTCCAGACCGAAGAGGCGGAAGACATGGACCGGTTGGCGCGCGCTACGGAGCCGCAGCCGAACATAGGATCAAGCGAGATAGAGTTCGTCCGTCAGCGTTACCGCGCGGGAGTGGCCGACGCGTTGCGCCAGGCCATAGGCGAGCTCGAAGGGCGCGAGCGGCTGCTTTTGGCTTATTACTATTACGACGAGATGACGCTGCGCGAGATAGGGCAGCTTTTTCACGTCCACGAAGCCACGATCAGCCGCTGGCTCACAAAGGTTCAGAAGCGCATACGCAAGCTCGTAGAGAAGAGCCTCACGCGCGACCACAAATTCAACCGCCGCGAGGTCAGCGAAGCTATCGAGCTGGCGGCCGAGGAAATGAATGCTAACGTGCGCGAGTACCTTTACAGCTCCGCGTCGCGCGACCGTGAGCGCGACCGGACGACCAAGAACGCGGGGGGCGCGGTCGCACCCCGCTGAGTGAAAAAAAGCGCAAGAGGAGCGCGCTAAAACGTTCTTTTTTGAGGAGAAGACCCTGAAGGATGAAGATGTTTGGGAAAAATGAAGATCGGGTGATTGACAACCTGCTCCGAGCGAACACGAGAGGGCGGGGCGGCCCGGATTTGGATTGCCGAGAGTTTGATCCCGATTTAGCAAACGCATACATCGAGCGCAGCCTGACTTCGGCGGAGCGCGCGGGCTACGAGCGACACCTTGCAGAGTGTCACCCGTGCCGCTCGAACGTGGTCGCGCTGGCGCGCATGGCCGAGGCGGAAGTCGCTCCCGCACTCGCGGCGCGTTCGGTCCGCGAGCCGGGCCGGTTCGCGTCGCTCAAAGGCCTGTTCACAACTCCGGCCATGCCGCGCGTGGCTGCGGCCGCGCTCGCCGTCATAGTGCTGGCCGTGAGCATCCCTCTGCTGTTGTCGAGCGGAGAACGACGTGCGCCCGAGCAAAATGCTTTCAGCGATGTTGCGGCCAGCCCGAGCGGCGCTGAAGCTCGGCAGGCTTCGCCCGGCTTGTCTCGACAAGAGGCTCAACAAGACGCTGTGGATAATCCGAAGCCCGGCGCGGCCACGCTCCCGACGAGCGCCCCGCGTTCCGCCGGTGGAGAGCCGGAGCAGACCGCGGCGGTCTATGGCGAAACCGCAGCAGGGAAGCAGCAGCCCGTCGCGCCTGACGCCACCGCAAGCGGTGCGGCAGGCCCGGCCAGAGTCGAGCCCCCGCGGACTGAGAAAGTCGAAGATAAGAGCGCGGCCGAAAGCTCTAGTCAATCTCGCGCGGCTGAAGGCGACAACCAGATTGTCGCCAAAGATCAGCCCGCGCCGCCTCCGCCTCCCGCGCCCGCCGCGGAAGCGTCCGCCCCGCTCAAGCGGATCGACCCTGATGAGGCCCGCCGCTTGCGCCAGCCGGATAAAGAGGCTGTGAGTGTCACGATGAAGCCGGGCGTCGTAGGTGGCGCGCCGGGCCTTGAAAGAGAAGAACGGTCTGCGATCAGATCCGACAGCGGAGTAGCGCCTCCGTCGGAAAGCGGTCGCGCAAGCGGTGATCGCAGAGGGCTGGCCGAGCCTTCGCCGAGGGCGAAGAGGGACGAAGTCAATACGGGCGGGGCGGCCTTCGCGTCGCGCGGCTCGGCGACGCGTAAAGTAGGGGGCAAGAAATTCTGGTTCTCGAAAGACACCTGGATCGATAAGGACTACAACCCTAACAGAGAGCTGCCCGTGGTGACTGTCGAGCGAGACAGCGACATTTATAAGGAGCTTCTTACGAAGCGCAGCGGGTTGAAGCTCTACCTGATGGGCTTTGGCGAAGGCGAGCGCGCCATCTTCGTTTACAAAGGCACAGTCTACAGACTCGTTCCTCAAAACGGCCGTTAGCATACGGCTTCAGATTCGAGATCGAGGACGCCCGCGCCGAACGAAACGGTGCGGGCGTCCTTGTCATTTTGGCCGCAGGTTTGTTTTATTGAGACGAAGAGTAAATCAATGCCCGGTGAAAGGAGGGGTATGTTTTCCGACAAAGAGGTCGATTACCTGAAATCGCAGAGGCTGACAAGGATCGCGACCGTTTCGGCCGACGGTCAGCCCGACGTGGCGCCCGTGAGCTTCGAGTTCGACGGCCAGTACTTTTACGTCGGCGGGATTAAGATGACTACAACCTTGAAGTACAGGAACGTGTTAGGCGGGAATAAGAAGGTAGCCCTTGTCTTCGACGATCTGGAGGATGTCTCGCCCTGGCGTCCGCGCGGCATCAAGATTCACGGCAGCGCCGAGATCGTTGATAGAACCGGGCCGTTAGGCGAAGGCGCTTACCTGCGGATTACGCCTGAAAAATATTGGAGCTGGGGGATCGAGCGGCCGGTCTTTGAAGACGGCAAGATCGTTATGAAGAAGGAGACGCTCTGAGCGCGACAAAGATTCACCGCGGAGACGCAAAGGACACAGGATGGCCGATGATGTGCTTCGCACGCGGCGGCGCAGAGAGAAATCAATTCTGCCCTGCATGATCTCTGTGATCCCTGCGTCTCCGCGGTGAGATGTCTAGGATCTCCTATCAGCCCATCTGGCTCGTGCGCTCGGGCTTGATCTTGTACAACACGCGCCGCTCGCCCGGCTGTCGACCGGGATACCTATCGACGCCCATGTACTTCTTGGCCATCTTATCTATGTGCTCGTCCGCGCCTTCTTCGGTGATTTCGTCGACGCGGCCGCGCACTTCCAGGTAGCGGTAAGGATTGTCCGGGTCCTGGATCGATAGCGAGACGGCGGGGTTGCGCTCCATGTTCTTATCTTTCCGCCGCCCGCGCGCCGAGTTCACCAGGACGTGAGTGCCGTCGTAGTCGACCCATACGGGCGTCACCTGCGGCGAGCCGTCGTCGTTGACGGTGGCCAGGTGCGCGAAGGCTTTCTTATCGAACAGGTCTTTATACTTCTCAATATTATTTGCCGCCATACGTTCTCCTTTCGGTTCAGCGTCCCACCCCACCTTATAGTTTATCAATTAGTAGCGAACCATGTTAGGCTCGATATAAACCGCAACTTCGCTTGTTTCCCATTAACAGATCAACCTCAGATAATGATTCTCATAGTAACCTGATGTCACAGTGAGAGCCTTAGGAAAATTTCTTGACAGTATTGATTAACTGTTTTAATATATTTAAGCGGTTACATTGATTAAAGGGGTGAAATAGGTTATGTCAAAAACCGTGGAAATTGATGACGATATTTATGAGTTTATCGTGTCTAATGCTCAAGGACTTGGTCAGACTGTGTCGACCGTTTTGCGGCGCTTTCTCCCTCTCGCGAGCCCTAAAGGTCCGAGGACAGGGGTGCAGTCAGTAATCTTGAAGTCACCGCGAGCGGCTGCTACAGAAAGTTCACTGATGCGCATTGTTGCTGATCCTGCTTTCCGGCAAAAAACCGTTACTGAT
>DATFGQ010000038.1:0-6468 GCA_035249305.1 Blastocatellia bacterium | reverse complement strand
TAGTGCCGTCGGCCGATAGATTCAACCCTGTCCCCAGGTTCCCGCTGGCAATCGACCAGGTGTAAGGCGGCACGCCGCCCGTCGCCGCGAGCGTCTGCGAGTAAGGCCGCTCGGCCGATGTCTCGGGCAGTTGTACGGTCTGTATGACGAGCGGCGGCGGCGGCGGCACTACGATTATGAAGAGCTGTTTGATGCTCGAAGTGCCGAGCGAATCTTTCAGCCGCACGGTGAACGTCGTCGCGCCGGTGGCGTTCGCGCGCCCGGTTATGACGCCATCCGCGCTCATCGCGAGCCCGTCGGGCAGCACGCCCGAATCGATAGACCACGAGTAAGGGCCGACACCTCCGCCGCCCTGTAGCCTGGCGTTGTAAGGCAGGCCCTGAGTGGCGTTGGGCAGCGATTCGGTCGTGATCGCAAGCGGCGGCGGCGGCGGCCCCACCTCTATGACGAAAGGCTTGTTGGCGGCCTTGCCCGCCGCGTCTGTCACCCGGATCGTGAAGTTGAACGTGCCCTGCACGCCGGGCGTGCCCGACAGCACGCCATCCGAAGAGAGCGTGATCCCGTCGGGGAAATTCCCGAATTTCTTTTTCTTCTTCTTGAGCCACTTGTAAGGCTCTGCGCCCGACGCGGCCTGAAGCTGAACCCTGTAAGGGACTCCGACTGCCGCAAGCTGGAGCGGCGACTGGCTGAGTATGACGAGCTCGGGCGCGGGGTCTATCTCTATGGAAAGCTCGCGGCTCAGCGACTGGCCCGTCTGGTCGGATATCCTGATCTCGAACTCCTGCTCGCCGACGGCCGTAGGTTTCCCCTCTATGACGCCGGCTTCGGTCATCTGTAGCCCGTCGGGCAGCCTGCCCCGCACGATCTCCCATCGGTATGGCGTGTTGCCGCCCGTGGCGCGCAGCGCCTGAGAATAGTCCTGCCCCAGCACTCCGTCGGGCAGAGATTCCGTGTTGAGGGCGAGCACGGTGATCGGCGGGTTGATTAAGATCGACAGCGTCGCGTTTACGCTCGCGCCAACCGAGTCGGTCAGCTTCAGGCTGAAGCTCGTCGTGCCGGCGCGCTCGGGCGTGCCGGCGATGATGCCCGCTGGGTTGAGCGTCAGCCCTTCGGGGAGATTGCCCGACACCATCGTCCATGTGTAAGGGGTCTGCCCGCCCGAAGCTCCAAGGTTCTGGCTGTAGCTAGTGCCTACGGAGCCTCTGGGGAGCTCTCTCGTAGTGATCGTCAGCGGCACGGCCGGCTTGACGACGACCGTCAATCCCCGCGTAGCCCGCGTACCATCGGCGTCCGTGACGCGCGCTACGAAGTTAGCCGTAGCCGCCGCGGTCGGCGTGCCTGAGATGGTCCCTGTCTGTGACAGCGAGAGGCCCGCCGGCAGGCTGCCGCTTTCAACCAGCCAGGTGTAATCGGGCTTGCCGCCGCTCGCGCTCAGCGTGCGGCTGTAGGGCACGTTGACTGTCGCGTCGGGCATGTCCTGCGTGGTGATCGACAAGGCCACAGGCGTCGCGGGCGTCGTGACGCTTGCGACCTGTGAGTAACTCGACGCGCCCGTGCTGTTGAAGGCGCGCACGCGGTATTCATAAGCCGTGTTGGCCAGCACGCTCGCGTCGCGGAAGGTAGTCAGGTTGACCCCCACGACGCCGACCTGATTGAACTCTGCGCTCGACCCTCCCCGCCGCTCTATCTGAAAACCAGATTCCGTAGTCGAGGTGTCCTGCCACGTCAGGTTGACCTGCGTGGGGCCGCCCGCGCTCGCCACCAGCCCCGCGGGCGCCGTCGGTATGGGGTCGGGCACGCGGGCCGTCCACCCTATCTGCGCGACGGTGTACTGGCAGAGCGCGAACTCGTTTACGCGCATCATGCAGGGCGTCGAGTTGCGGTTGCAGCTAGACTCTTCGCAGTTGCCGTTTGCGGCCTGCGGGCGGACTTCGGGCGAGCAGGAACAGCTACAGGTCTGGAACCCAGGCTGAGAGTACTCGTCGCATGAATAAAAAATGTGACCCGTCTCGTGGCTGACGATCTGGTTCAAGGGCCAGCCGTAGCTGCGGAAGAGTATGTTCGTGAGCGGGCCGCCGAGGTAAGCCCACGACGCGCGGCCGTCGGTGAAAGAGGAGCGCGCCGGCGGCGGGTTATAACCGATGAAGATCGAGAACCCCCAGTCGGCCTGGTTCTGATCCCTGACTATGCGGTTGTATGTCGCCACGTTTACGAACGGGTCGGTCGACGTCATGCCGAGGTTGGTCATTATGCGGCTGATCCAGCCTATGGCGTCCGTGCCCGGTCTGAGCACCGGCTCGTAGGGCTGCTGGCATGCGGGGTTGTCCGCCATATGAGGCACGACCGTGAACTGGAGCGGGCGGGCGAGCCCGAAGGCCCTCGACTGATCGACCCACCAGTTCAACCCGTCTATGACCTTCGAGATGGCGATCGTCTGATCGGCCTGGCTCCAGTTGTAGACGTTGGGGTCTATGGCGCCGTTGCTCTCGATCAGAAAGACTGCGACCGCGACCGTGCCGTCCATCGTGTCGCTGTTGCTGAAATAGTTCGGTGTGATGGCGGCGTTTAATTTGTTGAGAGAGTCTATAGCGCCCATCGCGCGGAGGTTGCGGACTAGGTCGTCCCTGCTCATCTCGGGGCGCGGCAGCGCGCAGTCATACATGGGCGGGCGGCCGGCGAGGTCGGGCGTCTCTGTGCGCCTCATCTCGCTTCTGAGCTGGCGCGCGCGGCGGCCCGTCGCCACGTCGTTGAACACGCCTATGGCTATCTGCGTCTCGCGGTCGTTGAAGCCTACGGAGGCAGCGTCTACGGCCGAGCGGTGGATCGAGCGTATGCGGTGACGGCCTATGATCTTCGAACCCACTTCGGGAGTTATCCACCCGAGTATCGCGCGCGGGGGGACGACGACTGCGACCGTGCCTCCCTGCTCGACGATGAAGTCGCGGGCCTGGGCGAGCTCCTCTTTCGAATCCGCGTCGACGAGTACCAGCGTGTAGCCGCTCATCCATGCCGTCGGCGAGCGGTCCGCCCGGACGGCGCTATGCGAGTGAGTCTGTGCGAAACCGTTAGAGGCGATAAAGAGCAAGAGAGCAGCGCACGCCGTAAACGACAAACGGACCATCTTCTATAAACCTCAATTCGTTTGAACCCCACGGCTGGTACTGCCTGCTTGATGGCCGTGAGAGGGCCGAGAAACTAAGTAAAGCTTACCTTCAGGGTAAACTCACCTGAGGGGAAACAGGTCAACGGTAATCCTGCGAACATTAATGAATTGATAGCATTCTAGTAATCGGTTACTCAAAAAGCTACATCTTTTTTCAACCGCGAAGCGAACTCGATCTCATAATCAAGGTTGTTTCACTGCACTGGCGCGGGTGGCTGCCTCAGGCATTATCAATGATTAACTGCTTTACTCCTTATAGTATAGGGAGGCGAGTATACCAACACGGGCGAGCGAGCGCAAGCTGAAAACCTTACAATCTTATTGCGATCCTGTTAATTCCGGCTCGCGTTATCGCGGGCGGGGCCGACGCCGCCTTCTGCGCGCGGGAGCGGCTATCTCGTCGAGCCGCCGGAGCGCCTCGTCAAGCCCTTCAAAGCGGCGTTCGTCGGCGCGGAATTGGGGGCCGTGATAGATGGTGCGCCCCGCGACGACTCTGGGCGGGTGCGCCACATGGAGCATCTCGTGATACATCACGTAGTCGACCACGAGGCGCGGTATGCGCGGGCTGTCGAGCGTGCGGCTTATTATGATAGCGCCGTGCACGTGGTCGTGATGGCCGAGCACGCGGCGGGTCCTCGTTCGGCTCCAGGAGAGCTGCGGCCGGGCGAGCGAGGAGTCGAAGTAGCGCGCGTTGAGACCGTCGAAGATCACTTCCAGGTCGTAGACCTTCCCGCGCGGCGAGGTAATTCGCTTGTACCCGCGCCGCCGCCGCGCCGCCTCTGAAGCGTCGAGCACGATGGGGAGCGAAGCGTACTGCCGGTAGATGCGCTCGTGCT
Organism: Blastocatellia bacterium; assembly: GCA_035249305.1. GTDB lineage: Bacteria > Acidobacteriota > Blastocatellia > UBA7656 > UBA7656 > DASUNP01. The sequence goes on along the minus strand of DATFGQ010000038.1, from coordinate 2,469 downwards.
CTTTCGAAGGTTTGACGCGGTAGAGCTTGCCTACAAGTATCGAAGCAAGCGCGTGGAGGACTTCGGGCGGCGAGCTGGCGAGCACGTCCGACACTCGCGCGTAGACTCTCCCGCCCCTCAGCCTGATCGTCGAAGAGAGACCCGCGTAAGGGTAGAAGCGAGCCTCGACCCGAGGCAGCGGCTGCCGCCTGACTACGGCCTTCAGCGCGTCGTTGAATATCGCTTCAAGCTCCGCGTCTTGATTTAGGGTTTCGGAATCGACCATCCTGTCAGGGGTAAGCCGTCGATGGTCGGCAGTCGATCACGTGACGATGATCGACTGCCGACCATCGACCGAGGACTATTTCTTAGGGTTAGGGTTATCGTCGGGCTCGATGTAGCGCTGGCGGTAGCGCACTTCGTACTTCTTGTTATCGGCCTGGCCGTCGCCGTCTACGTCGACCTCAAGCTTAATCTTGCGCTCTTTGCCTTCGCGGCGCGTGTTCGTGGGAACGTAGCCGAGGCTGTACTGGTTGCGCAGCAGCGCCTCGATGCTCCGCATGATGCCGGGTATCTCGCTCTCGAACGTCATGGCGAAGTAGCTCCCGCCCGTCCGCTCGGCGAACGCGTTGAGTTGGTTGAAGGCTTGCAGGTAGGTCAGCCGCAACTCGGGCGGGAACTTGTGCTCATACTTCTTAAAGTAGAGGTTGCCCACGCCCACGGTGAAGATCGGCACGCCCGCCTTCGATACGATCTTCAGCGCCTTATCGAAAGTTATTCGGCTGAACGTGTCTATGCCGGTCGTGATCAATATTACGGCCGTGTGCCCTTCGATCTCTTGCAGGCCCGTGTAGTCGGCCGGCCCCGTGTCCTCGGCATAAAGCTGTATGGCTTTGCCGCCCAGCAGCGCGAACGACAGCGCGTCGTAGATGTTCGACTCGCTGAAGTTGAGCGTGTCGCGGTAGGCCGCCAGTATCGCCGACGACAACCGCTGGCTGTCGCCCGTGAAGTCCTGAACGACTTTCGGCTTCATGCTGAACGTCACGACGGCGACGAAGTCCTCGGGCTTGACGAAGCCCTGGACGAAGGTCGCGGCCGAAGCGAATATCTCGTAAGTGAAGGTCGGGTCGAAGTAGCCTTTCCAATAGCGGTTCTGAAATCCGTTGTCGATCAAAAGCACCACCGTCATAGGGCCTTCGCCCGAGCGGAAGTTGGTTATCTCCTGCTTGACGTTGTCCTCGTAGATGGTGAAGTTCTTCTGCGTAAGGTTAGGCAGCAGCCTGCCCGACTTCTTATCGATTACGCTCACCTCGACGTTTACGACCTGCGTCGATATCTTGATGGGCGGCTCGTCTTTCAGATCGCGGGGGATCGGCGGAAGCGACTCGACGGGCTCTTGCGCTGGCTTCGCCTTCTGGTCGGCGGGCTTCTGGTCGGCGGGCTTCTCGTCGGTCTTCTTCTCGACCTTCTTTTTGGGGGGCTGCCGCCCGCTCTGCGCCGCGACAATCGAGTCCGGGACGACGGCCGGGGCTAAAAGCGCGGCGACAAGTATAGCGATTGCCGCTAGCCGCATCAGCGTAAATAACTTCATAAACTCCTCCGAATTTTATTAACTGGCACGCCCTGTGGCTAAGGCCGGGCTGGAAGCTCTCTGTCGCATGCCTGAATAAAGTTTAGCAGAGAGCTACCGACATTGACAGCGCAAACGGCCGCCCGCAGCCCGCAGCCCGCGCCCTGATTTACAGGTTTGCATCGACCCTCTTATCATGTAGAATTCGAGCGTAATCCGTCGTATCTTTTGGCCAAGAGACCAAGCCGGAAAACCTACAGCGCCTGCTTGCGGGCAGGCCCTGGCATAGCTTCAGAACAAACAGGCCGGAGCGTATAATAGATTACACAGAGCGGTAAAATAAGATGGTAAAGAAATCGAACGACGACGACCAGCTCCCCGAAGAAGACGAGAAGGATGTGGTCGTCAAGATCATGAGCTTGACGGCCCAGGAAGGCGTCAGCGACAAGAAACTACGTAAGATTTTAGACTATATCGAGAGCGTCCTCGCAGAGCCAGATAAGGACTAATGCCTCTTGCGCTTCTGCTTGTCGGCCCTCTCCTCTTCGGAGAGGAATCTTACCCAGTCCAACACAGCAGCCTGGCGCTCAGGCCCGAGCCTCAGCCACCTCCTTAGCACCTCAAGCGAGGCGGGGTTGCCTACGGCCTGCTGCATAGCGTCTATCAGCTCGCCTGCACCTATGGCCTCAGACGCCCATTCGTCGGCCCCTCCCTGCGGTAGCCCGGAGGCGGCCGAGAAGAGCTCGAACGGGTCCACGCCCAGGCCCTGGGCCAGCACCAGCAGCTTGTCTACGGAGAGGTTGGTGACCTTGGCCGATGTGATGCGGCTGATGTAGGAGGCGGCGATCTTCTGACGGCCGCCTGCTCGTTGCTGCACGTCTTTTATGGAGAGGCGCTTCTGCCGCATTACGCGCTGCACG